>NZ_AKJA01000043.1 GCF_000282575.1 Herbaspirillum sp. YR522 | reverse complement strand
CTGTATCGAAGCCTGTCCTGAGTTTGTCGAAGGAGCACCAGCGCTAAGCATTTACTTAGTCCGACCGAATTTCAGGCAAAAAGAGCGCCATCGATAGCGTTATCACGGTACCCAGCCCGATGCCGAAGGCGAGGCGGCCACGCTTTCCCCATTCGGAGCAGCCGCTGGCGCGGGTCGAACAGGGGATCAGAAGGACAGCCGGAGCGTAGCGACTCTGGCCTTCCCCCTGTTCGGGCCGTGACAGCGGGGACCCCGAAGGGGCTGCGGAGTGGGGCGCCTTCTTTGCCCCTCTTTCTTGGCGTGCAAGAAAGAGGGTCCGCTGCCGGGCGGACTCCCGGCGAGTCCCTTCGACCGGAGAGTGATAAGCATAAAGCCAGTACATCTGCATGCAGCAAGAGCAGACGGCCCAAGAGCGTTCATCAAGCACTGTCGCCAGATAATTAAACCAGTACATCAACATGCAGCAAGAGCAGACAGCCCAAGAGCGTTCACCACGCCCCGGCACTAAGATAATTAGACCACTACATCGGCATGCACCATCCACATGCAGCAAGACCAGACAGCCAAGAAAAGCTCAGCAGGCTCGTCCAACCCACATCTACCGATCCGCAAACCCGTCCGTAGCACGAATCAACTGATCCAGAATACCGGGTTCGTTATAGGCATGCCCGGCGCTGTCGACCAGGTGCAGCTGGGCGTCGGGCCATGCGCGATGCAGGTCCCATGCCGACTTGGGCGGGGTGCAGATGTCGTAGCGGCCTTGCACGATCACACCGGGGATGCCCTTCAGGCGCGAGGCATTGGCCAGCAACTGCCCTTCCTCCATGAACCCCCGGTTGACGAAATAATGGTTCTCGATGCGCGCAAAGGCCAGCGCGAAATGCGCGTCGTTGAAACCATCGATCATGCCGCGGTCGGCTACCAGCGTGATGGTGCTGGCCTCCCAGCGGCTCCAGGCACGCGCCGCCTCCAGCTTGGCCTCCTCGTCGGGGCCGGTCAGGCGACGCCGAAACGCCGCCATCAGGTCGCCCCGCTCGGCTTCGGGAATCGGCGCGATGAACTCCTCCCAGCGGTCCGGCGCCAGCCACGAGGCCCCTTCCTGGTAGTACCAGTCGAGCTCGGCCTGGCGCAACAAAAAGATGCCGCGCAAGACCAGTTCGGTCACGCGCTCCGGATGGGTCTGGGCATAGGCCAGCGCCAAGGTGCTACCCCACGACCCACCGAATACCTGCCAGCGCTCGATGCCCAGCAGCACACGCAGCCGCTCGATGTCGGCAACCAGATCCCAGGTGGTGTTGGCGTCCAGGTTGGCATGCGGGCGCGACCGGCCACAGCCGCGCTGGTCGAACAACACGATGCGGTATTTCTCGGGATTGAACAGGCGCCGATGCGACGGACCACAACCACCGCCAGGGCCGCCATGCAGGAAAACCACCGGCTTGCCCTGGGGGTTGCCACACACTTCCCAGTACACCTGATGTCCGTCGCCGACGTCGAGCAGACCATGCTCGGTAGGTTCGATGGGAGGATAGAAAGTGCGCAGTTCAGTAGAGCTCATCGGGCAATCCAGTCAGCAATAGAAGAAAGACACAGTATAAGACCTAGTCGAAAAACGTTTATTCGACCACCAGCTCGATGCTGTTCTTGACTTCGCTCAGCACGAAGAACGAGCGCAACTGGCGCACCCCAGGCAAGCGCAACAAGACATTGGCATGCAGGCGGTTGAAGGCTTGCAGGTCCTTGACGCGTAACTTGATCCAGTAGTCGAACTCGCCAGCCAGCAGCAGGCACTCCTGGACCGCCGCAATGTCGCGTACCGCCTTCTCGAATTCGGCGAAGCTCTCCGGCGTGGAACGGTCCAGCACCACCCCCACCGTCACCAGCACCGGCAAGCCAAGCTTGTCGGGATCGAGTATGGCGCGCACCTCCTTCACATAGCCCTCGTCCATCAGTCGCCTGGTATGGTTCCAGCACGAGGTGGTACTGGTGCCGACCTTCTTGGCCAGGTCGGCATTGGCGATGCGTCCATCCTTCTGCAGCACCTTGAGGATGCGCTTGTCGAGCCGATCCAGGGTCATGAATTTAATTCCTATAACGTTTATTTATGCTAAATATCCTACCGGTCACATAGAGATATTGACTTCATTGATTCGAATATTGCCACAAAATCGGAAGCACCATTATTTGCACATTGCGTAGAGTTGAGGCTGTCGATTCGACCCGAATCGCGCATTTCAACCACACTCAACCGGAGCACTTTCATGCTGGCACTCGACAAACTGTTCCCGCGCAAGACGCTGGGATTCTTCCCCTCCCCTCTGCATAAACTGGAACGGCTATCGGCCATGCTGGACGTGGAAATCTGGGCCAAGCGCGACGACGTGTCATCGGGCCTGGCCTTCGGCGGCAACAAGATCCGCAAGCTGGAGTGGCTGGTGGCCGATGCACTGGCCAAGGGCTGCGATACGCTGGTGTCGATCGGCAATATCCAGTCCAACCACACGCGCCAGGTATGCGCGGCGGCCGCCGCGGTGGGCATGAAATCCTATACCGTGCAGGAAACCTGGCTGGAATGGGACGACCCGGTCTACGACAAGGTCGGCAACATCCTGTTGACGCGCATCATGGGCGGCAATCCGATCATGGGCGGCTACGGTTATTCGACCACCGAGAAAGACACCTGGACCCGGGCACTGGAAGAGGTCCGCAAGAACGGCGGCAAGCCCTATCCGATTCCGGCCGGGGCATCCGACCATCCGCTGGGTGGCCTGGGTTACGCCAACTTCGCCGATGAAGTGGCGATGCAGGAACAGCAGTTGGGCATCTTCTTCGATAACGTGGTGGTGGCGACCTGTACCGGTTCGACCCAGGCCGGCATGGTGGTCGGCTTTGCGGCGCAGGAAAAACGCCGCCGCGTGATCGGCATCGACACCGCCGACGACGAAGCCATGACACGCCGCGCCGTGACCAAGATCGCCAACGACACCTGCGAGCTGATCGCGGCCAAGGGCGGACGCCGGGTAGTCGTCAAGGACGCCGACATCGAGATCATCCCGGACTACAGCGGCCCGGCCTATGGCTTGCCGAGCGAACGGACCATCGCCGCCATCCGCACCGCCGCCGAGACGGAAGCGATGCTCACCGACCCGGTCTACGAGGGTAAATCCATCGATGGCCTGATCGACATGGCCAGGAAGGGCCACTTCAAGGGCCAGCGGGTACTGTATGCCCACCTGGGCGGGGCGCCCGCGCTCAATGCCTACTACAAGGCCTTCGAAGACCCGGAAAACCTGACCAAGCTGGCGCGCGAGGCGCGTTTCGAGCAATAGGTCGCCCCGGGCCGGCCGCGGGCGCAGTCCCCACCCGGGGGCTGCGCTTTTTTCATGCCCGATGCAGTATCCTTGGCCGGGGTCGCAATGCCTGCGACGGTCTAAGGGATGTCCATGCGTGGTGTAGAGTCGAATCAGCTGAGTGTTTTTCCTGTGGGTGAACTGGTGGTCGGCACCGCCGTCCATGCCCTGCTGCCGGTCGGCTGGTCGGCCGCGGGCGGACGCTGGCAACGCGACACCGGGCACGGCTTCGTCGACATTGCCGGCCAGCACGAACTGGCCTATGTGCTGCAGCTGGACGACCTGACCCCGGCACACGCGACGGCCAGCTGCCGGCTGCGCTTTTGCGTCACGGTGGGCGATATCGACTTTCACTCGGCGGGGCTGGCGCTGCCGAGCTCGAACGCAGCGCAGCGCTACATGATCGCGTCGAATCGCTTCGGCCTGGCCACCGAGTGGGGTATCACCGACACCGGCTGGAAGGCCGGCGATGGCACCGGCCGGTCCGGTGGCAACGGCACGCTGGCCGCCAGCCACTTCAGTCGGCGCTACAAGTTCTCGACCACCTGGGCCGCCACCGCCGGACGTTTCCTGTGGCTCAATGCCGCCAATTCGGTCAGCGCGCTG
This sequence comes from Herbaspirillum sp. YR522, assembly GCF_000282575.1. Lineage (GTDB taxonomy): Bacteria > Pseudomonadota > Gammaproteobacteria > Burkholderiales > Burkholderiaceae_D > Herbaspirillum. Next base: position 32,192 of record NZ_AKJA01000043.1, on the reverse strand, counting down.
CTGGACGGGATGTTCCCCATCGCGCTGGACCGGGTCGAGATACGGGATGCCGCCAATGGCCTGGTCGACACGGTCAAGTGGGGTGGCGCGACCAGCAAGACGCTGGCGCCGGGCGAGCGCAGCTGGAACGACCCCATTGCCGACCTGGCCGCCGACTCCACCTATTTCCTGGATGTGTTGTTCCACATGCCCAGCGCCTCCGGTGCCTGGCCGGCCGACCAGGGATTCTTCCTGGCCGGGGAATCGGCGCGCGACGCCAAGGGCCCCGAACTGGCCCGCTCCGCCATCAACACCGCCGGTGTCGGCTCGGCCCTGGGCGGCTATTTCGCGCCGGCCATGCTGGCCGCCAGGGGCTGGGATGGCGAGCGCCCGGTAGTGGCGATCTTCGGCGATTCGATCGAGGACGGCAGCAATGTCTCGGCCGCCCTGGCCAGCCCGCGCGGCGACATCGGATTCGTGCGCGAGGCGCTGGGCGACACCGGCTCGGGCGCGTGGAACTACATGCACCTGTCACGCTGGGCCAGTTCACCCGTGACGCTGTACACCGACAACCTCAACAACCTGGGCGGGCGCAACCTGGTCGATGCGCTCGACGCGTGCATGAAGCTGCTGCAGCGCGAACCGATGTTCAACGCCATCGTCCACCAGCACGGACGCAATGCGCTGGGTGGCGGCAATGCGCTGGCGGCGGCCCAGAACACCTTCCGGCGCGCCTATGCCAAGATGGCCGCCGCCTGGCCGCAGGTGCCGATCTTCCAGACCACCATCACGCCCTACACCACCGCGGCCAACAATACCCGCGGCACCACCGTGGCCGACCAGGCGCCGGTGGACCTGGCCAATACCGATTCGGCCAGCGGTTCGTTTCGCAAGCTGCATGAATGGTTGATGGCCGGCGTGGCCGGTGGCGCGGCGCTGACCATCGATACCGCCGCCGCCGCCCGCGACCCGGTACAGATGGACCGCTGGGGCGTCGACCCCTACCAGGCCACGCTGGTGGCGCCGGTGGCGGCGGCCACTACCAACGTCTGCCGGGTCAGCGTGGCACCAGCCATCGGCGACACGCTGGTGTTCGAACCGGGCACCGACAATGTGGACACCACCAGCAAGGTCGGTATCGTTACCGCCGTGACCAGGTTGGCCGAACGCGACTACCAGGTGGTGCTCAACGGCGGGCGGCGCTCCCAGGCCAACCCCGTATCGCCGGCGTGGGCATCGCGTATCATCCGCGCCCACGCCGTCGGCGCCGAACTCAGGCTTACCCGGTCGCATGACCTGCTGCATCCGTCACAGCGCACCCAATGGGCCATGCGCGACATCCTGGTGGCGCACAAGCCCTTCATGAAACAGTTGATCAATTCGCGCGCCAACCAGGTGCCGCAGGTCGTGATGGCCCCCGGCTTCGCGGCGCCGCCACGGATCGGCATGCCGCTGGCGATCCACTGGGGTGCCATCATGTGGCGCCCGCATGGCACGCTGGTGCAACAGATCCTGCGCGACGGCGTGGTGGTGGCCAGCGGATCGCCGACGAACGCGCCACGCTACACACCAGGACCACAGGACAGGGGCGCCACCTTGTCGCTGCAGCAGATCGCCACCAATGCGGCCGGGACGGTCTATGCCAGCGGTGGACCCGGCGTGGTGGCCTGAGCGCACATCGCTGCCGGCAGCCCAAATCGGCCTGAACCGGCGGCAACGGCTTTCATCCCCGGGCATCGGGCACGCATCGTCCAGCGCCGATGACGCCCCCTTGATCAGCATCAAGGCCCGGCTGCCGATAGCGGCGTACCTTTCGCTCATCCTCACTCGACAGGTAAAAGCCGTGAAAAAAATCATCACCATCGCCGCTGCCGCCGCAGCATTGACTTCGTCGTTCGCCGCTCCGGCGGCCTGCGCGCAAGAAGCACAGAGCCCCTGGCTGGTGCGCGTGCGCGCCGTCAACATCAGCCCCGACAACAAGTCCGACCCGGTCGGCGGCGTGGGCGCGTCGGACCGCCTGTCGGTCAGCTCCAAGACCATCCCGGAGGTCGACATCAGTTATTTCTTCAGCCCCAACTGGGCCGCCGAACTGATCCTGACCTATCCGCAGCAACATGACGTGCGCCTGGATGGCCAGAAGATCGGCACCTTCAAGCACCTGCCACCGACGCTGCTGCTGCAATACCATTTCACGCCCGAGGCACGCTTCTCGCCCTACCTGGGCGCCGGCATCAACTACACCCGCATTTCGGACGTGCACGTGCTCAACGATGGCGCCTCGCTCGACAGCAACAGCGTCGGCGGCGCCCTGCAAGCCGGCCTGGACATCAAGATCGACCGCCACTGGCTGATCAACTTCGACATCAAGAAGGTCCAGATCCAGAGCGATGTGAAGCTCGGCGGCACCAGGATCAGCACCGTCAAGATCGATCCGTGGCTGTTCGGCGTGGGTGTCGGCTACCGCTTCTGATCCTGCGCCAGCCTGTCCCAGGGGCGGCCAGCAGCGCGCCCGGCCATCGCCGATGACCGGGCGCGCCGTGTCGCCTCTGCCGCCCCTTTTTTCGTTTGATCGCATCAAGAGCTCTCATGACACTCTCGACCACGCCCGCCCACGGGCACCCCGGGCACCCAGGGCACGCCACGCCGGTCGCCCCTGGTGCGCCGATGCCGCATCGCAAGATCATCCGCTCGTGGGTGATCCCGATCAGCCGTCGCAGCACCACCATCGCGCTGTTACTCTCGGCGCTCGATTTCACCCTGTTCGGCGCCGGCCTGGCCGCCATCGTCTGGACCCCATGGCTGTGGGCCAAGATCGTGCTGGGCCTGGTCACGGGCTTCGTCATCGGCCGCCTGTTCATCCTCGGCCACGATGCCTGCCACCAGAGCTTTACGCCCAACCGCCGCCTCAATACCTGGCTCGGTCGCCTGCTGTTCATGCCGTCGCTGACGCCCTACAGCCTGTGGGCGGTGGGTCACAACGTGGTGCACCACGGCTACACCAACCTCAAGGGCTTCGATTTCGTCTGGCAACCGCGTTCGATCGCGGAGTTCCGTGCCCTTCCGCGGTGGCGCCGCCAGCTGGAGCGGGTCTATCGCAGCGGGCTGGGGCCCGGCCTGTACTACATGATCGACATGTGGTGGAAGCGCATGTACTTCCCCTCCAGAAAGCAGATGCCCACCCGGCGCGCCGAATTCATCTGGGACGGCATACTGGTCACGGCCGTGGCGGCAGCCTGGATCGCTGGCCTGGCCTGGGCTGCCGACGCCACCGGGCAGTCGTCCTGGACGCTGCTGGTCAGCGGCTTTGCGATTCCGATCCTGTTCTGGAAGGCCATGATGGGCTTCGTGGTGTACGTGCATCACACTCATACCTCGGTGGCCTGGTACCAGGACAAGGCGACCTGGGCCGCCGCCCAGCCCTTCGTGTCGACCACCGTCCACCTGACCTTCGGCCGCTGGATGGGAAGTGCCTTGCACCACATCATGGAACACACGGCCCACCACGTCGACATGAGCGTGCCGCTGTACCGCCTCAAGCAGGCCCAGAAGAAACTCGAGACCATGCTGCCCGGACGCATCGTGATCCAGCGTTTCTCGTGGCGCTGGTACTTCGATACCGCCCGCCGCTGCAAGCTGTACGACTATGACCGCCTGTGCTGGACCGATTTCAAGGGCCGCCCCACCAGTAAGCCCTTGCCCATGCCGACGCTCGACGGCGGCGCCGGCTGACGCCCGGCGAGCCCCCATCCTTTTCGTTTGAACAACAAGACGGCCGCATGGAAGGGCAGTCGCGGGTCCCCGGAAACCCCGCGATACCGCCCGATTCCCCCCATCAAGACCGCACCTCCTCGCCCGCCACCCCAGCCCGCCCTGGCCGCTGTCTGCCACTTGTTTGATCTGGGACAAGTATTGCCGTCTGATTCCGGCATAGCGTTGCCTGGCGATGCCGCCGGCGACTTAGAATGAAGCCATTCAAGATCGCAACGATTTCATGTCCGCCGGGAACATTGTATGAACCAGCCTGCACTCCGTACTCCTTCGCCCGCCATCGCGCCTGCCCAGCTACACCAGATGTCGTCGCTGACCGCCGCCCGCGAAGCCGCCAGTTGCTCTGCCCTGCGTAGCTGCACCGCCTGCGGCATGCACCAGTTGTGCCTGCCCATGGGGCTGGAAGAATCGGACATGAAGCGACTGGACAAGATCATCGGCCGCCGCAAGGTCGCGCGCGACGAGTTCCTGTACCGCATCGGCGACCGCTTCACGGCGCTCTATGCGGTGCGCGTGGGTCACTTCAAGACCTACCAGGAAAACCTCGACGGCGACCGCCAGATCACCGGTTTCCAGATGCCAGGCGAATTGCTGGGCATGGATGCCATCGGCACCGAACGCCACCAGTGCGACGCCATGGCGCTGCAGGACAGCGAAGTATGCGAGATCCCCTTTGCGCGGCTGGAACAGCTGTTCGGCCAGATGCCGATGCTGCTGCGCCACTTCCATCGCATGATGAGCCACGAAATCACCAGCGAGCAGAACGTCATCATGCTGCTGGGCAACATGCGCGCCGAACAGCGCTTTGCGGCGTTCCTGGTCAACCTGTCGTCGCGCTACGCGGCGCGCGGCTATTCACCGACCCGCTTTCAATTGCGCATGACGCGCCAGGACGTGGGCAATTACCTCGGACTGACCATCGAGAGCATCAGCCGCCTGATCTCCAAGTTCCGCAAGCAGGGCTTGCTGGCCGTGGAGCAACGCGACGTCGAGGTGGTCGACCTGGGTGCGCTCAAGAAGCTGGCCGCCGGCGTCGACGCCGGTGCCGTGCCTGGCAACCTGGCCACGGCAGGCGCAGCCGGCTGACGGGCCTGGCCCGCTGCCGGGTCAGGCCGGCCGACGCGGCCGGCCGGCCTGCGGCAGCTCCTGCGTCAAGCACACGGCCAGCAGGCCGCACAGTGTGAAACTTCCCCAGAAACCCAAGAAACCGAGGGTATAGACGCCCAGCGCGTCGGGCGACTCGACGCCCATCGCCTGCGCCAGCAGGATCGGTTCGGTCATCGAAAAGAAAATGCCTTCGGCGGCCACGGCCATCAAGAAAGCCAGCCAGCCGACCACGGCGATGTTGCGTCGTACGCTGCGCATTGCGGTCTCCTCCATTGCAAGTCACGGGCCCGGTACACCGGCATCGGGATCATGTGCCGGTCTTGTGGACGGCTCTCGTGGCCGGCTCTGGTACCGGGCTGGGCCGTTGTCGAAGCACGGCGCCGGCCCCTTACTCTGCCGGCGCGTAGTTTTCAGCGCTCAGTACCGCCTGGCGCTGCTGCGGCCAGTTCCAGCTGCCATGCAGGCGCCAGCGACGACTGCCGTCCTCGACCACCATGCGCCAGCGCGCCTGTTCCAGCTCGCCCATGGGCAGCGAGAAACTGCCGTCGGCGGCGGTCTGTATCACCAGCGCCCGGTCGCGCGGGGGCTGGGTCGGGTGGACCAGCGACAAATACAATGTCCGTCCTTCTTCGCCGGCCTGCGGCGTGCCGCGCAGCGCCAGCCTGCCGCGCAACGAGCCCGCGGCCGGATCGAAGCCGACCTCCAGGCGCGCGCCCAGGCGCCAGGCCTCACGGTCGCGCCGCAGGTCCTGGTTGATGGCCTTGCCCTGCTTGTAGTAGTCGTCAGCCACCAGCGCGTCGCCCCTTACCACCGCCAGCCACACCGTCAGCAGACCGGCCACCACCACCACGGCCGGTCCGGACATCAGCAGCCAGGGCCAGCGGTGGCGGTACCAGGGCGCCACCGGGGCGGATAAAGCCTTGCCATTGCCTTGCATGATCAACCTCTTTCCAGAATGCGCCACTCAACGGCGCGGTACGATGAAGACTGCCTTTTCGCTCACCGCCAGCGCGGCGTCGCGTTCGTCCTGCAGGTGAAAACGGATCTTGTTGGAACCCGCCTGGCCCACGCCATGTGGTGCCCGCACCCGCACCGGCACCGACAAGGTCTGCGTGGGGCCAGCCTCGATCGGATCGCTCGGCGCCACCACCAGGCCGGGCAGCCCATCGACGCTGATGCGATAGCGATGGCTGTGCTCGTCGGTATTGATCACCTGCAGGCGATAGACGTTTTCGACGATGCCCTCCTCCACCTCGCGCCCCATCGAGCCGCGGTCGCGCAGCACATCGAGCTTCAACGGCACGCGGCTCCAGAGCGAGGCCGAGAACGCCAGCACCACCACCGTCAGGATCGCCAGGTAGACCAGGATGCGCGGACGCAGCAGGCGACGCCGGATGGCCGCGTTCGAGCCGCCCTGCGCCATTGCGTTCTCGGTCGAGTAGCGGATCAGTCCGCGCGGACGGGCGATCTTGTCCATCACGCCGTTGCAGGCATCGACGCAGGCCGCGCACCCGATGCACATGTATTGCAGCCCCTGCCGGATATCGATGCCGGTGGGGCACACCTGGACGCACATGGTGCAGTCGATGCAGTCGCCGCTGCGCACGTCCGCGGCCGTATTGCGTGCGGCCCGGGCTGCCGGCATGCGCGGTTCGCCGCGGTGCACATCGTAGGTGATGATGAGCGAATCGCGATCGAACATGGCGCTCTGGAAGCGCGCATAGGGACACATGTACTTGCAGACCTGTTCGCGCATCCAGCCGGCATTGCCATAGGTGGCCAGCGCATAGAACAGGATCCAGAAGCTTTCCCACGGACCGAAGCCCAGCGTGACCAGCTGGCCCACCAGTTCGCGCACCGGCGAAAAGTAGCCCACGAAGGACAGCCCGGTCCACAACGCCAACACGCCCCAGGCGCCGTGCTTGGCCGCCTTGCGGGCCAGCTTGGACCAGGACCACGGTTGGCGGTCGAGCCGCATGCGGGCGCTGCGGGTGCCTTCGATGCGGCGCTCGATCCACATGAAGATCTCGGTATAGACCGTCTGCGGACAGGCATATCCGCACCACACGCGCCCGGCCATCGCGGTAAACAGGAACAGGCCGAACGCGCAGATGATCAGCAGCGCCGCCAGCCAGATGAAATCCTGCGGCCACAGCACCAGGCCGAACAGGTAGAACTTGCGTGCGGCGAGGTCGAACAGCACCGCCTGGCGCCCGTTCCAGCTGATCCACGGCAGGCCGTAGAACACCAGCTGGGTCAACCACACGGCAAGCCAGCGCAGCCTGGCGTAACGCCCGGAGATCTCGCGCGGGTAGATCTGCTGGCGCGCCTGGTACATGCCGACGACGGTGTACTCGTCCCGGCCTGGCGCCGAGGGCGGCCCGGCCTGCTTGGAGGGTTTGACTGCGTTATCCATGGTCTTCTATCCTGCACAACGACCGTTGCCCCGGCACCGGCCGGGGCAATGGGATCATTTACTTCGCACCCGCATTGCTGGGCCGGTTCGACAGGCTCCAGACGTAGGCGGCCAGCACATGCACCCGCGGCTCGCCCAGGAAATCGCCGAAGGCGGGCATGGTGTTGTCGCGCCCGCGCACGATGGTTTCCTTGATGGTGTCGAGGCTGCCGCCGTAGAGCCAGATCTTGTCCGACAGGTTGGGCGCGCCCAGCATCGGATTGCCTTTGCCGCCGGCGCCGTGGCAGGCCATGCAGGCCACGAACTTCGACTTGCCCAGTTCGGCCTTGATCGGGTCGTGGGTCGATTCCGACAGGCTCAGCACGTAGTGGGCGACGTTATCGATATCCTTGTCGCTGCCCACGGCCGCGCCCATCGGTGGCATCACGCCGTGGCGACCGTTCATGATGGTCTGCTTGATGGTCTCGGGCTCGCCGCCATGCAACCAGTCGCCGTCGGTCAGGTTGGGAAAGCCCTTGTTGCCGCGGGCGTCCGAACCATGGCACTGGGCGCAATAGGTCAGGAACAGGCGTTCGCCGATGGCCTGCGCCTGGGCATCGCTGGCGACCTGCTTGAGGTCCTGCCGCAGGTAGCGCTCATACAGCGGGCCGATCTCGGCATTGGCCTGGCGCACATCCCGGGCCAGTTCGCCGGTCGACTTCCAGCCCAAGGTGCCGGCAAAGTTGCCCAAGCCCGGATACAGCACCAGGTAGCCGATCGAGAACACGATGCTCAGGTAGAACATCCACATCCACCAGCGCGGCAATGGGTTGTTGAGTTCGGTGATGTCTTCGTCCCAGACGTGGCCGGTGGTGTTGCCCGGCGCGCCCTGGTCGTCGCGCCTGACCTTCCAGCTGGACTGCTGCCAGAGCAGCAAGGCGCAGCCGGCGATGCCCAGTACGGTCAGCACGATGATCCAGATGTTCCAGAATCCGCTGGTGAAATCAGCCATGGCGCACCTCCCTGCCGCTGGCGTGCGCGGGCGCTGCCGGCTGGCCGATATCACCGTCGGCGAACGGCAGCATGGCGGCCTGGCTGAAGTCTGCCGGCTTGTGGCTGACGTAGGTCCACCAGATGATGCCGATGAAGGTGACGAAACTGGCCAGCGTGATGAGGGCGCGGGCGTCGGTCAATGTTGCGATGTTCATGTTCTTATCTCTCCGCCTTGATCAACACGCCCAGTTCCTGCAGGTAGGCGATCAACGCATCCTGTTCGGTCTTGCCCGCCAGCGCTGCCGGCGCGGCGGCGATCTCTTCGTCGGTATAGGGGTGGCCCAGGCGTTTCAAGGCACGCATGCGGGCGCCGATGTCGTAGTGGTCGAGCCGGGCTCGCTCCAGCCATGGATAGGCCGGCATGTTCGACTCGGGCACCACGTCGCGCGGATTGTGCAGGTGGGCGCGATGCCATTCGTCGCTGTAGCGCCCGCCGACCCGCGCCAGGTCCGGCCCGGTACGCTTGGAGCCCCACTGGAACGGGTTGTCGTACACCGATTCGCCGGCCACCGAATAGTGCCCATAACGCTCGGTCTCGGCGCGCAGCGGGCGAATCATCTGCGAATGGCAATTGAAGCAGCCCTCGCGGATGTAGACGTCGCGGCCGGCCAGGCGCAACGCCGGGTAGGGTTTCAAGCCGGCGATCGGCTCGGTGGTCGACTTCTGGAAGAACAGCGGCACGATCTCGGCCAGCCCGCCCACGCTTACCACCAGTACCACCAGCGCGATCAGCAGCCAGGGATTCTTTTCGATCCATTCATGTGAAAACTTCATTGCTTTCCCCAATCAATGCATGGCCGGCGCGACCGCCGGAATCGGCGCATGCGCCAACCTGGTGCCCCACATCGTGCGCACCGTGTTGTAGGCCATGACCAGCATGCCGGCCAGGTACATCAGTCCCCCGACCAGGCGGATCACGTAGTACGGATAAGTTGCCTTGACGCTCTCGACGAAGGTGTAGGTCAAGGTGCCGTCGCTATTGACGGCGCGCCACATCAGGCCTTGCATGACGCCGGCGATCCACATCGCGGCGATGTAGAGCACGATGCCGATGGTGGCGACCCAGAAGTGGATCTCGACCAGGTCGCGACTCCACATCTCGGTCTTGCCCGACAGGCGCGGGATCAGGTAGTACATCGACCCCATGGTGATGAATCCGACCCAGCCCAAGGCGCCGGCGTGGACGTGGCCGATGGTCCAGTCGGTGTAGTGCGACAAGGCGTTGACGGTCTTGATGGCCATCATCGGGCCTTCGAAAGTGGCCATGCCGTAGAACGACAGCGACACCACCAGGAACTTCAGGATCGGGTCGGTGCGCAGTTGGTGCCAGGCACCCGACAGGGTCATCATGCCGTTGATCATGCCGCCCCAGGATGGCGCCAGCAGGATCAGCGAGAACACCATGCCCAACGACTGCGTCCAGTCGGGCAAGGCGGTGTAGTGCAGGTGGTGCGGGCCGGCCCACATGTAGGTGAAGATCAGGGCCCAGAAATGCACGATCGACAGGCGATACGAGTACACCGGGCGATTGACCTGCTTGGGAATGAAGTAGTACATCATCCCCAGGAAGCCGGCGGTCAGGAAGAAGCCCACCGCATTGTGACCGTACCACCACTGGATCATCGCGTCCTGGGCGCCGCTGTACATCGAGTACGACTTGGTGAGGGTGGCCGGCATGGTCATGCCGTTGACGATATGCAGCAGGGCGACGGCGATGATGAAGGCGCCGTAGAACCAGTTGGCGACGTAGATGTGCTGGACGCGGCGCTTGACGATGGTGCCGAAGAACACCAGCGCATAGGCGACCCAGACCACGGCGATGAGGATGGTGATGGGCCATTCGAGTTCGGCGTATTCCTTGCCGCGTGTCAGCCCCATGGGCAGCGTGACGGCCGCCGCCACGATCACCACCTGCCAGCCCCAGAATGTAAAGGCGGCCAGCCAGTCGCAGAACAGCCGCACCTGGCAGGTGCGCTGCACGACATAGTACGAGGTGGCCATCAATGCACTGCCGCCGAAGGCGAAGATGACCGCATTGGTATGCAATGGCCGCAGCCGGCCGAAGCTGAGCCACGGTATGCCCATGTTCAATTCCGGCCAGGCCAGCTGGGCGGCGATCACTACGCCCACCAGCATGCCGACTACGCCCCACAGGATCGTCGCCACCGAAAACTGGCGTACTACCTGGTAGTTGTAGCTAAGTTCTTTGCTCACGAAACCCTCCCCACTGTGTTGGATACTTGTCCGGGTCGAGCTTACGGGGGAGCCCCGGTGGGGGCATTGACGTGTATCAAAATGGGAAGAAGCGACACAAAATGCTTTCTTGCATCCCCTTTGCGGTTGTGCGGCCACGGTACCAAGCCCGATGCCATCGGCAACGCGGCCACGCTTTCCCCATTCGGCATCGGGCTTGGTATCGCGTGGCGCTATCTGTCGCGCTTTTTTTGCATCAAGAACTACTTGGGACCGCCTAGTCCGTTGCACCCGTTTGTCCTGCCCAAAGAACACCGTTCGGGCTGAGTAAGCGCGTAGCGCTGTATCGAAGCCTGTCATGAGCCGGTCGAAGGGCCTGTCGCAAGCCTGCGAAGGGCCTGCGCTGATCCGATCGAAGGCCGGCAATGCCGGCCGCACATCACGACGACGGCGGTGAAGGCGCCGCCGATGACTGCACCAGGGCGGTATCGTCGTCATGCAGGATACGCAGCGCAGGCCCCTCGAGATCGTCGAACTGGCCGCCGTCGCTGGCACGAAAGAAAATCCAGATCGCCAGGAACACCAGTGCGGTGCTCAACGGGATGAGCAGGTAAAGGGCTTCCATCAGCCAGCCCCCTGCAGCACCGGTTCGGCCAGCGCCTGGGCCGGACGGCGGCGGGTCACCCGGCTCAGTCGCAATGCATTGCCCACCACCAGCAGGGAACTGAGCGACATGCCCACCGCCGACATCCATGGGTCGAGCCAGCCAATTGCCGCCGCCGGAATGGCCAGCAGGTTGTAGGCCGCCGCCCATGCCAGGTTCTGGCGCACCACGCGCATGGTGCGGGTGGCCATGTCGCTGCAAGCGACCAGCGTGTGCAGGCGATCCGACATCACTACCGCATCGGCGCTGACCTGGGCCAGCGCCGCACCCCGCCGCATGGCAAACGACACATCGGCCGCGCGCAGCATGGCGGCATCGTTGATGCCGTCGCCGACGATGGCCACCACCGCGCCCGTGGCCTGCAGTGCGCGTACGTACGCCAGCTTCTGCCCGGGCGTGCAGTCGGCGACCACCTGGTCGATCCCGGCGCGGGTACCGACGGCGGCACAGACGTCGCTGCGGTCGCCGCTGAGCAAGACCGTGCGCATGCCGCGCGCACGAAACGCCGCGACGGTCGCCACCGCGTCGGCACGCAGGCTGTCGGCCAGGTCGATGCGCCCCAGCCAGCCATGCTGGTCGCCCAGGTACACACTGCCGGCGCCGGCTGCGGCCGGCAGTTGCAATGACGCTGGCAGCGGCTGCCCACACAGGCCTGCCACGAAGGCCTGCGAGCCGATGCGGTGGGTGCGGCCACCGATGTCGGCCTGCATCCCGTGCGCGGTCATCGATTGCAGCGCCTCGCAGGGCGCGGCCGCTATGCCGCCACGCTCGGCCTGGTCGCACAATGCCCGCGCCAGCGGATGCAGGCTGCCCCTTTCCAGGCCAGCCGCCAATGCCAGCAGCTGGGGCGCCGTGGTGACGGACGTCGCCGGGACGATGCGCACCAGCTGCGGACGTCCCTCGGTCAGCGTGCCGGTCTTGTCGAAGATGATGGTATCGGCCCGTTGCAGGGCTTCCAGCACCCGCCCCCGCACCACCAGCATGCCTTCGCGCAACAGCCGGTCGGTGGCCGCGGCCAGCGCCGACGGCGTGGCCAGCGACAGGGCGCAGGGACACGACACCACCAGCACCGCAATGGCGCTCGACCAGGCATGCGCGGGATCGATCAACCGCCATGCCACGAAGGTGGCCGCCGCCAGCACCAGCAGGGCCAGCACGAAACGCGAGGCCACGACATCGGCCCACTGCGCCAGCGCCGGGCGCGCGGCGCCGGCCTGCTCGGCCAGGCGTGTGATAGCCGCCAGGGTGCTGTCGTCGCTGGTGCGACTGACCCGCACCAGCACCGGATGGCCGACGTTGAGCGCACCACCCGGCACCGCTTGTCCGGGCGCCATGCGTTGCGGCCGGCTTTCGCCGGTGAGCAGCGACAGGTCGAGTTCGGCGCCGTCATCGAGCAGTTCGCCATCGGCGGCAATGGTGTCGCCGGGACGGGCCAGGATCACGTCGCCGACCCGCAATTGCCGCGCCGCCACCGGGGTCGTGGACTGGCGAGCAGGATAATCGTCCAGCCTCAGTGCCGAGGCCGGAAATGCCTGGTGCATGCGCTCCAGCGCACTGGCCGAGCGGCGCCGCGCGGCGCTTTCGAGATAGCGGCTGGCCAGCAGCAGGAAGATGAACATCGATACGCTGTCGAACCAGATCTCGCCTTGGCCGCGGAAGGTGGCCACGACACTGGCGCCGAAGGCCGCAGCGATGCCGATGGCGACCGGCAGGTCCATGCCCGGTGTCCGGGCGCGCAAGCCGGCCCAGGCGCCGCTGAAAAACGGCAATGCCGAATAGCACACCGCCGGAATGGTCAGCAGCAGGCTGGCCCAGCGCATCAGCGCCATCATCTCGGGCTCGATGCCGTCCCGGGTCAGGTAGACCGGGATGGCATACATCATCACCTGCATCATCGACATGCCGGCGACGAACAACTGGCGAAACAGCCGGCGCGTGGTGCGCCGTGCCTGCTCGCCCTGGCGCAGCGGATCGAACGGGTAGGCCACGTAGCCCAGCCGGCGCAGGCCACCGAGGATGAGCGAGGTCGGGCAACGCGCCGCGTCGCGCTGGATGCCCAGGCGACCGGTGGCCACGTTCAACTCGGCCGCGGCCACCCCCGGCAAACGCAACAGGTAGCGCTCGATCAACCAGACGCAGGCGGCGCAGCGCAAACCGTCGACCGACAGCACCAGCGTATCGCCGGCGGCACCGGGCGCAGCGCCGTCGATGGTGTCGAACAACGCCAGTTCGGCCGGCACCAGTTGCTCGGGCGGCACCCGCGCCGATGGCGCCGAGCGACGCAGGTAGAACTCGTCGCAGCCAGCCTCTACGATCAGTGCGGCCACGCTGTGGCAACCGACGCAGCACAGGTCGCGCAGGGCGCCACCGATGTCGAGTTGCAAGCCGGGGCCGTCCAGCGGCTGGCCACAATGAAAGCAGAGCGCCGGGGCGTTCATGGCAAGCTTGCGTGAGCCGGCGTGATGCACAGCACGTCCAGCCAGACGCGCGCCATGCCGAGCGCACCGAATCCGGCCGCCCGCCACAGGCCCAGCAGGCCGAAGCACAACACCACCGATCCAGCCAGCCGACGACAGCCGGCGCCACCTGCCAGGCGCCGCAGCCGCGCGCCCGAGACGCCGGCGGCCAGCAGCATGGGCAAGGTGCCGGCGCCGAAGGCCAGCATGCAAAGCGCACCGCGCACCGCGTCGCCGGCCAGCATGGCGCTGAGCAAGGCGCTGTAGACCATGCCACAGGGCAGCCAGCCCCAGAGCCCGCCCAGCAGCAGTGCCTTGGCGGCCGAGTCGACCGGCAGCAAGCGCACCGTGAGCGGACGCAACGCGCGCCAGGCACGCTGGCCCAGGTGTTCCAGCCGCGCCACGCCGCTCCACCACTGCCCCAGGTGCAGTCCCAGGGCCACCAGCATCAGGTTCACGGCGACATAGGCGGCCTGCTGCAGCGGCAGCATCCAGCCCAGTACGTCGGCCCCGCGCAGCAGGCCGCCGGCGATGCCACCGGCGAGCGCACCGGCGCAGGCATAACTGGCCAGGCGCCCCAGGTTGTAGCCCAGCACGCGCACGATTTCGTCATTGACCAGCGCCGGCCTGGACGCTCGCACGGCGCCGCCGGAGAGCTTGTAGCGCAGCAGCGGTGCCGGGGCCGTCCCCCCGGCGCCGCTGAGCGCGCCAACGATCCCGCCACACATGGCCAGGCAGTGCACGCTGCCCATCAGCCCTACCAGCCATAGCGGCAACAGGTTCATGCCCGGCTCGCCATCAGACGGTTTGCGAATAGCGTTGCGGCGCCGCCTGCTCGCGGTCTTGCTTGAGGTAGCGGTCGAACACCATGCAGATATTGCGAATGAGGAGCCGGCCCTTGGGCTCGACCGTGATCCATTCGGGCTCGATGCGAATCAGGCCGTCCTGCTCCAGCGCGCGCAGCATGTCCATCTCGGCGGCAAAGTAATCCCGGAACACGATCGGGTAGGCGATCTCCAGCGAGCTGATCGACAACTCGAAGTTGCACATCAGGCGCTGGATGATCAGCCGCCGCAGCACATCGTCCATGCCCAGCCGGATGCCCCGGGCAATCGGCAAGGTCGAGTTTTCCAGCCGCGCATAGTAGCCGTCGAGCGTCTTTTCGTTCTGGCTGTAGCTGCCGCCGACGGCACTGATGGCCGACACGCCGCACGCCACCAGGTCGCTCTCGGAGTGCGTCGAATACCCCTGGAAATTGCGGTGCAGCCGACCCTGGCGCTGGGCGATGGCCAGGTCGTCGTCGGGCTTGGCGAAGTGATCCATGCCGATGTAGACGTAACCGGCGGCGGTCAACTGGCGGATGCACAGCGACAACATGTCGAGCTTGCTGTCGGCGCTGGGCAGCTCGCTCTCGTCGATCTGGCGCTGGGTCTTGAACAGCTGCGGCATGTGCGCATAGTTGTAGACGGCGATGCGGTCGGGGCCGGCGGCGATCACCTTGGCCAGGGTCTGCGACATCGACATCACGTTCTGGCGCGGCAGGCCGTAGATCAAGTCGATGCTGATGGAGCCGAAGCCGGCCGCGCGGGCCGCCGCCATCACCGCCAGGGTGTCGGCTTCGGGCTGGATGCGATTGACCGCCCGCTGCACCTCGGCGTCGAAATCCTGCACGCCCAGGCTGAGCCGGTTGAAGCCCTGGGCGCGCAGCGAATGCACACGCTCGACTGACACCGTGCGCGGATCGATCTCGATCGAGTATTCACCCACGTGGTCGGGCGCCAGCGCGAAGCTGCCACGGATGTGCGCCATCAGGTCGCCCATCTGCTGGTCCGACAGGTAGGTCGGCGTGCCGCCGCCGAAATGCAGTTGCTCGACCTGGTTCATGCCGGCAAACAGCGAACCCTGCATGCTGATCTCGCGCTTGAGATAGCTCAGGTAGAGCGAGGCCTTGGCGCGATTCTTCGTCACGATCTTGTTGCAGGCACAGTAGTAGCAGATGGTGTCGCAGAATGGAATGTGCAGGTACAGCGACAAGGCGCGCCAGGCGCCCATGCTGCGCCGGTCGTTGACCGCATGCAGGTAGTCGGTGACGGCGAAGTCGGCGTTGAAGCGGTCGGCCGTCGGATAGGACGTGTAGCGCGGCCCGCGCTGGTCCATCTTGCGCAGCACGCTGTTGCTCATGCCGGCCAGGCTGGATGAATGGTACGTCAGGGACGATGAGGCGACTTGCATGGAATGCTCCTGGCCGAGCGAGGCGGGAATTGATCGGAGATTGCAGGATAGGATGCCCGTCCGCTGCCCGCCTTGATATGCATCAAGCAGGCGCCGATGACGCGCCACGGCACGCCAGGCGCGGCCTCGGATCTTTACATGCGGCAGGCCAGGCCCTCTGGTCCGACCAGTTGACTTCCCTTTGGGCGCTCCCTATGATGAAAATGTCATCGCCCCGGCCTTTGGCATCGCCGGGGCCGGGTTGGCAATGAACAAGACGAGCAATGACCCGCACCTTGCGTGACCGCGCAGGCTCGATAAAAACGATAGAGACAAGATGACCTGTTTCACCCCGCGCCATGGTGCCATGGTGCCACGCTGCTGCCGGGTTGCTCATCGCCGGCTTTTCCGGGGGCGCCTCGCTCGACATGGGCAGCCAGTACCTGCTGATGTCGGTGGCGGCAGTGCTCATCGGCATCAGCGTCACCGGAGCGGCGTGATCATCATCGCGGTCATCCGCTGTCGGCGCGTCGCCGCCAGTCCCGACAGGTCGCATCCATTTCAACCGAGGAGCCCGCACGTCCCTGCCCGAATCGCCTTTCCGGCATCTCGACGACCGCTTTCGCCGCATGGTGATCGACACCGCCCAACTCGACCGGCTGTATACCGGTTGCCGCTGGAGCGAAGGCCCGGTGTGGCTGCCGGCCACCGAAGAACTGATCTGGAGCGATATTCCCAACAACCGGCTGATGCGATGGTCCGAAGGGACCGGTGCCGGGGTGTTTCGCCAGCCGTCGCAGTTCAACAACGGCAACACGCTGGATCGCGAGGGGCGCATCGTCGGCTGCCTGCATGGCGCGCGCGCGGTGGTGCGCACCGAACACGATGGCAGCATCACCACGCTGGCCTCGCACTGGCAGGGAAAACGTCTCAATTCGCCCAACGACGTGGTGGTGAAGTCGGACGGTTCGATCTGGTTCACCGATCCCGACTACGGCATCGACAGCGACTACGAGGGACACCGGGCCGAGACCGAGATCGGCGCCTGCCATGTCTATCGCACCGACGGCGACACCGGGGAGCTGGATATCGTCAGCGCCGACCTGGAACGACCCAACGGGCTGGCCTTTTCGCTGGACGAATCGCAGCTCTACATCGCCGACACGGGCCTGTCGCACCGCACCGATGGACCGCACCATATCCGCCTGTTCGACGTGGTGGATGGCCGCCGGTTGCGCGGCGGCGAGGTGTTTGCCACCATCGACCCGGGCCTGGCCGACGGCTTTCGCCTGGATCATCGGGGCAACATCTGGACCAGCGCCGGCGATGGCGTGCATTGCTATGCCCCCGACGGCACCCTGCTGGGCAAGATCCTGGTGCCAGAGGTGGTGTCCAACGTGGTCTTTGGCGGGCCGCGTGGAAACCGGCTCTTCATCACCGCCACCACCTCGGTCTATGCGGTCTACCTGGCCGTCAATGGCGCCCGGCGGCCGCCTCGCTGAAGGCCCTGTGGTAAAGTAGCGCCCCTGCCGTCGGCGTCGACGGCAGCCAGTTCATCCATGGGTTCCCTAACCCCATTCGTCAAAAAGGTCCCTATGACAACCCTCGATTTGCGGCGGCACGCCGTGCTGCTGTCCTGGCTTTCGCTGTTTCACCTGGTGGTGATCACCTCCAGCAACTACCTGGTGCAGTTGCCGGTGATCGTGTTTGGCCTGCATACCACCTGGGGCGCGTTCAGCTTTCCGTTCATCTTCCTGGCCACCGACCTGACCGTACGCTTCTTCGGTGCTGCGCTGGCGCGGCGCATCATCCTGACCGTGATGGTGCCGGCGCTGTTCGTTTCGTACCTGGTATCGGCGCTGTTCTACCAGGGCCAGTGGCAGGGCCTGGCCGCGCTGGCGCATTTCAACCCGTTCGTGGCGCGCATCGCCGCCGCCAGCTTCATGGCCTATGCGCTGGGCCAGGTGCTGGACGTGCAGGTCTTCAATCGGCTGCGGCAAAGTCGGCGCTGGTGGCTCGCTCCCGCGGCCTCGATGGTGCTGGGCAATGCGGTCGATACGCTGGCGTTCTTCTCCATTGCGTTCTGGCGCAGCAGCGACCCGTTCATGGCCGGCCACTGGGGCGAGATCGCGCTGGTGGACTACGGCGTCAAGATCGTCATCAGCCTGCTGTTCTTCCTGCCCGCCTATGGCGCGCTGATGAACATGCTGGGCAAATTGCTGGGACCCCGTGCAGCGTTGGCCGCGAACCGGTAACATGTCGGCTGTCCGGATCGCCGCACTCCCCCTGCCCCACTCCCTTCAGGAAATTTCATGAACTGGCCCCTGTTTGCCCTGGCCGTTGCCGCGTTTGGCATCGGCACTACCGAATTCGTCATCATGGGCTTGCTGCCCGATGTCGCGCGCGACCTGGGCGTGTCGGCGCCAGCTGCCGGCATGCTGGTCTCGGGCTACGCCCTGGGGGTGGCCGCAGGTGCCCCGATCCTCGCCATCGTGACCGCCAAGTGGCCCCGCAAGCAGGCGCTGGTAGGCCTCATGGCGCTGTTCATCCTGGGCAATATCCTGTGCGCCGTGGCGCCCGGTTATACCTTCCTGATGGTGGCGCGGGTGGTGACGGCGTTCTGCCATGCGGCCTTCTTCGGCATCGGCTCGGTGGTGGCGGCCGAACTGGTGGCGCCCAACAAACGGGCGCAGGCCGTGGCGCTGATGTTTACCGGCCTGACCGTGGCCAATATCCTGGGCGTGCCGCTGGGCACCGCCTTCGGCCATGCCACGGGCTGGCGCTCGACCTTCGGTGCGGTCACCGTGATCGGGGTGGTGGCGGCGATCATGCTGTGGGCCCTGCTGCCTCGCAAGATCGCCATGCAGGGCGGCGACATCTTCCAGGAGTTCCGCTCCATCCTGTCGACCCAGGTGCAGCTGTCGCTGCTGACCTCGACCCTGGCCTCGATCAGCATGTTTACCGTGATCACCTACATCGCCTACATCCTGCTGGACGTGACCGGCTTCACCGCCCAGCAGGAAAGCTGGGTGCTGCTGCTGTTCGGCGCCGGCATCACCGTGGGCGGCCTGGTCGGCGGCAAGCTGGCCGACTGGAAGCTGATGCCGGTGATGTGCGCCATGTTCCTGTGCATCGCGATCGTGCTGGGCCTGTTCTCGTGGACCAGCCACTACAAGTGGCCCACGCTGGTGACCATGTTTGCCTGGGGCGCATTTGCCTTCGCAGTGGTGCCGGCAGCGCAGGTGCGCGTGCTCGACACCGCACGCGGCGCACCCAACCTGGCCTCGACCCTCAACCAGGGTGCCTTCAACCTGGGCAACGCCAGCGGCGCCTGGATCGGCGGCGTGGCCATTGCCGCCGGCCTGCCGCTGACCGACCTGCCGCTGATCGGTTCGGCGGTGGCCCTGCTGGGGCTGGCCACGGTGGCCTTGTCGGCGTCGCTGGAACGCCGCGCGCGCGGCGTGGCCTGAAGCCGCCAGCACAAAAAAAGGCGCTGGTCGGTCAGACCAGCGCCTTTTTCTTGCCCGGCCGGATCAGGCCGGCTGCAGGTTGGACTGCGCCACGAAATTATCGAAGAAGCTTTCGCAGCGCGCCAGCTGCTCCAGCGTGACGAACTCGTTGGGCTTGTGGGCGTGGGCGATATCGCCTGGCCCGCAGATCACCGCCGGCATGCCGGCTTCGCCGAACAGGCCCCCTTCGGTGCCGAAACCCACCTTCTTGGCGCGCTCGCTGCCGAGGATGCGTAAGGCCGACGCCACCAGGGGATCGTTGGCCGGGGTACTCATGCCGGGGTAGGCGGTGAGCGTTTCGAACTCGATGCGTCCACGCGCGCCATCGATGCTCATCTGCGGCTCGATCTCGGTCTGGGCATAGGATTTCACCTCATTGAACACCTGCTGCGGATCGACGCCGGGCAGGAAGCGATGTTCGAACACGAACTCGGCCTTGTCCGGGATGATGTTGGGTGCATTGCCGCCATTGGACAAGGTCGTGCAGATCGACGAGTAGGGCACGTCGAAATCGTAGTCCTGTGCTTCGGACTGGCGCACCCGGTGGGCGATCTCGCGGATCTTCAACTGCATCATGGCGGCGTAGTCGATGCTGTTGATGCCCAGGTGCGGGCAGGACGAATGCGCGGCATGGCCATGCACCGAGCAGCGATAGGAGCGCTTGCCCTTGTGGGCGATGACGGCCTGCATCGAGGTCGGCTCGCCAATGATCACGCCGGTCGGCTTGATCTGGTGCTGGGCCAGGTCGGCCAGCAGTTCGCGCACGCCCAGGCACCCCACCTCCTCGTCATAGGAGAACGAGAAATGCAGCGGCGTGTGCAGGCGATCCTGGTCGATCGATGGCAGCCGCGCCAGGCACACCGCGATGAATCCCTTCATGTCGCAGGCGCCGCGGCCAAACAGCTTGCCGTCGGCCACACGCGCCACGAAGGGGTCGCTGTCCCAGTTCTGTCCCTTCACCGGTACCACGTCGGTATGGCCCGAGAATACCGTGCCGAACGGGGTACGGGCCGCGCCTGAGATGGTGGCGAACAGGTTGGCCTTGCGCCGCTCGGCGTCATAGGTCAGGCGGGTGGTGGCGCCATGGCGCTCGAGATAGTCGCGTACCCATTCGATCAAGCCCAGGTTCGACTCGCGGCTGATGGTGTTGAAACCGATGAGGGTCTTGAGGATGTCCAGCGTTGACGTCGTCGGTTCCGACGAGGTGGTGTTCAGTTGTGCGTTCATGATGATGTCTGCCTGTTCAATTGCGGGCGCCTGCGTGTTCGCATCGCCCGCCAACTCAGCAGCAAGCCTCGTGCCACCGTTGCAGCGGCGCACCGATGACTTGCCAAGCCCCATTTCCCTGGCGGCCTGCAAAGGCGGCGATTCTGGTGTCACCTGCCCTTGGAAAACACGTCGAGCGCCTGTGTGCAGAGCACGCCGGCGCAGCGCAGGCGACATTACACCCTATTTCGACGCGATGCGCTCGGCGCGGCTGCAAATTGCGCCCCATATTGCGCCAGCGCATGCCCCGGGAGCGCTGTGGCGCCGGCACCTCATCAGGAATTTCACGATATGTCGCCCCTGTTTTTTTTGTGACACTGGCTCAGACGCATGTTCCCATCGGCCACCATCCCACCGGTTGAGAACAAGAGCCGGCATCGCACCGCATCGAAGCACAGAGGGGGGTATCGACCATGAAACCGCCAATCATCCTGATGATTGAATCCAACGGAGAAGCCATCGAACTGGCGCGCTTTGCGCTGTGGCGGAGCAATTTCCACTGCATCCTGCAATGGTATGACGATGCCGACGCCGCCAGCGAGCGCCTGTTGCATCGGCGCCGGGCCGGACCGGACCGGCAATTGCCGCGCCTGGTGCTGCTCGATCCGGCGATGATGGAAAACAATGGTCTCGAGTTCATCCGTGCCATGCGCAGCGGGCGCGCCACGCGCAACATCCCGATCGTGGTCTTTGCCGATGCCGATTACCCGCCGGCGATGAATGACCTGCTCGATGCCGGCGCCAACGAATACCTGCAAAAACCGGAGGCAGCCGACGACTACATGCAGACACTGCTCGATTGCGTAGAGCGCTGGGGCCGGGGACGCGCTGCGCGCCAGGCCTGAGCGCCGGGGGCGCATGCCCCATGCAAAGGGCCCGCACATGGCGGGCCCGGTCTCGATATGGGAGCGTGTCGCGGCCTACCTGGCCTCGGGCGGGGCGTCGCCCACGCGGGTAGCCAAGTGGGCGTCGAATTCGCGGTGCGCCTGTTCCAGCTTCTTCAGCGCCAGCTGCCAGGGTTCGTAGTCGTTGACGGTCAGATGGCCGGCCGACGGATCCTGCTTCCAGGCCTCCAGCTTGGCGTTCATCACCTCGTACTCGTGCAACTGCACTTCGAGCAATGCTTCCATGGTGCCCCTGAGCTCGTCGGCACGGGCGGTCCAGGGATCGACTGGCGCGGCAGTCTGGGGCGATTGGGACGATTCGGGCGTTTCCATACTTTCCTCCATGAAGAAGCTGGCATCGTATCACTTCCCCTGGCACCGACAGGGGTCGAAAACAGTGGCGTTCTGCGTACAATCCCTGTTTTGGCGCGACCAGGAGAACCATGAACACGCCCCTCTTCGGCCAGGCCATTCCGGTCCTGGCCAGCCTCGACCTGCCACGCACGCTGGCGTTCTACCAGGACACACTGGGCTTCAAGGTCCGGCATATCGACCAGGCCGGCTACGGCATTGCCCGGCGCGACGGCACCGAACTGCATTTCTGGAAGTGCGACGAGCGGCATATCGCGGAAAACACTTCGTGCTACCTGCGGGTCGGCAATATCGCCGCGGTCCATGCCGAACTGCGCCAGCGCATCGCGTCGCTGGGCGCGGTGGTGCATACCGATTGGGGAATGGACGAACTCTACGTGATCGATCCGGATGGCAACCTGCTCGAGTTCGGGCAGGAGCGGCACGCCGGTTGAACCTCGTACCACGGCCTCGCACCATGGCTCTTGTTAGGCGATCCTGCAGGGGGTAACCGGGTATCTT
The DNA here is from genome assembly GCF_000282575.1 of Herbaspirillum sp. YR522. Taxonomy (GTDB): domain Bacteria; phylum Pseudomonadota; class Gammaproteobacteria; order Burkholderiales; family Burkholderiaceae_D; genus Herbaspirillum. Next base: position 9,834 of record NZ_AKJA01000043.1, on the reverse strand, counting down.
GCCCTGACGATGATTGCCTCGCTAATTTTCGGTAGACATATCGCATTTTGCTGGCATTTGTGACTAACTCGATCTCGGCTTATGATTATGGCCCGAGAAACAGTTCTCAAACGCAGCGTTGGCAATATAATGCAAATCCCCCAGCGTCGCCGCTATCAATGCTTTGTTCCCACGAGGGGCACTTGCAAGAACCAATATGCGACGGCGCACATTTCATCATGAGCACCTGAAAGGCCCACCACTATTTGTTGATGATCGGTGAACATTCCTTGACTCATCTGTCGAACCGCAAGCCGGCGCCTGGTGATCTCGCAGCCTGGAAAATATAATATCCCGTTCGCTCGTGCTTCTTCCCCATTTCAAGCAGGATGATTGAGGCCGTAGCACATTCAAACGGGCGTGCAGCAAATTAAACCGTGAGACGACCATTTCTTTCTTTTCGAAAAAATTAGATCTATCTCGTACTACCCGGAATGCGATCTTCAATTATGGGGGGGTCATCTGGCGTGCTGCGCTGAGCATTCTGCTGATCCCGTTCTATGTACATCACCTGGCACCCCATGAGTGGGGCCTGGTCGCCATCTGCATCGCGGTGCAGGGGTTTCTTACGCTACTGGATGCCGGCCTGTCGCAGATCATCCCCCGGGATATCGCACGAGCCAGTGCCGACAAAGACGGGGTAGCGCGCCAATTCGCCATCTTCTCCCGAGCCTACTTCCTATTGGCTGCCGCGGCGTTCTGCGTGGGGCAGCTCGCAGTACCGTGGTTGGCAACGCATTGGCTCAAGCTCACCGATGGCGCGCCGGAAGAGTCGTACGCCAGCTTGCGGCTTGCTTTCCTGATGTTCTTCTTCCAGTTCTGGAACACCGTACATATCGGCTATTGGAACGGCATGCAGGAACAGCACCTGGCCAATATTCGCCAAGTGGTCTTCGCCACCGCCAAACATGGTGCGGCCGCCAGCCTCGTGCTGTTCTGGTCGCCCACGGCGCAGGCCTACCTGATCGGTTTCACCGTGCTCACGGCCATGGAGTGGGTAGCCAACAGGACGACGATCAGGCGCCATCTCTCGGGCTCCGGCGCCAAGGCGACACTGGCGGACCTGATGAAATTGACCCATGAGACAGGGATACTGTCCGTCGGTGTGCTGCTGGGCTTGCTCGTTTCGCAGATAGACCGGTTCATTCTCTCGAGCATGGTGTCGGTCAGCGACTACGGAAGATACATCGCCGTGGCCAACCTGGGCCTGGCGTTCTTCCAGTTCCAGGGCCCGTTGCTGGCCGCATTCTATCCCCGGTTGTCGGTCGAGCTCCCCGTCGGGGAAACGCGTTCGCTGCGGCACTTGAGCATCGGCGTGGCGCTGCTCAATGTGCTGCCTTGCCTCATTGCCGCCCTGACCGCCCCCTTCTTCCTCAATCTCTGGATTCACGATGCAACAATCGTGGCGGTAGGAACCTTGCCGCTGCAATTGATTTTCCTGGCCATTGCTGTCAATTCCGTCTATCAGATCTTCTACCAACAGATTCTGGTACACGGCCAAGGAGCCTACGTCATCTGGACCAATGCCGCCAACATCATCCTGGTGGGAAGTTTCGTGCTGCTGGCCACGCCACATATGGGAATTGTCGCAGGGGGCTGGGGCTGGCTGCTCGGGGCCAGCATCCAATTGCTGGCGGGAGTGCTCTGGACGACCTTCTTCAAGGCGAGATGCAGCAAGCTCGACTCACAGATCAACCGCTCGATATAAGCAGAATAACGATGCAAAAAACGCAACAGCAGGCCCGGTGGTACTGGACCAGCATTGCACTGTTTGTGCTAGCCGGCTGCGCCGTCTCGGTGTTCATCCAACTGAAGTTCGAGCAGGCGCTGGCCGCCGGTATCGCCATCACTGACGTTTCTGCGCTGGCAAGATCGCTATACCTGGTTGAAAACTATGCGAACCTTGTCTATATCAAGCGCTTCGATCTATGCGGCCTGCTGGCGCTGTATGCGCCCGGATACTTGTTGAGTTCATGGTTCTATCCGGTGATCAACGGGGCGCTGCTGGTCACTGCCAGCCTGTTCTACAAGAAGTTGTTCATCGATGACGCTGCGATGACCGGCTCGTTTCCGGTCGCAGTCCTGGGCATCGTTGGCAACCCCTACCTGTTGCTGACGTTTCCGGGCCCGAACAAGGAATTGCCATTATTGGCACTGACGCTGGCACTGTGCTGGTTGATGCTGCGCAAACCCTCCGGATGGCTCGTCTACTCCATCATGGCGGCATTGCTGGCGGCTGCGTTCCGGGATGGCTATGGCGCGCTGTTGCTGCTGCTGGTGGTCGTGTTCACCGCCGCCGAGCGCACGCCCCGCCCGCATGTCGTTGCACTCCTGGCCAGCGTGGCGCTTTGCGCGGCCACGGTAACGCTGATGCATCCGCTATCAGAATGGCTCTCCTTCCTGCATCGCAATATCACCGTGGCCAGCACCTTTTCGGGGCAGGTTCCGCAAGTCAAGCCAGGCATATCATCATCGAGCGTCACGGTCGCGCTGCTCAGCTTGACCGATTGGCTCAGGCGCAGCGTGCTCAACGTCGTCAGCCTGGCGATCTTTCCAGGCATCCAACAAACAAATGGGCAGATCTACTGGCTGGGGATTGGCTACTGGCTCTTCGGCGTGGCAAATCTTTTTGCCTTCCTCGCTGCCGCATATACCGTATTGAAGACTTTCCTGGCAAGGAATGCGCCGCAATCGGGCCGCATGGCGGTTTTCTGGATCGCGGCCTGGCTGATGATTTCTGCCTCGCTGTACGTCCAGCCGCGCTACATGATGACGATGCTCCCGATCGGCATCGGATTGCTTTCGACACTCCCCCTGCGTACCAGGATCGTGTTTTGTGCATTGGTCGTTGCGCTCGTGGTCACCAAGATCACTCTTGCACTTGCCGCCGGCGCGAGCTTGCCGTTGATCACGCCCGACACATTTCCCGTCAACCCCTACCTGCTGCCTTGAGGTCATGCCAAGAGGCCGATCAGGCCTCACCACTGCGTGCGGCCGCATCGACGATGCCTCGATCAATGTGGCTGTTCGCCACGGCAGGCCAGATCCGAACCCGGGTGCCGGCGACGATACCGCCAATGGTGCGCCTCAGATCCAGTTGGTGATCAGGAACAGGTAGCCATCCCAGACGCCGCGGGCGACATCGCCAATGACGCCGGCAAAGGCGGCTTGCGCGTTGAGGGACAAGAACAGGCCTGCAATCATCAGGAAAAAACGCATGACAACCTCCATATCGATCAAGTGAGCCGGCTGCCGGTGTGCATCCGGGTTGAGATCAATGATGGGCATGCGAGGTTGCAGTGCCATGTCAGTGGCCAGCGCCACGGTTACAGTTGAAACGCTCGCGACGGTGGCAGGCATACCAGCACCGCGCGCCCAATGCAAAAAAGCCGCTGAACGCAATGCATTCAACGGCTTTTACAATTTGGTTGCGGGGGCAGGATTTGAACCTACGACCTTCGGGTTATGAGCCCGACGAGCTGCCAGACTGCTCCACCCCGCGTCTGAAGAAAGCAATTATAGGGCACTTCCAAATAGAATGCAAACACTCTCTGCCATCTTTTGACAGTGATACACTTCACTCCGCATTTGCGGTGACGCGCGCCGGTCCCTACGGTGATCCGGATTGCCACCGCCGTGCAACGAGACATCCGCATTCCCATCACAAAGCCAGCCAAGTCACGACGATCCTCTTCTATGAAATTCTGTTCCGAATGCGGTCAGCCGGTTGCCCAGCAGATTCCTGCCGATGACACCCGGCCGCGCTTCGTCTGCACCAGTTGCGGCACGATCCATTACCAGAACCCCAAGATGGTGGTCGGCTCCATCCCGGTCTGGGAGCAGGACGGCGAGGTGCGGGTACTGCTGTGCAAGCGCGCCATCGAACCTCGCCTGGGCTACTGGACCCTGCCGGCCGGTTTCATGGAAAACGACGAGACCACCGGCGACGCCGCCATGCGCGAGACCGAGGAAGAGGCCGGCGCCCGCATTCGACTGCATGAGCTGTTCTCGGTCGTGAACGTGCCGCATGTGCATCAGGTACACCTGTTCTACCGCGCCGACCTGCTCGACCTCGACTACCGCGCCGGCGTGGAGAGCCTGGAAGTGGGGCTCTATACAGAACAGCAGATTCCCTGGCACGACATTGCCTTTCCCACGGTAGAGTTCACCCTGCGCGCGTTCTTCGACGATCTGCGCAAGATCGGTTGCGGTGAAGGCGGCTTCGCGCTGCACACCGAGGACATCCGGCGCCGCATGATCTGATGGCTTTCGCATGGCATAGTCAATGATCGCCTGGCTCAATATCGACACCCCTTTCCCCGACGTCTCGCGCGCGCTGCAAGACCCGGCCGGACTGCTAGCGGCCGGTGCCGACCTGTCGCCACCCAGGTTGCTGGAGGCCTATCGCCAGGGCATCTTTCCGTGGTTCTCCGAAGGCCAGCCCATCCTGTGGTGGAGCACCGATCCACGCATGGTGCTGCGCACCGACCAGTTCGTGGTGTCCGACAGTCTCAAGAAGACGCTGCGCCGCATCGAGCGCAGCCGCCACGGCGACGGCCTGTGGCAGGTCACTTTCGACACCGCCTTCGAACAGGTCATGCACGGTTGCGCCGGACCGCGCCGCCACGAGCACGGCACCTGGATTTCACCCGAGATCGTCGACGGCTATAGCGGCCTGCACCGCGCCGGGTATGCGCATTCGTCCGAAGTCTGGCTCAACGGTGAGCTCGTCGGCGGTGCCTACGGGGTATCCATCGGGCGCATGTTCTACGGCGAGTCGATGTTCGCGCGCGTGAGCGATGCGTCCAAGGTGGCGCTGGCGCACCTGGTGTTCTTTCTCCGCCGGCACGGGGTCGAGCTGATCGACTGCCAGCAGGAAACCTCGCACCTGGCTTCGCTGGGCGCACGCCCGATTTCGCGCAGCGCGTTCCTGGATCACCTGTACGGCGCCATCGGGGCGCCCCAGATCACGCAGTGGCAGCCGCTGGACCTGCTGCAAACCGGCATCCCGCCCCGGGCCGACCAGGCGCCGCTCCAGGCTGGATGAAATTGGTGTAAATTAATGCCACGGTTCATCATCCGGCAGCACCCTCACGATCGCCGATTGCCGGGCTGCACATAAAGCACGCACAGGACGCCCATGACGCATCTCAAAGACCTGCCGTTCTCGACCCTGCAATTCTATGCAACCGCGCCCTATCCCTGCAGCTACCTCGACCACCAGCAGGCACGTTCGCAGGTGGCCACCCCGTCGCACCTGATCAATGCCGACGTCTATTCAGAGCTGGTCAAGACCGGCTTTCGCCGCAGTGGCATCTTCACCTACCGGCCCTATTGCGACGGTTGCAATGCCTGCACGCCGGTACGTATCCGGGCCGCCGACTTCGTGAGCAACCGCAGCCAACGCCGCGCCTGGGCACGCAACCAGCAACTGGTGGCACTGGTGACCAACCTGACCTACGCCCAGGAACACTACGAGCTGTACCTGCGCTATCAATCGGTGCGCCATGCCGGTGGCGGCATGGACCAGGACAGCCGGGACCAGTACGCGCAATTCCTGTTGCAAAGCAAGGTCAATACACGCCTGGTGGAGTTTCGCGAGCCCGACGGCGTGCTGCGCATGGTCAGCATCATCGACGTCCTCAACGACGGCCTGTCATCGGTCTACACCTTTTTCGATCCCGACCTGCCGGCGGCCTCGCTGGGCACCTTCAATATCCTGTGGCAGATCGAGCAGGCGCGCCAGCTGGGCATGCCCTACGTCTACCTCGGCTATTGGATCAGCGCCAGTCCCAAGATGGCCTACAAGACCAATTTTCGACCACTCGAGGCTTACCAGCACGGGGTCTGGAACACGCTGCAGGCCTGAAGCGGCTGTCTTGCATCTGCAACGCCCGCTGCCGGAAGGCCGCCATGAGCAGTTAGAATAGCGGCACTTTTCACCGCCAGCCCTCATCGTGTCCGACAAATTCCTCTACGCGCTCGCGCGTCCGCTGCTGTTCTCCATGGCGCCCGAAACCGCCCACCACCTCACCCTGCCGGCGCTGCGCTGCGCTGCGCGCTACAGCCTGACCGATGTCATCGCCAAGCCGGCGCGCGACGTGCGCACCATGATGGGGATCGAGTTTCCCAACCCGGTGGGGATGGCCGCCGGCCTGGACAAGGATGGTGCCTATATCGACGGGCTGGCCGCGCTCGGCTTCGGCTTCATCGAGGTCGGCACGGTGACGCCGCGCGCGCAACCGGGCAATCCCCTGCCGCGCATGTTCCGCCTGCCGGATGCCGGGGCCGTGATTAATCGCATGGGTTTCAATAACGGCGGTGTCGAGGCCTTCGTGGCCAATGTCCAGGCATCGCGCTTCTACCAGGAAAAACAAGGCGTGCTGGGCCTCAACATCGGCAAGAACGCCGACACCCCCATCGAGCGGGCAGCCGAGGATTACGTGCATTGCCTGCAGCGCGTCTACCCCTATGCCAGCTACGTGACCGTCAACATCTCGTCACCCAATACCAAGAACCTGCGCCAACTGCAGGGCGCGTCCGAACTCGATGCGCTGCTGTCGCAGCTCAAATCGGCCCAGCGCCGACTGGCCGACCGCCATGGCCGCTACGTGCCGGTCACGCTCAAGATCGCCCCCGACATGGACGCCGAACAGGTCAAGAATGTGGCCGATGCGCTGCTGCGCCATGGCATCGACGGCGTCATCGGCACCAATACCACGATCACCCGCGACGCCGTGGCCGGCATGCCGCACGCCGAGGAGGCCGGCGGCCTGTCGGGTCGCCCGGTCCTCGAACTGTCGAACCGGGTGATTGCCGGACTGCGCGCCGAACTGGGCGATGCCATCCCGATCATCGGCGTGGGCGGTATCTTCAATGGCGCCGATGCGCGTGCCAAGATCGACGCCGGCGCCTCGCTGGTGCAGCTCTATACCGGCCTGATCTACCAGGGGCCGGCGCTGGTGCGCGAATGCGCCGAGGCGTTGCGCGCACCGGTGGCCGCTGCGCACCACTGACCGGGCTTGATCGAGCGATCGAGAAAACAGCAGGCCGGTGCCTGCTGGTTTCACATCGATACCGGGGGCCGCCTGGCGGCCGATGTCTGGTTCCTCATTTCGCCGCATCGCGCTTGAGATTGAAGACCCGGCGTGCATCGGCGTCGGCCTCGGCCTTCTTTTCGAAATCGGTCTTTTCGCAGCCGGCCATGCCCACGCATAGCGCCAGCAGCATGAAGATGATACGCATGATGATCCCCTGAAATGGACGATGCCGTCCCGCGGCATCAGCTTAGCGCGCATTCTAGCGCCAACCTGTCCCCTCCACATCTCGGTCGCGGCGCATCGCCACGCGTGTCGGTCACGCCATTTATAATGGCTGCCCAGCACTGCCTTCATTCACCTTGCCCGCGATTCATGTCTGCCAATACCATTGCCATCAACCAGAACATGAAACAGTTCGACAGTCACGCCAGCGTCTGGCTGTTCGGTTACGGCTCGATCATCTTCAAGGCCGACTTCCCCTATCTCGAGCGTCGGCCGGGTCACATCACGGGCTGGGCGCGTCGTTTCTGGCAGGGCTCGCACGACCATCGTGGCACGCCGCAGTCGCCGGGCCGGGTGGTCACGCTGACGCCCCAGGCCGACGCCATCTGCCGCGGCATGGCCTACCTGGTCACGCCCGAAGTCTTCGCGCACCTCGACCACCGTGAAAAGAATGGCTACCTGCGCCTGGTCACCGCCATTCACCTGGATCACGCTGGCAGCGTCGAGGGCCTGATCTATATCGCCGCCGAAGACAATGCCGCCTTTGCCGGGCCAGCCAGCGAACAGGACATTGCGCGCCAGATCGCCCTGGCCGAGGGCCCCAGCGGGCGCAACAGCGACTACCTGCTGATGCTGGCGCAGGCGCTGCGCGAACTGGGTACCGACGACACCCATGTGTTCGAAATCGAGCGCCAGCTGCTGGCACTGCAGCAAGCAGATCATTGATGCCGCAGTCGGCGCTCGTGTTATCTTTGCCGGCTCGCGGCACAACCTGCCCACCAGACACCATCACAGAAGGAACAACAACATGATCAAGACCCTGGCCGCCTGCGCCGCCGTGATTGCCCTGGCCGGATGCGTAGCCCCCGTAACCCGCACCGCCAGCGGCGAAATCCCTGCCTCGCGCGTCTACATCAAGAGCATGACCCAGCAGGAAACCGGGCTGTCGGCAATCGAATTCACACGCGACACCGGCCTGCTCAACAGCCAGATGATGGAGCTGGCCATCAACGATGTCGTGCTGGCCCAGATCACCGGCGGCGAGCACCTGACGATCTGGCTCAAGCCAGGTAGCTACACCTTCAGCATCAAGCCAGCCCAGGGGCTTGCCACTGCAACCGACAGCGAGCGCGGCAAGGTGGTGGTCCAGGTCGGCAACGGCGGCCCATACCGCGTGCGCATCGCCTCCGATGCCCGCGGCCTGAAGATGCTGCTGGCGCAATAAGCGCCGGCACAGATGTGGCGCCCGGGCCACAAGCCGCGTACCGAGCGGCGTGACCCGGCAACGCATTCGCAACCTTGCAGCCAAGACAACTGCCATAAGCGCTTGTTTTCAAAGGATTTTCAAGAAAAATCCGCGGGGCCGGCAGAGCGTCGGCTCAGTTATTCAAGAAATAGATAACTGATATTGGGATTCAAAATTGGATGGGCGCCGAGCGAAGGCATATATTGCAACGCAACAGATCACTTTTTTCTTGCGGAGCAAATCATGAACATCCTCGTCGACGTCCTGCCTTACACCCTGTTGATCGGCGCCATGGTTGCGCGCTACATGATGTCGGCCAAGTAACAGCGGCCAGGCAACATCGCCGACGCGGCTCCCGCGATGGAGTCGGCGCGGCAGCGTGGAACATTGGAAGCACCCTGGAAAGCGGTTTTTGTCGCATTGCAATGCAGACAAGCCGCTTTTTGTCTTATCAGCATCATTGATATCTATCTTGCATCCTGCGGCAAGCGTCAGCGCCGCCAGGCCCCCGCTTGCAAATACGCCATCACCGATTACACTCGATCGTTTGCCACCCGAACGAAAGAAACACGGATGAAGCGTCTGACCTCCTCGATCGCCGCAATCGCGCTGCTGCTGGCGCTCGAAGGCTGTGCCTGCGCGCCCGGCTTCGTCGGTTTCGACAGCCGCTGCGCATTCTCCAATGCGCCCAGCGGCCAGCCTTGATGGCATCTCCTGCCCGCCAGTCCCCCAAAAGAGCGCGTTGTACGGCTTTACACTGGTAATTAACCGTCAATTATCGTCAAGACAATCTAGTCGAACTGGCCCAGCCAGCGTCGCAAGTCGTCCTCGGCTTGCTGCCTGATGGCCGTTTCCTCGTTGAACAGCTCGTGGTAGGCGTGCTGGTAGAGATGCCAGCGGCCGTTGCCGGCCGGCAGGGCGTCGAAAAAAGCCCGGCTGCCGCGCGCGGCCACGAAGGCATCGTCGCCGGCGACCTGCAGCAGCACCGGCCTGGTGAAAGTGCCTGCATCCCGCTGCACCTGGGCCATCGCGTCCAGCATGAAGTTGAGCATGCGGGGCGCGATCTTGCCATGGTTGAGCGGGTCGCGCCGGTAGGCCCTGACCTGTTGCGGATCGTGCGAGATACGTTCGGCCGGCAGGGCCGTGGGTAGCGCATATCCGGGTGCCAGCCAGCCCGATATCTTCAGCAGCAGGTGCTGGGCCGGTGTCAGATCCAGCGCCAGCGCCGGTGACGACAGCATCAGGCCGCGTACCGGACTGAAGCCGCCAGTGGCCAGGCGGGGCGCC
>NZ_AKJA01000042.1 GCF_000282575.1 Herbaspirillum sp. YR522 | reverse complement strand
CGACCAGCGCGTAGGGCAGCGCGTGGAAATGCAGCGCCGCGCCATCGGCGGCGCCCAGCCGGACCTCACCCTCGGCGGCGGCCAGCTTGATCTCGACCAGCGCCAACGAGCGCCCCTCGCCGCAGCGCTCGGCGTTGACCAGCATGCCGCAGGGCTGCGCCGGGTCGGCCACCGAGAACACCTCGTCGCCGGCCGCGGCGGTGTCGCTATCGATGCTGGCCAGCATGGTGCGGCGCTTGAGCTTGCCCAGGTACTGGCTGCGGGCGACGATCTCCTGTCCCGGATAGCAGCCCTTCTTGAAATTGACGCCACCGATCAGTTCATAGTTGATCATCTGCGGCACGAACTGCTCTTGCGTGCCGGCAATGATCTGCGGCACGCCGGCGCGGATATCGGACAGGCGCCATGCCTGGGGCCCGGTCGGGCTCAGGTGTTGCGCCAGGCGTGGCCAGGCGCCGATGGCGGTCTCGGGCCGGGTGATCCACTGGTAGCGGGGGTGGCCGGCGGAGTCGGCCACCCGGATCAGCGTGCCGTTGGCATTGTCGATCTTGGCGTAGGGCTCGGCCGGCAGCACCGGATACCATTCGGCCAGGGCGTTGCGCGCGGCCGGGCCGGCCAGGCCGATGATGGCGGTATTGGCGCCTTCATCGGTCAGCTTGGCCTTGGCGCGCAGTACGAACATCTGCAGACGTTTCTGGATCGCCGGCTGCAGCGCGCGCGGCAGTTGCAGGTAGATCGATTCGGCGTTGCGCCAGACCAGGAAGCTGGCCAGCAGGCGCCCCTTGGCGGTGCAATAGCCGGCCAGGCGCGCCTGGTTGCTGTCGAGCCGCTCGACGTCGTTGGTCAACTGGTTGTGCAGGAAACTGGCGGCGTCGTCGCCGGCCGCGCCGATGATGCCCAGCCCGGTCAACGGCGCCATGAAGCTTTCCAGCGTCTCGGGAGCAGGCGCGCTGGCGCCGAAGCCCAGCAAGGCGGTGGCATCGGCGGCGTCGAATTGCGCTCCCTGCTGCTTGAGGAAGTCGAGCCAGACGGAGGTCGAGGCGGTCAGTTCTGTCATAGGAAAACGAGTCAGGCGAAACGGATTAGCGGTTAGGCAGGTACGGCCACCGACAATCGCGGATTAGGCAACTGTCGTGCCAGCGATTATCATTAGCACTGTGCTCGCCAATCACGGCGAGCTGCATGCTGGGGCCTGTCTGACACAGATTATAGAGATGTCGAGAAAAACGCGTTTGGGATCAAGGATTTTGCATTCGGTATGAAGAGGCTATTACTGACATTGCTGCTGTTGGCGGCGCTGGTGGCGGCGGCCGGGTTCTATTGGTCGCGCCAGCCGATCACCGACGCCCAGGCACAGGCGATCGATTTCACCGTCACGCCCGGCGCTGGCGTCAATGGCGCCGCGCAACAGATCGCCGCGGCCGGGGTACCGCTGAACCCGGACCTGTTCGCGCTGTTTGCCCGCATCAGCGGCGAAGGTGCGCGCATCAAGGCCGGCAGCTACGAACTCAAGCCCGGCACCACGCCCACCCGCCTGTTGCAGCAACTGGTGCGCGGCGAATTCGCCCAGCAGGCGCTGACGGTGATCGAAGGCTGGAGCTTCAAGCAGATGCGCCGCGCCATCGCCGAGCAGCCGGCCTTGAAACATGACACTGCCAACTGGACCGACCAGCAGATCCTGGCCAAGCTGACCAACGAATACAGCCATCCCGAGGGCCTGTTCTTTCCCGATACCTACCTGTTCGCCAAGGGCGCCAGCGACATGCAGGTATATCGCCAGGCCTTCACGCTGATGAACAGGAAACTCAACGACGCCTGGGCCCGGCGCGACCTGTCGTTGCCTTACCGCTCGCCCTACGAGGCCTTGATCATGGCATCCATCGTCGAGAAGGAGACCGGCCAGAAGTCCGAGCGCGGCCTGGTGGCGGGGGTCTTCACCAACCGGCTCAAGGTCGGCATGCTGCTGCAGACCGATCCGACCGTGATCTACGGCATGGGCGATCGCTACCAGGGCAAGATCCGCCGGGTCGACCTGACCACCGACACCGCCTACAACACCTACACCCGTGCCGGCCTGCCGCCCACGCCCATCTCGCTGCCGGGCGCGGCGTCGCTGGCCGCCGCACTCAACCCGGACAAGACCGAGGCCTTATACTTCGTGGCGCGGGGAGACGGCACCAGCCACTTCTCGAGCAACCTCTCCGAGCACAACCAGGCGGTCAATCGCTACCAGCGTTGAAGCCGCATTTCACCCTATCCAATACGACGATCGCTTCATGGCACCAGGCAAATTCATCACCTTCGAAGGCATCGACGGCGCCGGCAAGTCAACCCATATCCCGTTCGTGGCCGAGTTGCTGCGTGCGCGTGGCCTGGAGGTGGTCACCACCCGCGAGCCGGGCGGCACCGAACTGGGCGAACGCCTGCGCGAGGTGCTGTTGCACCAGAAGATGCACCTCGAGACCGAGGCCTTGCTGATGTTCGCCTCGCGCCGGGAGCACCTGGCGCAGGTGATCGAGCCAGCCCTGGCGCGCGGCGCCTGGGTCATCTCGGACCGCTTCTCCGATGCCAGCTTCGCCTACCAGGGCGGTGGGCGCAAGCTCGCGCGCGACAAGCTCGAAACGCTTGAACGCCTGGTGCATCCGGCCCTGCAGCCCGACCTCACACTGTTGTTCGATGTGCCGCTGGAGGTGGCGCGGGCCAGGCTCGATGCCGAGCGCACGCCGGACAAGTTCGAGCAGGAACAGGCCGATTTCTTCCACGCCACCCGCACCGAATACCTGCGCCGCGCAGCCCAGTTCGCCGGCCGTTTCCGCATCATCGATTCGACCCGTCCGATCCCGGCGATCCAGGACGAACTGCGCAGCATCGTCGCCCCTCTCTAGGCCTCCATGAGTAACGAACAATCAAGCGTGCTGCTGCCGTGGCAGCACGAGAGCTGGAAGCAATTGCAGCAGTTGCGCGAGCGGCTGCCGCATGCCTTGCTGTTCCACGGCGCCCGCGGGACCGGCAAGACGGTGTTCGTCGAAGCCTTCGCCAAGTCGCTGCTGTGCGAGCAACCTACCGCCCAGGCCCAGGCGTGCGGCGCCTGCCTGTCGTGCAACTGGTTCGACCAGCACAATCATCCCGACTATCGCCGGGTGCGCCCGGAAGCGCTCGAAGACGAATTGCCCGACGACGACAGCGGCGAAGAGAAGAAGACCGCCAAGGCGACCCGCGCGCCCTCGAAGGAAATCAAGATCGACCAGATCCGTGCGCTGGCCGACTTCATGAACGTATCCACCCATCGTTCGGGCATGCGGGTGGTGGTGCTGTACCCGGCCGAGGCGCTCAACACGGCGGCCGCCAACGCCCTGCTCAAGACCCTCGAGGAGCCGCCCGCGGCCACCATGTTCCTGTTGTTGTCGAACCGGCTCGACCGCCTGTTGCCGACCATCCTCTCGCGCTGCCGCAAGTTTGCGTTGCAGCCGCCGGGGCGTGAGGCCGCACTGGCCTGGCTGCAGCAGCAGGGGGTCAAGGACGCCGATGCCTGGCTGGCCGAGCAGGGTGGCGCACCGCTGGCAGCGCTGGAAGCGGCGCAGGGCGAGTACCGCGAGATTGTCGACGAATGGCTGCGGCACCTGGCGCAGCCGGGCATCGACAGCGCGCTCAAGGCGGCCGACAAGTTCCAGAAGGTGCCGGTAACCGAGCTGGTAGGGTGGCTGCAGCGCTGGCTGTACGACCTGTTCGCACTGATGTCGGCGGGGCAGGTACGTTACTACCCGCGCCATCTGCGCGAGCTCGAGAAGCTGGCCGCGCGCACCGATGTGATGGCCTTGTCGCGTGCCCTCAAGGGCATGGGCGAGCGCCGCGCCATCGCCGACCACCCGTTATCGGCCAAGCTGTTCATCGAGGAAATGCTGCTCGACTACGCCGGCCTGTTCAAGTAACACCTTCCTGTCACCGCTGAGCCATCGATTCATACATGCGACCTGCCTTTACCCATCGCCTGGCCGTCCAGGCCGACCTGCCCGCCATCGTGGCGATCTACAACAGCACCGTGGCGTCGCGCCAGGTCACGGCCGACACCGATCCGGTACCGGTCGAATCGCGCCAGGCCTGGTTCGACGAACACCGCCCCGATGCGCGTCCGCTATGGGTGGCCGAGCGCGAGGGCCAAGTGATCGGTTGGCTGTCGTTTTCGAACTTCTATGGACGCCCGGCCTATGCCGGCACGGCCGAATTGTCGATCTACATCCATGAGCAGGCGCGCGGCCAGGGATTGGGCCGTTACTTCATGGAGCAGGCGATTGCCCATGCCCCGGCGGTGAAGGTTCACACGCTGCTGGGTTTCGTGTTCGGACATAACCAACCGAGCCTGAAGCTGTTCGAGGCGTTCGCCTTCGAGAAGTGGGCCAACATGCCCCGCGTAGCCACTCTCGACGGCGTGGAGCGGGACCTGGTGATCCTGGGCAAGCGGGTGGGGTGAACGACTGCAGGTGGTAAATGAAAAAAGGGAAGCCTGGGCTTCCCTTTTCTTATCCGGCAGCTGGTCTAGCGGTCAGAAATCGACCGATGCCGACAACGTGAAGGTACGCGGCGTGCTCTGTACCAGATAGTCGCTGAAGTCGGTGTGCGTCACGGCCGACCAATAGTTCTTGTTGAGTACGTTATCGACACGGGCACGCACGGTGACGACACGCTGGCCGACATTCATCAGGTAGCGGGCGCCAAGGTCATAGCGGGTCCAGGCACCGATTTGCAAGTTGTTGGCTGACGTACCGTACTGCGCCCCGGTGTAGACCGCGCGGGCATTCAGACTCAGGCCCTGCACGCCAGGCACATCCAGCTCTGCGCCGAGATTGGCCTGGGTACGTGGCACACCGACGGCATCCTTGCCGTCATTGGTGCCGCTCTGGGTATGGGTCTGCTTGGCTTCCAGCAGGGTAATGCCGCCCAGCACCTTGAGGCCGCGCATGGGCGTGCCGAACGCAGAGAGCTCGATACCGCGATTGCGTTGTTCGCCATTGAGGCTGGTGACGTTGTTCTCGGTCACGGTATTGGGCTTGTTGGTGCTGAACACGGCCAGGCTGCCACCGAGCTTGCCGCCGTCGTACTTCAGGCCGAGTTCTTTCTGGCGCGACTTGTACGGCGCGAAGACCTGGCCGGCGTTGCTTGCCGGGGCAATGGCCGTGGGGCCCTTCTGCAGGCCCTGCGAATAATTGCCGTAGACCGAAACGCTGTCGGTGAGCCGATAGACTGCCGCCAGCAGCGGCGTCACGGCGCTCTTGTCGTAGGCACCGGTCTGAGCGGCGGTGAAATAGGCATAGCTGACGTCCTTGATATTCTGGTAGCGCGCGCCTGCGGTCACCTGCAGGCGGTCGTCCAGAAATGACAGGGTGTCGGCCAGCGCGACACTGGTCAACTCGATGGTTTCCGTCGTACGCGGATTGGCCATGTCACCGCCATCCGTGGCCGCAGTGGTGGTAGCAGGTTGCGAAACGGCCACCGGTGCATAGATGCTGGTGGTGATCGCGCCGCCCAGCGCATAGGCGTTCTTGATATCTTGCTTGTAGACCGACGCAGTCGCGGTGACCTCATGCTTTATCGCGGCGGTGGCAAACTTTGCACGAATACCGGCTTCGCCGGTGCGTACATAGTCGCGCCGACGATTGTCAAAGCGGTAGCTGCTGGCCGAGCCATCGGCGGCCGAAACGGTGATGGGCGACAGGCTGTTGCTTTCGGTACCGAAACGGCTACCGTAAGCTACCCATGCCATCACGTTCTGTGACAGGTCGAATTCGCCGCGCAGGGTGCCGAAGATATCGCGTTCGTCGGAGTAGCTCCACGGCTGGGCGTAATTGGTGCTGCTGCCGGGGACATTGGGGATGAAGGTGCCGATCGTCACGCTGGGGCGTGGCTGCCTCAGCTTCTGTTCCTGGTAGCCGATGTCGGCAGACAGGCGGAAGCTGTTGCCGCGATAATCGAGGCCGATCGAGGCCAAGTTGAGTTCGCGGTTTTCGTTATCGATGGCGGTGCCGCCTTCGCGGCGTGCCGCATTGACGCGAATGCCCATGCGCTCGTCGGGACCGAAGCGGCGGCCGATATCGGCCGCGGTATAGACCTGTCCGCCCGTTTCCCAGCCCACGGTGGCTTGCGACAGTGGCTCGGTGGTGGCGCGCTTGGGCAGCAGGTTGATGGTGCCGCCCACGGCTGTGCTTCCTGGCGTCATGCCGTTGAGGAAGGCACTGGCGCCGCGCAGTACCTCGACCCGTTCGAGCAATTCGGTTGCAACGTACTGGCGCGGCAGCAGACCATACAGGCCGTTGTAGGCCAGGTCGTCCGAGTACAGCGGGAAGCCGCGGATCATGTACAGCTCCTGGAAGTTGCCGAAGCCGCGCGAGATGCGCACCGAGGGGTCGTTCTGCAGCACATCGGCAACGCTGCGTGTTTGCTGATCCTTGATCAGCTCGGAGGTATAACTGGTGGTATTGAATGGCGTGCTCAGATAATCCTTGTTGCCCAGAAAGCCCACCCGTCCACCCCGCGCCACCTGTCCACCCGCATACGGCGCCGGCAAGCCCTCGGCAGAGGCATCGGCCGATGCGTTGACGGTGACCGTCGGCAGTGCAGTGCCGTCGGTGCCGGTGGTAGCGGTGCTATCGGTTTGCGCCAGCGCTGGCAATGGGGCGACGAAGGCCAGCGCCAGGGCAGCGGCGAGTGGGGTGAGACGAATAGACATGGATTCTTTCTGGGTTGGCTACAGGAACTGGTGTCCCGTTCATGAAGGATGAAAACGTTTCGTTCCGGATTATAAATAGGAATGATTCACATTTGCTTTCCAGTGTGCCCTGATGCCTGGATTTTTTGAGCAGTTGCCCAAAGGTGTGGCGAAAATACAAAAACGGGCCGCTCACCCCCGCGCCGAAATGCCGCACCGAAACGCCTGGCCAAGCTTATATAATCCGGCAATGTCCACCGACCCGACCATTCCGGCCCCTCCGACGCCTGCGTCCGGCCACGCGCTGGTTTCCGGTGCCTGGCCGCATCATCCGGTACTGGTGCGCCTGTTCTGGCTGCGCTGGGCTACCGTGGCGGGGGAGCTGCTGGTGCTGGCGGGGGCGCGCTTCTGGCTGGACATCGCCTTGCCGCTGGCGCCGCTGTTGAGCCTGATCGCGCTGCAACTGGCGATCAACCTCGCCACGCTGGCGCGCATGCGCGCGGCGCGCCCGGCCAGCCAGGGCGAGCTGTTCATGCAGCTGCTGCTGGACGTGGCCTTGCTGTCGGCCCTGCTGTACTTCTCGGGCGGGGCCACCAATCCCTTCGTGTCGTTCTACCTGCCGACCCTGGCTGCGGCTGCGGCCACGCTGGCCTGGCCCTATGCAGGGGCCGTCACACTGTGCGCGCTGGCAGGGTATTCGACCCTGGCCAATCTCTACCGACCGCTGCACATCCATGATCACGACCAGGCCATGAGCTGGCACCTGGCCGGGATGTGGATCAATTTCTCGATCTCGGCGCTACTCATCACCTGGTTCGTGACCCGCATCGCCGCCACCGTGCGCGAACGCGACGCAATGCTGGCCGCCGCCCGCGAACAGCACCTGCAAGGCCAGCGCATCCTGGCGCTCGGCACCCAGGCCGCCGGTGCTGCCCATGCGCTCAATACGCCACTGTCGACGGTGGCGGTGATCGCCGGCGAACTGCGGCGCGACATGGCCCGCAATCCGGCACTGGCGCTGTACGAGGAAGACATCCTGGTGGTCGAGCAGCAGATCGCCGTGTGCAAGCAGGCGCTCGAGAGCATGCGGCTCGACGCCGATGCCCAGGCCCGCAATGCTCGTCCGGTGCCGCTCGGGGCCTGGCTGCGCGAACTGCTCGATGGCTGGCGGCTGCGTCACCCCGGGGTGGTGCTGACGCGCGACATCGGCGCCGACGGGGTGGGCCTGGCCGCCAGCGTCGATACGGTCGAGCTGGGCCAGATCCTGTTCAACCTGCTCGACAATGCGGCCGCCGCCGTGGCCGATGGCGACCAGCCAGGCGCATTGACGGTGAGCCTGGCGACGGCAGGTGCGCGCCGCGCCGTCATCCGGGTGTCCGACAATGGCTGCGGCATCGACGCCGGCCTGCTGGCGCGCCTGGGGCATGGCCCGGTGCCCAGCCGCAGCGGCGGGCGCGGCATCGGCCTGATGCTGGCCCAAGCGACCGTGCGCCAGCTGGGAGCCAGCCTGCGACTGCGGTCGGCGCCCGGCGAGGGTAGCGTGGCCGAGCTCGAATTCGCATTGGTGGCGCCATGAGCGCGGCGTTCCTGATCCTGGACGACAACGACGTCTTCGCCGCCGCGCTGGCGCGCTCGCTGACCCGGCGCGGCTATCGCGCCACGGTCGCGCACAGCGGCGAACAGGCGCTGGCGGCGGCGCGCAGCGAGCCATTCGACTACGCCACCATCGACCTGCAACTGGACCGTGATTCCGGCCTGCAATGGATCGCACCGCTGCGCCAGGCCTTGCCGGCGGCACGCCTGCTGGTGCTGACCGGCTATGCCAGCATCGCCACCACGGTGCAGGCGATCAAGGCCGGCGCCGACAATTACCTGGCCAAGCCGGCCAATGTCGATTCCATCCTGTCGGCGCTGGCCCACGGTGAGGTGGTCGAGCAGGGCACCGCGCCCGCGCTGGCGCCCGACGAAGGCACGCCGCTGTCGCTGGAGCGCCTGGAATGGGAGCACATCCAACGCGTGCTGGCCGAGCATCAGGGCAATATCTCGTCGACAGCCCGCGCGCTCAACATGCATCGCCGCACCTTGCAACGCAAGCTGGGCAAGCGACCGGTGGCGCGCTGAGGCGCCAGCGCCGCCGTGTAAGCAAACATGAGCGGGGGCGACAGCGGCGGCCGGCGGACGATACAATAGCGGCCATGTATATCGATTCCCACTGCCACATCAATTTCCCGGACCTGGCGGCCCGCCTGCCCGAGATCTTCGGCAAGATGGCCGAGAACCAGGTCAGCCATGCGCTATGCGTATCGGTCGACCTGCCCGACTTTCCGCAGGTGCTGGCTCTGGCCGAGCAATACCCCAATATCTATGCGTCGGTCGGCGTACACCCCGACTATGAAGACACGCCCGAGCCGGGGCTGGAGCAATTGGTGCAACTGGCCGATCATCCGCGCATCGTCGCCATCGGCGAGACCGGGCTCGACTATTACCGCCTGCAGGGCGACCTCGAATGGCAGCGCGAACGGTTTCGCACCCATATCCGTGCCTCGCGGGCCACCGGCAAGCCCTTGATCATCCATACCCGCGCGGCCGCCGAAGACACCCTGCGCATCATGCGCGAAGAGGGCGCCAGTCCCGCTGCCGGAGGCGCCGCCGGGGTCATGCATTGCTTCACCGAATCCCAGCAGGTGGCCGACGCGGCCATCGAGCTGGGGTTCTATATCTCGTTGTCGGGCATCGTCACCTTCAAGTCGGCCAAGGACCTGCAGCAGGTCGCGCGCACCATCCCGCTCGAACGCATGCTCATCGAGACCGATTCTCCCTACCTGGCGCCGGTGCCGTTCCGGGGCAAGACCAACGAACCCGGCTATGTACGCCATGTCGGCGAATTCATTGCCGACCTGCGCGGCATCAGTGCGGCCGAGGTCGCGCGCCAGACCAGCGACAATTTCTTTCGACTGTTCGGGATTGCACGATGAGCAGCTTCCTGCAAAAGATCCGTGATCGTGCCGGCCGCCTGGGCCGGGTATTGGTGTATGCCTCGATGCTGCTGCCGGGCGCCGCCCGTGCAGGTGCCTATGAAGATTACTTCCAGGCCATCCGCATGGACAACGTCTACTTTCTCAAGCAACTGATGCAGCGTGGCATGGGACCCAACCTGATCGAGCCCCGACGCGGTTACACCGGGCTGATGCTGGCCATCCGCGAAGACTCGATGCAAGTCTTCGATGTGCTGGTCAATGCGCCGGACGTCAATCTCGAGGCGCAGGCCGTCAACGGCGACACGCCGGTGATGCTGGCCGCGTTCTACGGCAATGCGCCGGTGGTCCAATTGCTGCTCTCGCGCGAGGTCGAGGTCAACCGTCCGGGCTGGACGGCCTTGCACTATGCGGCCATCAATGGCGACGCCGGCATCGTGCGCATGCTGCTCGATGCCTCGGCCTATGTCGACGCCGAGTCGCCCGACGAAAAGATGACGCCGGTGATGCTGGCGGCCATGCGCGGGCGCATCGCCGCCGTGGCAGCCCTGCGCGACGGCGGCGCCGACCTGTCGCTCAAGAACAAGGATGGCCTGACCGCGCTGGACCTGGCGCGCCGTCATGGCCAGGAGGGCGTGATCGAGGTCTTGCAGGAAAAACCGCAGCCCTAGGCGAGCGCACGCATTGATATCGCCCCCGGCCGAGTCACCGTGACCCACCTGTCGGGCTGACCGCTATCTGTGCGCCGGGCGCGCCAAGCCCCCGTGATCCCGCGCCCATGTCCGCATGTTCAAGCGTGTGCTGGTGGAACTATCGTGTGGTCGAGGCCCATTCATGGGTAGTTCGACCAATGTCGCAATGACCACTATTCCACCGATGTCATGACCAATTTCGCTTCCAGCCCGGCCTTGATGGCGTGCACCTCCCTCTACCCGACCCATTTTTCGATCACCAGCAAGACCTCGAGCGCAAAGCCGTAGCGCAGTCAACCGAACAGGCCCGGCCCGAAGGCTTGCGGGAATACTTTCCGCTCAGCAGGGCGTTGCAGGAACGTGCCCGGTTCAGCGCCGCGTTGGAGCGCCAGCCTGGCGTGAAGGTAATTGGCCGGGACGAGGCCATCGATGCGGTAGGTTTCCGGCCCCAGCACACCGAGCTGAGCTCCTACCCGGCACGGGTGACCAATACCGGGGAGGGCATCACGGCCAGCGACGGCATGAGCCTGTGCACCAGTGTGCTGCTTACCTCCACGCCGGCGGACAAGTCGCAACGGCATAACTCGATCTACCATGCGCCGATGTGGGCCACCAGGACACCGGAAGTCATCCAGGCCCATAAACAGGTCTACGACGCACAGGGATGGCAGACCAAAGCGGTAGTGTTCGTGGGCGAAGTCGACCGCGACCAACTCGAACACCAGATCCGCGAAGGCGACCTGAGCCGTGCGGGCTGGGACGATCCGTTCGAGCGGCGTACGGCGATGGCCGATCCCGCACTCAGGAAAAGCATCCGCGACATCGAACAGCGCGCTGCGGGGCGGGCTGAGGCGAGTATCAGCCAGGCCGCGGAACATACCGGCAACGTGCTCGCTGCCCTGGACAGGGAAGGCATCGCGGTGATGAAGACCATCAGGGGTATTCCGGAAAATGCCATTTTCGGCGCGCAATCGGCACCGGGCCTCAAGGACGGCAAGCGCGAAATGAAGCTGTCGATCTTCTCCAACGGCCGCCTGCAAGGCTAGGGCGGACAATCGCACCCCGTGATCTGTCGATACTGGGGCATCACAATTGTCATCGAGACCCGGTTTGTGATTTTTTGAGAGTTTTCTGGTGATGCTGGCGGCGAAATTTGGCTATCGTATGTTTCCCTATGGAAACTTTTGAAAGGTGATATTCAATGAAAACTGTTTCACGCTCCTGCCTCGACGCTGCCAGCGGCGGCCTGATCGACTTCGGTTTCTCGGCTGGTCGCGGGCGCTTTTCCGTCTTCATGGATCTGGGGCCGGTCATCAACCTGCCGTTCGTGGGCTCGCTGCGATTCGGCAACAACGTCCGCGTCGTTCATCGCATATTCTGAGCGCAACGCACCTTGACGACTAACTTTTCTTAATGGAGCCCAACATGAAAACCGTTTCTTCTTCCAGCCTGGCCCAGCTCGCGGGTGGTTTTTTCTTTGCCAACAATATCTACAACTATGGCAGCATGACCATCATCTACCACCGCTATCGCTAATCGCGAAGCCTTGAAGTGAAGCACGGCATCCTGGCTGCAAGCCCGGATGCCGCCTTTGCTTGGGGACGATGACCCGGAGTATCGTTCAACGCACCAGGATCTGCGGCCCCACGTCCTTGATATCGCGGGTGCCGGTCAGCGCCATGCTGACGTCGAGTTCCTTGTGCAGGATCTGCAGCATCTGCGACACGCCTTCGCCACCCATGGCGCCCAGGCTGTACAGGAAGGCGCGGCCGATCATCGTGCCCTTGGCGCCCAGGGCGGTGGCCTTGAGGATGTCCTGGCCGCTGCGAATGCCACCGTCGAACCACACCTCGATCTGGTCGCCCACTGCCTGGGCGATGGCCGGCAAGGCCTGTATCGATGACATTGCGCCATCCAGCTGGCGACCGCCATGGTTGGATACCACCAGCGCATCGGCGCCGGTCTGCACCGCCAAGCGGGCGTCCTCGACGTCCAGGATGCCCTTGAGGATCAGCTTGCCACCCCACTGTTGCTTGATCCATGCCACGTCGTCCCAGTTCAGGGTCGGATCGAACTGGCTGGCAGTCCACTTCGACAGGGTCTGGATGCCGCCGCCATCTTCGCCGCCCTTGATGTGACCGGCCAGGTTGCCGAAGGTCTTGCGACCACCCAATGCGCGCAAGGCCCAGCCAGGCTTGCCGGCCAGGTCCAGCAACGTGTCCAGTGTCAGCTTGGGCGGCACCGACATGCCGTTCTTGAGGTCCTTGTGGCGTTGGCCGAGGATCTGCAAGTCCAGCGTCAGCACCAGCGCCGAGCACTTGGCGGCCTTGGCGCGCTCGATGAGCGACTTGACGAAACCGCGATCGCGCATGACGTAGAGCTGGAACCAGAAGGGCTTGCTGGTCACGCTGGCCACGTCCTCGATGGAGCAGATGCTCATGGTCGAGAGGGTGAACGGAATGCCGAAGCGTTCGGCTGCAATGGCGCCCAGCATTTCGCCGTTGGCCCACTGCATGCCGGTCAGCCCGGTCGGTGCGATGGCCACCGGCATCGCCACTTCCTGGCCGATCATCGTGGTGCACGTGCTGCGGGCATCGACATTGATGGCCACGCGCTGGCGCAGCTTCAGTGCGGCCAGGTCGTCGCTGTTGGCGCGATAGGTGCCCTCGGTATAAGAGCCGCTGTCGGCGTAATCATAAAAAGCCTTGGGAACGCGTTTTTTCGCCAGCAGGCGAAAGTCTTCCAGGCAGGTCATGACGGGCATGTCGTTGTTCTCCGTAATCAAAATTCAAAAGGTGCGGGTCGTTGCGATGATCGGGCATCCGCTGGTGCTCGGGCGTCATGCTAAAGCAAAGCGCAAGGTATTCGCGTGAAAGCCTTGATGAACATCGATGAAATTTTGATTCCAGGCCATTGGAATGAGATAGCGACTCCGCTCAAAAGTGAGGTTTTAAGAATATTCTTATGTTTCTTTATGGAAATATTTGCAATTATGCAATTGCCTTAGGGCATCCTTCAACGAACTTGGAGTCTTGAATGAAGAACGTATCTTTGCAACAAGTTGCTCGTCTTGGTGGCGGTTTCGGTGGTTTCAACGGGCCCTTCAACAACCACGGCTACTTCTACAACTTCAACGTCAATGGCAATCTGGCCCTGCCTCCGCAGATCTTTATCGGCAGTGGCGGCGCCGCCGTGTTTGGCTCTGCTGCCAACGTCTATGCCGGCAGCCGTGGCTGATTAGGCAGGCTACCGGTCGCCCGCATGACCGGGATGCGGGCGACCTATCTTCCAGTATTTCCCATTCATATCAAGGAGTTAGCATGCAAAAAATTTCCCATGGCCTCGACGCGTTGGCAGGTGGCAAGGCTTGGACGATGGCCACTTTATTCTTCGGCAATTTCGTCAACCAAGGCGTGGTGTTGAATTTCAACATGGGTAACGATGGCCTGCCGTTCGTGGCCATCGAAAGCTGGGGTCCCGTGACCTTGATCCAGCACGACGCTAAGCCTGAAGCTAAATAACATCACTATGCGCCCGCTTCTGCGAGGCGAGTTCGATGTGGATAGGGGTGCCAGGCCCCTATCCTTTAACTTGAAAGACTACATGAAGACTATCTCCATCCAGCAAATATCAGCTTGTTCAGGCGGCTCCGCTTTTATCGGCCCGGTCTACAACTACGGCGGAAGCATCCATTTGGTCGGGGCGGAGGGGGTGCTGCCGATAACGGGCGCGCCACCATCGACTCATTGCTTCCCGAGGCCCCGGCCCTGGTGGTTCTCCTGGCGCTGAAGACAGCACCTGTCCAGAGCGTGCCGCAGATGTATCCCGGATATCCCCCTGGTTTGCGATGGCGAGCAGCGGGACGGGCTCGCTAGGATCAACAGGCGCTCGGACTGGTTCGAGCCTGCGCTGAAGTCACAACCCTTTTCCGGATCGCATGCAGATTAGCCATTTTCCCGATTTTCACGATATACCGGCGCGCCGGTTGGCCTATGCCGCCTCGTTCATGGTGCTGGGCATGTGCCTGCTCGCCTTCTTCTTCGAGATCGAAATCAAGAAAGATGTCCAGGCCGAGATCATCGCCAGCGGCGAGGTCAAGGTGCAGCGCGTCAGTGGACTGGTCACGCGCGTGCATGTGCAAGCCGGCGCGCCGGTGGACGTCGGCACCCCGCTGTTCGATGTCGAGCGCGACCTGTCGCTCACGCACGACGGCGCCACGCGCGCCGAGGCCTCGTTGCGCGAGCGGCAGCTGCGACTGGCAGCCATCGCACGGCGCAGCCAGTTGCAGCGCGTGGACCTGCGCGCCCGCATCGCCGCCCTGGGCGACACCCTGGCCCAGCGCCGCCGCATGCGTGCGCTCAACGAAGATGACATCGCGCAGGCGAGGCAGCAGGTGGAGCAGGCGCGCAAGACGCTGGAGCGATTGCAGGCGGTGGCGCAATACGTGGAGCTCGAACGCATCGAGCGCGCCGAGGCCGAGCTGGCCAGCCGCCGGGACAACCTTTCGCGCAGGCTGGCGCGGCGGGCCGAACTGGCCAGCGAGATCAACAGCACCGAGTCGGGCATTCGCGAAGCGCAGACCGAACTGGCCAAGGTCGACCTGCAGGACGGCCGGGAGCGGCTGGAGGCACGCGAGATGTTCGAGAAGAATCGCTCGACACTGGTGGTGTCCTCGCCTACCCAGGGCAAGGTGGCGTTTTCGCAGGTGGCACCAGGCAAGTACCTGCGCGAGGAAGACATCGCCATGACAATCTCCGAAGACGGGCAGCGTGTGCTGCAGGCGGTATTGCGCATCCCCTCGCGCCAGCGCGGTTTCGTGCGGCAAGGGCAGCAGGCGCGGCTCAAGTTCGACGCCTTCCCGTATGCCCGTTTCGGTACCTTGGCGGTGCGCATCGACGACATCTCGGCCAGCACGGTGGCCACGCCGCGGCCTTCGCCGGCCGACCCGCGCGGCCTCGATAGCGACTACCTGGCCGTGGCCACGCTGGCGCAGCCATTCTTCGACACCGGCGGACAACGCCACCAGATCTTGCCCGGCATGCGGGCCACGGCGGCCATCGTGGTCGAGCGACGCAGCATCGCCGAATGGATCCTGCAACCATTGTTCGAAGCGTTACGGGGTTGAGCATGAAGGTAATCTATCAAAACGAGGTCGCCGACTGCGGCTACGCCTGCCTGGCCATGGTGCTGACCCATTTCGGGCGCGCCACCGAGGTCCGCGAGTTGCGGCGCCGCTTTCCGTTGTCGGCCAATGGCGTGCGCATGTCCGACCTGTTCGACGCCGCCGCCGGCTATGGCCTGCATGTCGAGGCCTTCCAGTTCGAGCGCGAGCACCTGGGCGAGATCCGCAAAGCCTCGATCCTGCATCTCAAGGAAGGCCATTTCGTGGTGTTCCAGTCGCTGCGCGGCAAGTATGTGCACCTGATCGACCCGGCCGTGGGGCGCCGCAAGCTGACCGTGGACCAGTTCATGAACCTGGTCTCGGGCTATCTGCTGCAATGCCAGGCCTCGCCGGTGCTGGAACGCAAGAAGCCCGACACGCGCTCGGACGTCATGCGCGCGCTGGCCGACCTGTTCCGGCTCAACCCGGGGCTGTCCGGGCGGCTGGCCAAGATCTGCTTCATTTCGCTGGGCGTGCAGTTCGCCACGCTGGCCGCGCCTTACCTGGGCAGCCTGGTGCTGGACCATGTGGTGGCCGAAAACAATCCCGGCCTGTTGGCCATCCTGCTGGTGACCTTTGCCAGCATCGCGGCCATCGGCACCTTCTCGGGCTTCATGCAGACCTACCTGACCGAGGTGGTGTCGCTCTACCTGTACAAGGACAGCACCCGGGCGCTGTTTTCCAAGCTGTTGAAAAACGGCTTTCCCTATTTCGAGAAGCGCCACGTAGGCGATCTGTTTGCGCGCGTGAAATCGCAGAAGGACGTGGTCGATTTTGCCGGGCGCAGCCTGGTCGGCATCGTCATCGACCTCAGCCTGGGCACCCTGGCGCTGGTGCTCATGCTGGTGCAATCGCCCTTGCTGGCGGGCCTGGCGCTGGCGCTGCTGCTGGTCTACCTGGCGGTGGCCTTCATGCTGTATCCGGCCATGCGCGACGCCCAGCGGCAGTTCATCGAGACCTCGGCCAAGTGCGACGATGGCTTGATCGAGACCATCCGCGCCGCCGCCATGCTCAAGCTGGCCCAGCAGGAAACCCGGCGCACCGCGTTTTTCATGCAACGCTTCCAGCAGATGCTGGGCGACAGCTTCCGGGTGGCCCAGTTGAACAACGTACGCGGCACCATCCTCAAGGTGGTGGGCCAGGTCGATACGCTGCTCATTACCGGCATCTCGGCCTCGATGATGATCGCCGGCGAGCTGTCGGTGGGCGTGTTCTACTCGTTCCAGCTGTTCAAGGGTCTGATGTCGAACCACCTGTCGGGCGCGGTCAACAGCATCTTCCAGATGAACATGCTGCGGGTGTCCGTCATGCGGGTAGAGGATATCGTGGAAGAGCCCGCCGAGCGCTACGACGCGCTGGAGACCGTCCACAAGGCCAGCGAGACCGAGTGCTTCGTCGACATCGCGCTCAAGGACGTTGCCTTTTCCTACGGCGTATCGGACCGGCCCGTGTTGCGCCAGCTCGATTTCTGCGTGCGGCGGGGCGAGAAGGTGGCCGTGGTGGGCCCGTCCGGGGTCGGCAAGTCGACTCTGTTCAAGCTGCTGTCGTCGGCCGAGGCGGCCACCAGCGGCCAGATCTGCCTCAACGGCCTGGATTACCGCAACCTGGCCGTGGACGAGGTACGACGCCATATGGCGCACATGCGCCAGGGCGACATCATCCTCAATGGCAGCATCGCCGACAACGTCAGCCTGTTCGAGGCCTCAGCCGACGGCGAGCGCATCAATCACTGGCTCAGGATGGTCGGCTTGTACGACGACGTCATGCGCCTGCCGATGCGCGCCCAGACCCTGGTCAGCGATACCATCGCCAACCTGTCGGCCGGGCAGAAGCAGCGCCTGCTGCTGGCGCGCGCGCTATGCCAGCAGCGCGAGGTGCTGCTGCTCGACGAGCCTACGTCCAACCTCGATCGCGACTCGGTCATGGCGATCGGCCGCATGCTCATGCAGATCGACCGCACCATCGTGGTCATCACCCACGATCACGAACTGGCCGCGTTGTTCGAGCGTCGCCATGTGCTGCGCGACGGCGTGCTGGAGCCGGCATGAGGCGCCCGGCGATCTGGCTGGCGCTGCTGGCGTCGACCTGGGCCATGCAGGGCAGGGCGCACGCCAGCGCGGTGCTGGACCTGGCCGGCTTCGTCGAGCAGGTCGAGCGTAACGATCCCGGTCTGGCCGCCGCAGGCGCCGACCTGGTGGTCGGCGAACATGGGCGGCTGCGGGCACGCGCCGGGTTCCTGCCGCGGGTCGAGGCCAGCTGGACGCGCGGGCAGTCCACGCAGCACTACCCGGGCACATCGCCGGTGCGACAGGACCGCCGCGAGCGCCGCATCACGCTGACCCAGCCGTTGCTGGACTGGAACGCCTGGGGCAACTACCGTCATGCCCAATTGCAGCAGGCCAGGAAGCAACTGCAGTGGCTGCAGGCGATCCAGGCCTTGCGCATCAAGGCGGTGGAACGGTATTTCGCCGCGCTGCAGGCGCGTGACCAGGCCGCGCTCGAGCGCGACAGCCAGGCCGCGCTGCAGGCGCAACTGGCCGCGGCCAGGGCGCGCCTGGCCGCAGGTGCGGCCACCTTGATCGATATTGCCGACATCGAGGCCGAGCTGGCGCGCGCGGCCAATCGGACAGCGCTGGCGCACAGCGCCCAGCAGTCCCGCATGCGCGAGTTGGAGACCATGCTGGGCCAACCCATCGGGGCACTGACCGGCTTGCCGGGGGCGCTGTCGATGCCGACGGTCTACCCGGACGACCTGGAAAGCTGGACCAGCCAGGCCGCCAGTAGCCATCCCGAGGTGCAGTTGCGCGAACTCGACCTGAAGCTGGCGACACTGGATATCGACCGCGCCCGCACCGAGTTCCTGCCCAAGGCGTCGTTGCAGGCCGGCCATGTCCGCAACGGCACCGGCGCAGGCGGCTGGCAATCGGCACCGACCAGCAGCCATTCAATTTCGGTGCAGATCACGATTCCCCTCTTCTCCGGCCTGGAGTCGGTGCATGGCGTACGCCAGGGGCTGGCGCAGCAGGAGAAGGCGTTGCATCAGGTGCAGCAGGCCAGGCGCCAGGCAGCCGACGAGGCCGGCGACAGCTTCAGCCAGGCCCAGGCCCAGCGGCGCAGCATCGACGACCTGCAGCAGCTGGTGGTCGCGGCGCAGGGCGCGCTGGAAGCGACCAGGATCGGGTACAGGGTAGGTAGCCGGCGCGAGTCCGACCTACTGCGCAAGCAGAATGAGCTATGGATTGCGCAACGCGAACTCTTGCGTGCGCGCTACGAGGCATTGGTGCATGGACTGCGCCTGAAGGCGTTGACGGCGTCGCTGGACGTGGCCGATATCCGTGCCGTCAATGCCTTGCTGGCACTGCCGGATTCACGACCTTAGCCGCAGGGCGGCGGCGATGCCGCTGCGCACCGCACCTTCGAGCGTGGCAGGGTAGTCGCCGGCCACATAGTCGCCGGCCAGCGCCAGCGACGCGGGCAGGGAGTCGCCGTGCGGACGCTGCAGGCCTGGGGTACACGAGAAGGTGGCGCGCTTGTCGGTGATCACCCGGCTCCAGAGCGGCGTTGCCAGTTCGGGGCGGGCGAAGTCAGCCGCCAGTTGGCGTTGTATGCCAGCCTCCAGCTCGGCATGACCGTGCAGCGTGGCTTGCCCAGCGGCGCTGACCACCACCGCCAGCAGGCCCTGGTCTGCGGCCCGCTGGCTCAACTGGCCGCGGTCGAACACGAACTGGCCCCAGGCCTGGCGCGACGCATCATCGACCAGCGCCTGCATCGGGAGGGGCAAGCGCAGCGCTGCGTGGTACTGCAGGTAGCAGGTGGTGATGGGCTCGAATTGCAGCGCGCGCAATGCGCCGGTGTCGAACAGGGCGCCGCTGGCGTCGTGTACGTCGGCCAGCAAATTGGCGGCGACCTCGGCACTGGTGGCGACCACCACGCGGTCGAAGTGCCCGGCTACCTGCTCCTGGCGCGACTGCAGTCGCCAGGTGCCGTCGGCGGCAGGCTGCAGGCCCGTGACGCCGACACCGGTGCGCACCTGGCCGCCATGCCGTTGGACGAATCCGGCCGCGGCCTGCGGCAGCAGGGCCGTCAGGTCCAGCCGTGGCAGCAGCATGTCCGACGCGCTGCGCCTGGCACCGAGGCTGTCGCGCAGCACGTTGAGGAACACCTGCGCCGAAGCCCGTTCGGGCGGCGTATTGAGCGCGGCGATACACAGCGGGCGCCATAGCAGCTGTATCAGTCGTGGTGGTTGGTCGTGGGTATGCAGCAGGGTCGCCACGCTGCAATCGTCGTGCAGTCGCCAGCCCATCCAACGCGCACTGGTCGAAAAACGCATCAGTGCCAGCTTGTCGCCGCGCGCCAGGCCGCGAGCGCCCAGCAGGGCCAGCGCCACGTGCCAGGGCGCGGGCAGGCGCGGGGCCACGAAGTCCATGCCGGCGTCGACGGCGCCGGCCGGATAGCGCATCTGCAACGGCAGGCGCAGCAGCGCCTGGCGCGCGTCGACGCCCACTTGCCGCATCAGTGCCAACGTATCGCGATAGGCGCCCAGCAGGATGTGCTGGCCATTGTCGAGGCTGTGCCCGTCGAGGTCGACCCGCCGTGCACGGCCGCCCAGCGTGCGTGCGGCTTCCAGCAGGCTGACCCGGTGCCCGTACGCGGCCAGCTTGACGGCGGCGGCGCAACCGGCCCAGCCGGCGCCGATGACGGCCGTGTGCACAGGTTTCTTCATCGCAATGGCTCAGCCGAAGACGTAGGTCTTCCACGCCAGCCACAACTTGCGGATGGGCGTGAGCGAAATGCGCTGGTTGAGCACCTGGTAGCCGTCGCGTTCGATTTCCTCGAGCAGCGTGCGGTAGATGGCAGCCATCATCAGGCCGGGGCGCTGGGCGCGGCGGTCTTCGCGCGGCAGCAGCGCAAAGGCTTCGTCGTAGACGGCGCGGGCGCGCTCGACCTGGAATTTCATCAAGGCGCTGAAATTGTCGCTGGCGCGCCCGTTGAGGATGTCGGCGGCCGTGACGTTGAATTGCTGCAGTTCATTGACGGGCAGGTAGATGCGGCCCTTGCGGCCGTCCTCCCCGACATCGCGGATGATATTGGTGAGCTGGAATGCCAGGCCCAGTTTCTCGGCGTACAGCAGCGTGTTGCCCTGGGTATGACCGAAGATGCTGGCCGACAGGATGCCGACCACCCCGGCCACCCGCCAGCAATAACGCTGCAGCCCCGGATAGTCGAGATAGCGGCTCTGGTCGAGGTCCATTTCCATGCCATCGATGATGGCTTGAAGGTGCTCGCCGCGCAGCTGGTATAGCGCCACATGCGGCTGCAATGCCCGCGTCACAGGATGGGTGGGATTGCCCTCGAGCATGGCCGCGATCTCCTTGCGCCACCACATCAGCTTGGTGCGCGCGATGCTGGGGTCGTCGATTTCGTCGACGGTATCGTCGACTTCACGGCAGAAGGCATACAGCGCCGTGATCGCGCGGCGTCGCTCCGGGGGCAGGAACAGGAAGCTGTAATAAAAGCTGGAGCCGCTGGCGGCGGCCTTTTGCTGGCAGTATTCGTCTGGAGACATGGTGACGGCGGTGGGCGGGGAGACGAGCCGGCAAGTCCGGCGAAGGCGCTATGCTAGCCGAGTGCGCGGGCCAGGGCAAATGCAGACCGAGGCAGCGTGTTGCGGCGGCCGGCATTGTCGATTAAGCTCATACGAGCCAGGTGCTGCTGAAAGATCAATAGAAAAGTATCGAAAAAGAAAATAGATTATTGCCGGCTGCCCGGCGTTGCGAACGAATGAATCACCATCGGAGGCTGGAGACGTCATGGACAGACTGGAAATCTTTCGCGGTATTGCATCACAGGCCCAGCGGGGCGAGTTGGTCTTTCCCGCCAACGTGAGCGCATCCATCAAATTGCAGCAGGCGCTGGCCGACCCCGACTGTCACCTGGAGGCCGCGGCCAAGCTGGTGATGGCCGAGCCGCTGGTGGCGGCGCGCACCGTGGCCATTGCCAATTCGGCCGCCTACAACCGCTCGGGAGGCGAGATCAACAATGTGCGCACCGCCGTCATGCGGCTGGGTTTTCGCACGCTCAACACCATCACCACGTCGGTCATCGTGCGCCAGTTGGGGCGCACCATTTCCAATCCGGCCATGCGCATCAAGGCGGCACAGCTATGGGAACATTCGGCCCAGGTGGCGGCCACGGCCCACGTGCTGACCTCGACATTGACCAATGGCGACCCCGAGACGGCGATGTTTGCCGGCATCGTGCACGAGGTGGGAGGTTTTTACCTGCTCTCGCGCACGGACGAGTTCCCGCACCTGCTCGAAGGCGGCCTGGAAGACTGGGCCGAATACGGCGAGAAGATGATCGGCCGCGCGGTGTTGAAGAAGCTGGGCGTGCCGCAGCCGGTGGTGCAGGCCATCGAATCGTTGTGGCACGGGGTGCGGGTGCTGCCGCCACACACCATCGGTGACGTGCTGTTGCTGGCCAAGGAGCTCTCGCCGGTGCCGTCGCCTTTCCAGCGCGTCACGGCCGAAGCCGGGATCGGTGGCGAAAGCCTGGTCGACGACTATATCGGCGACCAGTCGCTGCGGGTGTTGCTGGAAGAATCGGAAGACCAGATCCGGTCCCTGACCGAGGCCTTGCTGGTGTGATGCCGACGGCGCCGGCCGGCGCTAGCGGCCGGTGCGGCCTCGCCAGGTCAGGCCGCGCCAGCCGACCACCAGCCAATCCCGGCTGCCCAGCCTGGGCCGTCGAGTGAAGATGTCGCCCCCGACTGCCTCGATCCGTTCCAGGATACGCAAGCCGCCTTGCACCACTAGGCGCAGTTCCCAGCCGATGCGTCCCGGCAGGCGGTGCGCCAATGGTGCTCCCGAGAGCATCAGCGCGCGCGTCCGATCCAGCTCGAATTGCATCAACTGCCGCCAGCGCTGGTCGACCTGTCCCTGCTGGATGTCCCGGGGGCTGACGCCAAACCGGTCCAGGTCTTCCAGGGGCAGGTAGATACGCCCTTTTTGCCAGTCGATGGCCACATCCTGCCAGAAGTTGATCAATTGCAATGCGCTGCAGATGGCGTCGGATTGGTGCAGGTTGACGGCGTTGGCCTGGCCGTAAAGATGCAGCATCAGGGTGCCGACCGGATTGGCCGAGCGACGGCAATAATCGAGCAGGTCGTCATGGCGGGCATAGCGGGTGGTCACCACATCCTGGCTGAAGGCCGACAGCAGGTCGCGAAAGGGCTGGATCGGCAGGCTGTATTGCGTGATCACCGGCTGCAGTCGGTCGAAGATGGGGGCGTCGCACCGTGCGCCCTGTTCGATCAGGTCCAGCTGCCGGGAGTAGCTGGCCAGTGCGGCCAGCCGTTGCGGCGGGCTGGCGTCACCTTCGTCGGCGATATCGTCGGCACTGCGGGCAAAGGCATAGATGGCGGCGACCGCCGCGCGCAGGTGCGGCGGCAGCAGCAGCGAGGCGACGGGAAAGTTTTCGTAGTGGTTGACGGCCATGGAGCGGAGTGAAATTTGGGGAATGGCAACTGGCTTGGGGTGGTCTTTGCGGTCAGGCGTCGACAATGCCTTTGCCGGCGATGCGGTCCTGCTCCTGGGGACGCGGGCTTTGCTCACCGCGTCGTCCATGGTGTCGCCCCACGAGCAGCGTACGTTGTGGGTAGCCGCCACCCGGTCTGACACGGGATGCGCAGATTGATGACCGCTCCGTGCCGTCGCCGTTACCCGTTCTGCGCCACACGACTCCGGACAGGTTTTCAGAATTCATGAGGCAATCCTGCGGCGGCGCGTCATTATACCCACGACCAATGAGGGGCCAGCGGCTCGATCGCTGGCATGAGCAGCTCCACCATTTATCAGGGAGTGCGTGGTCTTGCGCTACGTGTCAGCGAACATCATCCATAGCCATGATCCATGGCTGTCCTTGCGATGAAGCGAGACGAAAATCGCCGGCGGCCGGGCACCGGGTGGTGACGGATATCGGGCCGAGCCTGGCTGGCGGCCCAGTCAAGCAGCCGATGTCCTTCGTTTGGTTGCGAAGGGCGAAGCGGGCTACGGCTCTTGGTCGTCGCCCAGCAGGCACTGGCGGTGTACGCCACGTGCCATCATGATGGCACCTGCTACTGTCATTAGCGCGCCGAGCAGCATGCCGGGGTAACCCCAGGTTGGCGCCAGAGGGTCGGGGCCGCCATAGTAGACAAGCCCTGCCAGGACTGCCATGCCGGTCCCGGCAATGGCCACGCCCATGACTAGAAAGGTCTTGCTAGTAAGCGCGCGGAGTTTGGTTAACCGCTGGTTGATGCCGCCAGAATGAGTGATTGCCGAGGCCGGCTGTTGCGTTGGCATGTGCAAGGCAGAAGATGTTTTTTCGATCATATCGATTCCCCATAATCGTTGATTTTTATAGGAGCCCCTCAGCTCCGCGCCGAATTTTATCAATACGTCGTGGATCGGTAATTGGCAAAGTGCCATGATTGGGTGGCGAGAAAAGACAAGACAGTTCCGCGAACGCTCTTGCATACCGTATTTCAAGACATCAAGAAGCCGGTTACGACGCCGAGGGATCGGTCATGGCTCTTCATGTTGGTGTCGAGGCAGCCCTGCGCCATCAGTGCGACGCCAAGGCTTCCACGGACAGCAGGGGGGGGGGGGGGCTGCGTCGAGATCGCGCAGGACAGAAAAGCAATCCCCGAACACCGAAATAATGACAGCGTCATTAATTTAAGTGTTTGATTTAATAGGGAATGTATGGTGCGAGGAGGGGGACTCGAACCCCCACACCATTGCTGGCGTCAGGACCTAAACCTGGTGCGTCTACCAATTTCGCCATCCTCGCTGAAGGTGTCGGTCATCGGTGCGATAGCGGTCTGTAGGCAGGGCGCCGCAGCCGATGAAGGTAGTCATGAAACAAAGCGCGCCATTGTACTGCAAGCGGCCAAGCCTGTCTGTGTTTTTCAGCAACTTTCGTGCCGGCCCGCACAGGTGTACCATGCCCGGCCTTTCCCTGTTTCATTACGCCCATGACACGCTATCGTCACTACAAGGGTGGCATCTACGAATTCGTCGGCGACGCCACGCTGGAGTCCGACCTCACGCCCATGGTGGTCTATCGGGCTGCCAACGGCACCCTGTGGATCCGCCCCAGCGAGGTCTTTCACCAGCCGGTCGAGGTCGACGGCCAGCTTGTGCCGCGTTTCGTGCGCCTCGACGACTAGGCCGGTGCTGCCGGTCCGGCTCGAGGCCATCCCTTTTCATCTTTCCACCAAGGACACCATGCGCCGCCTATCCCTGATTGCATTGCTGCTCCCCCTGGCAGTCCCGGCCGGGGCCGATACGCTGGCCGAGGTCAGTACCGCTTTTCGCTGGATGGGCAAGAACGACCGGGTGGTCATCGAGGCCTACGACGACCCCAAGGTGGTCGGGGTGACCTGCTATGTGTCGCGCGCCCGCACCGGTGGCGTCAAGGGCACCGTGGGCCTGGCCGAAGACCGCGCGGAGGCATCGATTGCCTGTCGCCAGGTAGCGCCGACGGTGCAATTCAATGGCCGCCTGCCGGAGCAGGAGGACGTCTTTACCGAACGCATGTCGATCCTGTTCAAGCGGTTGCACGTCGTGCGGGTGGTGGACGTCAAGCGCAATACGCTGGTCTACCTGACTTATTCCGACAAGCTCATCGACGGTAGTCCCATGAATGCCGTCACGGCCGTGCCGATCACCCCCGCAACGCCCATCCCGGTGGTCAAATAAGCGCTGCGTGCGGCGCTTGGGCGCCGTGCCGGACCCGCCTGTCACGCCCGCCAGCCCTGGCCTTGCAGCGGGTGGGGCGGTGTTTGCAGCCGGCGCGGTCCAATTTTGGACTCGTTGCCACATTTGCGTATAGAATAGCGAGCTTTAGCGCGGTCGGGCAGGGCGTTTCTCGCCTGGAAGGCGCTCCCAATCTGTTATATGCATGTGCTCGGCACGGCATGCGCAGATGGCGGAGGCAACGCCGGAAACCCTGTTCCGACTTACGAATTCTCAATCATTTGGACGATTTAAATGGCAACTGCAGTCGAAACCCTGAGCAAACTCGAACGTCGTATCACTCTGACTTTCCCGCTGGCCGATGTGCAGGCTGAAGTGGAAAAGCGCCTCAAGGTGCGCGCCCGCACTGCCAAGGCTCCGGGTTTCCGTCCGGGCAAAGTGCCCATGAAGATGGTTGCCGCACAATTCGGCTACCAGGTCGAAACCGAAGTGCTCAACGACAAGGTCGGCCGTGCATTCAATGATGTCGCCGTCGAGAACAACCTGCGCGTCGCCGGTTTCCCTTCGATCGAACCGAAGACCAGTGAGCAGTCGGCCGAAGGCACGCTGTCCTTCGATGCCACCTTCGAAGTGTATCCGGACGTGGTCGTGGGCGACCTGTCGGGCGCCGAAGTCGAGAAGACCGTCGCTACCGTATCGGACGCCGAGATCGACAAGACCATCGACATCCTGCGCAAGCAACGCGTGCACTACCACGTCAAGGGCGAGCATGGCGCGCATGGCGACGGCGGTGCCGATCAGTCGGCACAGAACGGCGACCGCGCAACGGTCGACTTCGTGGGCAAGATCGACGGCGTCGAGTTCCAGGGCGGCAAGGCCGAGGACTTCCCGTTCGTGCTGGGCGAAGGCCGTATGCTGCCCGAGTTCGAGGCTGCCACCATCGGCCTCAAGGCCGGTGAGTCGAAGTCGTTCCCGCTGGCTTTCCCGGAGGACTATCACGGCAAGGACGTGGCAGGCAAGACTGCCGAGTTCACCATTACCCTGAAGAAGCTGGAATGGGCGCACATGCCTGAAGTCGACGCCGCGTTCGCCCAATCGCTGGGTATCGAGGACGGTGACCTGGGCAAGATGCGCGAAGACATCAAGAAGAACCTGGAGCGCGAAGTCAGCGCCCGCACCAAGGCCAAGACCAAGGACAGCGTGATGGATGCGCTGATCAAGGCCAGCGAGCTGGACGTGCCCAAGGCCCTGGTCGACCAGGATGTCGAGCGCCTGTCCGAAATGGCACGCCAGGACATGGCACAGCGCGGCATGGATCCGAAGGTCATGCAATTGCCCAAGGAATTGTTCACGGCACAGGCCGAGCGTCGCGTGCGCCTGGGCCTGATCCTGGCCGAAGTGGTCAAGCAGAACAAGCTGGAAGCCACCGAAGAACAGGTCAAGGCACAGATCGACGACTTCGCGCAGAGCTACGAAGACCCGCAGCAAGTGCTGAAGTATTACTACGCAGACCGTCGCCGCCTGGCCGAAGTCGAAGCCCTTGTTTTGGAAGAAAACGTCGTCAACTACGTTCTCGGCAAAGCCAAGGTTTCGGAAAAGCCGGTTGCGTTCGACGAACTGATGGGTAATCAGCCGCAAGCGTAATCCGCTTTTCCCGCGTACCATCAAAACAAACTTACGCTAAGGAATGCGCACATGACAGGTCTGATCAAGGGTTCCGCACTGGACACGCAAATGCTCGGCATGGTGCCGATGGTGATCGAGCAGAGCGGGCGCGGCGAGCGCGCGTATGACATCTATTCGCGTCTGTTGAAGGAACGCATCATTTTCCTGGTCGGTCCTGTCAATGACGGCATGGCCAACCTGATCGTCGCCCAGTTGCTGTTTCTGGAAAGCGAGAATCCCGACAAGGACATCTCGCTCTACATCAACTCCCCCGGCGGATCGGTGTCGGCCGGCATGGCCATCTTCGACACGATGCAATTCATCAAGCCGCAAGTCTCGACCTTGTGTACCGGTCTGGCCGCGTCGATGGGCGCCTTCCTGCTGGCGGCGGGCGCCAAGGGCAAGCGTTTCTCGTTGCCCAATTCGCGCATCATGATTCAC
Organism: Herbaspirillum sp. YR522; assembly: GCF_000282575.1. Lineage (GTDB taxonomy): Bacteria > Pseudomonadota > Gammaproteobacteria > Burkholderiales > Burkholderiaceae_D > Herbaspirillum. Next base: position 4,829 of record NZ_AKJA01000042.1, on the reverse strand, counting down.
CAGCCCCTGGGCGGCGCCCAGGGCCAGGCCTCCGATATCGAGATCCAGGCGCGTGAAATCCTGTACCTGCGCGAACGTCTCAATGCCATCCTGGCCGAGAAGACCGGCCGTTCGGTGGAGCAGATCGCCAAGGACACCGACCGCGACAACTTCATGTCGGCAGATGCGGCGGCCGAATATGGACTGATCGACAAGGTTCTCACAGAGCGTGTTTGATTCGGTTTTCGGCGGAACACTCTAAAAATGCCCGGACAGAGCGTTGTCCGGGCATTTTTTTTACGAATCTCGCAATTGGCCCCTTTTCGGCCTCTATTTGCTTGATAAATCGCCTGCACGATGACATATAACTGGTATCAGGCCGAGTAAAGCGGCGATAGGCGGCTCGAAAATGACCGAGCCGTGACGAATCCGGTTTTCGCGGGTATCATCAAGTCGTAATTCATCTCTTTGTAGCTCTATGTCCGAGAAAAAATCATCTAGCGGCGAAAAACTGTTGTACTGCTCCTTCTGCGGCAAAAGCCAGCACGAGGTCAAGAAGCTCATCGCCGGTCCCTCGGTGTTCATCTGCGATGAATGCATCGACTTGTGCAATGACATCATTCGCGACGAGGCCGCCAGCGTCGAAACGGTGCCGGGCACCAAGTCCGACCTGCCGACCCCGCAAGAGATCAGCGAGCTGCTGGATCAGTATGTGATTGGCCAGTCCAACGCCAAGCGCATCCTGTCGGTGGCGGTCTACAACCACTACAAGCGTCTCAAGCATCTCGGCAAGAAGGACGATGTCGAGCTGGCCAAGAGCAACATCCTGCTGGTCGGCCCGACCGGCTCGGGCAAGACGCTGCTGGCGCAGACCCTGGCGCGCATGCTCAACGTGCCATTCGTGATCGCCGACGCCACGACGCTGACCGAGGCCGGCTACGTGGGCGAGGACGTCGAGAACATCATCCAGAAACTGCTGCAGAACTGCAACTACGAAGTCGAGAAGGCGCAGAAGGGGATTGTCTATATCGATGAGATCGACAAGATCTCGCGCAAGTCGGACAACCCCTCGATCACCCGCGACGTGTCCGGCGAAGGCGTGCAGCAGGCGCTGCTCAAGCTGATCGAAGGCACCATGGCCTCGGTGCCGCCACAGGGCGGGCGCAAGCATCCGAACCAGGATTTCGTGCAGATCGATACCACCAACATCATGTTCATCTGTGGTGGTGCATTCGACGGCCTGGCCAAGATCATCTCGGATCGCTCCGAAAAGAGCGGCATCGGGTTCTCGGCGGCAGTCAAGAGCCAGACCGAGAAGACCGCTTCCCAGGTGTTGCTGGGGGCCGAGCCGGAAGACCTGGTCAAGTTCGGCCTGATTCCCGAGCTGGTGGGACGCCTGCCGGTGATCGCCACCTTGAGCGAACTGGATGAAGCGGCCTTGATCGAGATCCTGATCGAGCCCAAGAATGCGTTGATCAAGCAGTACAGCAAGCTGCTGCAGATGGAGGGCGCCGAGCTCGAAGTGCGTCCGGCGGCCCTCAATGCCATCGCCCGCAAGGCACTGGCGCGCAAGACCGGCGCCCGCGGCTTGCGCTCCATTCTCGAGCAGTCGTTGCTGGACGTGATGTATGAACTGCCAAGCCAGCAGAACGTGGCCAAGGTAGTGGTGGACGAAAACACCATCACCAACGGTGCCAAGCCGTTGATGATCTATCATGACCAGCAGAAGGTATCCGGGGCCTGATGTCGGCCCCGCCAGGATCGCAGTAATACGGGGCGCCGCAGGGCGCCCCGGGTAGTGCCAGCCTCACCCGGCTATTCCAAGACGACAAGGCAGCCGATGAAATCGATCCGGCATGCATATAAATGCCCTCCGGGAACGACTCAGGTGATGCTGTTGCGATTCTTGCATCGGTCTCGTGGCCGTGATTTTTTGCCACTGCAGACTTGTGTTTTTGTCGCTCGTGCCAACATCAACCACAGTATTCTTTGATAAGGCCCGCCATGACGACCCCAATCCTCACAGAACAATCGCAATTACCGTTGCTGCCCTTGCGGGACGTGGTGGTATTTCCGCACATGGTGATCCCGCTCTTCGTCGGCCGCCCGAAGTCGATCAAGGCGCTGGAAGCGGCCATGGAACAGGGCAAGAGCATCATGCTTGCGGCCCAGAAAGCCGCTGCCAAGGACGAGCCTTCGGCTGACGACATCTACGAGATCGGCTGCGTTGCCAACATCCTGCAAATGCTGAAGTTGCCCGACGGCACCGTGAAGGTGCTGGTCGAAGGCGCACAGCGTGCCCGTATTCACCATATCAGCGAGCTCGACACCCATTTCGTGGCCGACCTGACACCGGTCGAGTCCGAGTCGGGCGACGAGGCCGAGGTCGAGGCGATGCGCCGTACCATCGTCCAGCAATTCGACCAGTATGTGAAACTGAACAAGAAGATTCCGCCCGAGATCCTGACCTCGCTGGCCGGAATCGATGATGCCGGCCGCCTGGCCGACACCATCGCGGCGCACCTGCCGCTCAAGCTCGAGCAGAAGCAGGTCATCCTCGAGATCTTCAATGTGACCAAGCGCTACGAGCACCTGCTGGGCCAGCTCGAAGGCGAGCTCGACATCCTGCAGGTCGAAAAGCGCATCCGCGGTCGCGTCAAGCGCCAGATGGAGAAGTCGCAGCGCGAGTACTACCTCAACGAGCAGGTCAAGGCGATCCAGAAGGAACTGGGCGAAGGTGAGGACGGCGCCGACCTGGAAGAGCTCGAAAAGAAGATCGTTGCCGCCAAGATGCCCAAGGAAGCGCTCGAAAAAGCCCAGAGCGAACTCAAGAAGCTCAAGCTGATGTCGCCCATGTCGGCCGAAGCCACCGTGGTGCGCAACTTCATCGATACGCTGATCGGCCTGCCTTGGAAGAAGAAGTCCAAGGTCAACAACGACCTGCCCAATGCCGAGAAGGTATTGGAAGGTGATCACTACGGCCTGGACAAGGTCAAGGAACGCATTCTCGAATATCTGGCCGTGCAGCAACGCGTCGACAAGTTGAAGGCGCCGATCCTGTGCTTCGTCGGCCCTCCGGGTGTGGGCAAGACCTCGCTGGGGCAGTCGATCGCCCGCGCCACCAACCGCAAGTTCGTGCGCATGGCGCTGGGCGGTGTGCGTGACGAGGCCGAGATTCGCGGTCACCGTCGCACTTACATCGGTTCGATGCCGGGCAAGATCCTGCAAAGCCTGTCCAAGGTGGGGGTGCGCAATCCGCTGTTCCTGCTCGACGAAATCGACAAGCTCGGCATGGACTTCCGTGGCGACCCGTCGTCGGCGCTGCTGGAGGTGCTCGATCCCGAACAGAACCACACGTTCTCGGACCATTATGTCGAGGTCGATTTCGACCTGTCCGACGTGATGTTCGTGGCCACCTCTAACTCGTTCAACATCCCGCCGGCGCTGCTGGACCGGATGGAAGTGATTCGCCTGTCGGGTTATACCGAGGACGAAAAGACCAGCATTGCGCAGCGCTACCTGCTGCCCAAGCAGGTCAAGAACAATGGCCTGAAGGAAGGTGAGATCAGCGTGGCCGAATCGGCCATTCGCGACATCATCCGCTACTACACCCGGGAAGCCGGTGTGCGTTCGCTGGAACGTGAGATCTCCAAGATCTGCCGCAAGGTGGTCAAGATGCTGCTGCTCAAGAAGCAGGAGAAGAAGGTCACCGTTACCTCGCGCAACCTGGACAAGTTCCTCGGCGTGCGCCGTTACGACTTCGGCATCGCCGAAAAGGAAAACCAGATCGGCCAGGTGGTCGGTCTGGCCTGGACCGAAGTGGGTGGCGACCTGTTGACGATCGAAGCGGTCACGATGCCGGGCAAGGGTGCCATCATCCGCACCGGCACCTTGGGCGACGTGATGAAGGAATCGATCGAGGCCGCGCGCACGGTGGTGCGTAGCCGGGCACGCAAGCTGGGGATCAAGAGCGAGGTGTTCGAGAAGTCCGACATCCACATTCACGTACCCGAGGGCGCCACACCCAAGGATGGTCCATCGGCGGGTATTGCGATGACGACTGCCCTGGTGTCGATCTTTACCGGTATTCCGGTGCGTGCCGATGTGGCGATGACTGGCGAGATCACCCTGCGTGGCGAAGTGTTGCCCATCGGTGGCTTGAAGGAAAAGCTGCTGGCGGCGCATCGTGGCGGGATCAAGACCGTGTTGATCCCCGAGCAGAACGTCAAGGACTTGACCGAGATCCCGGACAACGTGAAGAACAAGCTGGAGATCATCCCGGTGCGTTGGATCGACAAGGTATTGGAAGTGGCGCTGGAGCGTCAGCCTGCGGCATTGCCGGAAGAAGAGGCGATTGTCGACTCCGCGGTCGCGGCCAAGGAAGGCGCGGTCGACCCGGTGGTAAAGCACTAGGATGTTGGCTGGACGAGACTGCCCCTGCGGTTCGCGCTGCGGGGGCAGTTTTCATTTCCTGATTTGATTTAGTGATGGTAGTCGGGAAATAATGCTGGCACAGCACGAAATAATGCTTTAGAATATCGTTCTTTCGTCGCAGTGACTTAGCGACGGGCTGACAAGGTTTCGGGTGCTTAGCTCAGTTGGTAGAGCGGAGCCCTTACAAGGCTTAGGTCGGGAGTTCGAGCCTCTCAGCACCCACCAGAGATTTGCAGTCAACGGTTTTGGAGTGGTAGTTCAGTTGGTTAGAATACCGGCCTGTCACGCCGGGGGTCGCGGGTTCGAGTCCCGTCCGCTCCGCCAGATAAAAAAGCCCTGCTTTCGAGCAGGGCTTTTTTACGTCCACAAACAGGATTTGCGCAGCGAATCCCTAATCAGAAGCGGAGCGGAGGGAG
>NZ_AKJA01000041.1 GCF_000282575.1 Herbaspirillum sp. YR522 | reverse complement strand
GGCTTCGCCGACAGCCACGCCGCCGGCTGGGTCGATTGCGACGACCTGGCGGCGTTGCTGCGGCTGGCGCTGCGCAATCGCGAGGCACTGGAAAAGGGCGTCTATGGCGGGCGCCTGGCCGGCTGGTGGTATCGGCTGCGTCACCTGTTGCGTGCCAATACGTTGCGCGGCAGCCGGCGCAATATCCATGCGCACTACGACCTGGGCAACGATTTCTACCGCCTGTGGCTGGACCGGGGCATGACCTATTCCAGCGCCATCTTCGAGCGCCCCGGCCAGCCGCTGGCCGAGGCCCAGGATGCCAAGTACCGGCGTATCGTCGAGCAGCTCGGCCTGCGCCCCGGCGACTCGGTGCTGGAGATCGGATGCGGCTGGGGCGGCTTTGCCCAGTACGCCGCCGAGCGCGGGGTGCGGGTGCATGGCGTGACCATCTCGCCGGCACAGCTGGAAGTGGCTCGCCAGCGCCTGCGCGGCAACGGCCTGGATCGCCTGGCCACGGTCGAGTTGCGTGACTACCGCGAGCTGCGGGGCCAATACGATGCGGTGGTGTCGATCGAGATGCTGGAAGCCGTCGGCGAGCGCTACTGGCCGCGTTACTTCGACACCGTCGCGGCTTGCCTGAAACCGGGCGGCCAGGCGCTGATCCAGTCGATCACCATCGCCGAGGAGCGTTTCCTGCGCTACCGTGACAGCTCCGACTTCATCCGCGAGACCATCTTCCCCGGCGGCATGCTGCCCAGTCCCGAGCGACTGGCCTCGCAGGCGCGGCGGGCCGGATTGCAACTGCGCGACCAGTTCTTCTTCGGGCGCGACTATGCCGAGACGCTGCGCCGCTGGGAGCGGGATTTCATGGCCCGGCGCGAGGACATCGCCGCGCTCGGTTTCGATGAACGTTTCCTGCGCCTGTGGCGGCTCTACTACACCTATTGCGAGGCCGGTTTCGACGAGGGCCAGATCGATGTAGGCCAGTTCCTGTTGGCCAAGACCGTTCACTGAACAGGAGCCTGCGATGATCCTCGCCCCGATGAACAAGCCCGTACATGACTGGCACGGCCGCCGTATCTGGGTCATCGGCGCCTCCAGCGGCATCGGCGCGGCGCTGGCGCGCCAGGCGCTGGCCGCAGGCGCCAGGGTGGCCCTGTCGGCACGTCGCGCCGATGAGCTCGAACAGGTGGCCGCCGGCCATCCGCAGTCCCTGCTGGCACCGCTCGACGTGCTGAGCCCGGAGGGCTGGCAGCGCCAGTACGCGCGCATCTGCGAAGTCTTCGGCGGGGTCGACCTGCTGCTGTTCTGCGTGGCCCGATACCAGCCCGAGCGCAGCTGGGAGGTGCGCCAGGCGCAGGCCGAACAGACGCTGCGTACCAATCTGTCCAGCGTCTACGTGGCGCTGGATACGGTGCTGCCCGGCATGCTCGCGGCGCAACGCGGCGGCATCGCGCTGGTGGCCAGCGCCGCCGGCTATGTCGGCCTGCCCGGCGCCAGCGTGTACGGGCCGGGCAAGGCGGCGCTGATCAACCTGGCCGAGATCCTGTATGGCGACCTGCATCGCAAGGGACTCGATGTCTACCTGATCAACCCCGGCTTCGTGCAGACCGGGCTGACCGCCAAGAACAAGTTTGCGATGCCGGCGCTGCAGACCCCCGAGCAGGCCGCCAGCGCGATCTGGGCTGGCATCGGGCGCGGGCTGTTCGAAATCCACTTTCCACGGCGCTTGACCAACTGGCTCAAGCTGCTGCAGATGCTGCCGTTTCGCTGGCGCACGGCGCTGCTGCAACGACTGGTCGGTGTCTCGTGAACGCGCGGCTCGATGCGCTGCTCGACTGGTATGCCACGCTGTCGCCGGCGACGCTGGCGCGGCTGCCGCAGTGGTATGCCGCCGATGCGCATTTCAAGGACCCCTTCAACGATGTCACGGGGTTGGCGGTGATCTCGCGCATCTTCGGGCACATGTTCGAGACCACCGAGCATCCGCGCTTCGTGATCCTCGAGCGCATGGCGCAGGGGACGCAGGGCTTTGCCACCTGGCGTTTCGAATTCGGCCTCAACGGCCGGCAGTACACGGTGCTGGGCGCATCCCACCTGCGTTTCGACGATAGCGGACGGGTATGCGAGCACCGCGACTATTGGGATGCGGCCGAGGAACTGTGGCAGAAGCTGCCCGTCATCGGCGCCCCGGTGCGCTGGCTGCGGGGGCGTTTTCGCGCCGGCTGACGGCGTTCAATCGGTGGTGCTGGGGCTCCAGAACACCTGCTTGACGGCCGGCAGCGCCGACAGCCGGGCCACCAGCGCGTCGAGTTCGTCGCCGTCCACCGAAGTCGCCGCCAGGGTTGCCTCGATCTCGACCTCGTCTTCGTTGAACGGGCGCACCTCGAGGTCGTGCGTGGGGTAGCGCGACAGCTCCAGCATCGAGGTCACCTGTGCCAGCACCAGCTTCTGGTGCGCTCCCTGGACGATCAGGTGCAGGGTGTTGGTCACTTCCACCGATGGTACGTCGAGCGGCTTGCGGTTGATGGTATTGACGATCGGGCGCAGCAGGGTATTGGCGGCCAGCACGAACACCGTGGCCAGGATCGCCTCCAGGATCAGGTCGGCGCCGGCGGCCGCGCCCACGGCGGCCGATCCCCACAAGGTGGCGGCGGTATTGATACCGCGTACGTTGCCTTCTTCGCGCATGATCACGCCCGCGCCCAGGAAGCCGACCCCCGACACCACATAGGCCACCACATGGACCGCGCCGTCATGGCCGCCCATGCGATTGGCCAGGTCGACGAACACCGCCGCGCCCAGCGCCACCAGCACGTTGGTGCGCAAACCGGCGGTGCGCTGGCGGTATTGCCGTTCGAGGCCGATCAGGCCGCCCAGCACGAAGGCGGCGGTCAGGCTGACAAGGGTATCGAGCAGCGAGTCGAGATTGATGTTCTGGAGGATTTGCATGGCAAGGCGCAGCGTTGGCGTGGAAGGTCGGCGCGGGGATTGTGCGCGATGATGCCGGTCAAATGCAACAGGGGCATGACAGCAGGTGCCGCGGCGCCGCGTGGCGCGCTTTGCCGCGAAGCGCTACGATGTGGCCTGATTTCAACTGCCGAGGTTCGTCATGACTTTTTTCTCCCGCCTGCGCGCATTCGTCGCCTGTGCCCTGGCCTGCGCTGTGTTGCCGCTGGCCGCACAGGCGGCCGGCCACCCGCAACCGGTCGAGGGCGACTGGGTCGCGCCCAGGTTCGAATTCCACGATGGCCAGGCCATCGAGCACCTGCGCCTGCATTACGTGACCATCGGCGACCCTTCCAACCCGGCCGTGCTGGTGCTGCACGGCACCTACCAGGCGGCCACGGCCATGCTCAGCCGCGATTTCGCCGGTGAGCTGTTCGGCCCTGGCCAGCCGCTCGATGCCAGCCGTTACTTCATCGTGATCCCGGACGGCATCGGCGTGGGCAAGTCGAGCAAGCCTTCCGATGGCTTGCGTGCGGCCTTTCCGCAATACAACTACGCCGACATGGTGCAGGCGCAATACCGCATGCTGACCGAGGGCCTGGGCATCAGGCACCTGCGCCTGATCATCGGCAATTCGATGGGCGGCATGCAGACCTGGCTATGGGGCGGCACCTATCCCGGCTTTGCCGACGCCCTGGTGCCGATGGCCTCGCAACCGACCGAGATGGCCGGTCGCAACTGGCTGATGCGCCGCATGCTGGTCGAATCGATCCGCCAGGACCCGGCCTGGAACGGGGGCAACTACACCAGCCAGCCGCCATCGCTGCGGCTGGCCAACAACCTGTTCATCTTCGGCACCAACGGCGGCACGCTGGGCTACCAGCACAATGCCGGCACCCACGCCCGGGCCGACAAGCTGGTGGACGAACGGCTGGCCGCGCCGGTGACGGCCGACGCCAACGACTTCATCTACCAGTGGGGTTCATCTGCCGATTACAACGCCATGCCCAACCTGGCCCGCATCAAGGTGCCGGTGCTGGCGATCAATTCGGCCGACGACGAGCGCAATCCGCCCGAGACCGGCCTGATGCAGGCTGCCCTGAAGGACTTGCCCAACGCGCGCCTGTTGCTCATTGGCGCCAGCAGCGACACCCGTGGCCACGGCACCACCGGCATGGCAAGGTTCTACGCGCGCGAACTGGAACAGTTCATCAAGGGCTTGCCCGCGCGCTGATGGCGCCTGGCTGTTGCGCTCGCCCGGGCGTCGATCTGTTACTCGTCGACGCCGGGGCGATGCGGCATGATGCCAGGTTCCATCGCCTTTTTTCATATGGGCCGCGCATGAATGCCTTCACCGCACCGCAACCGACGCTGGGTGGCCGGTTGCTTCAACTCCAACCCTTGCAGGCCGGACATCGCCAGGGTTTGCTGGAGGCCGCCGCCGACGGCCAGCTGTGGAACATGACCGTCACCGTGGTGCCGTCGGCGGCGACCATCGACCATTACTTGTCCACAGCGCTGCAGGGCCGTGCCGCCGGCAGTGCCTGGCCGTTCGTCATCGTGCTGCGCGGCAGCGGCCAGGTGATCGGCGCCACCCGCTTCTGGAAGATGGATGCGGCCAATCGCAAGCTGGAAATCGGCCACACCTGGCTGGCGCAATCGCACCAGCGCAGCGGCGCCAATACCGAAGCCAAATGGCTGTTGCTGCAGTACGCCTTCGAGCGACTCGGCTGTGTGCGGGTGCAATTGACCACCGACGAACTAAATACCCGCTCGCGCCAGGCGATCCTGGGCATCGGTGCCACGCAGGAAGGCATCGTGCGCCATGAGCGCATCATGCCGGACGGGCGCAAGCGCAACTCGGTGCGCTTCTCGATCATCGATGACGAGTGGCCGGCGGTGCAGGCCGGCCTGCTGCAGAAGCTGGCACGCCCCCGCTGACGCCCATCCCTGGTCACCGGTCCGGCGCACCGGCGCGGGACACCGCCTGCTCCAGGTCGGCCACCAGGGCCGCGCAGCGGCTGGCCAGCAGGCCCTGCAGTTGGCGCACGGCCGGCGAGAACTGGCGCCGGTGCGGGCACACCAGTTGCAACGGCGCGGCCTGGCCACGCTGTCGCGCCAGCACGATCTGCAGCCGCCCGGCGCGCACGTCGTCACCCACGTCCAGCCACGACTTGTAGGCGATGCCTTCACCGGCAATCGCCCAGCGCCGTACCACGTCGCCGTCGTCGGTCACCAGCGGGCCGCGCACGGCAACCGTGTGCTGGCTCCCCTGGTCGGGAAAGAACCACTTGTCGTAGACCCGGCCATGCAGCTGGTACAGCAGGCAATCGTGGTCGGCCAGCTGCGCCAGCGACCGGGGCGCGCCGTGACGTCGCAGGTAGTCGGGAGCGGCCACCAGCACGCGCCGATTGTCGCTCGCCAAGGGCAGGGCGATGAAGCTGGCGTCTTCCATGCGACCGTAGCGGATGGCGATATCGACCGGATCGCGAAACACATCGGCGACCTGGTCCGACACCAGCAGGCGCAGGTCCAGCCGGGGATGGGCGCGACGAAATTCCGACAGCCAGGGCAGCAGCACCCGGCGCCCCAGGTCCGACGGCGCGGCCACCTGCAAGGTGCCCGACAATTGCGTGGCGTCGCCGCGCAGGCCATCCTGGCCATCGCGCAATGCCTGCAGCGCCTCGGTGGCATAGGGCAGGTAGCGTTCGCCTTCCTCGGTCAGGCGCAGGCTGCGGGTGGAGCGGGCAAACAGGCGGATGTCGAGATCGCGCTCGAGGCGGGCGATGGCGGCGCTGACCTGGCCGGGCAACAGGTCGGCCTCGCGCGCGGCCTGCGAAAAGCTGCCCAGTGCAGCCGAGCGGAGAAACAATTGCAGGTCTTCGAGACGGATCATCTTCACACCGGGAGTGAAAGTGCTTGTCGCGGCAGCGGCTGGTCGACGGCGCTCCGAGTTCGTATCATGGGCATCAACAGCGGTCGAACGCATATTGCCGGCATGACATCCTGCCATCGATCACCGACTTAACCTCTGCCAAAGGAAATGAAATGAAAGCAATAGTCTACACGCAGCATGGCCTGCCCACCTCCGACGAGCGCGCACTGGTCGACATCGAGCTGCCCGACCCGACCCCCGGCCCGCGCGACCTGCTGGTGGAGGTCAAGGCGGTCTCGGTCAATCCGGTCGACACCAAGATCCGCCGCGGTGCGGCGGTCACCGCGCCGCGCGTGCTGGGTTGGGACGCCGCCGGCGTGGTGCGCGCCGTCGGCGCCGAGGTCAGCCTGTTCAAGCCGGGCGACGAAGTGTTCTATGCCGGTTCGCTGACCCGGCCCGGCGCCAACAGCCAACTGCACCTGGTCGACGAACGCATCGTCGGCCGCAAGCCATCCAGCCTGGACATGGCCGACGCGGCGGCGATTCCGCTGACCGCCATCACGGCCTGGGAGTTGCTGTTCGACCGCGTGGGCGTGCCCGAGAATGGCGGCGAGGGCCGCCGGCTGCTGGTCATCGGCGCCGCCGGTGGCGTCGGTTCGATGCTGCTGCAACTGGCGCGCAAGTTGACCCGCCTGACCGTGATCGGCACCGCATCGCGCCCCGAGACGGTCCAGTGGGCCAGCGACCTGGGCGCCCATCACGTGATCGACCACACCCGGCCGCTGGCGCAGCAGTTGCAGGCACTGGGCATGGACCACGTCGACATCGTCATCAGCCTGACCCATACCGACCAGCACTACCCGCAGATCGCCGAGGTGCTGGCGCCGCAGGGCCAGTTTGCGCTGATCGACGACCCGGCCACGCTGGACGCGTTGCCGTTGAAGCGCAAGAGCATTTCGCTGCACTGGGAGTTGATGTTTACCCGCTCCATGTTCGGCACGCCCGACATGATCAAGCAGCACGAACTGCTGCAACGGGTCTCCCGCCTGATCGACGATGGCGTGCTGCGCACCACCGTCGGCGAACGCTTCGGCACCATCAATGCGGCCAACCTGCGGCGCGCGCATGCGCTGATCGAGACCCATCGCGCGCGCGGCAAGGTGGTGCTGGAAGGGTTCTGAGGCGGGCGCTGCGCCGTCGGCTTATTATTGCCAATATTGCAATATTGCGTGGAGGTGCGGCGCAGCGTGTTAAATTATCGGCTCCGGGCTGGCTTGAACGGCCCGGGCCTGATTCACTACCCCTATAGGAACCCTAGTTGGAAAACATATTACTGATCGTCGCAGCCTTCTTCCTGGTTGCGTTGAACGGTTTTTTCGTTGCAGCAGAATTCAGTCTGGTCAAGTTGCGACAAACGCGCATCAGGGCCATTGCCAAGACTCAGGGCCTGCGCGGCCGCATTCTGGCCGTCGTGCACAATCAACTCGATGCTTATCTCTCTGCCTGTCAATTGGGCATCACACTGGCCTCCCTCGGCCTGGGCTGGATCGGTGAACCGGCATTTGCCCGACTGCTGGAACCGCTGTTCTCGCTGGTGGGCGTGACCAACGCCGAACTGATCCACGGCATTTCCTTCGTCTTCGCGTTCTTCGTCATCTCTTTCCTGCATATCGTCGCCGGTGAGCTGGCGCCCAAGTCGCTGGCCATCCGCAGCCCCGAGAAGCTGGGCCTGTGGTGCGCGATGCCGCTGTACGGTTTCTATTGGGGCATGTATCCGCTGATCTGGGTGCTCAACGCCAGCTCCAACGCTTTGCTGCGCGCCGCCGGCCTGGGCGCCAACCATGGTCACGACGCCCATTACTCCTCGGACGAACTCAAGCTGATCCTCAGGGCCGGTGGCAAGAGCGGCAAGAATGGCAAGTTCACGCGCGACGAGTGGAACATGCTGGCGCAAAGCCTCAACTTCAGCGAGATGGATGTGGCCGATATCATGCGCCCGGCCAGCGAGATCATTGCCCTGGGCGATGACAAGTCGCTGGCCGAGAACATGGAGATCGTCTATCGCAACCGCTTCTCGCGCTATCCCTATTTCGATAGCGAGCGTCGCCTGGTGCTTGGCCTGGTGCACTTGAAGGATGTGTTCCTGGCGCAGCAGGACGGTCGCGCCATCGTCAACCTCAAGGATTACCTGCGTCCGGTGCAGTACATCTCGCCGGCGCTGCCGGCGCTGGACCTGCTGCGACGTTTTCGTACCGGTTCGCCGCACTTTGCGATCATCGGCAAGAAGGGGCAGTCGCCGCAGGGCTTCATCACGCTCGACAACATGCTCAGCCTGCTGGTGGGCGAGATCCGCGACGAGTTCCGCCACAACAGCGGCGAGTGGGCGCGCCAGGATGACGGCACCCTGCTGGGCAAGGGCAGCCTGCCCATCGTCACGCTGGAAAACATGCTGGGCATCGACATCGAGTACGACGACAGCATCGATTCGGTGGGCGGCCTGGTGATGGAAAAACTGGGTGACCTGCCCAAGGAAGGCCAGAAGATCGAATTCGCCGCCTTCGACGTGGTCATCAAGCGCATGTCCGGTCCCAAGATCGTGCTGGTCAAGATCTATCCCAAGGCACAACCGGCCTAGTGCGCAATAGCGATGCCCGGCACGGCTGGCTGCCGTGCCGGCATCGCTATTGCTTGCTTCTCCTCCTCCTCCTCCTCGTCCTTCCCGCTTACTCCCATCGATTGCCTGTTGTTGATTGCCTGGCGTCGGCGCCCGGGCAGGGCAATCCGCGCCTGCGACAGGGTTCAAAAAATATCTGGAAGTGGGCTTCACCTTTCGCCTTTGCGTATTGGCGCCCGGCGCCGATCCTATGATGGCTTCCCACGTATGCGGGCCGGCAGCGGGCCGATCGGGATCGCGCACAGCCGTGGCCGGCATCGCGCCGGCATCCCCCGACGCACTGCCAGGCAGCTGCATGCCTGTCTTCCCTGATGAAAAAGGAGTCGTCATGAACCAGTCCAGCAGCATCCCGGCCCTGTCCGACACCAATGCCTCGCAAGCGGCGCAGGCGATCAATGTGCTTTCGCCGGCAGCCCGCCAGCGCCTGAGCGACCTGTTCACCGCGCGCGCGGCCATGCAGCCCATTTCGGTGAGCTATGATCAGCCGCAGGCGCCGGCCGACCCCTGGGCCATCTTCGAGCTGCGCAAGAACGGCAACAGGTACTCGCTGGTGCCGACCGTGGAGGGGGCGACCCTGGTGCCGCGCGCCGATGGCTTGTTCATCTATGTGGTGCGGGCCGACGACCCGGGGCGTATCTACGTCGGCGTGCCGTATGGCAGGGTGGCGATCGACGACGCGCGCCTGGCGATCCAGGGGCATACCTCGCTCACGCAACGCGCCGACGTGCTGTATGCGGGAGACTTCCACCTGCGGCAGGGGCGGCTGGAGTTCTGGACCAATGGCAGCGGACATTATCGGCCTGCGGCAGACCGGCGCCAGGCCAACCTGTTGCCGGTGGTACGGACCCTGCTGCCGGAGGCCAGTTTCGTCGACTACTGGAACCAGGAAAACAGCCACCGGCGCACCCAATTGGAGCAACTACGGGGATACATGAACATGATGGACCCGCATGCGCCACCTGCAACCCCGGCGCCGGCCGGCGGCACCAGTAACACCAGCACCGGTAACACCAGCAACAGCAACAGCACCAGCGGCACCGGCAACAGCACCAGCGACAGCATCCTCGACAGCACCAGCGGCGAGGGCCGGCTGCGGCTGCGCATCGGCAACAGCGAGGTAGCCCTGGAACATGCGATGGACCTGGGTGCGATGCTCGACGAGCGCCCCTTGCATGGCGCGCTGCGCCAACCGACTGCGCCGGCCATGCTGCAGAACGGCCTGGCGGACCGCCTGAGTTTCGACGGCGACCTGCTGGAGCGGCAGATCGTGGCGCAACGCATCACGGGCATCGAGGACCTGCTGTTCGAACTGGCGGGCCAGCGGACCGGCAACGCGCCCATTGTCGTCGATGGCGGGAGCCGGTCGCGACCATGGATCGCCCAGGCCAATGCCATGCTCGAGAGGGTGCAGACGCTGTCGGCAATGATGTTGCACCAGCCACGGCAGAATATCGTGACCTGCCTGATGCCCGGCGACGCACCGATCCGCCATACCGGGCTGGGCCTGCACCTGTTCGGTATCTATAACGGCTTGCGCGGATTGCGCACGGCCATCGTGCGTGGTGACACCTCCGGCGCCATCGCCGCCGGCAGCGAATTGGCCGCCACCGGCATCGGCGTGGCGGCCGAGGAGGCCCTGCAGAGCCTGGGCGCCGTCGCGCAGCGGGGCACGGCCCACAGCCTGAACCAGTTCTCGCGCACGGCGATCGGCAGGCTGCTTGGCGGGCCTTCCCGCCTGGGAAGCAACCTGGCGCGCAGCGCACCGCTGGCGGGTGCCCTGATCACGGCGCCCTTCGATGCCTATAACGCCGTCGATTCCTTCCAGCTGGCCGCGCAGGCCAGCGGCGCACAGGCCCAGGATCATTACGTGGACGCCGGCCTGGCCACCGTCAGCCTGGTCACCACGGTGGGATTGGGAGCGGCCGGCTACGCCGGCCTGGCCAGCGCCGGGCCGATCGGACTGGCAACGGGGGCGGTGCTGGTGCTGGTGGGACGTACCTACCACAGCGTGCGCTATGTGGAGCGGCTGCAGGGCGAGATCGCGTTGACCCGGGGCGAGGTGGTCGCCACCGGCCTGCGCAACGTCATCGGCATGGATCCGCCTCGGGACGTGCTGGACCGCCTGACCATCAGCCAGGCGGTGAGCGCCTATCGGCAGGACACGCAGCAGCGGCTGCAATCCAGCCTGGCGCACCTGGGCCGGCTCGGCGTGAGCCAGGTGGTATTCGGCGACGCCATCATCAGCTTGCGTGCGCCGTTGCAGCGAACCGAGCGCGAGATGCGGCCAAGCCCGGCCGGCGAAGTCATGATCACGCGCGTCATCGAGGAACCGCAGCCGCCCGACATCATCGGCAATGCCGGTGACGACTTCGTCGATGCCCGTGCCGGGCTGGGCGCGCTGCAAAACGTGGTGAGCATTGCCGAGGCCAGCGACGACAAGGTGCTATGGATGACCGGCCGGGGCGACGATACGCTCATGGGCTTGCGCATGCGCGGCAACCTGTTCGACGTACAGGCCGGCAAGAAGACGATGCACGGTGGTATCGAGGCCGATCGTTTCGAGCTCAATGCAGCGCCGCACCAGGGCTCGGTGCTCGATGGCGGGCTCGGCGACGACACGCTGGTGCTGTCGCTCACGCCCAGCACCGCCGGCACGCTCGAGATGGCATTGGCCGGCCATGCCTGGCGCCACGACTATCGGCTCATCGAGGACCGGGCGGGAGACAACTACCAGGCCGCCGGCAGCCAGAACTGGATGACCTACCCGCGCGACCTGCCGGGGCTTGACCTGCCGCTGTCACCCGGCTGGATCGACATCGACGGCAAGCGCAGCGAGTTGATCTCGATCGAGAACGTCATCACCAATGCCGGCGCCACCACCCGCATCGTGGGCAACGGCCAGGACAACCTGTTCGTACTCAACGGTCGCGATGACAGCGTCGATGGCGGCCTGGGCGATGACACCTATATCGTCCAGGGCGGCGGCAACATTCGTGTCAAGGCCGGCGCCGGGGCCAATCGCTACCAGCTCCAGCGCACCATCGAGAAGGTCGAGATCGACGGCGCACGCGCCGGCCAGCACACCCTGCACCTGGACTTCGACCTGCACGAGCTGCTGTTCGAGACCAGGCAGCAGGCGGTCGAGATCAGTGTCGCCGGGCATCCCGACCAACGCATCGTGCTGGCGGACATCTATCGTACCCGTGACGACGGCCAGCGCGAGGCGGTGCGCCCCGATGGCCAGGTGCGCCTGATGACGCGCGATGCGATGGCGGTCACGCCGCTCTTTTCGCGTTACACCGAACAGGCCGACGGCCTGATCGAACTGTTGGCCAAGCCGTGGACGAATCCGGCCCTGCAGGGACCGGGCCGGTTCGCCACGGCGCAGGAAATCCGGCAGCTCGACCAACTGGTAGCCGCCAGCGGTGGCTGGCAGGGCGACACGGGCATGGCGTCGGCAGGCCAGGTAGAGCCGTCGGGCCAACGTGACGCACTGCTGGGTGCTCCGCTGGCCATGGCGGCTTGACGGCAGCCTTTTGCATGGCGCGGCGCGATGGCGTCGCGCTTTTTTTTGTTCCCGGCCATGGAGGCCGCCATAGGAGGATAACGATGGATGCCACCCCCCGCTCCGACAACCCCACCAGCCAGCGCGAGCAGGCGCAGCAGGTGCTCGATCCCTTGCTGCGGGCGCAGACTGCGCTGGCACCGATAAGCGAGTTCCACGGGCCCGGGGAACGGCAACAACCGGCCGATCCCAGGTTCGTCTTCGAATTGCGCAAGAACGGCGCCGATTATTCGTTGCATGCCACCGATGCCCGGGCCAGTTTCGTACCCGAGGTCGACGGCGAATTCATCTATGTCATCAAGGCCAGCGATCCGGGGCGGGTCTATGTCGCGCTCGACCGACGCTTGTCGCCTCCCGCATTGCGTCGTTATGGGGTGCAGGGGCATACCTCGATCGACAACGGCAGCGACGTGCTGTATGCCGGCGAGTTGTCCTTTCGTGCGCGGCGCCTGCAGGCCTGGGACAATTCCAGCGGGCATTACCGCCCGGCTCCCGAGGCGCGTCATGCCAACTTGCTGCCAGTGGTCAGGAACCTGCTGCCCGAATCGTTGTTCGGCGATGTGCGCAAGCCGATGACCTTGCGACTGGGCCGGCTGGACGTTACCGTGGACGACCTGCGTGCCATGGGCGCACGCATCAATGGGCGGCCGCTATGGAGCGTGGCGCTGGCCGAGGGCATCGATGTGCTGCAGCAAAACCTGGCGCAGCGGTTGCAGTTCGAGGCGCAATACCTGGTGGGAGGGCAGCGGGCCGATCGCGCGGTACGCAACGCCGAGATCCTGATGGAAGTCGCCGCTACCCGGGGCAGCACGCACCCGCTGGTGATTTCGAAGGCGGGCGACAACCTGCTGGTGGCGGCCCTCAACGACCAGCTGGGGCGGCTCAGGCTGGCCGTCGGGCGTATCGCAAGTGGCGCCAGGTCCAATGTCATCACCTACCTGATGCCGGGCGGGGGCGTGGTCAGGCAGACCGGTGCCGGGTTGCAGGTATTCGGCATCTACAACAGCGTGCGTAGCCTGTCGGCCGCCATCGAGCGTGGCGACACGAGCCAGGCGGTGCTGCAGTCGGCCGGGCTGGGCGCGCAGGGCGCAAGCCTGGCCGCCGAAGCGCTGATCCCCAGGCTGGGCCGGGCGCTGCAGGCCGGCGGTGTGGCGCACTTCAATGCATTCGCCGCCAGTAGCCTGGGCCAGCGGCTGGGGGGCACGGCAAGGCTGGGTACCAATGTCGCCCGCAGCGGGGCGGCAGTGGGCACCGTGCTGACATTGCCGTTCGACATCTACCGTGCGGTCACGTCGTTCCAGCAGGCCTCGGTCACCAGCGGTCGTACGGCGCAGGACCATTATGTCGATGCGGGGTTTGCCACCGCCGGTGCGGCGCTGTCCGTCGGGTTGGCCGCAGCCGCCTTTGCCGGGGTGAGTGCCGCGGGTCCGCTGGGCATCATCCTCGGCCTGGGCCTGGTCATCGGCAACGGAATCTATCACAGCGTGCGCGAGGTCGACGAGCTCGATCGCTATGCCCGCCTGGGCGCGGGCGAGCGCTTCGTCACCGGCTTGGGCAGCATGCTGGGGATCAGTGCCGCCCAGGACATCGAGGATCGCGCTGCGGTGGGACGTGCGCGCGAGGTCTACCAGCGTGCCAAGCGGCGCCAGTTGCAGGCGGTCCTGCAAGAGAAGGACTGGCGCGTGGCGATCTTCGGCGATGCCGTGATCACCCCGCAACCGCCGCTGCAGCAATGGCGCAGTGGCCTCATGATGGATCCCTACTACGATGCCATCGAACTGGTACAACAGCCGGCCAAGGTAATCGACAACGCCGCCGACGATAGCATCGATGCCAGTGCGGGACTGCGCGGCGTGGCCAACCGGGTGCGGCATCGTGCATCGTCGGGCGATACGATATTGTGGGCCACCGGTGACGGTAACGACCGCCTGCTGGCGCCGGCCGGACGGATCAGTGTATTCAGCCTGCACCGCGGCACCAAGGCAGTGCGCGGCGGTGACCGGGACGACATCTTCATGCTCAATGCGGCCCCCGGCGCAGGTTCGGCCTTCGACGGCGGCGACGGCGCCGATACGCTGGTACTGGCGGCGTCCCCAACGGCCGCGGGAACGGGCCAGGTGCAGGTGCGCGTGGCGCTGGACCGCTACGACCAGCCCTGGGAGTGGGATGCCTCGCCCGCCGACTATATCGAGATCGACGACGATGGCGTGCAGCACAGCCGCCGCAAGACCGGCACGCGGGTGTCGCCGTCCGGGGATGCGGGCACCCTGTGGTGGGATGGTCGCGCCAGCGCGCTGCGCGCCATCGAGAACGTGATCACCAGCGCCGATGCCACCACCGCCGTCACCGGCAACGACCAGGACAACGTATTCGTGCTCAATGGCCGCGGCGACAGCGCCGCCGGCCTGGGCGGCAACGATACCTACGTCGTCAACGGCGCCGGCCACGTCAGGCTGTATGCCGGGGTCGGCGAGAACCACTTTCGCCTGGGGCGTGGTATCGATACCGTCGATATCCTGAGCGGGTCCGTGCGCGACCGCCTGATGCTCGAATTCGACCTGGCCGACATCGAGGCCCGGGTGGTCGGTCGCGAATTGCGTATCTCGCTGGCTGGTGAAGCCGACGAGGCGCGCAAGACGGTGAGCCTGCAGGGGCTGCTGCGCGATGATGGCAGCGGCGGCACGGTAGCCCGGCGCGACGACGCCGACCTGCTGCTGTGGACGCGTGACGGCTTTGTCGTGGCGCCGCTGCTGAGCGCCCTGGAGCGCGCCGAGGACGGCATGATCGAGTTGGCGGCAATGCGCGCCAGCGGCGCCCAGCTGCAGGCCATGGAGCTGCTGCTGCAGGCTGCCAGCGCCATGGCCGGCGCGCCGGCCACGGGGCTTGCCGCTGGCGAGCCCACCGCCCCCAGCCTGGCGCAGGCGGTGCTGGCCAGCCCGGGGCTGTCCTGATACGGCTGCCGGGGGCATGAAAAAGGCCGCTGGCCTTGACGGCGAGCGGCCCTGTCGTGCTGGCCAGGTCGACCAGACCCGGCCGGGGATCAGAACCCCAGGGTGCGACCATCCGGATTGCGCGGATCGGAATAGCCGTAGAAACCATCCGGCTTGATCTGGATGGTCTGGGTACGGCCCATCGACGGCTGTACGCTGACCTTCTGGCCCTTGTCCTGCAGGATCTTCACGGTATCGGCCGACAGGCCCTTCTCGACCCGCAGCTGGTCCGGGGCCCACTGGTGGTGGATGCGCGGCGTGATGGTGGCCTCGGCCACGTTCATGTCGTAGTCGATCACGTTGAGGATGGTCTGCAGGGTGGTAGTGATGATGCGGCTGCCGCCCGGGCTGCCGGTGACCAGGAAAGGCTTGCCATCCTTGAGCACGAAGGTGGGCGACATCGACGACAGCGGTCGCTTGTAGGGACCGACCGCATTGGCGTCGCCGCCGATGAGACCGAACGCATTGGGCACGCCCGGCTTGGCGGCGAAGTCATCCATCTCGTTGTTGAGCGTGATGCCGGTACCGGTGGCGACGATGCCGCTGCCGAAATTGAGGTTCAGCGTATAGGTCGTGGCCACCAGGTTGCCGTCCTTGTCGGCCACAGAGAAATGGGTGGTCTGGTCGCTCTCGTAGGGCTGTGGCTGGCCCGGCTTGATCTCGCTCGATGGCGTTGCGCGCTCGGGGTTGATTCGCTTGGCCAGCTCGTCGGCATAGGCGCGCGAGGTCAGGCCCTTGACCGGTACCTTGGTGAAATCGGGGTCGCCCAGGTATTCGGAACGGTCGGCATAGGCCAGCTTCATGGTCTCGGCCATCAGGTGGATGCTCTGTGCGCTATCGGCACCGTACTGCTTGAGCGGATAGCGTTCCAGGATGTTCATCATCTGGATGATGTGTACCCCGCCCGAACTCGGCGGTGGCATCGACATCACCTGGTAGCCGCGATAGTTGCCGCTCACCGGGGTGCGCTCGACCACCTTGTAGTTCTTCAGGTCCTCGGCCGTGATCAGGCCGCCATGCTTGTCCATCTCGGCCACGATCTTCTTGGCGATGGCGCCTTCATAGAAGGCCGACGGCCCTTGCCTGGCGATCAGGCGCAGCGACTTGGCCAGGTCTTTCTGCACCAGCTGCTCGCCGCTTTGCAGGGGACGGCCATCCTTGAAGAAAATCGCCTTGCTGGAGTCCCACTGGCCCAGGTGTTCGCGCTCGGCGGCCAGGATCTGTGCCAGGCCCGGACTGACCGGATAACCCTTTTCGGCCAGCTCGATGGCCGGCTCGATCACCTGCGACAACTTCATCGTGCCGTACTTGGCCAGCGCATGCGACAGCCCCGCCACCGTGCCGGGCACGCCCACGGCCAGGTGCGTATAGAGCGAGCGGCCGGGGACCACGTTGCCCTTGTCGTCCAGGTACATGTCGCGGGTGGCGCGCTGCGGCGCCATCTCGCGAAAATCGAGGGCCACGTTCTTGCCGGTCTTGGCATCGTGGATCATCATGAAGCCGCCGCCGCCGATGTTGCCGGCGTTGGGCAGCACCACGGCCAGCGCAAAGCCGACCGCCACCCCGGCGTCGATCGCATTGCCGCCGCGCTTCAGGATGTCGACGCCGACCTTGGTGGCCAGCTCCTGCTCGCTGGCGACCATGCCGCGCTGGGTATGCAGCGGGCTGATGATGTCGTAGGTCAGGTCGTATTTGACCACCACCGGCGCGGCCGGCGCTGCCGTCTGGGCCTGCGCCGGCAGCAATGCCAGCGAGGTACACAAGGGCAGCAGCGCGAGGGCGGCAGGGCGGGTGAGTCCGCTGAATCGTTGCATGAGTTATCTCCTGGGGCTGGACGTATCAGTACATTTTTTATAAGTGTCACGTGGGCAGGCCACGTCGAGATTGTAGTGCTTGCTCCGGACTTGTCTAGAGGAAAAGTCTTACAGCGCGGACCCCAGCTCATCGGCGCCGATGGCGCCTCAAGTGCTTTCGCGCACCGCCAGTTCGAAGCCCAGGTCGAGCCGTCCGCGTTCGATGGCCTGCCCCTTGAGGCGGCGGATCAGCATGTCGGCCGCCCGGTAGCCGATGTCGTAGCGCGGCGTGATGACGGTGGTGATCGATGGCGTGGCGCAGGCGGCCCACGACAGGTCGTTGAAACCGGCAATGGCCAGCTGGCCCGGCACGGCGATGCCCTGGCGCTGGCATTCGAACAGTGCGCCCAGCGCCAGGTCGTCGTTGCAGCAGAACACGGCGTCGCAGTCGGGCCGCGCTTGCAATACCTGGCGCAACAACTGCGCACCCATGTCGACCGTGGTCGGCTGCGGCAACAGGACCTCGGTGGCCGGCTCCAGGCCCGCCGCCGACAGCCCTTTGCGAAAGCCGTCGCGGCGCTTCATCATGCGCGGATCGAGCTGGGCGGCGATGAAGGCGATGCGTCGATAACCGCGCTGGGCCAGGTGCTGCGCCACCGCAAAGCCGGCGCGCGACTGGGAGAATCCTACCGATAGGTCGCTGTTGCTGCGCCCCAGATCGAACATGCGCACCGCGGCAATGGCACGGCTGGCCGGGTGGGCCTGCAGGATCTCGTGCTGCTCGCTGCTCGACAGCAGGAAGCCGGCCGGCGCATGCGACAGGTAGGTCGAGATCAGTTGTTCTTCCTTGGCCCGCGCATAGCCGGTCTCGCCGATGAGGAACTGGTAACCGGCCTGGGCCAGGTAATCGCGAATGCCCGACAGCGTTTCGATGAAGACCGCGTTGGTCAGCGACGGCACCAGCACGGCGATGACCTGCGAGCGCGAAGAGGCCAGGGTGGCGGCGGCCTGGTTGGGCACGTAGCCCAGTTGTTCGATGGCGGCCATGATGCGCTCGCGCGATGCCTGCTGCACCAGCTGCGGCGCCTTCAAGGCGCGCGACACCGTCATCGGGCTGACCCCCGCCACGCGGGCGACGTCGGTGATGGTGACGCGGCCGGTGGCACGGCCACCTTTGGCGGGCAGGGGAGGGACCAGCGGGGGTGCTTCGCGACGGCTCATGGCTCAGTGATAGTTGGACTTGGCCACATGATACCGCGCCCCGATGTACGCCAAGCAACATCCTGCAGACCGGGATTTCCCGGCGGCAATCAATGTGGCGATGCAGCATGGAGAGGGTTTGACGCCGATAAAATGTTAGCGTTATCATCCGCTCCGATGTTAACGCTAACATCGCCCTTGCGGCACTCAGGAAAAAGACCAGGCCTGACCACAGGCCGATACAACATCAACACGACACTACGCAGATAGTGCGCACCGCAGCCACCAGGCCGGTGCCGATGGAGACGCACCGCTGATGCCGGGCGATCCGCCGGCGCATGCCTGGCGTACGGAGCGACTGTCGGCAGGAGATCCACCATGCTGGGCATGAGCCACGAAGCAACCTTGCTGTTGAATGCATTCATCGCAATTCTCGCGCTGGTCCTGATGATCACGCGCCTGCGCATGCACCCCTTTGTCGCACTGATCATCACTTCCGGCTTCCTCGGCCTGATCTCGGGCATGCCGCTGCCCAAGATCGTCAAGTCGTTCCAGGATGGCTTCGGCGGCGTACTGGGCTTTGTCGGCATCGTGCTGGGCCTGGGTACCATGCTGGGCAAGCTGATGGCCGAGTCCGGCGGCGCCGACCAGATCGCGCAGACGCTGGTGCGCGCCTTCGGGCGCGAGCGGGTGCATTGGGCGATGATGATGGGCGCCTTCCTGGTGGGCATCCCGCTGTTCTTCGAGATCGGCTTCGTGCTGCTGGTCCCGCTGGTGTTCATCGTGGCCCGCCGCTCGGGCGTGCCGCTGTTCAAGATCGGTATCCCCATGCTGGCCAGCCTGTCGGTGATGCATGGCCTGGTGCCGCCGCATCCGGGCCCGCTGCTGGCCATCGGCGTGTTCGGCGCAGATATCGGCAAGACCATCCTGTACGGGCTGATCGTGGGCCTGCCGACGGTGGTCATCGCCGGCCCCATGTTCGGCTCGTTCATTTCGCGCTATGTCGATGTCAAGCCATCTGACGAGCTGGTGGCACAACTGGCGCGCGAGCCGCAAACGGAAAATCCGCCCGGCTTTGCCATCACCCTGGTGACGGTGCTGGCACCGGTGTTGCTGATGCTGCTCAAGACCTTCGTCGATGTCGCGCTGCCCGAAGGCCACGCCATGCGCGAGCTGATGGATTTCATCGGCAACCCCATCGTGGCGCTGCTGGCGGCGCTGCTGCTGGCGATGTTTACCTTCGGCGTGGCACGCGGCTTCACGCGCCAGCAGGTGCTCAAGTTCGTCGACCAGAGCCTGGCGCCGACCGCTGCCATCGTGCTGATCATCGGCGCCGGCGGCGGCTTCAAGCAGATGCTGGTCAACAGCGGTGTCGGCACCGCCATCGGCCAGCTGGCCGTGCATGCGCAGATCTCGCCGCTGCTGCTGGCCTGGTTCGTGGCCGGTGTGATCCGCGTGGCCACCGGTTCGGCCACGGTGGCCACCATCACCGGCGCCGGCATCGTCGCGCCACTGGTGGCGCTGGTGCCCGGCACCAACAAGGAACTGCTGGTGCTGGCCACCGGTGCCGGCTCGCTGATCCTGTCGCATGTCAACGACGCCGGGTTCTGGCTGGTCAAGCAATATTTCAACATGAGCGTGGGCGAGACCTTCAAGACCTGGACCGCGATGGAAACACTGATTTCGGTTGTTGCTATCATCTTCATCATGTTGCTCAACCTGGTCGTCTAGCAAAGGAAAAAACATGCCCCAAGCTCCCCGTGTCATGCTGGGTGTCGATATCGGCACCACCAGCACCAAGACCGTGGTCTTCACACTCGATGGCCGCGTGCTCGCCCAGCACGCCGTGGAGTATCCGGTGCTGTGCACCGAGCCGGGCATGGCCGAGCAGGACCCGCAGCAGATCTTCGAAGCGGCGCTGGGCTCGATTGCCGGCGCCGTCAAGGCCGCCGGCGTCGCGCCGCAAGAGGTTGCGCTGGTCTCTTTCAGCGCGGCCATGCATAGCCTCATCGCGCTCGACGCCAACAACGGCTTGCTGTGCAACAGCATTACCTGGGGCGATATCCGCGCCTCGGTCTGGGCCGAGCGCATCAAGCGCGAATTCGACGGCAATGCCATCTATCGCCGCACCGGCACGCCGATCCACCCGATGTCGCCGCTGTGCAAGCTGATGTGGCTGCGCCATGAAAAGCCGGACCTGTTCAAGCGCGCGGCGCGCTTCGTGGGCATCAAGGAATACGTGCTGTTTCGCCTGTTCGGCCAGTGGCAGGTCGATTACTCGATCGCATCGGCCACCGGCATGTTCAACCTGCGCGAACTGGCCTGGGACCGTGAGGCGCTGGCGCTGCTCGAGGTCGATGCGGCGCAGCTGCCGCAGCCGGTGCCGACCACCCACCGCCTGCCTGCGCTGGATGCGTCCACCGCGCAGCGGCTGGGCTTGTCCACCACCACCCCGTTCATCATCGGCGCCAATGACGGCGTGCTGTCGAACCTGGGCGTCAATGCCATCGAGCCCGGCCATGTGGCCGTCACCATCGGCACCTCGGGCGCCATGCGCACCGTGATCGACCAGCCGTTGACCGACCCCCACGGCCGCCTGTTCTGCTATGCGCTGACCGAGCAGCACTGGGTGGTGGGCGGGCCGGTCAATAACGGCGGCAACATCTTCCGTTGGGTGCGCGACGAACTGGCCACGGCAGAAGCGGCCGCCGCGCGCGAGGAGGGCGTCGACCCCTACGAGGCGCTGACCCGTATCGCCCAGACGGTCGCGCCGGGTGCCGAGGGCCTGCTGTTCCATCCGTTCATGGCCGGCGAGCGCGCCCCGCTGTGGAACGCCGACCTGCGTGGTTCTTTCTTCGGACTGGCGCTGCACCACGGCAAGCAGCACATGATCCGCGCCGCGCTGGAAGGGGTGATCTTCAACCTCTACAGCATCCTGCCGGCGCTCGAGGAACTGATCGGCCCCACCCAGCGGATGATGGCCACCGGCGGCTTTGCCCGCTCGGCGCTGTGGCGCCAGATGATGGCCGATATCTTCGAGCGCGAAGTGGTGGTGCCCGAGAGCGTCGAATCGTCGTGCCTGGGGGCGGCGGTGCTGGGCGCCTGGGCACTGGGCCTGGTGCCGTCGTTGTCGGCGATCTCGGAGATGGTCGGCTCGACCCATCGCCATGCGCCCGACGCCGGTGCGGTGAAGGTCTATGCGCGCCTGAAACCGATCTTCGCCGCCATTCCCGCCAAGCTGGAACCCGAATACCGCGCCATCGCCGCCTTCCAGCGCGAGATGGTCAAGCCGACGTAGCCCGGTCGCACACCAACGTCATCACAACGACCCACAGGAGACCACATGAGCGTCAAGGCAACCCGATTGCCAGCTGGCCTACAGAGTTTTTCACTGGCAGGACGACTGGTGCTGATCACCGGTTCGTCCGGCGGCATCGGCCTGGCGCTGGCGCGCGGCATGGCCGAGGCGGGCGCGGCCATCGTGCTCAACGGGCGTGACGAGCAGAAGCTGGGCAAGGTCGCGCAGCAATTGCGCGATGAAGGCCATGTGATCCATGCGCTCGGCTTCGACGCCACCTCGGCCGAGGCGGTGCAGGCCGCGGTGCAGAAGATCGAGAGCGAGATCGGTGCCATCGACGTGCTGGTCAACAATGCCGGCATCCAGCGTCGCAATCCGCTGGAGGATTTCAAGCAACAGGACTGGCACGACATCATCAACAGCAACCTCAACAGCGTCTTCTACGCGGCCCAGGCCGTGGCGCGCCACATGATCCCGCGTGCGCGGGGCAAGATCATCAACATCTGTTCGGTGCAGAGCGAGCTGGGGCGCCCCAATATCGCCCCTTATGCGGCCACCAAGGGTGCGGTGAAGATGTTTACCAAGGGCATGGCCATCGATTGGGGCAAGTACGGGATCCAGGTCAACGGCCTGGGGCCGGGCTACTTCAAGACCGAGATGAACATGGCGCTGGTGCAGGACGAGAAGTTCACCGAGTGGCTGGTCGGCCGTACGCCGTCGCGCCGCTGGGGCGATGTGGAGGACCTGGTGGGCGCGGCCGTGTTCCTGGGCAGCGATGCCTCGCGCTTCGTCAATGGCCATATCCTGTATGTCGATGGTGGCGTGACCGCCACGCTCTGATCGCAGCGCCCCGTCGGCCGCGATCGCGATAGGCCGGCGCCTGTATCGATCATGCTCTTGCGGGCGAGCGACACCGGTAGCCCAGAGGCACCGTACGCGGTGCTCGAAAGGGCGCAGGCGAGCGGCATGGCGAGCGTTTTCCGGAGGTCCATCCGGGTCTCCCCGATGAAGAATCCTGCCGCATGCAGGCCGGCGTCGCAGGCCAGAAGCCGGCAGAAATCGTTGTTCAAATCAACCGCAAAGGCAATCCATCATGCAACAAGGCATCGTCATCCACGCACCCCACGACTTGCGCCTGCAGGCACTGGACACCGGCCCACTGGCCCCGCGGCAGTTGAAGGTCAAGGTCAAGGCCGGCGGCATTTGCGGTTCGGACCTGCACTACTATCATCACGGCGGCTTCGGCGTGGTACGCATCAAGGAGCCGATGGTGCTGGGGCACGAGGTATCGGGCCAGGTCGCCGAGGTCGGGTGCGCCATTACCGACCTCGCGGCGGGCACCCGTATCGCCATCAGCCCCAGTCTTGCGTGCGGGCTGTGCAAGTACTGCCAGGAAGGCAAGCAGAATCATTGCCTGGACATGCGTTTCTACGGCAGTGCCATGCGCATGCCGCACGTACAGGGCGCGTTTCGCCAGGAAATCGTCATCGAGCGTTCGCAGGCGCATGTGGTGGCCGACCATGTCAGCGATGGCGAGGCCGCCATGGCCGAGCCCTTGTCGGTGGCATTGCATGCGGTGCGCCGGGCCGGTGCGCTGGTGGGCAAGCGGGTGCTGGTGACCGGCTGCGGTCCGATCGGTGCGCTGGTGGTGATCGCCGCGCGCCGTGCCGGAGCGCTCGAGGTGGTGGTCACGGATGTGGCCAGGATGCCGCTCGAAGCGGCCATTGCCGTGGGCGCCGACCGTGCCATCAACATGCTCGACACGCCCGACGCCCTCGAGGCCTATGCCGCCGACAAAGGCAGCTTCGATGTGCTGTTCGAGGCCAGCGGCAACGAGCACGCACTGGTCGGCGCGCTGCCGGCGCTGCGGCCGCAGGCGATCATCGTGCAGGTGGGCCTGGGTGGCGATATCCGTTTCCCGGCCAACCTGCTGGTGGGCAAGGAGCTCGATTGGCGCGGCGCCTTCCGCTTCCATGAAGAGTTCGCCATGGCGGTGGAATTGATGAACCGCCGGCTGGTCGATGTCAAGCCGCTGATCACGGCTACCTATCCGTTCGAGAAGTCGGTCGAGGCATTCGAGATCGCCGGCGATCGCTCGAAGATGATGAAGGTGCAGATCAGTTTTGACTGATGTCGTGTCGCTGCGCCGTGCAGGTCGCCAGTGGCACCCAGGTGAACGAATAATATGTATGTACTACGTCGGTGGTCGGGCGCCGCTTAAAGTGGTGTTTTAAAGCGCAGCGCCCTTGGACTGTCTGGTTCATGGCGGCGCCGCGTACCACGCCAGCCTGATCGTGCCATGAACATCTCCAGTGTTGCGTCCTCGCGCTCGCCTGCCCGGGGAAATCCATCCACGCCTGCCAGTCCACCCGTGGCAAGCACGCCGAGGGCGAGCCCGGCACCGCCGGCCGGCGTTACCGGCTCCGGGCGTAGCGCTGGCAATGCGGCGCTGGCGACATTGTCAGCTGCGCAGCGGCAACGGCTGGAGCTGCTGTTTTCGCAACGCCTCCAGCCTGAACGGATCAAGGTGACGAATTCGCAGATACAGCGGCCGGCCGACCCGTTGCGCGTGTTGCAATTGCAACAGAGGGGCAGCGACTATACGTTGGCACCCACCGTCGAGGGCGCCAGCACGCCCGTGCCGCATGGCCTGTTCATGTACGTCATCCTGGCCGACGATCCTGCACGTATCCACCTCGGCGTTCCGATGGGGGCAGGTACTGCCGATGCCCGGCAATTTGGCGTGCAGGGGCATACCTCGCTGAGCCACCGCGAGGACGTCCTGTATGCCGGCGATCTAGTGTTGGACCAGGGCAAGTTGGTCTCATGGAGCAACTCCAGCGGACACTACAAGCCCAAGGAGGAGCTGCGCCACGGCAACCTGTTGCCGTCGGTCAAGCGCATGCTTCCCGACGAAAAATTCACGGATTTCTGGCATGAGATGACCCATGCGCAGCGCATTGAGTTGCTGGCCCAGCGCGGCTACGCCATTCCCGGCCCTGCCGTGCCGGTCGCGGGTGCGGTCGCTGGCAAGCCGGTGCCCGCACCTGCAGCCGGCGCCGAGGTAATGCACGGCGATATGCCACCCGGGATACAGGGCGCCGCGGGGGACGCCGGCGAGGCGGTGGCAGGCGGGCACCTTCAGGATGTGCTCGAGCGCGGCCAGGCTACTCCCTTGGGCGGCGCCGGTGGCAAGCTGGACGTCGAGACCTTGGGTGCCATGGGGGCGACGCTGGATGGCGCAGCGATACGGCAGGCCCTGGACCAGGGCGGGGTGGCCGACGCCGACGTCGCCGACCGGCTGCTTTTTGACGGCGAGGGCGTGGCCCGGATGTTTCAGGATGGCCGCGGCGAGCAAGGGCTGGCCGCGCTGCTCGACGTTGCCGCAGCGCGTCGAAGCGATGCGCCGCTGATCAGGCCTGACCCGTCGCAGCCGTGGGTCGGCGCCATGAACCGGCACCTGGGACGACTCAAGGGGTTGGATGCGCGTACTGCGCAATCCGCCGCTGGCAACCCGGTCACCTACCTGTTGCCTGGTGGGGGCGCCGTGCAGCATGTCGGTACGGGCCTGCAGGCATTTGGTGTCTACCAGGCGCTACGAGGCATAGGCAATGCCCTGGCAAGAGGCGACGCTCCGGATGCGGCCATCAACGGTGCCGGCTTGGCGGCGCAGGTGGTCAGCCTGGGCCTGGAGTCGGGCCTGCCGCGCCTGGGCAACCACCTCGGCAAAGGCGGCAGCGAAGCGTTCAATGCCTTCGCCAGAACGCCCTTGGGCGTGCGCCTGGGCGGGCAGGCCAGGCTGGGAGCCGGGATCGGCCATGCGGCGTCAGCCGCAGGCGTGGTATTGACCTTGCCGTTCGACATCTATGGCGCCGTCAACGCCTTCCAGCACGCTGGCGCGACGTCGGGCAAGCAGCAGCAGGACCATCTCGTCGACGGTAGCTTCGCGGTGGCCGGTGCGGCCGCCTCGGTGGGACTGGCCGGTGCGGCAGCGGCCGGGCTGACGGCGGCCGGCCCGATCGGCATTGCCGTCGGCGTGGCGCTGGCCGGCGCCAATCACCTGTATCACTCGATACGCTATGTCGAGGATATCGAACGACATGTGCCGCTGTCGCATGGGCAGCGCTTCGTGACCGGCCTGTCCAGCTTCTTCGGCGGCACCGCCTCGCAGGCAATCCAGGACCAGGTCTCGGTGGCGCAGGCGCGTGATCACTATCGCGATACCAAGCGAACCCAACTGCAGGCCTACCTGAACGATTCCCCGCATGCGCATGCCATCTTCGGCGATGCCATCATCCGCGCCCGGCCGCCGCTCAAGAGCATCCAGACCAAGACGGCGCTGGCCGCCGGGGGGCCTTATACCTATCGGGTAGAAACCTTCACCCAACAACCCGCGACGGTGCGTGACAACGCTGGCGACGACGACATCGACGCCAGTGGCGGGATCGAGCGGGTGACCAACCTGGCCAGCGCCGCACGCGCTGCGGGTACGTCGCTGCTGTGGGTCACCGGCGCCGGCAAGGACAAGCTCAAGGGGGACCTGGGGCGCAGCAATGTGTTCCAAGTGGGCGCAGGTCAAAAGCACATCACCGGCGGCGACCGGGACGACCGCTTCGACCTGCGACAACCACCCACCGACGGTTCGGTATTGGATGGCGGTCGCGGCCAGGATACGCTGGCGCTGCATTTCGGCGCTGCCGCCGCAACCGCCTCTGCCGCGAGCCCGCATCCGGCGCCGCCGTCGGTGCGCGTGGTATTGCCCGTGGTGTCCGGCGAAAAGCCGCCGCCACCGATACCGACCGACATACCGGGCGTGTCCTATCAGCCGACCACAGCGCTGGTACGGGTGCTGCCTGGGGCGCCACCCACCGATACGCGCGGTTGGCTCGAGGCAGGTGCGCGCCGCACGAGCTTGCTCGACATCGATCATGTCGTGACGTCGGCCAGCGCACGCACCGAGGTCACGGGTAACCGCGATGACAATGTGATCGCGCTCAATGGCGATGGCGACAGCGCCATCGGCGGTGGTGGCGACGATAGTTTCCTGGTCAATGGCAGTCGGGCCCGGATCGTGGCCAGCGCGGGCAGCAATCGCTACGTGATCGCAGGCCACGTCCGACGGGTCGATATCGACAATGCGCAGGCACCGTCCGCTCGGCATCATCTGCAGCTCGATGTCGATATCGGGCAATTGTCTGTGATGGCAGCCGGCGCCAGCCTGGAGTTACGGCTCGATGGCAGTGATGCCGATGGCCGTATCGTGCTCGGCAACGTGTTCACGGTGGACAGGCAGGGGCAGGCGACGGCGGCCCTGGCCGATGGCGATGTGGTCATCACCACGCGCGACGGCTTTGCCCTCACGCCCACCCTGTCGTCGATCGGCGATCATCCCGATGGCATGATCGGGCTGGTCGCGGTGGACCATGGCCTGCTGCAGGGGCGGGTCAGCTCCCCTGCCTGAAGACGGGAGTGGGAGCGACGCACGCAAGGTTGACGTGCCCAGGCCCGATGCGACCGGGTAGCCGGCCGCCCGGCAAGCCAGTCACGCTCAGCGCAGGGCGTCGACGATCTGTTCGAGCTTGACGGCGTCGGCGCAGAACTGGCGTATGCCTTCGGCCAGCTTCTCGGTAGCCATGGCGTCGCCATTGAGCGCCAGCCGGAATGCCTTCTCGTCCAGGCTGATGCGTGCGATGTCGGCCGCCTTGGCGGCTTCGACGCTCAGCTTGCGCTGCACCGGCGCGTCCGACTCGGCCAGCTTCTGCAGCAGGTCGGGGCTGATGGTCAGCAGGTCGCAACCGGCCAGCTCGACGATCTGCGAGGTGTTGCGAAAGCTCGCACCCATGACTTCGGTGGCGTAGCCGAACTTGCGGTAATAGTTGTACACAGCCTTGACCGACTGCACGCCCGGATCGTCGGCACCGGTGTAGTCCTGGCCGCTGGACTTCTTGTACCAGTCGTAGATACGGCCCACGAACGGCGAGATCAACTGCACCTTCGCCTCGGCGCAGGCCACTGCCTGCGGCAGCGAGAACAGCAGCGTGAGGTTGCAGTGGATGCCTTCCTGCTCCAGGATCTCGGCGGCGCGGATGCCTTCCCAGGTCGCTGCGATCTTGATGAGCACGCGCTCGCGGGCGATCCCGGCCTGTTCGTACAGCCTGATGAGCGTGCGGCCCTTGGCGACGGTGGCCTCGGTGTCGAACGACAGGCGGGCGTCGGTCTCGGTCGACACCCGCCCCGGGATCAGCTTGAGGATCTCCAGGCCGAAGGCCACCAGCAGGTGGTCGATGATCTCGTCGGTGCTCTTGCCGGCATGCGCCTTGGCCACGCTGGCCAGCAGCGGCTTGTACTCGTCCTTCTGCACCGCCTTGAGGATCAGCGACGGGTTGGTGGTGGCGTCCTGGGGCGCGAAGGCCTTCATGGTCTGGAAATCGCCGGTGTCGGCCACGATGGTGGTGTGCTGCTTCAACTGGTCAAGCTGGGTCATGGGACGTCCTGTGGCAAAAGGGAAATGGGAAAAAGCAAACTCAACGGAAGAACGAGTCGAACTGCATGTCGAATTTCTGCAGCGACTTCTGCGCGTTCTGCATCTTCTTGCGGAATTCGGGCCCGCGGCGCAGGGCCAGGCCGACGGCCAGGATATCGATCACCACCAGGTGCGCCAGCCGTGCCGAGATCGGCGTATAGGGGTCGATATTGAACGACAGGTCGATCGGTACCAGCACCGTGGCCAGTTCGGCCAGGGGCGTGCCGCTGGGCCCCAGCACGATGATGTCGGCGCCGCCCCGGCGGGCCAGCTGGATGCTGCGCAGCAGCGCGGCATTGCCGCCGCGCTGCGAGATGGCCACCACGCAGTCGCCGGCCTTGAGCAACGAGGCCGCGATACTGTGGATGTGCGGGTCGGAATAGGCCACCGTCGGCACGCCCGAGCGGAAGAACTTGTGCTGGGCGTCGTTGGCCACGATGCCCGAGGTGCCCTGGCCGTAGAACTCGATCTTGTTGGCCCGCGCCAGCACCTCGAGCGCCAGCTGGATGGCGTCGGGGTTGAGATGGTTGCGCAGGTCGAGCAGGGTGTTGATAGAGCGGCTGCAGATCTTGTTGACCAGGTCGGCGGCCAGGTCGTCCTGGGCCAGCGTCTCGTCGGCGCCGGGCAGGGCCAGCGCCAGGCTTTGCGCCAGCTTGAGCTTGAAGTCGTGCCAGCCTTCGTAGCCGATGGCGCGGCAGAAACGGATCACGGTCGGCTCGGACACCTCGGCGTTCCTGGCCAGGGCGGTCAGGTTCTCGGCCAACGCCAGTTGCGGGTTGGCCAGCACTGTCGCGGCCACCTTCTTCTCCGACTTCGACAGGGAGTTGATGTGGGTGCGAATCGAGTCGAGCAACATGGACATGATGACGCCTGCCTGCCTTTTAAACTTCGGGTAGCGCTTCTTCGCGCCACTGCAGGCCGTCGCGCCCGATCAGGGCGCTGGCGGCGGCCGGCCCCCAGGTGCCGGCGTTGTAGGGTACCGGGTCGGCTTCCTGCTGGTCCCAGTGCTGCAGGATCGGTTCGACCCATTCCCAGGCCGCCTCCAGTTCGTCGCTGCGCATGAACAGCGTCAGGTGGCCGCGCAGCACGTCCAGCAGCAGGCGCTCGTACGCGTCCATGCGCGGGGTCTTGAATTTCTCGCGGAAATCCATCTCGAGTTCGACCGGGCGCAGTCGCATGCCGTCCCCGGGCTGCTTGGCCATCAGGTTCATGTGCAGGCCTTCGTCGGGCTGCAGGCGGATCACCAGGCAATTGGGCAGGGTCGAGTTCTGGTGCGCGAAGATCGAATGCGGCACGCTCTTGAAGCGCACCACGATCTCGGCCAACTGGTCGGCCATGCGCTTGCCGGTACGCAGGTAGAACGGCACGCCGGCCCAGCGCCAGGTATCGATCTCGGCCTTGACCGCCACGAAGGTCTCGGTGCGCGACTCGGGATTGGCGTCGGCCTCCTTGCGATAGCCCGGCACGGCCACGCCGTTGACATGGCCGGCGCGGTACTGGCCGCGCACCACGTTCATGGCCAGCGTGGTCGGGGTGAAGCGCTTGAGCGAGCGCAGCACCTTGAGCTTCTCGTCACGCACGGCGTCGGCCGAGTTGGACACGGGCGGTTCCATGGCGACGATACAGAGCAATTGCAGCAAATGGTTCTGCAGCATGTCGCGCAGCGCGCCGGAGGTATCGTAATAGTCGAAGCGGCCGCCCACGCCCAGCTCTTCGGCGATGGTGATCTGCACGTCTGAGATCCATTCTCGGCGCCACAACGGCTCGAACAGCACGTTGCCAAAGCGCAGCGCCAGCAGGTTCTGCACCGCTTCCTTGCCCAGGTAATGGTCGATACGGAAGATCTGCGATTCTTCGAAGTAGCGGCCGACCTGCTTGTTGATGTCGCGCGCGCTGGCCAGGTCGCGGCCCAGCGGTTTTTCGAGCACCACGCGCGAAGCCGGTGTCACCAGCCCGGCCTTGGACAGGTTCTCGCAGATCGAGGCGAACAGGCTGGGCGGGGTGGCCAGGTAGAACACCCGTGCCAGGCCGTCGGTGTCGCGCAGGGCATCCTTGAGATGGGCGAAGCTGTCGGCCTCCTTGGCGTTGACCGAGGCGTAGCGCAGGCGGGCACGGAAGCGGTCCCATACGGCCGCGTCCAGGTTGGCCGCGGCGATGTGCGGCTTGGAGTCCTTCTCGACCATCTGCAGGAAATCCTCGCGCGACTTGTCGTCGCGGCCCAGGCAGACGATGCGCGCCTCGGGCGGCAGGTCGCGGCCGCGATCGCGGGCGTAGAGGGCGGGCAACAGCTTGCGCATCGAGAGGTCGCCGGTGCCGCCGAATAAAACCAGGTCGAAATCGGAAATAGCCATGATCAGTGTCGGTTGGTGTGCGGGTTGATCTGCGGGTGTGCAAGGGGCGCCCCCTCGCGTCATTGTTGGGCTTGCTTGGCCAGCGCGATCAGCGCGTTGGTGGAACAGTCATGCTGCGCCGGCTTGCTGTCGCCCTCGAGCTCGGCATGGATGGTCCTGGCCAGCACCTTGCCCAATTCCACGCCCCACTGGTCGAAACTGTTGATGCCCCAGATGGCCCCTTGCACGAAGGTCTTGTGCTCGTACAGGGCTATCAGGGCGCCCAGCGTGGCCGGGGTCAGTTCCGACAGCAGCAGGGTATTGCTGGGCCGGTTGCCGTCGAAGGTTTTGTGCGGCAAAAGCGCGTTCAGTTCCGTATCGTCCACGCCGGCGCGTTGCAGGTCGCTACGGACCTCGCTGGCTTGCTTGCCGCGCATGAAGGCCTCGGACTGTGCGAAGCAGTTCGCCAGCAGCACCTGGTGGTGGCCGTCGATGCGATGCGCCGGGCGCAGCACGGCAATGAAATCGATGGGGGTGATGTCGGTGCCCTGGTGCAACAACTGGAAGAACGCATGCTGGCCATTGGTGCCGACGTCGCCCCAGATGAAGGGGCAGGTCGCCACGCCCACGGCGCTGCCGTCGCGGGTGATGCGCTTGCCGTTGCTTTCCATCTCCAGCTGCTGCAGGTAGGACGGGAAGAAGCGCAGGCCATGGTGATAAGGCGCGATCGACAGCGATTCGCTGTTGAAGAAGTTGCGGTTCCAGATGCCGATCATGGCCTGGATCACCGGCATGTTGCGTTCCAGCGGCGCCTGCAGGAAGTGCTGGTCCATCGCATGGGCCCCGCCCAGGAAGCCCGAGAAATTCTCGAAGCCCAGCAGCAGTGCGATCGACAAGCCGATCGACGACCACACCGAATAGCGCCCGCCGACCCAGTCCCAGAACGGGAACATGTTGGCGGTATCGATGCCGAACGCGCTGACTTCGGCGGCATTGGTCGAGACCGCCACGAAATGGCGCGCCAGGTCGGCGGTGGTACGCCGGGGATGGCGCAGGAACCATTGGCGCGCCGATTGCGCGTTGAGCATGGTTTCCTGCGTGGTGAATGTCTTGGAGGCAATGATGAACAGCGTGGTCTCGGGGTCGACCCGCGCCAGCACCTCGTCGAGGTCGTGACCGTCGACGTTGGACACGAAGTGAGCCGCCAGTCGCTCATGGGCAAACGGGCGCAGCGCGGTGCACACCATCTGCGGGCCGAGATGCGAGCCACCGATGCCGATGTTGACGATGTCGGTGATGGCGCGTCCGGTGCAACCCAGCCATTGGCCGCTGCGCACGCGGGCGGTGAAGTCGCGCATGTGCGCCAATACTTCCTGAACGTCGGCGCTGACGGCTTGTCCATCTACCCGTGCGTTGCCCGAATGGGCGGGCGCCCGCAGCGCCGTGTGCAAGACTGCCCGATGTTCGGTAAAGTTGATTTTCTCGCCACCGAACATGGCATCGCGCAGCGCTTCGACCTGGCGCTCGCGCGCCAGCTGCATCAACAGCGACAAGGTCTGCGCCTCGACGCGGTTCTTCGAATAGTCGAGCAGGATGCCGGCGGCGCTCAATGACATGCGCTCGAAGCGGTCCGGCTGGCGCGCAAACAGTTCGCGCATGTGCCAGCCGGCGGCCTGGCGGTGATGTTGTTGCAGGGCCTGGAAGGCGGGTGCATCGGTCAATGCGTTGGTGTGCATGTTGTTCGGATCTTGTTGGACGTTGCCGGGCACCTGGACGAAAGTGCGTGCGACGTGGGAATTGCCGGTACGATGCCGTGACTATACATCAATTGGTATCTGGATGGTAATTTCACTACAGTTTATGACGGGCCGGTGACAATCGGTGATCCCGGCTGGAATGCGGCGTGGTGGCGGTGTGCGAGGGATCGGTCTGGATTTGAAGTGCACCCCGTGGGAAGCGATATGCCATGATGTTGTCGGCTCGCCAAGTCATTGATTTTATTTGTTGAATTTTATGTAGTAAAATTACATTGTTAACGCTAACAGGAAACGACAATGCCACTCAACGCTACCTTAGCCAGCGTCACCCGACGCATCGCCGAACGTAGTCGCCCCTACCGGACCGCTTATCTCGAACGACTGGAAGCGGCCCGGCGCAAGGGCGTGCAGCGCGGCGCACTGGCCTGCACCAACCTGGCCCATGGTTTCGCGGCCTTCCCGGCCAACGACAAGTTGAAGTTGAAGGAAGACAAGGCGCCCTCGCTGGCGATCGTCTCGGCCTACAACGACATGCTCTCGGCGCACCAGCCGTTCGAGCGTTTCCCGCAGATCCTCAAGGCCGCCGCGCGCGAAGTAGGCGCGGTGGCGCAGTTCGCCGGCGGCACGCCGGCCATGTGCGATGGCGTCACCCAGGGCCAGCCCGGCATGGAAATGTCGCTCTTCTCGCGCGACGCCATCGCCATGGCCACCGCCATCGCGCTGTCGCACAACATGTTCGACGCCGCGCTGTACCTGGGCGTGTGCGACAAGATCGTGCCGGGCCTGTTGATCGGTGCCTTGCACTTCGGCCACCTGCCGGCCGTGTTCGTGCCGGCCGGTCCGATGACCAGCGGCATGAGCAACAACGACAAGGTCAAGATCCGCCAGCTCTACACCGCCGGCAAGATCGGCCGCGCCGAGTTGCTCGAGGCCGAGTCGCAGTCCTATCACGGCGCCGGCACCTGCACCTTCTACGGCACCGCCAACAGCAACCAGATGCTGATGGAAGCGATGGGCCTGCACCTGCCAGGCGCGGCCTTCATCACCCCCAATACGCCGTTGCGCGATGCGCTGACGGCCGCAGCGGCCCAGCAGGCCGCCAGGATCACGGACCAGGGGACGCAATACACGCCGGTGGGCCGCATGATCGACGAGAAGTCCATCGTCAACGCCATCGTCGCCTTGCATGCCACGGGCGGCTCCACCAATCACACGCTGCACCTGGTGGCCATCGCCAAGGCGGCCGGCATCGTGATCGACTGGGACGACTTCGACAAGCTGTCCGATGTGGTGCCGCTGATTACCCGCATCTATCCCAACGGCTCGGCCGACGTGAACCATTTCCACGCTGCCGGAGGCACCGGCTTCGTGCTGCGCGAGCTGATCGACGCCGGCCTGATGCATGACGACGTCAACACCATCCTGGGCCAGGGCCTGCGCGCCCATACGCAAGAGCCGATGCTGGCCGGCGAAGTCGCCGAGGGCAGCGTGGGCAAGGTGGTGTGGCGCGATGCGCCCACCAAGAGCGCCGACGAGGCGGTGGTGGGTACGGTGGCCCAGCCCTTCGCACCCGATGGCGGCCTGAAGCTGTTGAAGGGCAACCTGGGCCGTTCGGTGTCCAAGATCTCGGCCGTGAAGCACGAACACCGGCGGGTCGAGGCGCCGGCGGTGGTGTTCCATTCGCAGGAAGCGTTCATGGCCGCCTTCAAGGCCGGCGAGCTTGATCGCGACTTCGTAGCGGTTATCACCTTCCAGGGCCCGCGCGCCAATGGCATGCCGGAACTGCATTCGCTCACGCCCGCGCTCGGTATCCTGCAGGACAAGGGACGCCATGTGGCGCTGGTGACCGATGGCCGCATGTCGGGCGCATCGGGCAAGGTGCCGTCGGCCATCCATGTCACCCCCGAGGTGCTGGGCGGTGGCCCGCTGGGCCGGGTGCGCACCGGCGACATGATTCGCCTCGACACCGAGGCCGGCATTCTCGAAGCGTTGGTGCCGGCCGACGAATGGGAGCGCCGCGCATTGGATACGGCTGACCTGTTCGACAACCAGCATGGCATGGGCCGCGAATTGTTCAGCATGTTCCGCAACGCCGTGGGTACGGCAGAACAGGGTGGCGCCACCTTTGGCTTGCCACCGATTACCGATCAACAAAAAGAGAGCACAACAGTATGAAGACGACACTGGACATCATGCGCGCCTCGCCGGTCATCCCGGTGATCGCCATCGACAAGATCGAACACGCAGTTCCGCTGGCCCGTGCGCTGGTGGCAGGCGGCATCCGCGTACTTGAAATCACGCTGCGCACCGAACACGGCCTGCCGGCCATTCGCGCCATCGCCGAATCGGTACCGGACGCCATCGTCGGCGTCGGCACCCTGACCGCACCCGAGGAATTCGCAGCCTCGCGCGACGCCGGTGCCGTGTTTGGCGTCTCGCCGGGCCTGACGGCAGCGTTGATCGACGCCGCCAAGCGCAGCGGCCTGCCCCTGTTGCCTGGGGTGATGACGCCGTCCGAGGTGATGGCAGCACGCGAAGCCGGGTTTCGTCAGTTGAAGCTGTTCCCGGCCGTGCCGGCCGGCGGTATCGGCATGTTGAACGGTATTGCCGGGCCGCTGGGCGATGTGTCCTTCTGCCCGACCGGCGGCATCACCCAGGAAACGGCGCCGCAGTTCCTGGCCTGCAAGAACGTGGTGTGCGTGGGAGGCTCATGGCTGACCCCGAAGGCGGCCATCGAAGCCGGCGACTGGGACAAGATCACCGAGATCGCCCGCGCGGCCAGCGCGCTGAAGAAGGCCTGATGGCCCTGGTCGCCCCGTTGCGCTACAGCTCACGGGGCAATCGAAGGACAATGAAAAAGGAGGGTACCGCGATCGGTACCCTCCTTTTTTTTTACGACACCTTACCTGTGCGGCGCGCTACTTGTTGCCGGCAACGATCGCCGGCGGGCTGGCCTGTTCATTGCGGCGATAGGCCATCACCAGCAGCAGGATGCCCAGCGCCACCATCGGCAACGACAGCATCTGCCCGGCCGAGATGGTGACGCCGGCGACATGCACGTCATAGTCGGGCATGCGGAAATATTCGGTGAAGAAGCGCGCGCAGCCATACAGCAGCGAGAACATGCCGGCTACCGCCATGCGCGGGCGCGGTTGCCGCGCAAAGAACCACAGGATCACGAACAGCAGGATGCCATCGACCAGCATCTGGTAGATCGGCGAAGGGTGGCGAGGAATGGCGTCGACGTTGGGCCAGATCATCGCCCATGGCAGCGATGGGTCGGCCGGGCGGCCAGGCAGCTCGGCGTTGATGAAATTGCCCAGGCGACCGGCCGCATAGCCCAGCGGCACCATGGGCGCGATGAAGTCCATGATATCCATCAGCTTGCGCCCGCGGCGACGGCCCCATAGCCACATGGCCAGCATCACGCCCAAGAAGCCGCCGTGAAACGACATGCCGCCCTTCCATACCGCGATCATGTCAGCCGGGTTGGCAAAATAATAGGCCGGGTTATAGAACAGGATCTCGCCCAGCCGACCACCGATGACCACCCCCAGCACGCCGTAGAACAGCATGTCGTCGAGATCTTCCTTCTTCCAGCCGAGCGCGGCGATGTGCGCCTGCTTGATGCGCAGGCGTCCCAGCGCGATGAACTGGGCGAACGCCAGCAGGTACATCAGGCCGTACCAGTGCACGGCCAGCGGGCCGACCTGCAGGGCGATCGGGTTGGGCATCGGGTGAATCAGCATGTCGTGACATCTTTCGGTAAGCGGGTAGCCGCGATTGTGGCACAAGCCATCCGGGCGTGCCAGCCAGGCCGCGCTCGCGCGCATTGAAGCCGGTTTGATCTGGCGCAGCATGCGGCGTGGCGCGGGGCGCGATAACGCCGGGCAACACGGGTAGAATAGCCCCGCTCGCGCTGGTGGTGGGGATCGAGATCGCTGCTGCGCGGACGTTCAAGTTAGCTGAGGAGCACTGATGAAGACCCTGTTGTCGATCGTTACCCTGGCCGCCGCGTCGGCCCTGTCGGGCGTTGCGCTGGCCAACCCCCAATTGGCCAAGGCCAAGAACTGCATGGCCTGCCACACCATGGACAACAAGGTGGTCGGCCCGGCCTTCAAGGACGTGGCCAGGAAGTACGCGGGGCAGAAGGACGCCGAGAACAGGCTGGTGCAGAAGGTGCTCAACGGCGGCGCCGGCAACTGGGGCGCCGTGCCGATGCCGGCCAACAAGGCCCAGGTCTCGCAAGCCGAGGCCCGGACCCTGGTCAAGTGGATCCTCGACCTGAAGTGATCAATCGGCCGGCAGCTGCTGGCGCGCCACCTCGTCGCGCTTCATGGCCAGGTAGGCGTTGCGGTCGACCTCGTTCAACTGCGTACGGTACTGTTCGGTGGTGGTGTACCAGGTGTCGAGCCGTTTCTCCTGCCGTTGTGCAGCCGGCTGCGACAGGCTGGCCAGGTAGGCATCGATGGCCAGGTAGTAGCGCATCGTATTGCGCTCGACCGAGGCCCGGCTGCCGGTGACATACTTGGGCTTGCCATCCGCGCCTTGCCCCACCACGGTGAAGCCGACCTTGTCGCGTCCCACCGTGGCCAGGTAGGCGCGCAATGCCAGCTTGCCGGCCATGCCGTACGAATACGAATAGCTCAAGTGCAGGAAGGCGCGATTGTCGGGCAACTGCACCGCCTCGATCTGGATCCGGTAGTCGCTGGTGTCCAGCGGTCCCTTCTCGGCGCGCATCGAGGACGAGAAGTAATCATTGGCCGCGGCGCCGCCGGTATAGGTGAAATCGACCCGGTAGGTGTCGCGCAGGTCTTGCGGTGTCTTCTTGCCTACATGCATGCGCAGCATGGTCTTGCCGCCCTGGTTGGACAGGCTGCAATACTTGGTGTTGAGATGCAGGATCAGGATGTCGCACCAGTTGCCGGGCGTGGCCAGCGACTCGCGTACCTGGGCAAACGGATGATCCAGCACGGCATAGATATCGCCCTTGACGGCGCTGCTGCCTTCGCTCGAGTCGAGGTGCAGCGGGCGACCGAAGGGATTGTCCTGCAGTTGTGCCTGCAACTGCGTGTAACGGCTGCGCAGGCCGGCCGCGCCGTCGAGCGACTGGCCGGTGTCGGCGGCCGCAGCC
>NZ_AKJA01000040.1 GCF_000282575.1 Herbaspirillum sp. YR522 | reverse complement strand
TGGCGGCCTCGGCCGCCATTGTCGCATTCGTCATACTCGTCCTGCGTGCCTCGAGGTTTGCGCTGCGGCCTATTTCTTGGGCGGCGTCTCGGCGTCTTCT
Source organism: Herbaspirillum sp. YR522 (assembly GCF_000282575.1). Classification (GTDB taxonomy): domain Bacteria; phylum Pseudomonadota; class Gammaproteobacteria; order Burkholderiales; family Burkholderiaceae_D; genus Herbaspirillum. The sequence continues at coordinate 46,686 of NZ_AKJA01000040.1, read as the reverse complement.
TCGGTGTCGACGATGAGATAGCGCTCGGACGCGCCGAAGAACCGGTCGTAGAAATCACCCGAGCGGATGGTCTCGCTGGTCACGCGCACCAGCGAGTCGTCGCTGGAAGTGAATGGCATCGATACCGATCCCAGCACGCCCACCCCGACGCTGGCCGACTGGCCGGTCTTCTTCAGCGCGAAACCGTCCTGGGTGGCGCTGACGAACATGGTCGAGCTGCGGCCGTTGCCATTGGACGCGCACACCACATGAAACGAGATTTCCATGTGCTTGTCGGCGCTGGGCTGGAAACTCTTGTTGCCGTCGAGGGTGTTGGCGGTGCTCTTGTTGATGATGTACCCCTGGCCCAGCAAGGCCCGGCGCGCCGCTTCGCATACCGCCTTTTCGCTGCCCGGAAAGCTGCGCGAGAAGGCGCTGGTATCGGTGAACTCTTCCTGGTGATAGAACGCGGCGCGGTTGCCGGCGCAACCGGCCATTGCCAGGGCGCCCAGGGCAAGCAGGGCAGTGGAGTGAAAAAAACGCGGGCACGACATGCGGCATTCTCCGACGACAGATTCTGGTGGCGGCAATTGTAAGGGATTCGTCGGCGCCAGGCTGGAAAGGCTTGGTAAATATCGGTAACGCAGGCGTGCGGCCAAAGCTCGGGATGCCTGCTATGCTAGCGCATCGATTCACTCCCGGCCCTGACCCCATGACCACATTGCAGGCCCTGTTGGGCATACGACACCCGCTGATCCAGGCACCGCTGGCCGGGGTACAAGACCACGTGCTGGCCGCAGCGGTATCGAACGCCGGTGGGCTCGGTTCGTTGCCATGCGCAATGCTGGCAGCGCCGGCATTGCAAAGCGAACTGGAAAAACTGCAGGCTGCAACCGACCGGCCCTACAACGTCAATTTCTTTGCCCATACCACCCCGGTCGCCGACCCCGCGCGGGAGGCTGCCTGGCGCCAGGCACTGGCGCCTTATTATGCCGAGTTCGGTATCGACCCGGCCAGCATCGGCAGCGGGCCGGGGCGCCAGCCTTTCAGCGACGAAGCGGCCGAGTTGCTGTCCCGTTTCAAGCCGCGGGTGGTCAGTTTCCACTTTGGATTGCCCTCGCCCCAGGCGATGCAGCGCATTCGTGACTGGGGCGCACGTATCATCGCCTCTGCCACCACCGTGCAGGAGGCGCGCTGGCTGGCCGAGCGCGGGGTCGATGCAATCATCGCCCAGGGGCTGGAGGCGGGCGGCCATCGTGGCATCTTCCTCGGCGACGACCTCACCACCCAGGTAGGCCTGTTTTCACTGTTGCCGCAGATCGTGCAGGCGGTATCGGTGCCGGTGATCGCCGCCGGCGGCATTGCCGACGCCAATGGCGTGGCCGCCGCCATGGCGCTGGGCGCGGCCGGCGTGCAGGTGGGCACCGCCTATATGCTGTGCCCCGAAGCCACCACCAGTGCGGTACACCGGGCAGCGCTAAAGAGCGAAGGCGCCGCGCATACCGCATTGACCAATCTGTTTACCGGTCGCCCCGCGCGCGGGATCGTCAATCGTGCCATGCGCGAGCTGGGGGCGTTGAGTCCGCTGGCCCCCGAGTTTCCGCTGGCTACTTCCGGTATTGCACCGCTGCGTGCCAAGGCAGAAGCGCTGGGTCGCGGCGAATTCACCCCACTTTGGGCCGGGCAGAACGTCACCGGATGCCGCGAGATCGCAGCCGCCGAGTTGACCGCCATGCTGCTGGAGGGGCTGTATCGCTAGCGCCGATGTCACTGACGGGGTGCGCGTTACCGTCGAATGGGAATTGCCGGGGCGGGGAGCGGTGCGTGGTGCAAAATCGCTTGTGCAATTGCCGCGCTGAAAGTAATGTTCAAGTCTTTCAATGTATCGTTTTCCATCAGGACGATCGTGAGCCGTGCCCATGGTGGCATGGTTCCCACAAATGGTTTGTTGAAGATGGCAATGGATAAAAATCAGAAAGTCGAATTGGAGCGCATCCAGCGGGAGCTGGTCGAAGCCCATAACCGGGCGGCGTGGCAGATGGCTGCCACCATCATCAAGGCCTCGCTGGTCAAGGACGGCATGGACCAGCCACCCACGGCGGCCGAGCTGGCCGATCTGAACGCCACCATCACCAACCTGCGCAGCGTGGCCGAAGACGCCCTGGAGTTGCTCAAGCGCTGATCCACCCAGGCCGGCCTGGCCCGTATCCTCGAAGCGGCTGGTCACATTGTTGTCATAGAGCTTGCATACAATCCGCGACTGATCAAAATTCATGACGCGGGTACGAGCACGGTGAACAGCCATTTCAGTCTTGCCCCGACCAGGGGCTCCCCTATCTACCAGCCAAGCGCCGGCAACCTGGCCGTCAGCGTTCCGGTCGTCCCCTTCGACGAGAACAACGCGCGGGTGCTGGAGATATTCGGCCAGCATCGGGAGCTGGTGAGCCTGCCCGTGGTCGAGCATGATCGTCCGATCGGACTGATCAGCCGGCATATCTTCATGTCCCAGATGTCCAAGCCGTATCACCGCGAGCTGTACGAACGCAAGAGCTGCATTGCCTTCATGGACAAGGATCCGCTGATCGTCGACGTCGCAACGCCCATCGAAACGCTGGGCGCGCTGGCGGTGGCCTCCGGTGACAAGACCCTGGCCGACGGTTTCCTGATCGTGGAGCAGGGCCGCCTGGTCGGGCTCGGCTCAGGCCTGGCGCTGATGCGTGAACTGGTGAGCCTGCAAGTCGAGAAGAACCGCCAGGTGATGCAGAGTATCGACTACGCCAGCGTGATCCAGCGCGCCATGCTGAGCACGTCGCGCGGCGCGATGTCGGCCGCGCTGGCCGATGCCTGCCTGGTATGGGAGCCACGCGATGTGGTCGGTGGCGACTTCTATCATTTCGAACAACATGCCGATGGCTGGTTCGCGGCGGTCGCCGACTGCACCGGGCATGGTGTGCCGGGCGCCTTCCTGACCCTGATCGCGTCGTCGTGCCTGAAGCAGGCCATCGAGCAATGCGGGCCGCGCGATCCGGCGCGCCTGATGGGCGAGGTCAACCGTGCCATGAAGCGGGTGCTGGGACAGCATGCCGGCGCCGGCAAGCCGTCCGAATCGGACGATGGCATGGATACCTGCTTCTTCTGGTACCACGCCGACAGCCGCAGCCTGACCACCGCCAATGCCAAGATGTCGCTGTTCCTGCTGGAGCCCGGCAGCGATACGGTGCAGACCGTGGATGGCGAGCGCGTCGGCCTGGGCTATGTCGATACCGGCGACGACATGACCTGGAGCAGCCGCACCATCGTGCTCGCGCAAGCGGCCATGATCCTGGTGTGCAGCGATGGCGTCATCGACCAGATCGGTGGCCCCAGGCACATCGCGTTCGGCAAGCAGCGCCTGCGCCAGGCCTTGCTGGCACACCGGGGCTTGCCGATGGCCGAGCTCGGGCGCGAGCTCATGGCCACGTACTCGAGCTATCAGGCACAGCAGCGGCGTCGCGACGACGTCACCTTTTTTGGATGCCGGCTGGACGCCACGTCCACCGGCCACAGCGAGCAACCAAGATGAGCGGCATAGGACAGGAATGGGCCGATTTCCACAGCTACGTGGAGCGGCGCGACGTGATCTTCTATTACGTCGGCTATTTTTCCCAGAGCATCATCGCCGCCATGGCCGACGCCGTGAAGCTGCGCGTAGAGCAGACCGGCGCGATCGCGCAGACCCGGCGCAAGCTGTTTTCATCGTTCATCGAGATGGCCCAGAACATCGTGCATTACTCGGCCGATTCATACCAGAAGGAAGGGCAGGGCGAGACCTCGATGCGGCATGGCGCCGTGTTCATCTCGCATACCGATGATCGTTACTACCTGCATTGCGCCAACCCGGTCAATGCCGAGATCGCCGAACGCCTGCGCACCAAGCTGGCGCATCTGCGGTCGCTGACGATCGATGAAATCAAGTCGGCCTACAAGGAAACCCTACGATCGGAAACGCCGCCCGACAGCAAGGGTGCCGGCCTGGGCCTGTTGACCATGGCACGCGATGCCAGCGCACCGCTGGACTTCGAGTTCTCGGCGCCGGACGCGGACGGCAGTTCGATGTTCTACCTGCGCGCAACCATTTAAAGAAAGGGTCTCATGATGCAGACCCGTCTTGCTTTCTGATCGAGTCTATGGATAACTTATTTATTGCCGCCAGTGCCAGTTCTCCCGAGGTCGATTTCCGCTTCGAAGAACGGATTCTCTCGCTCAAGGGCGAGTCATACCCGGAGAACGCCGCGCAGTTCTGGGGCGACATCATCGCCACCCTGCGCGCCTTCCTGGCGCATGACGAGCTGGCCACTCCCATCACTGTCAATGTGGCATTGGCGTATTTCAACAGCTCCAGCACCAAGATGCTGTTTTCGTTGTTCGATGCGCTCAACGAAAAGGCCGAGGCCGGCACCGAAGTGATCCTCAACTGGTACCACGACGAAGAAGACGACACCATCTTCGAATTCGGCCAGGAGCTCAAGGAAGACTTCGCCGACCTGGTGTTCCATGATCACGCGGTAACCAGCTGATGACCGACGTCGACCTCTTCGAAGCGGAAGCCGCCGCGCTGGCACGCGCCAGCCAGGTGCTGCAAAGCCCGGCTGCCGACGTGGTGCATTATCGCGATGCGCTCGAGCAGCTGGTACAGAACTATGGCCAGTTGATGCGCCAGAGCCGGCGCCTGATCTCGCGCAGCGACCGCACCGAGCGCGAGCTCAACGCCCTCAATGCGCGGCTGCAGCAACTGAGCGACGAGCTCGACTACAAGGCGCGTCACGACAACCTGACCGGTGCGCTCAATCGCGGGGCGGTGTTCGACGCGGCGCGCGGCATCCTCGAGGATTCGGCGCTGTCGCTGATCGTGCTCGACATCGATTTCTTCAAGCGCATCAACGACGAATTCGGTCATCCGGCGGGCGACGCGGTCATTCGCGAACTGGTCCAGCGGTTGCGCCAGGGCTTGCAGGGCGAGGGCCTGATCGGCCGCGTCGGCGGTGAAGAATTCTCGGTGCTGCTGGCCGACATGCCGTTGCAGGCGGCGGCACGCGTGGCGCAAGACATCCGCCAGGCGATCATCGGCGAACCTTTCGCCTGCTTGCCCTCGCATCCCGTGACGGCCAGTTTCGGCGTGTCGTGGAGCGCCGCCGGGGGCGATTTCGAAAGCGCCTATGCGCGCGCCGACGAAGCGCTCTATCGTGCCAAGCGGGGCGGGCGCAACCGGGTCGAGAGCAACGGCTGATCCGTGCCGCCAGGTGGTGGGGCCGCTGCAAGGTCATCAGAAAAATAGCGTGACCCTGGCGCGCGCGCTGCTATAATGCGATCCGCTTTCGGCAGCCATGCCGGAACCCACTGGCCTGAGTGGTGAAATTGGTAGACACAGCGGACTTAAAATCCGCCGCTACCCTGGAAAGGGGCGTACCGGTTCGATTCCGGTCTCAGGCACCAGCAGCAATCATCCACGCCGGGCCCGACTTGGCGCGGCGTCGTCGCCATCGCAATCCATTCTTGTTCGACCCCATCCATGCGGCTGTCCGCCAAGGCGCCCGGGCAGAGTAAAATATCGTCTTCATCCACCACCAAGAGCGGCGACCATGACGGAAGCGGTAGTGAAGACGGTGCAATGCATTTCTCCCGCCGGGCTGCACAGCATGGCCTACAAGGAGTGGGGCGACCCGCGCAATCCCAATGTGCTGGTGTGCGTGCACGGGGTGACGCGGGTTGCCGACGACTTCGACCGGCTCGCGCGCGAGCTCTGCGATACCTATCGGGTGGTGTGTCCGGATATCGTCGGGCGCGGCCGCTCCGCTCGCCTGGCCAATCCGCAGTTCTACACCATTCCGCAATACGTGAGCGACATGGTCACGCTGCTGGCCCGGCTCGATGCCGAGCTGGTCGACTGGTTCGGTACCTCGATGGGCGGCTTGATCGGCATGGTGCTGGGGTCGATGCCCGACAGCCCGATCCACAAGCTGGTGCTCAACGATATCGGTCCATCGATCAATGGCGCCGCGCTGGCGCGCATCGGCGACTATATCGGCCAGGACGTACGCTTCGATACCTTCGACGAGGCGGCGCACTACATCCGCACCATCTCGGCCAGCTTTGGCCATCACAGCGACGAAGAGTGGCACAAGCTGGCCGCCGACGTGCTGCGGCAAAACGAGCAGGGCCAGTGGATCCGGCATTACGACCTGGCGCTGGCGCTGCCCTTCAAGTCGTCCACGCCCGAGGCGGCCAGCGCCGGTGAGCAGATGCTGTGGGCGGCCTACGACGCGTTGCGCTGTCCGACGCTGCTGGTGCGGGGCGCGCAGTCTGACCTGCTGCTGCCGGACACCGCGCAACAGATGACCCGGCGTGGTCCGCACGCCACGTTGGTCGAAGTGCCCGATGTGGGCCACGCGCCCACCTTCATGCATGCGGCCCAGATCGAAGTGGCCAAGAAGTTCTTGCTGGGCTGAACGCAGTTATTTTTATTGGCGCCGGTGTCACGGCGCATTCAGGAAATAAGGGAAACATCATGTCTGTACAACGCCTGCACGTCGGCAAGCGCCTCTCCGAAGTGGCGATCCATAACGGTACCGTATACCTCGCCGGCCAGATCGCCGAAGACACCACGCAGAATATCGAAGGCCAGACCCGCGAGGTACTGGGTCACATCGATCGCCTGCTGGCCGAGTCCGGCAGCGACAAGACCAAGATCCTGTCGTGCCAGATCTATCTGTCCGACGTCAAGGACTTCGCCGGCATGAACGCGGTCTGGGATGCCTGGGTTGCCGATGGCAACGCGCCCCCGCGCGCCACCGTCGAATCCAAGCTGGCGCGTCCCGAGTTGCTGGTCGAAATCATCATCGTCGCGGCCCAGAAGTAGATCCATGGTTTCAGTTGCTGGCACCCAGGGCGAAGGCCTGGCCGCATTGACCGCCGGTCTTGGCGCGGCCGAGGCTGCGCGCCTCGAGACGGCGCTGGCCGAGGTCGAGTCGTTGTATGCCGAGCGGCAGATTCCGTCGGGGCAGAACGCGCTGCAGTTCGTGCTGTCGGTGGTGACGGTGTTGACGGCGCTCAATGTCGATGTCGAAACCCGCCTGGCGGGCTTGCTGTTCGAGCTCAAGATGATCCACCCGGAACTCGACGAACGACTCGAGGAGCGCTTCGGGCGCGAGACCGCGGAGCTGGTCGGCGGTGTGCGCCAGCTGATGCGTTTTCATAGCCTGACCTTCCAGGCCCCGCAGCAAGAGGTATTGCGCGGCAAGCACGCGGCCCAGCAGGCCGCCTCGCAGGTCGAGACCTTGCGCAAGATGTTGCTGGCCATGGCGTCGGACATGCGAGTGGTATTGGTGCGACTGGCTTCGCGGGTGGCGACGCTGCGCTACTTTGCCGAAACCAAGCAGGAGAACGACGCCAGTCGCCAATATGCGCGCGAGACCTTCGAGCTGTATGCGCCGCTGGCCAACCGGCTCGGTATCTGGCAGCTGAAGTGGGAGCTGGAAGACCTGTCGTTCCGGTTCCAGGAGCCGGCCACCTACAAGCGCATCGCCAGGATGCTCGAGGAAAAACGACTCGAGCGCGAACAGTTCGTGGCCGACGCCATCACCCGCCTGCGTTCGGAGCTGGCATCGTTGGGCATCCGGGCCGAGGTCAGTGGCCGGCCCAAGCACATCTACAGTATCTGGAACAAGATGCGCGGCAAGTCGCTCGACTTTTCCGAGCTCTACGACGTGCGCGCTTTTCGTGTGATCGTCGACGACGTCAAGACCTGCTATACGGTGCTGGGTATCGTGCATGACATCTGGACCCCGATCCCGGAGGAATTCGACGACTATATCTCGCGCCCCAAGGCCAACGGCTACCAGTCGCTGCATACGGTGGTGATGGCCGAGGATGGCCGCGCCATCGAAGTGCAGGTGCGCACGCACGAGATGCATTACTTCGCCGAATATGGCGTGGCGGCACACTGGCGCTACAAGGAAAGCGGCGGCTCCAACTTTGCGGCCCAGAAGTACGACGAGAAGATCGCCTGGCTGCGCCAACTGCTGGCATGGAAGACCGAGGTCACCGGCGCCGTGGTCGACGAGGAAGACGTACGCCGCGACCTGGCCGAGAAACTCAAGGCGGCCACGCTGGACGAACGCATCTATGTGCTCACGCCCCAGGCGCGGGTGATCGAGTTGCCCAGTGGCGCCACGCCCATCGACTTTGCCTACCACCTGCACAGCGACGTTGGCCATCGTTGCCGAGGCGCGCGCGTCGATGGCGTGATGGTGCCGCTCAATACGCCATTGAAGAATGGCCAGACGGTCGACATCATCACCGTCAAGAGCGGTCCGGGCGTCGGGCCGTCGCGCGACTGGCTCAGCCCTGGCTATGCCACCAGCAGTCGTACCCGGTCCAAGGTGCGCGCCTGGTTCAACGCCATCGAGCAGCAGGAAACGCTCTCGGTGGGCCGCGGCCTGCTGGAGAAGACCTTGCAGCGCGAGGGCAAGACCGCCGTCAACCTCGAAGAGCTGGCCCAGAAGCTGGGCTTCGCCAAGGTCGACGACCTGTGTCTTTCATTGGGCAAGGACGAATTCAGCCTGCGTCACGTCGAGCAGGCGCTGCAAGATGCCGAAGCCAGGAAGCCCGAGCTCGACGACGAGGCGTCGATTACCCGCAAGAGTCGCGCCTCGAGCATCGTGCAGGGGGCCAAGTCGGGCGTGCTGGTGGTCGGCACCGATGGTTTGCTGACGCAACTGGCGCGCTGCTGCAAGCCGGCGCCGCCCGATGCGATTGCCGGCTTCGTCACGCGCGGCAAGGGGGTGTCGATTCATCGCATGAGCTGCAAGAACTTCGCCGAGATGAGTGCCCAGGCGCCAGAGCGAGTGATCCAGACCACCTGGGGCTCGCCGGCGCGCGATACGGTCTATCCGGTGGATATCTTCGTGCTGGCCAATGACCGCCAGGGGCTGCTGCGCGATATTTCGGATATCTTCCTGCGCGACAAGATCAATGTGATCGGGGTGAGCACTCAGAGTGTCAAGGGCCATGCGCGCATGGCGTTTACCGCCGAGATCGGATCGACCGAGCAATTGCAAAAGGCATTGACCGTGATTCGCGACGTCAAGGGCGTGATCGAGGCTAAGCGGCAGTGATTTAAGAAAGTTTAGTTTTTTTGAATTTACCCCTTGGCAAAACTGAAAAGCCCACCTATAATCTTGTTCTTCGTTAGGCGCGTAGCTCAGCTGGTTAGAGCACTACCTTGACATGGTAGGGGTCGTTGGTTCGAGTCCAATCGTGCCTACCAATTCTTCTGTTGATGCAGTGAATTGGATAACGAAGTCAAACTGAAATGGGAGCGCATTCGCGGCTTCCATTTTTGTTTTCCGGCCCGTGTTTTTCTTGCGGGTGTCAGCCCGGTTGCCGTCACTGATCAAACTCGTTGTGATTTTTTTTGAGTTTGCCTTTGCTGTGCCGCGGAAACATTTCCAAATTGCTTTAAACTTAGGGCAGTTCGAATCGATTCGATATTTGCACTCGAGGCATAATTTCCCTACGGATGTTGAATTAGCTATGGCAGTGGATGACCAGTATTTTCTCGTAGTCGACGATTTCTCGACCATGCGGCGCATTGTCAGTGGCCTCCTGAAGGAGTTGGAGTACACCAGGATCGTCGAGGCCGACGACGGCTCGTCTGCATTGAAGGTGCTCGAGGCAGGTGCCTTGGGTATCACCTTTGTGCTGACCGACTGGAACATGCCGGTCATGGATGGCCTGACCCTGCTCAAGAAGATTCGCGCCACGCCGGCACTGGCACACCTGCCGGTGCTGATGATCACGGCCGAGGCCAAGAAGGAAAATATCGTCGAAGCGGCGCAGTCGGGGGCGGATGGCTATATCGTCAAGCCGTTCAACGCTGCCACGCTCAAGGAAAAGATCGAGAAGATCCTGGCGCGACGTGCGCAGCTGGCCAAGAGCGCACCGTAGTCGTTCTCTGGAATGATCGGTATCACGCAAAAACGGCATCCAGGAGGATGCCGTTTTTACGTTGCGGGTGGACTATTGCGTGGATGCGAGAGCAGCTCAGCTGCGCCCGATGCCGAACAGCGGCAGTATCTCGCCGCGCGTCCAGCCCTTGATCTCATCGCCATCGAGCAGTACGCGATATTCAGCGTGCCGCTGGCCGTCGTCAAGCTCGACGGTGCGACTCTGAAGGGTGTACTCGACGTTGTTGATGACGGTGATGTGCTCGATGCAGTGTTGATGGTCCGACATGATGCGTTTCTTTCTTCGAATATCTACCATCATCGTATCATGGGTCAGTTTTCAACCTGATTGAAATAAGCGACAGGTCGCGCAATTTGCACTTGTAAAATGCAACGCCGTGGGCGGGTCCTCAATTGCGTGATGTTTGCTATAATGTCGTTCTTTGCGTTTGCCGACGTTGTATGGCGGGCGGCAAGAACATTGAATCCACTTCTATATAAGAGCGAGAAAGGCGAATCGGTTATGACACCGCGAACTAGCACTGGAAATTCCTTGCGACGCTAGTCGGGTTCTTTTTCGTCTTCACGAAAAGCGCGGCTGGCCCGCGTTTTTTTTCGTCTTCATTTTTGGTATCACCCACCCAATTCAGGCAAGGCAGCAATGCTGCCGACACGGAGCACACTATGGTTTCAGTTCGTCTTCCCGATGGTTCCCAGCGTCAATTCGACGCGCCCGTGACTGTGGCACAGGTCGCGTCCAGTATTGGCGCCGGCCTGGCCAAGGCGGCCCTGGCCGGTCGTGTCGATGGCAAGCTGGTCGATACGTCCTTCCTGATCGAGCGGGACGCCGAGCTGGCCATCGTGACCGACAAGGATGCCGATGGCCTGGACGTGATCCGCCATTCCACCGCGCACTTGCTGGCCTATGCGGTCAAGGAATTGTTTCCCGAGGCCCAGGTGACCATTGGCCCGGTGATCGAGAACGGCTTCTATTACGACTTCTCGTACAAGCGCCCATTCACGCCGGACGACCTGGCTGCCATCGAGAAGAAGATGGCCGAGCTGGCCAAGAAGGATGAGCCAGTCACGCGCAAGGTCTTGCCGCGCGATGAAGCGGTCAGTTATTTCAAGTCCATCGGTGAAAACTACAAGGCCGAGATCATTGCCTCGATTCCCCAGAACGAAGATGTCTCGCTGTACAGCGAAGGCGGCTTCACCGACCTGTGCCGCGGCCCGCACGTGCCGTCGACCGGCAAATTGAAGGTATTCAAGCTGATGAAGCTGGCCGGCGCCTACTGGCGCGGCGACTCCAACAACGAGATGCTGCAGCGGGTGTACGGCACCGCCTGGCTCAAGAAGGAAGACCAGGAGGCCTACCTGCACATGCTGGAAGAAGCCGAGAAGCGCGACCACCGCAAGCTGGGCCGTGCACTGGACCTGTTCCACTTCCAGGAAGAAGCGCCCGGGCTGGTGTTCTGGCACCCCAAGGGATGGTCGATCTGGCAACAGGTCGAGCAATACATGCGGCGTGTCTACCAGGATAGCGGCTACCAGGAAGTCAAGGCGCCGCAGATCCTGGATCGTTCGCTGTGGGAAAAGACCGGGCACTGGGATAACTATCGCGACAACATGTTTACCACCGAGTCGGAGAGTCGTGCCTACGCGCTCAAGCCCATGAATTGCCCGGGTCATATCCAGATCTACAATTCCGGCCTGCACAGCTATCGCGACCTGCCGTTGCGCTTCGGCGAATTCGGCCAGTGCCACCGCAACGAGCCGTCCGGCGCGCTGCACGGCATGATGCGCGTGCGCGGCTTTACCCAGGACGATGGACACATCTTCTGTACCGAAGACCAGATCCAGGAGGAAGTGGCCGCCTTCAACCGGGTGGTGCGCGAAGTGTACGACTGCTTCGGCTTTACCGATGTTGCCGTGAAGCTGGCCTTGCGTCCCGAGAAGCGTATCGGGGCCGAAGAGGTCTGGGACAAGGCCGAAAACGCGCTGCGCGAAGCGATTCGCGCCTCCGGCACCGAGTGGGAGGAGTTGCCGGGCGAGGGCGCTTTCTACGGACCGAAGATCGAATACCACCTGAAGGATTCGATCGGACGCTCGTGGCAGTGCGGGACCATGCAGGTAGACTTCTCGATGCCGGCGCGGTTGGGGGCCGAATACGTCACCGAAGACAACGGCCGTCGGGTGCCGGTCATGCTGCACCGGGCGATTGTCGGTTCGCTGGAGCGCTTCATTGCGATCCTGATCGAAAACCACGCCGGCGCGATGCCGTTGTGGCTGGCGCCGGTGCAGGTTGTCATCCTGAATATTTCCGACGCGCAAGCCGATTATGTGAAGGACGTTGCACAAACGCTGAAAAAACAAGGGTTTAGGGTCGAGACCGATTTGCGCAACGAAAAGATTACCTATAAAATACGGCAGCATTCGATTCAGAAGCCGCCATATATCCTTGTGGTAGGTGATAAAGAACGTGATGCAAACACTGTGGCCGTGCGTGCGCGGGGCAATGTCGATCTGGGCGTGATGCCGATCGACGCATTGGTGGAGCGTCTCAAGACAGAGGTCGACACCAAAGCCTGATAGAAAGGGAGCCTGGCTCCCTTTGCGCAAGGAGCACCGCTTTATTCATTGGATGTCAAAAGGAAACTGCAATAGCTACTGACAAGTCGCATCGCCTAAATCGCGAAATCACTGCACCAGAGGTGCGTTTATCGGGTGTTGAGAACGAACCCTTGGGTATCGTCAGCCTGGCTGAAGCGTTACGTCTGTCCGAAGAGGCAGAAGTGGATCTCGTCGAGATCGCGCCGACTGCCCAGCCTCCGGTCTGCCGTTTGATGGACTACGGCAAGTTCAAGTACCAGGAGCAGAAGAAGGCGCACGAAGCCAAACTCAAGCAGAAGGTCATCCAGGTCAAGGAAATCAAATTCCGTCCTGGCACCGATGATGGCGATTACAACATCAAGGTGCGCAACATGACCAAGTTCCTGGAAGAGGGCGACAAGGTGAAGATCACGTTGCGTTTCCGCGGCCGTGAAATGGCCCACCAGGAAATCGGCATGCGCGTTCTGGAGCGCTTGAAGGTCGACCTCGAGCCGTATGCGCAGGTCGAGCAGTTTCCCAAGATGGAAGGCCGCCAGATGATCATGATCATGGCGGCGAAGAAGAAGAAATAACGCGTACGTCTTGCGTGCGCGGTTTGCCGTAAGAGGCGAGGTCGCACGACCTCGCCTGTGTTGCGAAAGCGATCTACAGGTAGGCCGACAAAGGATTTGCCCGCCGCAGTCAGTCAATGACCGCGGCAGGCGAAAGCAGCGGGGTTACCCCGCTGTCAAATAAGTGAGAGCAGGCATCAAAGAGCAGCGAGTGTTGCTGCCACCTGCAATCATAAAAAAATGGAGCTGTCCAACAGGACAGATTTGCTATGCCTAAGATGAAGTCGAAGAGCAGCGCGAAGAAACGTTTTCGCGTGCGCCCGGGCGGTACTGTCAAGCGCGGTCAAGCCTTCAAGCGTCACATCCTGACCAAGAAGACCACCAAGAACAAGCGTCAATTGCGCGGTGCAGTGGAAGTTCATGACACAAACATGAACTCCGTGCGCGCAATGCTGCCGTTCGCTTAACCTCACACTCATACTAAAGGAGCTACTATGCCTAGAGTCAAACGTGGGGTAACAGCACGTGCCCGTCACAAAAAAGTCCTCGCCCTTGCCAAGGGTTACCGTGGTCGTCGCAAAAACGTATACCGTATTGCCAAGCAAGCGGTCATGCGCGCTGGTCAGTACGCCTACCGCGATCGCCGTAACAAGAAGCGCGTTTTCCGTGCCCTGTGGATCGCCCGTATCAACGCCGCTGCCCGTCAGCATGGCGTGACCTACAGCGTGTTCATGAACGGCTTGAAGCGTGCTTCGATCGAGCTGGACCGCAAGGTCCTGGCCGACATGGCTGTCACCGACAAGGCTGCGTTCCTGGCCATCGTCAACCAGGTGAAGGCCAACATCGCTGCAGCCTGATCGTCAGCGTGTTGATGCGGCAGCCGGCCGCTGATGCATGACGCATGAAGTCCAACAGCAGCCGGCGCTGCAAAATCCTGCGGGGCAGAGGTGAAATACCGATGCCCCGTATGTTTTTGATCCACGCATTCGTGGATATTCTTCTTTTCGACTTCGTCGTCGGATTTTCGATTGGAGCGAGATTTACCGCATGAATCCCCTAGACCAACTCGTGGCACAGGCGCAGAGCGATTTTGCCGCCGCCACTGATGCTGCCGCACTGGAAAACGCCAAGGCCAAGTACCTGGGCAAGACCGGCCAGATCACCGAGCAGATGAAGGGCCTGGGCAAGCTGGCGCCGGAAGAGCGCAAGACGCAAGGGGCGATCATCAATGTCGCCAAGGAGAAAATCGAAACCGCGCTCACCGCGCGGCGCGATGAACTTGCCAATGCGCAGATGCAATCGCGCCTGAACGCCGAGGCCATCGACGTCACCCTGCCTGGCCGCGGTCGTGGCACCGGCGGCATCCATCCCGTGATGCGCTCCTGGCAGCGGGTCGAAGAGATCTTCCATTCGATCGGATTCGATGTGGCCGATGGCCCCGAGATCGAGACCGACTGGACCAATTTCACGGCGCTCAACAGCCCCGAAAACCATCCCGCACGCTCGATGCAGGATACCTTCTATATCGATGGCCGCGACAGCGCCGGCAAGCCGCTGCTGCTGCGCACCCACACCAGCCCGATGCAGGTGCGCTATGCGCGCATGAACAAGCCGCCGATCAAGGTCATCGCCCCCGGGCGTACCTATCGCGTCGACAGCGATGCCACCCATTCGCCCATGTTCCACCAGGTCGAAGGCCTGTGGATTGCCGAAGACATCAGCTTCGCCGACCTCAAGGGCGTCTACCTCAATTTCGTCAAGGCCTTCTTCGAGACCGATGACCTGCAGGTACGTTTCCGCCCCTCGTATTTCCCGTTTACCGAACCGTCGGCCGAAATCGATATCGCCTTCGGCAGCGGCCCCCTGAAGGGGCGCTGGCTGGAAGTCTCCGGTGCCGGCCAGGTACACCCGACGGTGGTGCGCAACATGGGTCTCGATCCCGAGCAATACATCGGTTTTGCATTCGGCTCCGGCCTGGAGCGCCTGACCATGCTGCGCTATGGCATCAGTGACCTGCGCCTGTTCTACGAAGGCGACCTGCGCTTCCTCAAGCAATTCAATTAAATCGATAACGAGCGGCGTCGCGCATGGTCGCGGCGCGTGTTGGTGCATAGCCGAAAGTCTGAATCATGCAATTCTCTGAAAACTGGTTGCGTACGATGGTCAATCCGAACATGACTTCGGATGAACTCTCGCATTTGCTGACGATGTCGGGCCTCGAAGTGGAAGAGGTCGAGCCGGTTGCACCGCCGTTCACCAACGTGGTGGTGGGCGAAGTGCTGGAAGTGAGCAAGCATCCCGATGCCGACCGCCTCAACGTCTGCCGTGTCAACGTGCACACCGGTACCATCCTCAATATCGTCTGCGGCGCACCCAATGTGCGGGCCGGCCTCAAGGTTCCATGCGCCATGGTCGGCGCGGTGCTGCCGCCGGGCGCCGACGGCAAGCCGTTCGAGATCAAGGTCGGCAAGCTGCGGGGCGTCGAATCGCAAGGCATGCTGTGCTCGGCACGCGAGCTGAAGCTGTCCGACGAGCACGGCGGCCTGCTGGAGCTGCCCGACGATGCGCCGGTGGGCCAGAATTTCCGCGACTACCTGCAGCTCAACGACCTCAAGTTCACCATCAAGTTGACGCCCAACAAGGCTGACTGCCTGTCGGTGCTGGGCGTGGCCCGCGAAGTCTCGGCCCTGACCGGGGCGCCGCTGAAGTCGCCCGTGTTCCAGCCGGTGGCGTTCACGCTCGACGAGAAGCTGCCGGTGCGTATTTCGGCGCCGGACCTGTGCGGCCGCTTCGCCGGTCGCGTCATCCGCGGTCTCAACGCGCGTGCGGCCACGCCGCAATGGATGAAGCAGCGCCTGGAGCGCAGCGGCCAACGCCCGATCTCGGCGCTGGTCGACATCTCCAACTATGTCATGCTGGAACTGGGGCGTCCGTCGCACGTGTTCGATCTCGACAAGATCCACGGCGGCCTGGACGTACGCTGGGGCAAGCAGGGCGAATCGCTCAAGCTGCTCAATGGCAATACGGTCGAGGTCGATGAATGGGTCGGCGTGATCGCCGACGACAAGCAACTCGAATCCCTGGCCGGCATCATGGGCGGCGACGCCACCGCCGTCTCGCTCGACACCACCAACATCTACCTCGAAGCCGCGTTCTGGTTCCCACAGGCGATCCAGGGGCGTGCCCGTCGCTATAACTTCTCGACCGATGCCGCGCATCGCTTCGAGCGTGGCGTCGACTTCGCCACCGTGGTCGACCATATCGAGCGTATCACCGCCTTGCTCATCGAAATCTGCGGTACCGCCCAGACCGGCATCGGCCCGATCGACGACCAGGTGGTGAACCTGCCGCAACGCGCCGCGGTCAGCCTGCGCACCGCGCGCGCGGCCAAGGTGATCGGGGTGGCGATCACCGACGACATGGTGGCCGACATCTTCAAGCGGCTGGGCCTGCAGTTCAGCCAGCAGCCCGGCCTGTTCTCGGTCACGCCTCCTTCGTATCGATTCGATATCGAGATCGAGGAAGACCTGATCGAAGAGGTGGCGCGCGTCTACGGTTTCGAGAACATCCCGGCGCTGCCGCCGGTGGCTGCCAGTGCGATGCGCATCGCTCCCGAGAACACCCGTTCCCTGTTTGCGATCCGGCGCCAACTGGCCGACCTCGATTACCAGGAGGTGGTCAATTTCAGCTTCGTCGAAGCTGCCTGGGAAGCCGATTTCGCCGGCAACGACGACCCCATCCGTTTGCTCAATCCGATTGCCAGCCAGATGAGCGTGATGCGTTCTTCCTTGCTGGCGGGCCTGGTCGCCAACGCCCGCTACAACATCAACCGCAAGGCCGGTCGCATCCGTGTCTTCGAGATCGGCGGCGTGTTCGCCAAAAACCCGGCCGCGCTCGACGGCGAGCTGTCGGTGGCCGGTTTCGACCAGCCCAAGAAGGTCGCCGCGCTGGCCTATGGCCCGGTGCTGGAAGAGCAGTGGGGGCAGGCCAGCCGCAATATCGATTTCTTCGATCTCAAGGCCGATCTGGAAGCCTTGTTCGCGCCGCGCGCATTGCGCTTTGCCCGTATCGAGCACCCGGCGCTGCATCCGGGGCGCAGCGCGCAAGTGCTGCTGGGCGAACAGGTCATCGGCGTGATCGGCGAACTGCATCCGCGCTGGCAGCAGAAATATGACCTGCCGCTGGCACCGGTGCTGTTCGAAGTCGATGCCCACGCCCTGCAGCAGCGCGACCTGCCGTCGTACCTCGACATCTCCAAGTTCCCGGCCGTCAGCCGCGACCTGGCGCTGGTGGTCAAGCAGCCGATCGCAGCCCAGCAATTGCTGGATGTGTTTGCTGCCGAACAGCGTGACAACGCTGCCTGCGCTATCATCCAAGCCATTGTTTTATTTGATGAATATCAAGGCAAGGGGCTCGAGACGGACGAAAAAAGTCTTGCGTTCAGGTTCACGTTGCAAGATACTCAAAACACCCTTCAGGATGACAAGGTCGACGTTGCGATGAGTGCACTGGTGACAGCTGCAAGCGCAAAGCTTGGCGCCAGATTGCGTGCCTGATGAACCCGCAAGACAATAACAACAGACTGGTCACAGGCCCCGTCACTTTCGCCATGAACAACGTGAATTCGAACGAGTTTCAATCCGTGCTGGACGCCGACCTGCAACGTGCCGTGCTCGAATCGCATGCGCGCTCGCAGGCCGAGAAGAACCTGCCGACGCTGACCAAGGCCGAACTGGCCGAACTTTTGTTCGAGCAGGTCGGTCTGAACAAGCGCGAAGCGAAGGACATGGTCGAAACCTTCTTCGATGAAATTCGTAATGCCCTCGAGCGTGGTGAAGCCGTCAAGTTGTCCGGCTTCGGCAACTTCCAGTTGCGCGACAAGCCCCAGCGCCCGGGGCGCAATCCCAAGACCGGTGAAGAAATACCCATCACCGCGCGGCGCGTGGTTACTTTCCATGCAAGTCAAAAGCTGAAGGAAATGGTCGAGGATTCGAGCGTCAAACCGCTTGAGATGTCAGCCTAATCTATGAACGATCGCATCAACAAACCGGCGTTGGTGGTATTGCCACCGATCCCTGCCAAGCGCTATTTCACCATCGGCGAAGTCAGCGAGCTGTGTGGCGTCAAGCCGCACGTGCTGCGTTATTGGGAGCAGGAATTCACGCAGCTAAAGCCCGTCAAGCGGCGCGGCAACCGGCGCTATTACCAGCACCACGAAGTGCTGCTGATCCGTCGCATCCGCGAACTGCTCTACGAGCAAGGCTTTACCATCAGTGGCGCGCGCAACAAGCTCGATGGCAGCCAGGAGCCGGAACAACCCGAAATCCAGGTGCCGCCGCCGATCAGTCTTGACGAAGAGGCAATCGAAGCGATGCGCGCGGAGTTGTCGGCAGTACTGCAGCTGCTCAAGCCAGGCCTATCGGCCTGAGCGGCCTGGTAACGGGCGAGTTCGAACCTGGCCGCGGCGATGCCGCGGTTTTTTTACGCCGGTCGACCCGGCCCGGATCAATTGGGAGGCAAGCGATGGCCTGTTTCTGGCGTGCGATGACGGCGGCGGACCTGCCGCAGGTAATGCAGATCGCAGCGCGGGTGCATATCGGCTATTTCGAATCCGAAGCCGTGTTCGCCGAGCGACTGGCGTTGTTTGCGCCGGGTTGCATGGTTGCCGTGGCGCAGGGCGCCGAGTCGACGCTGCTCGGCTACGGCATCATGCATCCCGCGCGTTACGGTCATCCGCCTGCGCTGGACAGCCTCCTGCATCGCCTCGATATCGACGCCGATGGGTTGCACCTGCACGATATAGCCCTGCTGCCGCAGGCGCGCGGAGGCGGGTTGGGGCGCGCGCTCATGGAGCGCATGCATGACTTGATGCGGCAACACCACCTGGCCCATGCCAGCCTGGTCGCAGTGCATGGATCGGCCGCTTATTGGCGCGATGCCGGCTTCGTGCCGGATGCATCGATGCAAGTCAGGCTTGCCAGCTATGGCAAGAATGCGCTCTACATGGTCCTGAGCATCCGCGACAACAACAAATAGTTAGTTATTTCCTGGTGGAAATTTCTCATTTTCGGCAGCGCTGGCCCCTGGGTTGCAATATTAACCAGAGGGAATCTTGTCGCGCGACAATGCGGCAGGAACGCTAAAAAACCCCTCTGGGAGCGGGATTGCGCTTGATGAGTTGTGATCGGCTGGATTACAATTGATGAAATATTTACAACGTTTGATCCAAATTGATTCGAACGTCCCGATTCTTCATCTGAAGCTTGTTTGGTTAAAGAAATTAGTTTCCGAATCAACATAGCTCATCCACTAGGGGATTACATGTCTGGTCGTCCAATGTCGCTGTTGGCACTGGTTGCCGCAGCCGTATCGATGTCGTTCGCATTTTCCGGCTCGGCGCACGCTGCCACCGGCCTTACCGGCACCGAAATCCTGCAGCAGTTCAACCTGGTGACATTGGGTAATGCCAATTCCAACTCCCACGTGGACGGTCGTGTCTTCGTCGGTGGCAACCTCACCGGCGGCGACATGGTGCAGCATGCCAGCAGCACCGCTGCCTCGAACTATGCCGGCCTGACCGTGCTGGGCAATGCCACCAACGTCAAGGTCAATGGCCTGGGCGCTGTGATCGGCGGCAGCCTGTCCAATTCGACCGTCAATACCGGCTCGTCCTATATCTCGGGCAATGTCAGTGGCAGCAACCTCAATGGTCCAGCCTATGTGGTCGGCACCAAGAGCGGCAGCAACTTCAATGGCGGCCAGCCGACCACGCCGACGGCCCTGATGCAGACCAACCAGGCAGCGTCGACCTCCACCAACTTCGGTGCCACCCTGCAAGCGGTGTCGGACAAGCTCAAGGTCGCAGGCGCCAACAGCACCATCTCGATCAGCGGCAACAAGGCTACCTTCAATGCGGTGGGCAATTCGGCTGGCGTGGCCGTGTTCAATCTCGACAACGCCGCCAGCGCCGCGTTGTTTGCGGCCGGTGAGTTCAGCTTCTCGGTCAACCATGCCACTACCATCATCATCAACTCCAGCGTGACGGCAGCCACCATCGGGGCCAACTTCCTGGGCGGCCAGGCGCAATCGCTGGGCAGCGCGATCATCTGGAATTTCTATAACGCAACCAGCATCACCACCAACGCCCAGTTCGGTGGTTCCATCCTGGCCACCCACGCGACCCTGACCAATAACCAGAACATCGAAGGCGGCGTCTACGTCAACAGCCTGCAGCAGAATGGCGAGATCCACCTGCAGGCATTCAACGGCAACATCTCCGCGGTGCCAGAGCCACAAGCCTATGCCAGCATGCTGGGCGGACTGGCGCTGCTGGGTTTCACGGCAATCCGTCGGCGCAAGAAGGGCCAGGATCTCGGTTGATACCGGATGGACATCGAAGGATTGAAAGGCGCGCGATGAAAATCGGGCGCCTTTGATTTATAAAGGTTGCAGTCGGCCGTAGACCGAGGATCGCCCCGAGAGGCTCATTGCGATCCGCATCAGCAGGTCCTGTGTCGGCGCCGGCTTGCCATTGGCGGCAAGCATGACCAGGGCCAGCAGCAATGCCATCCAGGGACGGCCGGCCAAAGGACGGGGGAGCTTGCCGGCGGTGGCCAGTCCGCGTGCGAAGAGCAGGGTGGTGACGATGCCGAGCGCGACCCCAAAGACCAATTCGGAGGGCGAGTGGACCTTGACCACCAGGCGCGAGGCCGCAATCAGCAACACCAGGCATGACGTGGCACCGACCACCAGCAACCGGCGTCGACGCGGTGCACCATGCGAGACCAGCAATGACAGCGACAGGTAGACGCTGGTGGCCGAAGCGGCGTGGCCGCTTACACCTGTAAAATTAAGTAAAGCGGGCGCTATTTGCCAGCCCATGAAGATAATCTTGCTTAACGAGACGAATAGTATCGCCGTACCGAAACAAATTACCCAGCGCAATGCCAGGGACCAGCAGCGATTGCTGCAAAGCCATAAAGCGATCAGAAGTGCAGCAGGTACCGTAATGCTGCTGTCGCCTAGAAAAGTAACGATATTCCACATAATTTCCTGTTGTCCTACACGCTGTGACGAGGTTATCTGATTGATGTTTTTACTGAATAAAACGACTATCACATGCCTTGCCAGTTAGCAATAAAAAAAGTTAGATTTTTTTGCCTTATCACAAAAAATGATGCATGATTGAGCCTGACTTTTTTTCTGTTGCGGCGCAGCAATCCAGCTGGAAAAGAGCATCCTTTGTTGCAAATTTATAAAAAGAAAGGGCATCGGGTAGAACGAATGACGTTGCAGGTAAACTCCAGTTTTTCTATCCGGGTCGCATCAGGGATCGTCGCATTGCTTACAGGCTCACTGGCTTGCGCGCAGCAGAATTACACCTATGCGACTGTACCTGCCAACGACGATGTAGTTACGCCATACGCCCAGTACTCGATTACCTACGACGACAACGTGTTGCGGCTGCGTGATGCGGCCCAGGCGCAGTCGGTGATGGGGTCGGACAGGATGGCCGATTCCTATAGCACCACGGTTGGTGGATTGCGTATCAATAAATTGCTGGGGCGCCAGCGCTTCACCATCGATGCCAGCGCCAACCGCACCAAGTTCGATAACTTTTCGGCGTTCGATAACGACGGCAAGGACTTGAAGGCCAACTGGAGTTGGGTCGCCGGCCGATTTCTGTCCGGTGGACTCGGCTATGTATATTCTCAGGCGCTGACGCCGTTCCAGAATTTCCGCGTGTTCGAGCGCAACATCCGCACCACGCGCAGCAAGTTTGCTTCGGTGGGCCTGAAGATGCATCCGGACTGGACCTTGCGGGCGCTGTTTACGCAGTTGTCGCTGGGCTACAGCATCCCGTCGCAGCAGGTCAACATGTTTACCCAGAACATTTCTGAACTCGGTCTCGACTATACGCCGCGCAGTGGCAGCACCGTAGGTCTGCAAGCGCGGCATACGGTAGGCAACTATCCATACTCGACGTCGATCAATGGGGTGCTGGTCAATAACTCTTTCACGCAGGACGAACTCAAGGCCAAGGTGTTGTGGTTGTACAGCGGCAAGACGCGCTTGCAGTTCCTCGGTGGCATGGTCGATCGCAAGCGGCAGAGCGGTGGCAGTACTAACTATTCCGGATTCAATGCGCGCCTCATTGCCGATTGGCTGGCAACTGGAAAAACGTCGTTCTCGATGAATCTTTGGCGCGAGATCGGTGGTCTCAATGATGTCGATGCGAACTATGCGCTCACCAACGGAGTCAGTCTTGCGGCCACGCTGGCGTCGAGTGACAAGTTGCGTTTCGACGGTCTGGTCGACTACGAAAAGCGTAACTTCAATGGTGCGGTCCTGATCCAGGGACTGACCCCATCGGGGCGTCGCGACAAGTATGAAAGAGCCAGTTTCAGCGTGACCTATATGCCGACCAGCTCGCTGTCGCTGGTGGCAGCGATCTACCGTGAAAACCTGCAGTCCAACATCGACAGTTTTGCATACGTGTCCAACGGTGTGTCATTGACAACCCGCTACGAGTTTTGAGGCCCGCAATGAAAGAAATGCATGATCATATGCCGCTGTCCAACATCAAGCCGCATTCGCTGGCGATGTTGTTCAAGCGCGTGCTGGAACCGGGCCTGATCGTCTGCTACCTGTGGCTCATCACCAAGGTCGAGCGCCTGCCGTTCACGGGCGACTACTGGGTGCTGTCGATCATGACCTTCTTCGTCAGCTCCTATGTGTTCGGCGAGCTGCACGAGCGCCGCCTGCGCAAGAACGCCAAGGCAATCAAGCTGGTCAGCCCGATCTTCATCGACTGGTTCCTGATCGTCGCCGTGCTGGTGGTACTGGGTTACGTATGCGAGTTCTACAGCCAGTTTTCGCTGCGCGTGATCATGCCCTGGATCATCGGCGCGCCGTTCGGCCTGCTGGTGACACAGCACATCCAGCAGCGGGTCATGAAGGATTTGCGCACCAAGGGCGATGTCCAGAAGGCGATCATCATCGGTGTCAATCCCACCGCCCTGAAGCTGGCCGAGCGCCTCAACGACTATCCCACGCTGATGGTCGACCTGGTCGGTTTCTTCGACGACCGCGCCATCGGTCGGCAGCCGGCCGGTACCTATACGCCGTTGCTGGGTGGCATGCTGGAAGTGGGTGCGTATGTGCGCGAGCACGGCATCAACAGCGTCTATATCAGCATGCCGATCTCGGCCCAGCCGCGGGTGCTGCAAGTGATCGACGAATTGCAGGACACCACTGCCTCGATCTACTTCATCCCCGACATCTATATCTTCAACCTGATCCAGGCGCGCTTCGACTATGTCGGCGGCATGGCGGTGATGGCAATCTGCGAGACCCCGTTCCACGGCATGAACAACTTCGTCAAACGGGTCAGTGACATCGTGCTGGCGTCGGTGATCCAGTTGTTGCTGCTGCCGGTGATGCTGGTCATCGCCATCTGCGTCAAGGCCACTTCGCCGGGACCGGTGATCTTCAAGCAGCGCCGCTACGGCCTGGATGGCGAAGAAATCGTGGTCTACAAATTCCGTTCGATGACGGTCATGGAGGACGGCGGCGCCGTTACCCAGGCGACCAAGGGTGACATGCGACTGACCAAGATCGGTGGCTTCCTGCGCAAGAGTTCGCTCGACGAGTTGCCGCAGTTCTTCAACGTACTCCAGGGGCGCATGAGCATCGTCGGCCCGCGTCCGCATGCGATTGCCCACAACGAGCTCTATCGCAAGCAGATCAAGGGATACATGTTGCGTCACAAGGTCAAGCCCGGCATTACCGGCTGGGCCCAGGTCAACGGCTTGCGCGGCGAGACCGAGACGCTCGACAAGATGAAGGCGCGCATCGAGTTCGACCTGGAATACCTGCGTCGTTGGTCGCTGATGTTCGACCTCTGGATCATCTTCCAGACGGTGCGCATCGTGTTGAAACGCGATAACGCGTACTAGGTAACTGACAGCATGACATGGCCCCAGTGGCCAATGAGATAGTTGTTGTGGCGCCATCGTGTCCGCTCGCCGGTATCCGGCGCGCCGATGATCCGTTGAATCGAACCAAGAAAACAAGAAGATGCGAATTGAAATGCAAAAGCCCAAATTGTCTCGTGGTGTAGTCGTAGCAGGTGTGTTGCTGGCGCTGGCCGGTTGTGGCGAGAAGGCCAAGGATTCAAGCCAGTCGCTGGCGCGGATCAATGGCTCGGAGATCACCATTCACCAGCTCAATGCCGAAGTGAAGACCTCGCCCAACCTGCCGATGCCGACCCTGCTGGAAGCGTTGATCAATCGCCAGTTGCTGGTGGACGCGGCCAAGAAAGCCAAGCTCGACGAAGACCCTGCGGTGCTGGCCGAACTGCAAAAGGCGCGCGACACGGTGCTGGCGCAAGCCTACGTGGCCAGTCGTGCCGGGACCGTGACGCCACCCACCGACCAGGAAGTGGCCCAGTTCTACAAGGACTCGCCCGACAGTTTCGCCCAGCGTCGACAGTACGAATTCAACGAGTTGATCATCGAGCCCGCAGCCATGACGCCCGAGATCGAGAAGTTCATGACCGGCAAGAAGGGAATCGACGAAGTGGCCAACTTCCTCAATACCCAACGCGTACCTTTCCGGCGCGAGACGGTCAACCGTTTCAGTTCCGAATTGCCGCAGGTGATGGCTACCAGCTTGCGCACCATGGAAATCGGTACGCTGTTCGTCGTCAAGGAAGCGTCGCAGACCCTGTTGGTATCGCTGGCCGATTCCAAGTCGATCCCGCTGAGCGTGAACGCGGCCGCGCCGCAGATTCGCCAGTTGTTGGCATCGCAGAAGTACACCGAACGGGTCAACGCGCAGATCACGCCGCTGCGCACGGCCGCCAAGATCGAATACCTGCCGCGCGGCGAGGCGATCCTGAAGGCGGCGCCGGCAGGCGCTGCACCGACGAACGCGGCGGCAGGCAACAAAGCCGATGACGGCCATATCCAGCGTGGCGTGGCCGGCCTGAAATAGCCGGTTGGCAGCAGGCAATCCCCCAGTCCCGATATCCAATCAATATTAAAAACGCAGTGCAATCGAGGTGGCAAAGATGAAAAAAATGATGGCTTGCTTGGCTCTGATCATGATGTTCCTCCAGGGAGGAGCACATGCCGCAGATGTACCGTTAGGACCTGGCGACGTGGTGCGCGTGACCATCTATGGCGACGTCAACCAGCCGACCGAAACCCGGGTCACCGAAAGCGGCACCATCACCGTGCCGCTGATCGGTGAAGTTCGCGTGGTCGGCCTGTCGTCCACCGGCGCCGAACAGAAGATCGCCAACCAGTTGCGCGACAAGGGCTTCATGCGCGATCCGCAGGTCAACGTGCTGGTGACCAATATGGTCAGCCAGCAGGTAGCGGTGCTGGGGCAGGTCACCAAGCCCGGTCGTTATGTCATCGATGGTCCCCGCACCGTCACCGACATGGTGGCCAATGCCGGTGGCGTGACCCCGGACGGCGGCGACATCGTCACGCTGGTGCGCACCGATGACGGCGTCACCACACGCGAGCAGATCAACCTGTGGGAGCTGAGCAACGGCGGCGACCAGGCCAAGAACGTCGTGCTGCAGAAGGACGACGTGCTGGTGGTGGAGCGCGCACAGAAGTTCTTCATCTATGGTGAGGCCCAGCGGCCCGGCATGTATCGCCTGGAGCATGCCATGACCGTGCTGCAGGGGTTGTCCGCCGGCGGCGGCCTGACCACCCGTGGCACCGAACGCGGCATGAAGATCAAGCGCCGTGGCAGCAACGGCAAGCTGACCGAGATCAAGGTCGACGACGACACCTTGCTGCAGCCGGACGACATCCTGTATATCCGCGAAAGCTGGTTCTGAAGAACACCGCAGGCCTGTTTTGACCGTATCGAACCAGAATAGAAGATCGAGAGTCCGCTCATGAATTTTGCCCAGTTATTCCTTATCCTGCGCGCACGCAAGGGCCTTATCCTGAAGGTCCTCTTCACCGTGGTCTTCGTGACGGTGGTGTTGAGCCTGCTCATGCCCAAGACCTACAAGGCCAGCACCAGCCTGGTGATGAACTTCAAGGGTACCGACGCGCTCACCGGCCTGGCCCTGCCGGCGCAGTTGACCCCCGGCTACATGCCGACCCAGGTCGATATCATCAACAGCAAGGCGGTCGCCCTCAAGGCGGTCGATGCCCTCAAGCTGGCGCAAAGCGCCGATGCCCGGCGCCTCTATGAAGAGCAGACCGGTGGTGTGGGCGACTTCCGCGACTGGCTGGCGCAACTGCTGTTGAAGAAGATCGACGTGGTGCTTTCGCGTGACAGCAACGTGCTCGAGATCACCTACAAGAACAGCGATCCGCAGTTCGCTGCGGCCGTGGCCAACGCGTTTGCCAACGCTTACCAACAGGTCAGCATCGACCTGAAGGTGGCGCCTTCGCAGCAGGCATCGAGCTACTTCGCCGATGAAATCAAGCGTCGCCGCGAAGCCTATGACGAAGCCCAGCGCAAGATGTCGAAGTACCAGGAAGACAATGGCATCGTCAACACCGACAACCACTACGACGTCGAGAACACCCGCCTGGGCGACCTGTCGACCCAGCTGGTAATGGCGCAGGCGCAGGCCATGGAAGCGACGTCGCGTCGTGCCGCGGCCAGCGGTCCTGGCGCCGGCGAGTCGCCCGACGTGGCCAACAACACGCTGATCCAGACCCTCAAGGCCAACCTGGGCGTGTCCGAGTCCAAGCTGGCGCAGTTGTCGCAACGCCTGGGCACCAAGCACCCCGACTACCTGTCGGCCAAGGCCGATGCCGACAACCTGCGTGCCGAACTGAATCGCCAGATCGGTATTGCCTCCAATGCCGTGGGCAACAATGCATCGGTGTTCGTCAAGCGCGAGGCCGAACTGCGTGCCGCGGTGGCCGCCCAGAAAGCCAAGGTACTGGACCTGAACCGCAAGCGCGACGAATTGTCTGTACTACAACGCGAACTCGACAGCGCCCAGGATGCCTACAAGACCATCTCGCAGCGCGCCACCCAGGTGAACCTGGACGTGTCGGCGGTGCAGTCCGATATCGGCGTGCTGTCGGTGGCCTATCCGCCTCAGCAGGCATGGGCACCGAAGATCCCGCTCAACATCATCCTGTCATTGTTTGTTGGTACGTTCCTGGGTGTGCTTGCCGCACTGGTGCTGGAGTTGCTGAACCGCCGCGTGCGTTCGGTGGCCGACATGCAGGGCCTGGCTGGCGGCCCCGTGCTGGGTGTGATCGAAAGGGCGCAAAAGTCGACGCTGGGCAAGCGCCGTTTCTGGCAGCGTCGTAAAACGGCGGCAGTGGGCGCGTAAAGCGTCGAGCCTTCTGCCATTGAGCCACCTCACCGGAACCAGAACAATATGACAACCGCACAATTTCATTCCGAGTCCATTGGCGCTGCCAGTGGCAAATTGCCGGGCCGTTCGATCGGCGCCATCCTGATCGACAGCGGCGTGCTCACGCCCGACAATGCCGAACGTATCCTGCGGCTGCAAAAAGAGAAGGGCATGCGCTTCGGCGACGCCGCCATCGAGTTGCGGCTGTTGACCCAGGAAGACATCGACCAGGCGCTGTCGAGCCAGTTCGACTATCCCTACCTGCGCAAGGGCCAGAGCGCCGTCAGCGCCGAATTGATCGCCGCCTACAATCCCTTCGATGCCCAGGTCGAGGCACTGCGCGCACTGCGCAGCCAGTTGATGCTGCGCTGGTTCGACACCGAGGCCGAACGCAAGGTGCTGGCCGTGACCAGCCCTGGCCGCGGCGAAGGTCGCAGCTTCCTGGCCGCCAACCTGGCGGTGGTGTTCTCGCAACTCGGCGAGCGCACGCTGCTCATCGATGCCGACATGCGTCATCCGCGCCAGCATGAACTGTTCGGCCTGAAGAATTCCAGCGGCCTGTCGTCGATGCTGACCGGTCGCGGCGAAGATCCGGTCATTCGCATCCCGGCCTTGCTCGGCCTGTCGGTGCTGCCGGCCGGCCCCAAGGCGCCCAACCCGCAGGAGCTGCTGGGACGCCCGGCGTTCACGCAGCTGCTCGCCGAACTGGCGCCCGACTTCGACGTGATCCTCATCGATACCGCGGCCAGCACCGAATATGCCGACGTCCAGACCGTCGCGGTACGGGCCGGTGCCGCAGTGATCGTGGCGCGCAAGCACCTGAGCCATGTGTCGGCAGTGCGCGGCCTGAGCGAACAGTTGTCGCAGTCCGGCGTGGCAGTGGTCGGATCCGTTCTTAACGAGTTTTAAGCAATCCCGACGTAGCAGCTAGCCAGGGGTGTCGAAGCGGACATCCCCGGGAGCTTGCGCCCTCAAGCTTCATAGGCCTGCCGCCATCGCTTCGATTGCACCCGCTTTTTTTGCGCATCGATGCCGGTGTTCCAGGTCTTCCGTTTTCGAGAGTCACGATATGTCTCTAACAGGTATGCAAAGCGCGGAGTCCCCAGTAGACCGCCTGCCCGCCGGCAAGCGCGGCCTGCTGCTGCCATGGCTGGTGGTGGTGCTGGGCATCCTGTTGCTGTACGTGCCCACCGTGATCGACCTGTTCCACGGGCCCTGGGGCACCGAGCGTAATGCGCACGGCCCCATCGTGCTGGTGGTGTCGTTCGGCTTTTTCTACATCCGCATCCGGCAGTTGCTGCGCGCCGGCGAGATCGTGCGTGCGCCGCGTCCGCTGCTGGGCGCCTTGGTGCTGCTGCTGGGCCTGCTCAGTTTCGTGCTGGGACGCTCGCAGAGCCTGCATATCTTCGAAGTCGGTTCACTCATCCCGGTGCTGGCCGGCGTGATCATCTTCTTCTATGGCTGGCAGACCTGCCGCCGCATGTGGTTCGCGTTCTTCTTCATGATGTTCATGATCCCGCTGCCCTCGACCTTCGTCGACGCGGTGACCTTGCCGATGAAGATCGCGGTCTCGGCGGTCACCCAGCTGGTGTTGCATGGCATCGGTTATCCGGTCGCGCGCGACGGTGTGATCCTGGTCATCGGGCAATACCAGCTGCTGGTGGCCGACGCCTGCGCCGGCCTCAATTCGCTGTTCACGCTGGAAGCGCTGGGCCTGCTCTACATGAACCTGGTGCGTCACCATTCGGTATTGCGCAATACCGTGCTGGCGATGCTGATCATCCCCATCTCGTTCGCCTCCAACACCATTCGCGTGATCATCCTGGCGCTGATCACCTACTACCTGGGCGACGCCGCTGGCCAGGGCTTCCTGCACGGCTTCGCCGGCATGGTGCTGTTCCTGACGGCACTGGGACTGATCATGGCCATCGACAACACGCTGGTGTGGCTGGTGGAGCGTCGTGAACGGTCCCGCCCGCACGCAGCCACGGCTGCAGTGGCCGTGCCACCGAAGGAGTCGCAGGGGCTGCTGTGGCAACGCAATGCGGGGCTGTTCGCCATCGGTGTCAAGGGCGCGGCTGCCGTGGCCGTGACCATGGCGCTGACCCAGGGCATCTCGATGGCGGTGATGCCGCAACCGGAAGTGGTCGGCCGCACGCCGGATATCGAGACCATGATCCCGCACCGCTTCGGCCAATGGGTGGAAGTGCCATCGCCCTACCTGCAGGTGGACCTGTCGGTGGGCGAGGAGGGCGGCAACAGCAGCGAGCAGCCTTACGATTCGGTGGTCATGAAGACCTATCGCAACGCCCAGGGCGAACAGGTGATGCTGGCGCTGGCCTACGCCCGCCAGCAACGCCAGGAAGTCAAGATCCACCGCCCCGAAGTCTGTTATACCGCGCAGGGTTTCGTCGAGCTCAACCATGCGCGGGTCGAGATAGCGGCCGCGCCTGGCATGAGCGTCACCGGCGACCGCTTCCTGATGCAGAACAAAAACCGCATCGAAGCCGTCAGCTACTGGATCCGCATGGGTGACGCGTTTCCCCGCGGTGGCTGGGAAACCCGCATGAAGTTGCTCAAGGACGGTCTCGACGGCAAGGTGCCCGATGGCATCCTGGTGCGGGCTTCCAGCCTGATGACCGACCCCGCCCAGGTCGAGGCCGCCTACCTGCTGCAGGAAGGATTCCTGAAGGACCTTGTGGGTGCGGTGGGGCCCCAGGCCAAGGCCTTGCTGCTCACCGGCGGCGCCGACAAGCTCAACGTGGCCATGGCCAATACCGGAGCGATCAAATGACCGGCCTTCTGTTCGTCCTGGCGGCGGTGTGCATCCTGCTGGCCATCCATCCTTTCATTACCTATCCGATGTCGCTGGTGCTGTTGCGGGCGATGGGCGTGCGCGATCACAACGCGCCCAACGCCACGCTGCTGCCGCTGTCGGATGCGTCCAAGCTGCGCTTCGGCATCTGCGTATGCGCCTATAACGAAGAGAAGGTCATTGCCGATACCATCACGCGCCTGATCGCCCTGCGCGCCGCCGAGCCTGACCTGGAGATCCTGGTGCATGTCGATTTCTGCAGCGACCGCACCCCGGATATCGCGCGCCAGTTCGAGTCGCAGCTCGACGGCTTGCTCATCGCCGAGCGCCGACGTGGCAAGACCGAAGGCATGAACCGCCTGGTGGCCATGTCCAAGGCCGACATCCTGTGCTTCACCGACGCCAGTGTCGAGATCGACGCCCAGGCCTTTGCGCACTTTCGCCAGCACTTCGCCGATCCCGAAGTGGGGGCGGTATGCGGCAAGCAGGTCTTCACCGACCACAACGGCTCGGTCAACGCCGCCTCCAATGCCCTGTACTGGCGCATCGAGGAAAAGATCAAGCAACTGGAAAGCGATATCGGTTCCATCATGACGCTGGACGGCTCGCTGTATGCGCTGCGCAAGCCGCTGCGCCACGCGCCCCCGGAAGACATCGTGGACGACTTCTTCATCCCGTTCATGATCATGGCCGATGGCTATCGCGTGATCCAGTCCCAGCATGCCAAGTCGTCCGAGCCCTCGGTGACCAACGATGGCGAGGAAATGCGCCGCAAGATCCGTATCGCCGCCCAGGGCTTCAATGCCCACCGCACGCTGTGGCCGGTGATCTCGAAGATGAGCGCGCTGACGCTCTACATGTACCTGTCGCACAAGTTCATCCGCTGGTTCGGCATCGTGTTCCTGACGCTGGGCTGGGTGCTGCTGGAACTGGCACTGGTGGTGGCCGGCGCCGGCTGGCTGGCGCTGGCACTGGCGCTGCTGACGGCCCTGACGCTGGTGCTGGGCATCAAGTTGGGCATCAAGCCGTTTTCCACCGTGACCAATATCCTGATGGCCTTCGTCGGCGCCGGCCTGGGCGTGTGGCAAGGCATTACAGGCGCGCGTTACCAGGTGTGGGAACCGCCCACCAGCGCGCGCAAGGCAAAAGACAAGTAAAGGCAGGCTGATAATGAAATGTTTATGGATTGCCCGTGAAACCCCGTATCCGGCCGACAGCGGAGACCGCATCTACACCGCGCAGTTGTCGGAATCGTTTGCCGTCGCCAACGGCGAGCTGACCTTCATCGGCATTGCCGATCAACACACCAAGGCGCCGCCGGCGGCCAGCCGTATCCAATGGAAGAGCGTCGACGGCGGCCGCTACGGCACCGCCCGCTCCCTGCTGTCGACCATGCCCCTGGTGGCGGCCATGCACGCCACCGAACGCTATCGCGCCGAACTGCGTGCGCTGTATGCGCAGCCCTGGGATGCCATCGTGTTCGACCACTACGCATCCGGCTGGGCGTTGCGTGAATTCGAACGCAGCAAGCTGGCCCAGGGCACCCGTCGTCCGCGCCTGGCCTACATCGCCCACAACCACGAAGAGAAGGTGTTGCGCGCCGTGGCCGCCGATTCCGACGCCGGGCTGATCAAGCGCGCCGGTTTCTGGCAGAACTACTTCAAGGTCAAGGCCATGGAGCGCCACATGGTCGACACGGTCGATGTGGTCACCGCCATCACCGCCGAGGATGCCGCCGCCTTCACCGCACAGAGCCCCGGCGTGAAGACGCTGGTGCTTACGCCCGGCTACAACGGCCGGGTCAATGAAAGCCGTCGCATCGACGCCAGCGGCCCGCGCCACGTGATCATGGTCGGCTCTTTCCGCTGGGCCGCCAAGCAGGACAACCTGCGGCAGTTCCTGCGCATTGCCGACGCTATCTTCGCCGATGCCGGCATCGTGTTCGATGTGGTGGGCGACATGCCTGCCACGTTGCGTCGCGAGCTCGAGCCCGGCCTGAAGGCGACCGTGCTGCACGGTTTCGTCGATGATCCGGCGCCGATCTACGAAAAGGCACGCATTGCGCTGGTGCCGGAGGCCATCGGCGGCGGTTTCAAGTTGAAGTTCCTCGACTATATCTTCCAGCGCCTGCCGGTGGCCACGCTGAGCGACGCCGTGGCCGGCTTGCCAGCCGAGTTGCGCCAACAGATGATCCAGTCCCCCGACCACGCCGCGCTGGCCGAAGCGGTAGTGGCGCGCATCGACGACGTCGCCGCGCTCGATGCCATGCAGGATATCGCCTTCGAACGGGCGCGCAGCCTGTTTCGCTGGAGCGATCGCGGGCAGGCGCTGTTGACGGCACTGGCGGCATAAGGCGGATTCATGAAGACTTCCCATCAGGCCTACCGCCCCGACATCGATGGCTTGCGCGCCGTGGCGATCCTGCCCGTGGTGCTGTTCCACATCGGCTTTCCAGGCTTCTTCGGTGGCTTCGTCGGGGTGGACGTCTTCTTTGTCATTTCCGGCTACCTGATCACGGGCATCATCGTGCGCGAATTGCGCCAGGGCACGTTCTCGATCGCCGATTTCTATCGCCGCCGGGTGCTGCGCATCTTCCCCGCCTTGTTCGTGATGCTCTTGGTGGTGTCGGTGCTGGCTGCGCTGGTGATGCTGCCGGCCGAGCTGCTGCGCTATGGCAAGTCGGTGGCGGCCACCACACTGTTCTCGTCCAATATCCTGTTCTACTCGGAAAGCGGCTACTTCGCGCCCGACTCGCACACCAAGGCCTTGCTGCATACCTGGTCGCTGGCGGTGGAAGAGCAGTTCTACCTGTTCTGGCCGTTGATCCTGATGGCACTGTCGACCAGCCGCCAGACCGCGATCCGCTGGGGTGCCGTGATCATCACGGTAGTCTCGCTGGGGTGGTCGGTGTGGCTGCTCAAGCATGATGCCACGGCTACCTTCTACCTGATCCCGACCCGCGCCTGGGAACTGATGGCGGGCGCGCTGGTGGCGATCTTCCCCGGCCTGCCGGCCAACCGTCGCTGGCTGCGCGAGGTGCTGGCCGCGCTCGGCCTGCTGATGATCCTGGTGGCCATCAAGTTCTACAACGACAGCGTGCCTTTCCCGGGCGCGGCCGCCCTGTTGCCCTGCGTGGGGGCAGCGGCCATCATCCTGGCCGGCAGTGGCGGCAATTCACTGGTGGGGCGCCTGCTGTCGTGGCAGCCGGCAGTGTTCATCGGCAAGATCTCGTTTTCACTGTACCTGTGGCACTGGCCGGTGATCGTCTTCACCCAGATCGGCCTGCTGCGCGAGCAGACCTGGACCGTCAAGGTGATCGAACTGCTGGCCTCGTTCGTGCTGGGTACCCTGTCGTGGCGCTATGTCGAGCGGCCGTTCCGCCATGTCAGTGCCGCCGTGCCGAATCGACAGGTGCTGGGGCGCGCCGGCGTGGCCATTGCGCTGGGGCTGGTGGTGGGCCTGCTGTACGTGGTGCCGCAAGGCTGGCCGCAACGCTTCAACGAACAGCAACTGGCCGCCGCCAGGTACGAAACCTACGACGGCGACCACGAATATCGCGGCGGCACTTGCTTCGTGGTCGGCGACAACCAGAAATTCGATGCGGCGCAATGCCTGCAGACCAGGTCGGGCAGCCCCAATCTGCTGTTCATCGGCGACAGCCATGCCGCGCACTTGTGGCCGGGCCTGCAGGCCGAAGCCGGCGCCGCAGGCATCAACGTGCTGCAGGCCACGCATACCGGCTGCCGTCCCGCCATTGCCGACCTGGCGCAACCCAAGGGCGCTTGCCAGAAGTTCGTCAGCCAGATCGTCACCGAATGGCTGCCGGCCCATCCGGTCGATGTGGTGGTGCTGGCCGGGCGCTGGACCCGGGCCGACCTGCCCGGTTTGCCCAAGGTGATCGCCGCGGCCAGGCAGCACGCCAAGCGGGTCGTGGTGGTAGGTCCGATCCAGCAGTATGTGTCGGCCCTGCCGCGCTTCCTGGTACGCGCCTCCAGCAACCAGCAGCAGGCTGCCGCACAGGGCCTGGCGTCGGGGCCGTTCGCCCTCGACCCGCAATTGCGCGAGGTCGCCGTGGGGGCCGGTGCGCAATATTTCTCGCTGATCGGGGCGTTGTGCGCCCAGCGCAGCTGCAAGGTGACGGTCGACAATGGCGTGCCGCTGCAATTCGACTATGGCCATCTCACCGTCGAAGGATCGCGTTATGTCGTGGGACTCATGATGCCGGTGCTCGACGGGCGCAAGCCGGTCGACACGGTCGCCAGCGTGCCAGCCGCAAATGGGCCGCGTCCTTGAGGACCGGGTCCATTCATCAAAGAACAAGTTGACCAAAGAACCGCACCGTATGGAACATTCTCCCATCGCCATCGTTACCCCGTCGTACCGTAACGACTTCGAGTACGTCAAGGACCTCAGTGCCAGCCTGGACCGGTATTGCCGCGTACCGTTCAAGCACATCCTGATCGTGCCGGAATCGGATCGCAGCATGTTCTCGGTGCTGCAGTCGGCCAATCGCATCGTCATGACCAAGGAAGCGGTGCTCAAGCGCCACGGCTTCTTCAAGCTGCCGTTGCCCAAGCGACTGGTGATCCCGGGGCTGATCGACCGCCGTTTCAAGGAACAGTGGTACAAGCTGGGAGTAGGGCGCCTGAGTGGCTGGGTGATCCAGCAACTGATCAAGCTGGCCGCCACCGAATACACCGATGCCGAAGTGATGGTCTTCGTCGACAGCGACGTGCTGCTGTTTCGCGAACTGACCGCCGACGACCTCTATATCGATGGCGCCCTCAAGCTGACCCAGAAGCCGATCCATGCCGGCATGACCTCGCACATCGAATGGCACCGCAATGCCCTCAAGCTGGTCGGCGCCGAGGACTTCAAGGGTGACCTGTTCAACTACATCGGGCAGTTGATCTGCTGGCGTCGCGATGTGCTGCAGCAACTGCAGCAGCGCATTACCGAGGTCACCGGTGAAGACTGGATCGTGGCCCTGGCCAAGAAGCGCGATATCTCCGAATACATCCTCTACGGGGTCTTCGTCGAAGCCGTGCTGGCGGCCGAGCAGCATCGCCAGGTGCTCGACCCGGCAGGCCTGACCTGCTCCTACTGGACCCCGGACGCCAACTTCAGCGCCCAGGCCATGGCCGCCACCGTCAAGCCGCAGCATGTGGCGCTGCACATCCAGTCGACCATCGACATGAGCCTGGCCAAGCGCAAGCAGACCCTGGACGAAGTGATCCGACTGCAGGGAGTGGCCTCGTGAAAGTCAAGCACACCAAGATTCGCCGTATCCTGGCGTTGGCCATTGCCCACCTGCCCCTCGGCGGCCTGCGCAGGCTCGGCTATCAAATGCTGATGGGATATCGCTTCGGACCCGGCACACGCATCGGTTGGCAAGTGCAGATCGCGGTCGACAGCTTCGAGGCCGGCGCCAATGTGCTGATCCGTCGCGGCACCACCTTCATCGGACCGATTGCGGTCAAGCTGGGCGACAAGGTATTCGTGGGACGCTACAACAAGATCGAATGCGGCGATGGCGCCGCCCACGACAACGTCAGGCACATGAACTACGCGCGCAGGTTCGTGGTCGGGCACAACTGCCTGATCAACGAATCGCACCTGTTCGACGTGCTGGGCGAGATCCGCATCGGCGACGGTACCTGGGTCGCCGGGTTCGCCTCGCAGTTCCTCACCCACGGCGCCGGTACCATGAATCGCGACATCTCGATCGGGCAACAGTCCTTTCTCGGCTCGGCAGTGCGCTTTTCGCCGGGTAGCGGCGTGGGCGACCAGGTGATCGTGGCCATGGGCGCGGTGGTCACCAAGCGTATCGCCGAGCAGCGTGTCATCATCGGCGGCGTGCCGGCGCGCATCATCAAGCAGCGCCCGGATGACGACAAGCACTCTTTCTCCAAGACCTGGGAAGGTTGAAACAATGGCCTCGCTCCAGCACCAGCCTATCCACCAGCCCATCCTTGCCACGGCAGCGGCCGCTGCCCCGGCCGTGCGCATTCATGAACTGGACGGCCTGCGCGGTCTGCTGGCGTTGTTTGTCGTTGCCTATCACATGTATGGCTCGCTGCCGCTGGTGCAATCCACGCTGTGGCAATACGCGCCCATTTTCAGCCAGGCCTGGTATGCAGTCGATGTGTTCTTCCTGATGAGCGGCTTCGTGATGATGCACGTCTATTCCGGGGTGTTCGCCGCGGGCAGCACCGTTGCCGCCTACGGGACGTTCATGTGGGCGCGCGTGGCCCGCCTCTATCCGGTGCATCTATTGAGCATGATCCTGATGCTGGTGATGGTGCTGGCTACCTCGCGTGCCGGCGAATTCTTCGCGCTTGGCGGACGCTACAGCGCCGGGGCTTTCGCAGGCTCGCTGTTGATGCTGCATGCACCATGGATCGACTACCGCTCGTGGAATTACCCGTCCTGGTCCATCAGTGCCGAGTGGCACGCCTATCTGCTCTTCCCGCTGCTGGTGCCAGTGGTGTTGCGCCTCCGGCGTGCCATGGCGACCATAGTGGCGCTGGCCTGCGTGCTGGTGCCGTTCGCCTTGTATCTGCAGCACGTCCAGCCCGATCAGTATCCGACCAACGGCGTGGTGGTGCTGGCCCGTGTGCTGCCGCTGTTCCTGCTGGGGATGCTGCTGTTCCACTTCAGGAGCCAGCGTGTCTTGCGCTCCGGGCTGGCGGCGTTGCTCATCGTGCTGGCGACGCTGGTGCTGTTGAGTATCGACAGGTGGGCGCCGGCGGCGGTACTGCTGGCGCCGGCGCTGGTACTGGCGGCCATGTCGCCGAACTGGTTGCAGGCCGCGTTACGCCATGACAGCCTGCTGTTGCTGGGCAGGATTTCGTACAGCCTGTACATGACGCACGCGCTGGTCGAACGCTTCATCAGCGTTGCCATGGGAGCCGCCAGCAAATACGCACACCGCGATCTGGCGGCCGATCCGGTAGTCGCCTTCTGCGCCTGGGGTGCGGGCGTGATTGCGGCGGTATGCCTGGGATACCTGGTGTGCCGATGGATCGAAGACCCGGCACGCCACTGGTTGATGAAGACCGGGACGGCGCCGGCCAAGGCCAAACAGGTACCGCAAGCATGAGCCATTCAGATCAACAACTTCGCGCCAATCTGGCACCTGCGGCCATGAAGTCGACGGCCTACCGCCCCGATATCGACGGCCTGCGCGCACTGGCCGTCCTGT
Source organism: Herbaspirillum sp. YR522 (assembly GCF_000282575.1). Classification (GTDB taxonomy): domain Bacteria; phylum Pseudomonadota; class Gammaproteobacteria; order Burkholderiales; family Burkholderiaceae_D; genus Herbaspirillum. Next base: position 9,188 of record NZ_AKJA01000040.1, on the reverse strand, counting down.
CGGTGGTGCTGTACCACGCCGGGGTGGGCGTGCTCAAGGGTGGCTTTGTCGGGGTCGACATCTTCTTCGTCATTTCCGGCTACCTGATCTCGAACATCATCTTCCATGAGCTCGAGGCCGGCAAGTTCTCCATCGGCCGCTTCTACGAGCGCCGCATACGGCGCATCCAGCCGGCCCTGCTGGTGATGGTGGTCTTCACCATCGTCATGTGCGCGGTGATCTACGTGCCGATCGACTTCAAGCTGCTGGCCCAGAGCGTGGGTGCGACGGTGGTGTTTTCGTCCAACATCTATTTCTATCTCAAGAGTGGCTACTTCGACCCTTCGGCCGAGAGCAAGCCTTTGCTGCATACCTGGTCGCTGGCGGTCGAGGAACAGTATTACCTGTTCTTCCCGATCCTGGTGCTGCTGCTGTGGCGGCATGCGCGGCGCCACCTGGTGAGTGTGCTGATGGCGCTGGCGGTGGTGTCGTTCGTGTTCTCGATCTGGCAGGCCAGGGCTGCTTCCAATGCGGCGTTCTACCTGCCGTTCGACCGCATCTGGGAGTTGCTCATCGGCGCCTTGCTGGCCACCGGCGCGATCCCGCCGCTGCGCACTTCCGGCGTGCGCACGCTGGTGGGGTTCGTCGGCCTGGGCGCCATGATGGCGGCGATCCTGCTGTTCTCGCCGCACGATGTATTTCCCGGTGAACGGGCGCTGCTGCCATGCCTGGGCGCGGCCTTGCTGATCTATGCGGGGCAGGGCGGCGCGGCCGGTGCCAATGGCTGGCTGTCGACCCGGCCGATGGTATGGACCGGCAAGATCTCGTATTCGCTGTACCTGTGGCACTGGCCCATCATCGTCGCCGCACAGTATCTGCTGTTTCGCAAGCTGCACGGCTGGGAGATCGTGCTCTACATGGCGCTGGTCTATTGCCTGGCATGGGCCAGCTGGAAGTGGGTCGAGCAACCCTGGCGCGACGCCAAGACGCTGGGTTTCTCGCGTCGCCAGGTCTTCGGCCTGACCGGTGCGGTCACCGCCGTCGGCGTGGGCTTCGCGCTGGTGGTGCACCTGACCGGCGGCATCCCGGGCCGGTTCTCGCCGCAGGCGCGCGCCTATGCCGCCACCGCACTCGATACCAACCCGGCGCGCAATGCCTGCGACAGCCCGTCCCGCACGCGACTCGACAGTGACGATGTGTGCAGCCTGGGCGCGCCGGCCGCGCCCTTGAGCTTTGCGCTGATCGGCGACAGCTTCGGCGACGCCGTCGCGCCCGGCGTCGACCAGGCGGCCAAGGATGCCGGCAGGCGCGGCCTGGTCCTGACCCATAGCGGCTGCTTCCCGTTGGCCGGCGTGCAGCAGACCGACAACCTGTCGTGCAATGGGGTCATGAATGCCACTTTGGGCTTGATGGAGCGTCATCCCGAGATCAGGGACGTAATCATCGTGGCGCGCTGGACCTCGGCCTTCCTGGGAACGCGTTTCGGCCAGTTCGAGCAGAGCGGCTGGTTCCTCAAGGACGATGAAACGCGGCAATTGGGTTACGACGAGAACCGCAATGCGTTCGAGCGTGGCATGGTGCGCACGCTGCATGCGCTGGATGGGCGCAACATCACCATCTTCGCCTACATTCCCGAGCAACGCTATGACGTCCCGCGCGCCATGGCCATGCATAGTTTGTTTGGCCGGCCACAGCAGGTGGACCTGCTGCATTCGGACCATGAGAAGCGCCAGCTCGACATGCGCGGCGCCTTCAAGAAGCTGGCGCAGGCCTCGCCCACGCCGTTCCGGGTGATCGATGTCGGTGCGTCGTTGTGCGATGCGCAATCCTGCGGGGTGATACGCGATGGGGTGGTGCTGTACGCCGATGACAACCACCTGTCGCGTTCCGGCGGCATCGCGCTCAAGTCGCTATGGAGCCGGGCGTTCGAACCGGCCGCCGGAGGCGCCCGGTGAGGCCGATGCAACACGCCGAACTCGAGCCGGCTGTCGCCCAGCCGGAGGTACGCATGGTGCTGCCACCCAAGCGCGCGGCGCTGCGTATCCATGAACTCGATGGCTTGCGCGGCATGCTGGCGTTGATGGTGGTCTGCTATCACCTCTACGGGTCGCTGGCCAGTGTGCGCGACCTGCTGCATGATCGCCTGGTGATCCTGACCCAGGCCTGGTATGCGGTGGACGTGTTCTTCCTGATGAGTGGCTTCGTGATGATGCACGTCTACGGCAAGGCGTTTTCGCAGGGCGCCGGGCTGAAGGCCTTCTTCAGGTTCATGTGGGCGCGTGTGGCGCGGCTGTACCCGGTACACGTGTTTGCCATGACGGCGATGTTGCTCATCATGTTGCCGGTGCTGTATCGCCAGCCCGAACTGTATGCCTGGCAGGGCCGCTACAGTCTCGGCGCCTACGTCGGATCGCTGCTGATGCTGCATGGCCCCTGGATCGACTATCGCTCCTGGAATTACCCGGCCTGGTCGATCAGTGCCGAATGGCACGCCTACCTGCTGTTTCCGTTGATGGTGCCGTGGGTCGCGCGCATCGGCCGGGTAGGCGCGATTCTTGCGGTGATCGCATGTACCCTGGTGCCGCTGGCGCTGTACCTGCAGAACCTGCAGCCCGACCAGTATCCGACCAATGGCGTGCTGGTGTTGCTGCGGGTGTTTCCGTTGTTCCTGGCGGGGGCACTGCTGTATCGCATCGCGCCTGCCCACTGGTTCGGCTCGGGCCTGGCTGCCGCGGTGCTGGTGCTGGCGACCGTGGTCGCGCTGAGCCACGAGCAGTGGGCGCCGTGGGCGGTGCTGCTGGCGCCGGCGATGGTCTTGTCCGCCTTGTCGGGCAACTGGTTCCAGGCCGCGTTGCGGCGTCCGGTGCTGTTGTTCTTCGGCAAGATCTCCTACAGCATGTACATGACGCACGCGCTGGTGGAGACCTTGATCGTGCTGGTATGCCGCGTGGCCCGGCGTTATTTCCAGCTGGACATCGCCAGTGACCTGCAATTGGCGTTTCCGCTATGGGCCGGCGGCATCGTGCTGGCCATCGTGGTCGGCTATGCAGTCTGGCGCTGGGTAGAGGAGCCGGCCCGCAAATGGGTCATGAGCCTGCAAACTTGAAGCGCGATACTTGGACCAAAGAAGGCATGACAGATATTCAATACAGATCGGCAACATGAAGACCACCTTACCGAATTTACAGATATTGCGTTTCCTGGCCGCGGCCATGGTGTTGCTCAGCCACGTCCAGCACGAGGCCGAGAAGATGACCTTCGGCGGCGCCCACTACGTGCCCTGGAATGCCATCTACCTGGCCGGCGGCGTGGATATCTTCTTCGTCATCAGCGGTTTCATCATGTATGCCATTTCCAGTTCGGCCTTCGGCCGTGACGGCGCGGCCGGCAACTTCCTGGTGCGTCGGCTGATACGGATCGCGCCGCCATATTGGTTGTTTACCCTGGCCATGCTGCTGGCCACCGTGGTCTTCGCCGGTCACATCACCCATTCGAAGCTGTCGATGGCCAACGTCATCGCCTCGTTCTTCTTCATTCCAGTCAACAATGCCTATGGCGGCGCGTATCCGGTGCTGATGCTGGGATGGACGCTGAACTACGAATTCTTTTTCTACATGGTCTTCAGCCTGGCCCTGTGCTTTAGGCGCACACTTGGGCTGGGGCTGGTGTTCGGCCTGATCGGCGCCTTCGCGCTGGTGGGCATGTTCGATGTCGTGCGCCAGCAGCCGTTCATGTTCTGGACCAATCCCATCATCCTCGAATTCCTGATGGGGATCGCGCTGGCAATGGCGCGCGAGCGTGGCCTGCGGGTGTCGCCCCTGGCGGCAGTGATGGCCATCGCCGCCGGCTTTGCGCTGATGTTCGTGCTCAAGGCGGCCGGCATTGCCACGGCATACTGGACGGTGCGGTTCCTGTGGATGGGCCTGCCGGCGTTGCTCATCTGTGGCGGTGCCGTGCTGGTCGAGCAGAAGCCCGAGACCACCGGCCTGAAGAAGGCGCTGGTGTTCCTGGGCGATTCGTCCTATGCGCTTTACCTGTCGCATCCGTTTTCGCTCAACCTGGTCTCGGTGGTGTGGGGGCGTGCCGGCTGGCAGCAGCCTTACGCCTACGTCGCACTGAGCTGTATCGTTTCTCTGGCCGTGGGCGCGGTGGTGCATGTGTTGATCGAGAAGCCGATCACCAACTACCTCAACGACAGGTTGCGCGCGCGGCAAAAGCCGCCCGTGCTGGCCACGCACTGACGACCACCCGAATCAATTATCGATGAGTAGCTTATGAAACCTGGAATTCGTCCCCGTGCCGTGAAGATATCCTTGCTGTGCGGGCAACTGTTGGCGCTGGCCGCGTGGTCGGTCGGATCGGCCACCGCCCAGGAGCAAGTGCAGTTGCCCTTGCCGCCAGGCCCGGCCCCGGCCGAATGCGCGCCGGTCAGCGCACCGGCGCAGGACAGCGTCACGCTCAAGCGCACCTTCTTCGACGACTTCGACAAGATCGATTTCAGCGCCAACAAATGGACGCCGCACTATGACGGCGGCTTTGACCAGATCTCGCGCCGTTGGCAGGGGTACGACTGGGTGGTCAAGCGCACCGCGCCAGCCATTCGCGAACAGCAGATCTACGTCGATCCCAATTATCGCGGCACGGCCGGCAAGTCGCTCAAGCTGAACCCGTTCAAGATCGACAACGGCATCATGAGCATTACCGCCGAGCGCGTACCGGAAGAACTGGAGAATTTCCTCGGCGGCTTCCAGTACATGTCGGGACTGCTGACGACGCGCCGTTCGTTCACCCAGATGTATGGCTATTTCGAGATCCGCGCCAGGGTCCCGGCCGGACCCCACCTGGTGCCGGCATTCTGGATGCTGGCCGACGACCGCACCTGGCCGCAGGAGCTCGACGTCATGGAAGCGCCCAGTCACGTGCGTGACACCATCATGAGCACCCTTCACTGGCAGCAGCCGGTCGGCCAGGCCAACAAGACCGCCTGCCGCACCCCGCTCAAGGGCTACGACCAGGATTTTCATCTCTATGGCGCCTTGTGGATGCCCGAGCGCATCGTGTACTACATCGATCGCAAGCCGGTGGGCCAGGTCGCCACGCCCAGCACCTTCACCAAGCCGATGTACATGCTGGTCAACCTGGCCGTAGGCGGCACCTGGGTCGGCAACGCCACGCCCGACACACCGATGCCGGTCAAGTTCGACGTCGACAATATATCGGCCTTCACCATGGGTGAGCCCGATGCCTGCACAACTGCTTCCAATGGGGTCAAGACATGTCAAGGCAAATGAGAATGCCAGCGGCGATGAACGCCACCGGCCTGGCAAAGGCCCCGACCCAGGACATACCCTGGAAGCCTTTCTGGGTGGCCATGCTGGTGATGTCGATCGTGCTGTTTTCCGGCGCCTGGCTGTTCCAGCCCAGCACCTTTGGCGGGGTCGATACGCTGCAGACCGACAAGATCGGGGGCGTACCGTTTCAATACCTGCTGTGGTTGATGATCCTGCTCGGCCTGTGCCTGCACATCGGTCGGGCCGGGTTCGATTTCCTGGCGCGCGTGCTGCTGCCCTGGCTACCGTTTTTCCTGGCGGGCCTGACCGCTTCCGTCTTTGGCATCTCGCCCTTCACCTCGCTTCGGGCGTTGGTGCTGTGGACCTTCTGCATCCTCTCTGCGGCAATCGTCGTGGGTGAGTTGCCGGTGGCGCTGTCGCGCAAGGTCCTGTTCCGCACCACTGCAACGCTGATGGTGCTGTCGGTCCTGGTTTCGGTGGCGGTGCCGGCAATCGGGCAACACGCCAATGGCGGCATCTGGCGCGGGGTGTTCTCCAACAAGAATGCGCTGGGATGGATTGCCACCTTGTGCATGCTGGTCTCGGCCGGCATGTGTACGCGCCAGCGGTGGAAATTTCCTGCGTTCGTGGTCGCCCTGGCCATCCTGTGCATCCTGATGTCGGGTTCCAAGGGCTCTCTGGTGGCGGCATTGGTGACCTTGGGCTACCTGGGACTGGTCGGTTTCCTGCGTTCGCGGGTGACCGTGGCGCTGGGCGTGACGACCTTGCTGGTAAGCCTGTTGTCGATATTGATCTTCGGCTTCTTCGTGTTGCCGGAATTGCTGGCACTGCTGGGCAAGGATCCGACATTTACCGGCCGTACCTTCGTCTGGTCGATGTATTTCAATTCGATGTTGAACACGCCCTTCCTGGGGGAAGGGCCAGGCGCATACACCTATCTGTCCGAATTGACCTTGCCCCTGGCGTTGCGGCTGAGCGATCTCGGTGCCATCGTCACGCCCCACAATGCTTTCCTCGGTGCATTCGGCGACGGCGGCATTGTCGGCCTGCTCGCCTTTGCCGGTGTGTTGATCTACCTGGCCATGATCGCGCCGTTCCTGCGCGCCGACCGTGCCACCCTGGTGTGCGCAGGCGTGGCCTTCTTCAACATGGCGCACGGCATGGTCGAGACCCATGAAGTCTTCACCACCGGATTTGCCTGGTTCCTGATGGTACTGCTGCGCGGCATGGCGCTGCGCGACGAGCAGGAAAAGACGGGCGCCAAGGCGGCGTCCGGCCACGTCGTGAACGCACTTGCCTGATGCTAGAAAGGTTCTCATGAACGTATTTGCCAATGACAACGGCAGGGACCCGTCGGCGCTGCGCCTGGTGGTCGGCATCCCCACCTACAAGCGTCCCGAACTGCTGCGCGCGCTGTTGCAATCGCTGTTACCCGAATTGCAGGGGCGCGAGGTGTTCGTACTGGTGGCCGACAACGATTGCGGCACCGATGCCCCGCGCGTGGTCGAGCAATTCGCCGCCAGCTGGCCCGCCGCCAAATGCATCCCGGTCGCCGAGCGCGGCGTGGCCCAGGTGCGTAATGCCCTGGTCGCCCATGCCGGCGTCGTCAGTCCGGATTGGGACTGGCTCTTGATGATGGACGACGACGGCCTGGTGACCGAGGGCTGGATCGCCAACCTGCTGGGCGCCGGCCTGCGCTACGACGCCCACCTGGTGGGCGGCCCGGTGCAGGGCGTATTGCCGGCCGACGCCAACATCCTGGCCCGCAACAGCATCTTTGCCGCGCGCACGCGCTGGAGCACGGGTCCGGTCAAGACCCTCAATACCACCCAGAACCTGGCCATTGCGCGCGCCACCACGCAGCTGATCGGGCTGCCGCTGTTTCGTAACGAATACGGCGCCTCGGGCGGGGAGGACTACGACCTGTTTCGCCGCGTGGCGCAGGCGCGCGGTCGCATCGTGTGGTGCGACGAGGCGATCGTGATCGAACCGGCACCGGTGGACCGCCTGACCGTATCCAGCCTGCTTTCGCGCTATGCCACCACGGGCGCCTACATGGTGCGCATCGACGGTTTCTACGACGGCTGGAGAACTACTGCGTGGCGCGCGTTCAAAGGACTGGCGGCATCGGTGCTGCGCACCTGCCGCGCGGCCATCATGTTCAGGCGCGACGAGTGCGCGCGCTCGACACTGGCCATCGCGCATTATCTAGGTCGCGTGGCAGGCTTGGCAGGCGCCAAGACCACGCGATACGTTTCGACCAATGGAAAGGATGCATCATGACCAGCGCACAAGACAGGCAACCCGATTCCTCGCTGGCGATCGGCCTTTGCACCTACAAGCGGCGCCCGTCGCTGGAGCGGCTGCTGGAACACATCGCCGTGGCCGTGGCCACGCTGGGCCAGCCGGCCACCGTGATCGTGGTGGACAACGACGGTAGCGACCCCGAGGTGAGGAAGTCCGTGGAAGGTTTCTCGGCGCGCACCGGTATCGCCGCCAACTACATCATCGAGAGCACGCCCGGCATTTCGGCCGCCCGCAATGCGATCTTCGACGAAGCGACCCGTCTTGGCGTGCGCTTCATGGCCATGATCGACGACGACGAATGGCCGGCACCAGGCTGGCTGGTGGAGTTGCTCAAGACCCAGTCGGCCGAGCGCGCGGCGGTGGTGGGCGGCCCGGTGCGCCCTGTGTTTCCCGACAATGCGGCGCATCTGCAGAAGTATGCGCGCTACTGGTCGGTGCAGCGCCAGTTCCTCGAGGGCAAGCCTTTCGTGTTCTGCTCCTGCAATTTCCTGATCGACATGCAGGCCATCGCCAACGAGCCGCGCCCCTTGTTCGATGAAAAATTCGGACTCTCGGGGGGCGGCGATACGGTGTTCTTCCGCAAGTTGTTCTATCGCGGCCACCCCATGGCCTGGTCCGAGGACGCCTGGATCCACGAAGAAGTGCCGCAGTCGCGGGCCGGCTTCAAGTGGATGCGCCAGCGCCGCTACCGCGTGGGCAACCACGCCGTGCGCTGGGAAAGCATCGGCGGCAAGTCGTTGCGCTCCTTCGCCAAGACCCTTGGCATCACCGCGCGATTGCCGCTGTATCCGTTGTTCCGACGCGAACCCGAATCGGTGATGGTCGGCTGGCTGCTCGAATACGACAAGATCCGGGGCCGCTGGGCATCGCACTTCGGCGACGTCTTCGTCGAATATGCGCGTCCCGAAGAACCGGGGCAGAAGCAATGCCGCTGATGCCCTTGACCAACGTGTGGGCCGGGGTGTCGCGCCATGGCTAGCGCCGCCGGCTTGCTGGCCAGGCTGGAGGCCAAGTTCCGGCTATGGACCATCGTCTCGACCATGGTGCCGACCATGGGCGCCCTTGGCCTGCAACTGGTGACGTTCGCCATCACCGCACGCGGCCTGGGGGTAGAGCAGTTCGGTCGCTATACCGCCTTGCTGGCCATCGTGGCGGTGGGCGTCGAATTGATCGGCATGGGCGGGGCCGACTTGCTGGTGCGTGCGGTGTCGCGCGACAAGAGTCGCTTTGCCACCTACTACGGCAACATGCTGTTGAGCATCGCCATCACCTTGCCCATCGCGGTGTTGGTCGGCACGCTGGTGGCCACCGGCGTGATGCGGGTCGAAGTCGACCTGCCTTTCATCGTCGTGGCGCTGTTCGCCGAGATCGGCCTGGCGCGGGTGTCGGCCTCGACCGAACTGGTGATGGTGGCACATGGTCATACCGCACGCGCCGGTTGGGTGCGGGTCGCCACCGTGGTGGCGCGCTTGGCGGTGGCGCTGGCGTTCTTCATGGTGCTGCAGCGCAGTGCGCTGGACGACTGGATCCTGTTCCTGACGGTGCAGTCGGTGCTGATGATGTTGTTCTATGGCTGGCTGGGCGGGCGCCTGTACGGCAGGCCGCAGCCGG
>NZ_AKJA01000039.1 GCF_000282575.1 Herbaspirillum sp. YR522 | reverse complement strand
GGCGGCGGCCGCCGGTGACCGCGTGCGGCTGGAGAGCGAACGCGGCTATCACGCCAGCATTGCCGGCGATTCGCTGCCAAGCACGGCGCGCACACCGATGATGGTGTCCGAATTCAAGGTCATCGCCACGCAGATGGACACCGGCTTGCGCATCGCCGGCCAGGTCGAGTTCGCGTCATTCGAGGCGGCCCCCGATTGGCGCCGCGCGCACATCATGCGCGACATCGCATTGAAGCTGTTCCCGGGTTTGCCGCGCGACCTGCCGGCGCCGCAGGTGAAGTTCTGGCTGGGACGTCGTCCCAGCACACCCGACGGCATGCCTTGCATCGGCCCGGCCAGCGCCAGTGGCGACATCGTGCATGCCTATGGCCACGGTCACATCGGCCTGGGCTGTTCGGCGCGCACCGGGCGCATCGTGGCGCAACTGCTGGCGGGTAAGGCGCCCGAGATCGACCTGGCGCCGTTCAGCCCGCAGCGTTTCTAGCGCCGGCTAGAACCCGATATCGGCACCGGCCATGATGCCGGCGCGTACTCCATAGGCGCCCAGGTTGGCCAGCGTGGCGTGGTGGTGGGCCACGATCTGCGCTGCGGCCAGCACCGCATTGTCGGCGGTGGTGTGGCCATCGGCGGCCAGCGTCACCGGATAGCCCAGCGCCAGCGCACGGCGCACGGTCGATTCCACGCAGAATTCGGTCTGCATGCCGCACACCACCAGCTGCGACACATGGCGCGTCTTGAGCATCGATTGCAGGTCGGTCTGGTGAAACGCATCCGAACCCCGCTTGCGCAGCAGCGTATCACCCTGGCCTGCCGCTAGTCCTGCGGCCAGTTGCCAGCCGGCGCTGCCGTGCGCCAGGCTGGCGCCGTCCTCGTGCTGCACCACGATCACCGGTGCGCCGGCGGCGCGGGCGCGTCGCGCCAGGTCATTGATGTTGCCAATGATGCGGGCGGCATCGGCCACGGCCGTGGGGCCGACGCACAGCGCTTGCTGGACGTCGATGATGAGTAGTGCGGTGGGCATGGGGCGGGGCGGTGGTTGGTCGTGCGCCGATCTTAGCGCAGATCGGCGGCGTCGATGGCGTCCGTGCAGCCCGGTTCCCTGACAGGCCGCCAGGTCCGGGCTGCAGGCCCGCGCTCAGGCTGGCCGCGACAGGTGCTGCCGCAAATGCCGGCCGCTGTACTGGCGGCGCAGGCTGCCGCGTCTTTGCAGCTCCGGCACCACGTGCGCGACGAAGTCATCGAAACCGCGCGGCAGGTGGGCCGGCGTGATCACGAAGCCGTCGGCGCCGCGCTCGGCCACGATGTGCTCGAGCCAGTCGGCGATGTCACCGGCGGTGCCGGCGACCTGTGGCACCAGCACCCCCTGCGCATACAGGCGGCCGGCGTCGGCCAGGGTCAGCTGGCGTTGGCTCGAGACTTCCTGCAGCAACTTGAACAGCCCCTGGATCCCGCTGACCTGCATGTCGGCCAGCGGTGCGTCCAGCGCATGGGCCGAGAAGTCCACGTTCATGTGGCTCGACAGGGTCGACAGGCCCACCAGCGGGTCGGCCAGCGCATTGGACTGCTCGCGCAGTTCCTCGGCATGGGCGCGCGAGCCGGCCACGAAGGGCATCACCGCCGACAGCACCTTGATCTCGCCCGGCTGCCGACCGAATCGTTGGGCACGTCCCTTGAGGTCGTCATAGAAGCGTTGCATGCGCGCCAGGTCGGGCTGGATGTTGAACACCACCTCGGCCCAGCGCGCAGCGAAATCCTGGCCGCGATCGGATGATCCGGCCTGTATGATCACCGGGCTGCGCTGCGGCGTGGACGGGATGTTCAGCGGGCCGCGGACCTTGAAATGCGGGCCCGCATGGTCGATCGCGGCCACCCGCGCGGCATCGGCATAACGGCCGTCGGGCGCCAGCAGCAGGGCGTCGGCCTGCCAGCTGCGCCACAGCTTGTGGGTCACGTCCAGAAATTCGTCGGCGCGGTCGTAGCGCACATCGTGCGGCAGGGTCTGTTCGAGGCCGAAGTTGTCGGCCTCGCCCTGGTTGACCGAGGTCACCACGTTCCAGGCGGCACGCCCGCCCGACAGGTGGTCCAGCGTGGCGAATTCGCGTGCCAGGCTGTAGGGCTGCGAGTAGGTGGTCGAACGCGTGGCGCCCAGTCCGATATGGCGTGTCACCGCCGCCAGCGCGCCCAGCAGCGGCAGCGGATCGAGCCGGGTGGCGTCCTGGTCGCCCACAGCAATGCCGTGGGCATGATGCTCGCCATAGCGGGTCGACACCGCCAGGCGGTCGGCGAAGAACAGCAGGTCGAAGCGACCGCGTTCCAGCGTCCGGGCCACATGACGGTAATAGTCGAGCTGCAGGAAGCCGCCCGGGGTGCTGGCAGGGTGGCGCCACAGGCCCTGGCTGTGGGCGGCGTTGCCGGCGATCAGGAAAGCGGCCAGGTGCATCGGCATGCCTCAGAGCAAGACATCGCGATAGACCTTGTCCTGCACCTGCACGGCGTTCTTGATCAGGCCCAGCTTGAGGAAGGCGTCGGCGATCTGCTGCTGTTCGGCGACGATGCCGGCATCGACGGCGACTGTGGTGTAGTTGCGCCGTTCGGTGGCCAGCCGCAGCACCTTGGGGTCGACCCCCAGTTGCGGTGCCAGCAGCTCGGCGGTTTCCTGCGGATGGCCCTGGGTCCAGTTGTTGGCCTGCCTGAGTTCGGCAAAGAGGGTGCGCACCACGTCGCGGTTGCGGTCCACGAAGCCAGGCACTGCCAGGTGGAAGGTCCGATTGTTGGACAGGCCGGTGCCGTCGCGCAACACCCGCGGGCGGGTGCTCAGTTCCTGTCCCGCCAGAAACGGATCCCACAGCGTGGCGGCGTCGACATTGCCCGACTGGAACGCGGCGCGCACGTCGGCTGCATTGGTCACGTAGACCGGTTCGATGTCCTGGTAGCCGAGGCCGACTTCTTCCAGTGCCTTCAACAGCAGGAACTGCACGTTCCAGCCGCGTCCGGTAGCGACCTTTTTGCCCTTGAGGTCCTTGACGCCGCGGAGCGGCGAATCCTGCGCCACGAAGATGGCGATGCCCTTGGGGTAGGGTTGCTCGGCACCGAGATAGACCGCGTTCACGCCGGCGGCGTTGGCGAATACCGAGGGCGTGTCGGCGGCATGCCCGAAGTCGATCGCCTGGGCATTGAGCGCCTCGGTGAGCTGGGGCCCGGCGGCGAACTCGAACCATTTCACCTGCCAGCCCCTGGGCGCCAGCGCCTGCTCCAGGCGGCCGGTGCCCTTGAGGATATTGAGGGTGTTGAATTTCTGGTAACCGATGCGCAATACCTTCTCTTGCGCTGCCCGCACCAGCGGCGCGCCGCCGGCCAGCGCCCCGGCAGCCAGGCCCTGCAGCAGCAGGCGGCGTTTCTGTTGGTTGTCCTGGCCCATGGGCTCCCCGGTTTCTGATCCAAAAGGCCCAGGGTAGTGCGGCACGGGGACGGCGGGAACGAACAATTTCGCAGATGCAAATGCGCTCTGCGTTGCGTCGGCGCCGCTGCGGCAATTTGTCCCATTCCGGCGGCCGGGCGCATTGGCTACAATGGTCGCTCGCGTCCTTTCCTGCCCGTACGCCATGACCTATCTATACGACCGCCTCGAGACTTTCCTGCGCCGCGCCACCGGCTTGCATATCGTATTGGCGTTGCTGGCGGTGGGCGGCGCATTGTGCTGGGCGGTCTATCTCTGGGCCACCGGCGAGGCGCGCATCCCGTTTGCGCTGTTCGATATCTGCTTCACGCCTGCCCCCGCTAAATAGCCGGGCGCCGAGCATCGACGACAAAGCGGCCTACAATGGCCGCTTTGTCATTTGTGGTGCCAGTGGTCTCTCGCATGCCTGCTTCTTCTTCCGACGTCCCGGTCTTCCAACCGCGCCTGACGCTGCACACGCTCACCCGCGGCGATGGGCTGCTGGGCATGCGCGCCCATGGCTTGTTCGGTCCGCGCGGCGCGCCGTTGACGGTGGCCCAGATCGACTGGGTCTATGGCAGCGGCGCACAGCGCTGGAGCACCCCTGCACCCCGGTATCCGGACCAGGAGCTGGACGTCGGCTATACCCCGGCCCACATCCGGCGCGACCCTGTGGCCGAGACGGCGGCACTGGAGTTGATCCGCGACATGGGCATGCTGCCGCTGCGCGAAGATGCGCTGCAGTGGCGCGCCACCAATCCGATGCACGATGCCGGCCCGCTGTGGACCCTGGTGCAGGAAGAGTCGTTCGGCGACTTCTGGGCCGACGATGGGCCCCGGCTGCAACGGCATGGCTGGCAACTGGTGGTACGGCCAGGTTTTGCGCACGAGGCGGTACCGGTGCAAGCCTGGCGCTTCGTCATCGATACCGCCAGCGGCGAGGTGCTGGCCAAGGAAGTGGCCGGCGCCTTGCCGACCCGGGCCATTACGGCCGACGCCTTCGATCGCAGCGATACGACCGGCCACTGGCTGCTGTCGATCGGCATCGAGGTCGATGGCGAGGTCATGGATGTGGCGCCCATGGTGGCCGACCTGCTGCGTCGCGACCCGCGCTGGGGCGACGCCGCCGCCCTGGAACGGATCGACGAGCACGCCGTGATCTCGCTGCGGGCACCGCGCGGGCGGCGCATCGACGCCATGGCAGGACCGCTCAAGGCAGTGGTGCTGGCCATGCTCGACCTGTTGGCCGACCCCCGCCGCAAGAACGGCCCTCTGCCGATGAGCGCGCTGGACGCGCATCGCCTGGATGCCATCCATTCGGCCTTGCTGGCCCTCGACAGCGGCGCGCCATGGCACATGCAAGGCGAAGGCGAGGTGCTGCAACTGGCGCGCCGCCTGCGCCAGGCCGGCGCCGTGGGCGAGGTGGGCGCGCCGCCGGGACTGGCAATCGCGCTGCGTCCCTATCAGCTGCAGGGCCTGGCGTGGCTGCAATACCTGCGCCAGCAGGGACTGTGCGGCATCCTGGCCGACGACATGGGACTGGGCAAGACGGCCCAGGTGCTGGCGCACATACTGGTGGAGCAACAGGCGGGTCGGCTGGACCGGCCGGCGCTGGTGGTGGTGCCGACCTCGCTGTTGTTCAACTGGCAGCAGGAGGCGCAGCGCATCGCGCCCCAGTTGCGCGTGCTGGTGCTGCATGGCGATGCGCGCGGCGAGCGGTTCGCGCAGCTGGACCGGGCCGACCTGGTGCTGACTACCTATGCGCTGCTGTGGCGCGACCTGCATGCGCTGGCGCCACAAGCATGGCACCTGCTGGTGCTGGACGAAGCCCAGACCGTCAAGAACGCGGCCGGCCGCAGCGCCACGGCGGCGCGCAAGTTGCAGGCGCGACACCGGATCTGCATGACCGGCACGCCGCTGGAGAATCACCTGGGTGAGCTGTGGACCCAATTCCATTTCTTGATGCCTGGTTTCCTGGGCGACGCCCGCAGTTTTTCACGGCTTTGGCGCAAGCCCATCGAAGAGCAGGGGCAGACCGTGCGCGCACGGCTGCTGGCGCAGCGGGTGCGTCCCTTCATCCTGCGCCGGCGCAAGCAGGATGTGCTGCAGGAGTTGCCACCCCGCATCGAGATCGTCGAACGCCTGCAACTGCAGGGCCGCCAGCGCGCCTTGTATGAAAGCGTGCGCATCGCCGCCGACAAGCAGGTCAGGCGCGCGCTGCTGCGGCGCGGACTGGGCGCGTCCCAGGTCACCGTGATGGACGCCTTGCTCAAGCTGCGCCAGGTCTGTTGCGATCCCACCCTGTTGAAGGGCAGCGACACGCCGCGCGGCATCGAACGTGCCAAGCTCGAGTGGCTGCGCGACATGCTGCCGGGGCTGATCGCCGAAGGACGCCGCATCCTGCTGTTTTCGCAGTTCACCGAGATGCTGGCGGTGGTCGAGCAGGAGGTCAACGCATTGGGCCTGCCCTACCTGATGCTGACCGGCCAGACCGATCCGGCCCAGCGCGGCGCGGTGATCGCCCGCTTCCAGCAGTGCCAGGCACCGCTGCTGCTGGTCAGTCTCAAGGCCGGCGGCGTCGGCCTGAACCTGACTGCGGCCGATACGGTGATCCTGGCCGATCCCTGGTGGAACCCGGCGGTGGAGCAACAGGCCATCGCACGGGCGCACCGGCTGGGGCAGACCCGGCAGGTGTTCGTCTACAAGCTGGTGATCGAAGGCAGCATCGAGGAACGGCTGCTGGAACTGCAGGCGCGCAAGTCGACGCTGGCCGAGGGCATCCTGGGGCATGACGACCTGGCCAGCATCAAGTTCGGCCAGGAAGAACTCGACGCACTGCTGGCGCCGCTGGCGCACGGGGTGCACGAAAAGGTGGTGGTCATGCCGGCGCGCTCGCTGACCGGCGATGTGTGGGACGGCGTGTCGTAAGCCGCTGCCAGGCCGTCTACTCAGACATTTCCTGATATTGCTCATCCGTGGCTGGCGCTACCATGCTGCCTTGATGACAAGATCGACGGCGATGGAGAGCGGATGGAGGCAGTCATGCAATACACGATATACGTGGGACTGGGTTTGTGCCTGGCTTGCCTGATGGCATCGCTGGTGGTGCATGTGGTGTTCGAACGGCGCTGGCAGAAGCGCATCGAGCGCGACGCCGAGGCGGTGCTGGCGCGCGGCCGCTACAAGGAAGCGGTACGGGACGACTCGATGTCGCCGCATCAATGGCAGGAACTGCGCCTGCGCGTGGAAGAAATGCAGATCGTGGCCGAGGAAACCGGCCGTCCCCAGCCCTACAAGAACGTCGCCTGAGCTTGTCCGGCGGCAAGCTGTCGCCATGTTGCTTCTGTCGAGCTGTTTTCCTACAACGTGCTGCGGCGTTGTCCGCTTCGCCCGCCGCCAGACCCAAGCGATACTTGCGCGCATCATAGGCGCATGGCCTGCCGACCCGGCGGGACCGGCGCCACGCCGGAGACATCGCTCATGAAGACTTCAGACCTGTTCCATCAATTCTCGATCAGCAGCGCCCAGGCAGTGGGCTCGTCGTGGACCTTCGTCATGGCCCTGGCCGTGATCGTGGTGTGGGCCATCACCGGACCGCTGTTCGACTATTCCGATACTTGGCAGCTGCTGATCAATACCGGCACCACCATCGTCACCTTCCTGATGGTGTTCCTGATCCAGAACGCGCAGAACCGCGACGCCGAAGCGACCCAACTCAAGCTCGACGAACTGATTCGCGCACAGAAAGGCGCCCGTAACAACATGATGGACCTGGAGGACGTCAGCGACGAGGAGCTGTCGCGCCTGAAACAGGAATTCGCGCGCATGGGCGAGCATCCCGACGATCCGGTGCGCCAGCGCCTGCGTCGCTCGCTGGGTCGCGCCAGCAGCCGCGGCCAGCAGGACCAGCAGGGCAAGTCGCTGGCGCACCAGCCCACCCCCATGGCAGCCCGCGCACCACGGCGCCAGAAACAGTTCGACGAGTCCTCGCGCCGGGTACATGCGCAGCAGCAGTGGACTTGACCATCCGCAGCCAGCCAGGAGAGCACCATGAAAAGCCAGACCCCGACCAAGCCGCATTCCGATAGCGCCCTGGACGACCGTCCCGATGATCGCCATACCCCCGAGCCGCCGGTGCAGCCCGACAAGCTGGGCGCGCACCCTGGCAAGGGGCGCACGGCGCTGCGCACCGGCGGCGGCAGCGATGCCGAACAGCTGCTGGACCAGCAGGACCTCAAACGCCCGACATGACCCGGTGGCTGCGCGGCGGTGCCGATTCAGCGCGGCCGGACGGGGCGCGCGATGAACACCAGGATCAGCACCGTCGCCAGCAACTCCACCAGTGCGATGCCGGTCAGGCCCCGGGTATAGCTGCCGGTGGTGCTCTTGAGGTATCCCAGCAGCTGGGGCGAGAAATAGCCGGCCAGGTTGGCCACCGAATTGATCACCGCCAGTCCGATGGCAATGGCGCTGCCCGACAGATACTGGCCGGGCAATTGCCAGAAGATCGGGATCGCGCCCATGGTGCCGGCCGACGACACCGCCAATGCCGCCACCACGCCGGCCGGATTGCGCTGGCCGACGAACCAGGCCGCCGCCAGCAGTCCGATGGCGCCCAGTGCGGCTGCGGCAGCCGTATGCAGCCGGGTTTCCTGCGCCCGGTCCGACAGCCAGCCGTTGACCAGCATGCCGGCCCAGCCGCAAGCGTAGATGCCGCCCATCACCCAGCCCAAGGTCTTGATGTCGGTAAAGCCGACCTCGCGCACCAGGCTCGGTCCGTAGAACACCAGCGTCGCATTGCCGGCGATGATGCAGAAGAACACGGCGATGAGCAGCCAGATGCGGCTATTGCCCAGCGACGCCATGAAGCTATGCTGGCGCGGGCCCAGGCGCCGCTCTTCATCGGCCAGTTCGCTGGCGATGTGTTCCTTTTCGGTCGACGACAGCCACTTGGCGCGCGCGGGCAGGTCGGTCAGGATGAACCAGGCCAGCAGGCCCATGACCACCGACGGAATGCCCTCGACGATGAACAGCCATTGCCAGCCCTTCATGCCCCACGCGCCCTGGGTCAGGTCCATGATGTAAGCCGCCAGCGGGCTGCCCACCATCAGCGAAACGGCCGAGGCCGAGACGAATACCGACAAGGCCTTGCCGCGACGGTGGGCCGGCAGCCAGTAGGTCAGGTAGAGGATCACGCCCGGTTGCAGTCCCGCTTCGAAGGCACCCATCATGAAGCGCAGGAAGTAGAACTGGCCCGGCGTCTGGACCCAGGCCATGGCCACGCAGATCACCCCCCAGCCGATGGTGATGCGCATGATGGTCTTGCGCGCCCCGATCTTTTGCAGCAACAGGTTGCTGGGTACCTCGAAGAGGAAATAGCCGATGAAGAAGATCCCGGCGCCGGCGCCGTAGATGGCGTCCGACCATTGCAGGTCGCTCATCATCGTCAGCTTGGCGAAGCCGACGTTGACGCGGTCGACCCAGGCCAGGAACCAGATCAGCGTGACGCAGGGCACGATGCGCCAGATCACGCGGGCAAAGGTGGCGTCGCGCTCGCCGGCGAGCGCGACGGGAGGGATTGCAGCGGCAGTCGAGGGTGCAGCGGACATGCGATTCTCCGGTGGCGGGTGACAGGCAGCGGTGGTGCCGGTGCGGCGCGATTCACAGCCGGGGCCTGTGTCCGGACTAGCATTTTCCATGCCATTGGCGGCCTGCACGCGGCCTGCGGCGCAGGCACTGTCCCATGCCGTAGGAACCTGCTGTCGTGCTATGCTCGCTGCGTTGCCATGTTGCGCTGCGACAGCATGTCGCCGGCGCCGGCTTGCCACTTTGCCATCGCTCCCCACTGATGACAGCGCCCGACTCTTCCGACCGTTTCCCGTTCCTGGCCCATGGCGGCCACATGGGCGCGGCCATTGCCGCATTCGACTGGAGCGCCACGCCGCTGGGCCCGCTGTCGCAATGGCCGGCCCACCTGCGTACCGCCACCTCGATCATGCTGGCTTCGGACCGCGCCATGGTGATGATGTGGGGGCGCACCGGGATCCTGGTGTTCAACGATGCCTATGCCGCATCCGCCGGGCATTCGCGCCGGCGCGAACTGGGGCTGCCGGTGCAGCAGGCCTGGCCGGAAGTGGCCGACTTCAACAGCAACGTGCTCGATGTGGTGCTGGCCGGCGGCACGCTGGGCTACCGCGACCAGCGCATGATGCTGCAGCGTGACGTGGGCCTGGAAGACAGCTGGCTGTGCCTCGACTACAGCGCCGTGCGGGATGAGCAAGGCGTGCCCTGCGGGGTGCTGGTGATCCTCGAGGAAACCACCGCCAGGGTACACGTCGAGCAGCGCCTGTCGATTGCCCAGGCCGCCGGCGGCGTGGGTACCTTCGAATGGTTTCCCGACAGCGGCCGGCTGGAGGTCTCCGACCAATATCTGCGGCTGTGGAACCTGCCGCCGGGTACCGAAGTCACCGATGCCCTGCTGCTGCGCCTGCTGCATCCGGACGATGTCGGCGTGGCTGGCGTCAAGCGCCTCGACGACCGTGGCAATCCGCTGGCCTACAGCGAGTTCCGCCGGGTCGACCCGGACACCGGTGAAGTGCGCTGGCTGGCACGCCGGGGCGAAGTGGTATCGAGTCCCGAAAGCGGTCGCCGCCGCTATGTGGGCGTGATCGCCGACATCACCGAGCGACGCCAGACCGAACAGGCACTGCGCGACAGCGAGCAACGCTGGCGCAACCTGTTCGAGCAGATGCGCGAAGGTTTTTTCATCGGCCAGGCCGTGCGCGCGGGCAACGGCGCCATCGCCGATTTCCGCATGGTCACGCTCAATCCGGCCTTCCAGCAGCAGACCGGCATCGACACGGCGTGGGCCGAGGGTCGCATGATGAGCGAGATCACGCCCAGCATCCGCGACGAACTCACGGCCATCTACAGCGCCGTGCTCGACGGCAATCGCCGCGGCCAGTTCGAGATCCAGGTGCCCGAGCTCGAGAACCGCTGGTTCGAGGTGCGCGCCCAACGCATCGACGAAGACAGCTTTGCGGCCTTGTTCATCGATATATCGGGGCGCAAGACGGCCGAGCAGTTGATCATCGAAAGCGAATGGCGCTTTCGCTCGTTTGCCCAGTCCATGCCCAACCACGTCTGGACCGCCACGCCCGGCGGCGAACTGGACTGGTTCAATGACCGCGTCCACGAGTACGCCGGTGCCGCCGCCGGGCCGCTGCAAGGCGCCGGCTGGCTGCGCCTGCTGCATGCCGACGATCGTGCCCGCCACGCCCAGGCCTGGCAGGCGGCGATCGCAGGCGGGACCGGCTTCGAGATCGAATACCGGCTATTGCGCCACGACGGCGCCTACCGCTGGCATATCGGCCGCGCCGTGCCCATGCGCAGCAGCAGCGGCGAGATCGAACGCTGGATCGGCAGCAACACCGATATCGAAGCGCAGAAGGTGGCCGAGGCGGCCCTGT
The DNA here is from genome assembly GCF_000282575.1 of Herbaspirillum sp. YR522. Classification (GTDB taxonomy): domain Bacteria; phylum Pseudomonadota; class Gammaproteobacteria; order Burkholderiales; family Burkholderiaceae_D; genus Herbaspirillum. The sequence continues at coordinate 5,159 of NZ_AKJA01000039.1, read as the reverse complement.
CGCAGCTGGCCGCCAACCTCGAGCAACGGGTCGAAGAACGTACCGGCGAATTGCTGGCCACGCAGGAGACGCTGCGCCACAGCCAGAAGATGGAAGCGCTGGGCAAGCTCACCGGCGGCGTGGCGCACGACTTCAACAACCTGCTGCAGGTGATCTCGGGCAACCTGCAATTGCTGACTCGGGAACTGGGCGCCGACGCGCGCGCCGGGCGCCGCATCACCAATGCCCTGGCGGGCGTGGCGCGCGGCGCCCGCCTGGCCAGCCAATTGCTGGCCTTTGGCCGACGCCAGCCGCTGGAACCCAAGGTACTCAACCTGTCGCGACTGGTGATGGGCATCGATGACATGCTGCGTCGCGCGCTGGGCGAGGCGATCGAGATCGAGATCGTCACCGCCGGCGGCCTGTGGAATACCTTCGCCGATCCGGCCCAGGTCGAGAATGCCTTGCTCAACCTGGCCATCAACGGACGCGACGCGATGACACAGGGCGGCCGGCTGACCATCGAATTGCGCAATGCGTGGCTGGACGACGCCTACGTCGAGCCGCACGCCGAGTTGCGTGCCGGCCAGTATGTGATGCTGGCCGTCAGCGATACCGGCAGCGGCATCCCGGCCGAGGTGCTCGAACATGTATTCGAACCGTTCTTCACCACCAAGCCCGAAGGGCAGGGCACCGGACTGGGCCTGTCGATGGTGTACGGCTTCGCCAAGCAATCGGGCGGCCACGTGGCGATCTATAGCGAGCCTGGCCAGGGCACCACGGTGAAGCTGTACCTGCCGCGCAACGAGCAGGCCGAGGATATCGTCAACGACCATCCCATGCCGCCGGCCGAAGGCGGCAACGAAACCATCCTGGTGGCCGAGGACGATGACGAGGTCAGCGCCACCGTGGTCGAGTTGCTGAGCGAATTGGGTTACCGGGTGCTCAAGGCGCGCGACGCCGAGGCGGCCCTGAGCATCATCGACAGCGGCATCGGCATCGACTTGCTGTTTACCGACGTGGTCATGCCGGGCAGGCTCAAGAGCCCCGAGATGGCGCGCCAGGCGCGCGAACGCATACCGCGCCTGGCGGTGCTGTTCACATCGGGCTACACCGATAACGCCATCGTCCACGGCGGCCGCCTGGAGCCGGGGGTGGAATTGCTCAGCAAGCCCTACACGCGCGAAGCACTGGCGCACAAGGTACGCTCGGTGCTGGTCCAGCAACGCCGCCGTGACGGCGCCTAGCCCTGTTTGCACGAAACGGCAGGCGTGCGCAATGCTGCTCCTCGGTTGTTGCTATGGACGTGATAGCGACAAGCGATTGTTCCACTTTGCAGAACACTCAATTCTTCTTTCAAGGGTTTTTCCCGGGGCCTTCGATCTCTACACTGCAGTCATCGATGAACGACATCGCAACGCAAGAAACGATGCCCACTCGTAGCGCCCCGTGCCCTCTCACATCCCGGCACGCCGCGTTGAACCCAACCAACCCGAAGGAGAAAAATCATGAATGCAAAGTATATCGTCGCCGCCGCCCTGGCCCTTTCCGCTTCCTCGCTGGCGTTTGCCGAAGCACCTTATCCGGTCGACAAGCCTTTCGTATCGACCACCAGCCGCGCCGCGGTCAAGGCCGAACTGGCCCGCGCCCAGCAACAAGGCGTGGCCAACCAGGTCGACTCGGTCTATCCGGTACTGACGTCGGCGCCGGCCAACCGCGGCCTGCAATCGGCCGGTAGCGTCTCGTCGACTTATTCGGGCGCCTGATCGCCCGCGCAATGCGTTTCATATAGAACAAGAAAAGAGGAATGATCATGCTGGCCCACCTGATTTCGCGCGGTACCTCCATCTACCCACGCCTGTACATGCAGATGGCGGCGTTGGTGGGTTTGCTGATCGCCGCCGAGTTCAGCATGGGCACCCTGGGCATGATGCTGACCCAGCGCGCCGTCTATCGCGTCTCGCAACGCGTACGTCGCCGCCGCCAGGTCGCGCGCGATGCGCGCCAGGCTTGCCCCGGCGGCAATTGCTGCGCCTGATATCGCCATAGCCTGCCGGCCCCCCGAGGCCGATGGCGGCCCGATGCGAAGCGCGCATCGGGCCGTCGTGCTTTTGCGGCATGAAGCGCTGCTCCCGCCGGTCCGGAAAACCCGATGGCGCTGCCGCCCCGCGGCTCATGCCAAAATGGCATGGGACGGCGAGCCATGCCGTTTTGTATAGTGGCAGGCGGGTTTGCATGGGCGAGTCTGCAGCGCAAAGGGGCGGGGAATATGGAAATCAAATGGGTCGAGGACTTCCTGTCGGTGGTGGAGACCCTCAACTTCAGCCGTTCGGCCAAGTTGCGCAACGTCACGCAGCCCGCTTTCGGCCGCCGCATCCGTTCGCTTGAAACCTGGCTGGGCGCGGAGCTGTTCGACCGCTCTTCCTATCCTTGTACGCTCACGCCGGCTGGCGAGTCGTTCGTGCCGATTGCGCGCGAGATGCTCAACCAGTCGATGCAGGCGCGGCTGGTGCTGCGGGGACAATTGGCAGGTTCGCAGGCAGCGGTGCGCTTTGCCATGCCGCATACCTTGTTGCTGACCCTGTATCCGCGCCTGTTGTCGGAGATCGAACGCAAGGTCGGCGCCATCTCGACCACCGTGATGGCCGGCAACGTGCATGATGCCGTGATGGCGCTGGTCGAACGCAACTGCGACCTGCTGATCTGCTACGACCATCGCCAGCAAGGCATTGCGCTCGACAACGAACGCTACGCGATGCTCTCGCTGGGCAAAGAGCCCCTACGGCCCTACGTCAGGGCGTTGCCCAACGGCCAGCCCAAGTATGTCTTGCCGGGCACGCCCGGCGAGCCCTTGCCTTTCCTGAGCTACTCACCCTATTCGTCGCTGTCGCGCATCGTCGAGAAAGCCCTGCATACCAGTCCGCGCCGGGTACACCTGTTCCGGCGCTTCGAGACCGACCTGGCCGAAGGCCTCAAGAGCATGGCCGTCGAAGGTCATGGCGTCGCCTGGCTGCCGGCCAGCGCGGTGGCCCGTGAAGTGGCCGAAGGCAAGCTGGTGCTGGCCGTTGCCGCCAACGATGGCGATGCACTTGCTGCCGGCCTGTGGTGTGACGAGATGGATATCCGCCTGTATCGACGGCTCGATGGCAGCTCGCCCGAGATCGACCGCATCTGGGCCTACCTCAAGAGCGAGCACGCACCGGGCTAGGGCCGGCGCCGGGCCGCAGCATTCTCAACCTATTCGAAGGAGTCACCATGCAACTCATCAGCAACCAGCAGATCAGCGAACTGATCACCACCGCCGACGCCATCGGCGCCATGCGCGAGGCCTTCGCCGCCGCTGGCCAGGGGGCTCACCAGGGCCGCGTGCGCACCTCGGCCTCCAATGGCGTGGCGCTGGCGATGATGGGGGCGGTGATTCCCGGCGCGGGCATTGCCGGGGCCAAGATCTACACCACCATCAACGGCCAGTTCAAGTTCGTCATCGTGTTGTTTTCGACCCGGACCGGTGCGCCCCTGGCCACCATCGAAGGCGACACCATGACCGGCCTGCGCACCGCGGCGGCCACGGCGGTGGCCTGCGATGCGCTGGCGCGCCCGCAAGCCGAGGTGCTGTCGGTGATCGGTACCGGCGTGCAGGCCCGTTCGCATGTGCCGGCGCTGTTGCAGGTGCGCAAGTTCAAGCAGATCCTGGTCGCGGGCAGGTCAGGCCAGCAGGAGCTGGCGGCGGAACTGACGCGTACCCTGGGCGTGCCGGCGCGTGCGGTCGATATCGACGAAGCCGCCCGCAGTGCGGACGTGCTGGTCACGGTAACCCGCTCGGCCACGCCCCTGTTCGACGGGGCGCTGTTGCGTGCAGGCAGTTTCGTGGCCGCGGTGGGCGCCTCCAAGGCGGCCGTGCGTGAACTGGACGATGTGGCCGTCCGGCGCGCCGCGGCCCTGTTCGTCGAATGGAAGCCGCAGGCACAACAGGAGGCCGGCGACCTGCTGCAGTGCGCACCCGGCACCTTCGACTGGGCCAATGTGATGGAGCTGGCGCAGGCGGTGGATGGTAGCGCGCCGTATCAGCGCCAGGCCGACGACATCGTCATCTACAAGGGCATCGGCATTGGCCTGGAAGACGTGGCGCTGGCGGGCCTGGCCTATCGCAAGGCGTGTCTCAGGTATGGCTGGCAAAGCGAGGTATGAGCCTTCCGGCAGACCGCTCGGCCGTTGGCGCCTGACGCGAAGCAGCCTGTTGCCAGCGCGACCGCGGCGTTGACTTCAACGTTCGCGCAGGCTTTCATTGGCGTAGGCGATCAAGGGCGACAGGAAGTATTCGATCACCCGCCGCCGGCCGGTCTTGATCTCGACCGCCACCGCCATGCCGGGGCTGAGTGCGACGGCGACACCGTCGACCTGCATCGTATGGCGTTGCAATTGCACCCTGGACGAATACACCAGGCCGCGCTTGTCGTCGCTGATGGCGTCGTGCGAGACCGAGCCGACCGTGGCGGCGATGGTGCCGAATTTGGTAAAGGGAAAGCTCTCGAGCTTGACTTCGGCCTGCTGGCCGGCCCGGACGAAGCCGATATCCTTGTTCTCTAGGAACGCCTCGACCTCCAGCAACTGGTCACGCGGCACGATCATCATCAACGGCTGCGCCGGCGTCACCACGCCCGACTCGGTATGGATCGCCAGTTGTTGCACCGTGCCGGCCACGGGCGCGCGCAACTCGGTCAGCCGGCCCTGCAGTTCGGCCTTGGCCAGTTCCTGCTCCAGGCTTGCCTGCTGCTGCAGCGCACGGGTCAGGGTGTCGAGCGTGGCGCGCCTGGCCTGCGCCACGATCTCGCTTTTCTGGCTATCGGCTTCGCGCAGGCTGGCTTCGATCTCGCGCAGGCGAGCGCGCAGGTTGTCGAGGTCGCCTTCTTGTTCGATACGGACCTGTTCCCGTTCGAGGTAGCCATGGTGCGAGACGAACCTGCGCTCTGCCAGGTCCTTCAGGTCCTGCGCCCGCCGGCGCGCGATGGGCAAGGTCTGTTCGAGCTTGCCCACCAGCGCCCGTGTCGCCGCCAGGCTGGCCTGGCGCCGGATCACCTCGGCCTCGAGCCGCGCCAGCCGGGCGCGAAATTCGCCCAGCTGGCTGGCCAGCAGGCGTTGCGACTCCAGCCAGGCGGGCTCGGCGATATCGGCCGGCCGCC
>NZ_AKJA01000038.1 GCF_000282575.1 Herbaspirillum sp. YR522 | reverse complement strand
GCGGTGGCGGCCGCCTGCGCCAGCGTGTGTTGCGACGAGCCCGAGCGCTTGACCTGCGAGGTCCCGGCTTCGAGCAGGATGTCGTGGTTCTTGTTGGGGGTGATCGACAGGCGCGCCGTCAGGTCGGTGTCGAGTGCCTTGGTGTTGCCATTGAGGATGCGGTCTTCCTGGCGCTTGTAGACCTTGCCCCACAATTGCAGCCCGACCAGGTCGGCGGCGACCGGCCCGTTCAGGTAGAACTGGCCCTGGTAGGAATCGCCCGAGTCATCGTGCTGCTGCATGATGGTGTCGACCGTGATCGCCCCGCCCCACTTGCTGGCGACCTTCTTGGTGATGATGTTGATCACCCCGCCCATGGCTTCGGAACCGTACAGCGACGACATCGGACCGCGTACCACTTCGATGCGTTCGATGGCCGCCAGCGGTGGAATGTAGCTCTGCTCGAAACCGGCATTGCCGTTGGTGCGGGCGTCGCGCGTGCTCTGGCGCTTGCCGTCCACCAGGATCAGCGTGTAGGCGCCGGGCATGCCGCGAATGAAGATGTCCTTTTCGCTGGCCGTGCCGGTCACGGTGACGCCCTCGGTGTCGGACAGCGCATCGGTCAAGTCGCGGAATTGCTTTTTCTTCAGCTGCTCGGGCGTGATCACCGAGATGCTGGCCGGCGCATCGACCACTGCCTGCTCGAAACCGGTGGCGGTGACCACCACTTCCTTGAGCCCCTGCTCGCTGGTCTGCGCTTGGGCACCGACGGCCAGCAAGGTCATTGCGGTGGCCACGGCCGTCGCGGCACGGGTGGGCATGAATCGTTGTGAGTAGTGCATGAGGTTCCCCAAGGTGTTGGCTGCGCCCCCGCATGTCACCGCACGGGCGCCACCCTGCCGGCGAGCATTCGCCTGCAAAGCCGCACCGGTTCTGGGCTGGGGGGTCGTCAGTAAAAATGACTTGATTTGCAAATGAGAATTATATTCATTTAAAATCGCCGAAAGTTTGTCAAAGTGTGGCAACCCGGACCGGGCGCGCCACACTTTGCCTGTCCCGGCCGCCAGCGGCCATACTCAGCGGGAACCCCCCATGCAAGCGCAACGCCACATTCTCGTGGTCGACGACCACCTCGACATCTGTGAACCGCTGGCCGCCTACCTGCGGCGCCAGGACATGCAGGTCAGCATGGCGTTCAATGCGGCCCAGGCGCGTCGGCAGTTGGCCCGGCAGGCGTTCGACCTGGTGGTGCTGGATGTGATGATGCCGGGCGAGGATGGCCTGTCGCTGTGCCGCCACATCGCCCAGGGCAGCGGCACGCCGGTGATCCTGCTGACCGCCAGGTCGTCGCTGGCCAGTAAGGTCTCGGGACTGGAGCATGGCGCCGACGACTACCTGGTCAAGCCCTTCGATCCGCAGGAATTGCTGGCGCGCATCAAGACCGTGCTGCGGCGCCTGGCGCGCGCGCTGCCTGCGGCAACGCCAACGCCATCGGTGCAGCCTGCGGCAAGCCAGGCGATCGGCCGCTATGTGTTCGACGAATGGACACTGGACGTCGAGCGCCGCCAGCTGCTGGACCGCGATGGCATGGCCGTGACCCTGTCGAGCGTCGAGTACCGGCTGCTGCGGGTGCTGGTGGAGCATCCCAATACCGTACTCTCGCGCGACCGGCTGATCGACCTCACCGCCGGCGCAGACGCACTGGCGTTCGACCGTAGCATCGACAGCCAGGTCAGCCGCCTGCGCAAGAAGCTCGAACCCGATCCGCGCCGCCCGAGCCTGCTCAAGACGGTGTGGGGCAACGGCTATCTGCTGGCGGCCCAGGTCAGCAGCCAGGCGGCAACGTGAAGCCGTGGCCACGCACCATGGCGGCCCAGTTGCTGGGGCTGCTGTTGGTCGGCCTGGTGGCGGCCCATGTGGTGGGGCTGTTGCTGGTGGTGACCAACGGCGAGAACATCCATTCGATCTCGCGCGAACAGATGACCGAACATGCGGCCGTGGCGTGGCGGCTCGGCGCGCTACCCGAGGCGCAGGCACGCCAGGCGCTGGCGGCGGCGCGCAACGACAACGCCCGCTATACGCTGGACGCGGCCAGCGACGTCTGGCCCGACTACGAACAGGGCCTGGACCAGGACCTGATCCGTACCCAGCTGGCCAGTTCGCTGCAACTGCCGGCCGACGCCATCCGGGTCAGCCTGGTGCGACTCGACGCCCGCCGGGGCGACCTGCGCATCTCGCTGCGCACGCCCGACGGACGTTGGGTCAACACGCTGCAACATCCGGTGATGTCGCAGGCCTGGCGCCGTCCACTGCGCTTCTCGGTACCGGTCAGCACCCTGCCGGTGCTGCTGATCGTGTTCCTGTTCGTGCGCCGCATCCTGCGTCCGATCAAGGCGCTGGCGCATGCGGCCGAACGCGTCAGTCGCGGCGAGCAGGTCGATCCGCTGCCGGTCACGGGGCCGTCCGAAGCGCGCGAGGTGACCCAGGCCTTCAACCTGATGCAGCAGCGCATCACCCGCTTCGTCGACGACCGCACCCGCATGCTGGGCGCCATCAGCCATGACCTGCGCACGCCCATCACGTCGCTGCGGCTGCGCGCCGAACTGGTGCAAGACGAGGGATTGAAGGCGGCGATGATACGCACCCTCGACGAGATGCGCGTGATGGTCGAGGAAACCCTGCGTTTCGCACACGACGATGCACGCAATGAGGATACGCGCGAAATCGACCTGCACGCGCTGCTGCGCGACGTTGCCGACGAACAGCGGGCCCAGGGGCGCGACGTGCAGGTACGCAGCACGTCGGCGGTCGCCCTGCCCTACCGCTGCCGGCCGGTCAACCTGAAGCGGGCCTTGAGCAACCTGGTCGACAATGCGGTGCACTACGGCCGTCGCGCGCGCATGGCACTGGGAGCCGGCAGCACGGGCATGCTGGAAATCCATGTGGAAGACGACGGCCCGGGCATTCCCGCCGAGCGCCTGGAAGAGGTATTCCAGCCCTTCGTGCGGCTGGACCCGTCACGCAGCCGCCAGCGGCACGATGCCAGCAACGTCGGCCTGGGCCTGTCGATTGCGCGCTCGTGCGTGCAAGCCCATGGCGGACGGCTGGAACTTGAAAACCGCAGCGATGGCCAGGCCGGCCTGCGCGCTGTGATCAGCCTGCCGGCCTGAACCTCAGCGCAACAGTTCGTAGGGACCGCCACGCTCCAGCGCCCGCTGATAGGCTGCACGCGCATGGATGGCCTCGAGAAACCGCAGCAGGCGCGGATAGCGCTGGTCGAGCCCGCCGCGCGAGCGCAAGCCCTCCACCGGAAAACTCATCTGGATATCGGCGGCGCTGAAGGCGACGCCGGCAAACCAGCCACCGCGACCCAGTTCGTCCTCCATAAACTGCAGGTGGCGGCCCAGTTGCGGCGTGATCATGCGGCCCTTGAAGCCATTGGCGATCATGCGCGCAACAGGACGGATCAGCGCCGGCACCGCGCCGGGCAGGCGGCTGAAGATCAACTGCAACAACAGCAATGGCATGGCCGAGCCCTCGGCGTAATGCAGCCAGTAGCGATAGCGCTGCCGCTCCTGCGTGCCGGCCGCCGGCAGCAGGCGCCCATCGTCGTAGCGCTCGAGCAGGTATTCGACGATGGCACCGGATTCGGCCACCGTGACGTCGCCATCGGTGATGACCGGCGACTTGCCCAGCGGATGCACCGCCAGCAGCTCGGGCGGGGCCAGCATGGTCTTGGGATTGCGCTGGTAGAACTTGATCTCGTACTCGAGACCCAGCTCTTCCAGCAACCACAGCACGCGCTGCGAGCGCGAATTGTTCAGGTGATGCACGGTGATCATGGTCTGCGCCTTGTAGAATGCGGGGGATAACTCTACACCGCAACCGCCCATGGCGCTCACACCCCTCTACAAGCAATTCGCCGAACAACTGGCGAGCTCGATCCGCGACGGCGTGCTGCAGCCGGGCGAACGCATCGCCTCGGTGCGCAGCGCCAGCCAGCAGAACAAGCTCAGCGTCACCACCGTGGTGCGCGCCTACGAGTTGCTGGAGAGCCGCGGCATCATCGAAAGCCATCCGCAATCGGGTTACTTCGTGCGCCAGCCGGCGCTGCGCGCGGCGGCCGAGGCGCGCGCCCGTCCCGCCCAGCAGGACCACCCGGCCTGGCAGCAATCGACCGAGGTCGACGTCAGCCGCCTGGTGCTGGCCACGCTCAAGACCATCCAGCAGGACGGCACGGTGCCACTGGGTTCGCCCTACCCCAACCCGGCGCTGTTCCCGTCGCAGCGGGTGGCGCAATATGCCGGGCGCATCACGCGGGCGGCCAGCCATTCCAGCGTATTCGACGACCTGCCGCCAGGCCATCCGGACCTGCTGCGCCAGATCGCCCGGCGCTATCTCGAAAACGGACTCAAGGTCGATCCCGACGAAATCGTGGTGACGGTGGGCGCGACCGAGGCCATCAACCTGTGCCTGCAGGCGGTCGCCCGTCCGGGTGACACGGTGGCCGTCGAGACCCCCACCTTCTATGCCATGCTGCACGCCATCGAGCGGCTGGGCATGCGGGCACTCGAAATCCCCACCGACCCGCAGCGCGGGCTGGACGTGGACGCGCTGGCCGGCATCGTGCAGAGCCAGCCGGTAGCGGCCTGCATGGTGATGCCGAACTTCCAGAATCCGCTCGGCTTCCAGATGCCCGACCAGGCCAAGCAGGCCCTGGTGCGACTGGCCCAGGCGCACCAGATGCCGCTCATCGAGAACGCGGTCTACAGCGAGCTTTATTACGGCAGCGCCCATCCATCCTCGCTCAAGAGCCACGACCGGGAAGGGCTGGTACTGCACTGCTCATCGTTCTCCAAGAGCCTGACCTCGGCCTACCGCATCGGCTGGGCGATGCCGGGGCGCTACCGGGAGCAGGTCGAGAAATTGAAGTTCCTCAATACCCTGGCCACGCCGACGGCGCCGCAACGGGCCATCGCCGAATACCTCACGCAAGGCGGTTTCGAACGCCACCTGCGACGCGTGCGGCGCGCCTTCGCGCAGCAACGCGACCTGATGCGGCACTTCGTGCTGCGCTTCTTCCCGGCCGGCACCAAGGTGTCCGAGCCGCAAGGGGGTTATGTATTGTGGGTGGAGTTGCCGGCCAGGGTGGATGCGATGGAACTGTACCGCCGCAGCCTGGCACTGGGCATCACGGTGGCGCCGGGGCGTATCTTCGCGGCGACCAACCGCTATAGCCATTTCATCCGGCTCAACTACAGCTACCCCTGGTCGCGCGAGATCGAACAGGCGTTGCGGCTGGTCGGCAGGCTGGTCGAGGAACTGGCCGGCGCCTGAGCGCATGGCGCAGCCGATGGCGGCGGCAAGCCGCAGGCGCCTTGCGGGCTGCTATGTCCCGGGTGGCAGCGCCAGCTGCACGCTGCCGGTCCCGTCTTCGTTGGACACCACCACCACCACCCCCGCTTCTTCCAGCGCCGTCAGCAGGCGCCGCAGCGTACTCATGCGCAATTGGGTGCGCTTGGACAAGCGCGCCAGCGACAGCGGCGCGCCGCCGCTGCGCTCGGCGTCGGCCTGCAGTGTGTCGAGCACCAGCACCAGTTCAGGCGGCAGCCCATGGTCGGCCTCGTCCGCCATGCGCACGCTCAGGCCGCCACCGTCTGCCGCGCCGAGCGCGACAGCAAGACCGGGATCGACTTGGAGGTGGGGGTACGGGCGCCGTCGGCGAAGCTCTCCAGCGGCACCAGCGGATTGGTCTCGGGATAGTAGCTGCCGATGCAACCCCGCGGGATGTCGTACTCGACCAGCAGGAAACCGTCGGCGCGACGCTCGATGCCGTCGTCCCACACGCTGACCAGGTCGACCCACTCGCCATCCTCGAGGCCCAGCAGGTCGAGGTCGGCACGGTTGATGAACACCACCCGGCGCTGGCCGAACACACCGCGATATCGGTCGTCCATGCCATAGATGGTGGTGTTGTACTGGTCATGCGAGCGGGTGGTCATCAGGGTCATCAACTTCTCGCCGTGGATCCTGCGGGCACGGTGGATAGGCGTGTCCTTGGGGATCGCATGCACGATGAAGTTGGCGCGGCCGCTGGCGGTCTTCCAGACCCGGTCGCGCGAAGCCACGCCCAGGTGGAAGCCGCCCTTGTTGGTGATGCGCTGGTTGTAGCCCTTGAAGGCGTCGTACACCTTCTCGATGGCGTCGCGAATGCGCGAGTAATCCTCGGCGTACCACAGCCAGTCGATCTTCTTGCCGTTGTTACGCGACTTCATGGTGGCTTCGGCCAGGTGCGCCACGATAGCCGTTTCGGACATCAACTGGTCCGATGCCGGCTTGTTGATGCCGTAGGAGACGTGCACCATGCTCATCGAGTCTTCCACCGTCACGCCTTGCGGCCCGGCCTTCTGGACGTCGATCTCGGTGCGGCCCATGGTCGGCAGGATCAGCGCGTCCTTGCCATGCACCAGGTGGCTGCGATTGAGCTTGGTGGTGATGTGGACCGTCAGGTTGCATGAGCGCATCGCCTCGAAGGTGCGATAGGTGTCGGGGGTGGCCATGGCAAAGTTGCCGCCCAGGCCGATGAAGACCTTGGTGCGGCCTTCCAGCATGGCCATGACCGAACCGACCGTGTCGTTGCCGTGGTGGCGCGGCGCCTTGAATTCGAATACCTGCTCGAGCCGGTCGAGGAAGGCCGCGGTCGGCTTTTCGTCGATGCCCACGGTGCGGTCGCCCTGCACGTTGGAGTGACCACGCACCGGGCACAGGCCGGCGCCCGGCCGGCCGATATTGCCGCGCAGCATCATCATGTTGGACAACAGCTGGATCGCGCCCACGGCGTGCTTGTGCTGGGTCAGGCCCATGCCCCAGGTGGCGATCACGGCGCGGCCCTTGACGTAGACCTGGGTCAGTCGTTCGATGTCGTCGCGCGACACGCCCGACTCGCCGATGATGTCGTCCCAGCTCTCGGCGCGCACGTCGGCGGCGAAGGCATCGAAGCCGGCGGTATGCTCGGCGATGAATTGCACATCCAGCACCCGCTCGGTGCCGGCCGTCACGGCGGCATCGTCGAGTTCGATGGTGCGCTTGATGACGCCCTTGATCAGGGCCAGGTCGCCGCCCAGCTTGGGATGGATGAACATGGAACTGATCCGGGTGCTACCCATGGTCAGCATCTCGACCTTGCTCTGGGGATCGGCAAAGCGCTCCAGGCCGCGCTCCTTGAGCGGATTGATGGCGACGATGGTGGCACCGCGCTTGGAGGCGTGGCGCAATTCGCCCATCATGCGCGGATGGTTGGTGGCCGGGTTCTGGCCGAACAGCAGCAAGGTGTCGCACAGGTCGAAGTCGTCCAGCAGGACGGTGCCCTTGCCGATGCCCACCGTGCCCGGCAAGCCGACACTGGTCGGCTCGTGGCACATGTTGGAACAGTCGGGGAAGTTGTTGGTGCCGTACTGGCGAACGAAAAGCTGGAACAGGAAAGCGGCTTCGTTGGACGCGCGCCCGGACACGTAGAAATCGGCCATGTTCGGGTCGGGCAAGGCGTTGAGATGGCGGGCCATCAGCGCGAATGCGTCCTGCCAGGCAATCGGAACGTACTTGTCGCTGGCCGCGTCATAGACCATCGGCTGGGTCAGGCGGCCATGTTCCTCGAGTTCGTAGTCGGACTGCTGCATCAGCTCGGCCACCGTGTGGCGCGCAAAGAAGTCGTTGGTCACGCGCTTCTTGGTTGCCTCGGCGGCTACCGCCTTCACCCCGTTCTCGCAGAATTCGAAGGTCGACGTATGTTCGCGGTCGGGCCAGGCACAACCGGGGCAGTCGAACCCGTCGGGCTGGTTCTGCGACAGCAGGGTGCGCAGGCCGCGGCCATCGGCGACGTGTTCCTTGACCAGATTCAAGGCCACGTATTTGAGGGCGCCCCAACCACCGGCGGGTTGGTTGTACTGTTCGATTCTTGGTTTGGACATAGCGGATGAGAACGGATTGGTTCCAGATTCAGGCAGTCTAGGGCCGGGCTCCGGCGGCTTGCATGCACAGTCGCCCGGGCAGAAACAGAGTACAGTGCCCGGCCGCTTCAGGGCACCAGCGACAGGGCCAGGGTTTCCTTGATCTCTTCCATCACCACATAACTCTTGGATTGCGCCGCGCCGGGCAATTGCAGCAGGATGTCACCGAGCAGCTTGCGATATTCGGCCATGCCGTGGATGCGCGCCTTGATCAGGTAGTCGAAGTCGCCCGATACCAGGTGGCATTCCTGCACTTCGGCAATCCGCAACACCTCGCGCCGGAACTGCTCGAACATGTTACCGGACTTATGATTGAGCGTGATCTCCACGAACACCAGCAACGTCGCGCCTACCGCCTCCGGATTGACCCGCGCGTAATAGCCGCTGATGACGCCGTCGCGCTCCATGCGCCGCACCCGTTCGATGCACGGCGTGACCGACAGGCCCACCAGTTCGCCCAGGTCCTTCATCGACATGCGGCCGTCGTTCTGCAGCGCCGCCAGGATCCGATGGTCGAGTTTGTCGAGGGTGCGCACCGATTGCTGCTGGGTTCTCATGTTTTTACTTTTTATAAGCCGTTATTCGATACTAATCACTAAATTAGTCTTTTAATTCAGGAACATCAACTAGGCGAGCGCCCATATCATAGCCGAATAATCTATATCAGCCAGGGGGTTTCACATGCGGGTCGTCATTCTTGGAAGCGGTGTCATCGGTGTCACCAGCGCCTGGTACCTGGCGCAGGCGGGTCACGAGGTGACCGTGCTGGATCGCCAGGCTGGCCCCGCCCTGGAAACCTCGTTCGGCAACGCCGGGCAGATCTCGCCAGGTTATGCCTCGCCCTGGGCGGCGCCGGGCATTCCGCTCAAGGCGCTCAAATGGATGTTCCAGCAACACGCGCCGCTGGCCATCCGTCCCGACGGCACGCTGCGCCAGCTGCGCTGGATGTGGCAGATGCTGGTCAATTGCGACGCCGCACGCTATGCACGCAACAAGCAACGCATGGTGCGCCTGGCCGAATACAGCCGCGACTGCCTGCGCCAGCTGCGCGGCGCCACCGGCATCGCCTACGAAGGGCGCCAGCAGGGCACGCTGCAATTATTCCGTACTCGCCAGCAACTCGACGCTGCCGCGCGTGACATTGCCGTGCTGGAGGACGCCGGCGTGCCGTACGAATTGTTGACGGCCGAGCAACTGCACCGTGCCGAACCCGCGCTGGAACGGGTGCGCGACAAGCTGGCCGGTGGCCTGCGCCTGCCCAACGACGAAACCGGCGATTGCCAGTTGTTTACCACGCACCTGGCGCAACTGGCCGAACAGGCCGGTGTGCGCTTTCGTTATGGCGTGTCGATCGATTCGCTGGCCATGGCGGGGGGCAGGATCGCCGGGGTCGCCTGTGGCGGCGAGCTGGTCCAGGGCGACGCCTACGTGGTGGCGCTGGGTTCGTATTCGCCGCAATTGCTGCAGCACGTGGCGGGCGTGCCGGAGATCCCGGTCTATCCATTGAAAGGATATTCGATCACGGTGCCGGTGCTCGACGCCAGCGCCGCGCCGGTATCGACCATCCTCGACGAAACCTACAAGATCGCCGTGACCCGCTTCGACGACCGCATCCGGGTCGGCGGCATGGCCGAGATCGTCGGCTACGATACCGCCCTGCGCGCCAAGCGCCGAGCCACCCTGGAGATGGTGGTCAACGACCTGTTTCCGGGCGCCGGCGACACCGCGCAGGCCAGCTTCTGGACCGGCCTGCGACCGATGACGCCGGACGGCACGCCGATCGTGGGTGCCACCGCCGTGCCCAACCTGTTCCTCAACACCGGCCACGGTACGCTGGGCTGGACCATGTCCTGCGGCTCGGGACAGTTGCTGGCCGACCTGATCTCGGGCCGGCGTCCCGCCATCGCCCATGCCGACCTGGCGCTGCAGCGCTATGCCGATGGCGGCCATGGCGCCGCAACGGCCAGCCTGGCCGGGGCTTGAGCCTCGACCATGACGGATTTTTCCCGCCGTGTAAGAAAAATCCCACAACGCTTACATGACCTGACTGACTCCCCTCGCCTGCGCTTTTATCAATAATCGACTTGAAGATCGGTTACGTGGCCTGGCGCACAAACAGCCACCTGCCATTGGCAAGACAACCACAGGGAGGCTGGCATGGACACGGTTCGACACGGCACCAGTTCGGCAGAGCAGCACGACGAAGCGGCGGCCATCGCCCGCCAGAATGGCCTACGCTACATGAACGACGAGATGCCCGGCATCACCCGTTCGCGGCACGGCAAGGGCTTTGCCTTCCACCATCCCAGGCATGGCCTGGTCACCGACAAGGACGAAATCGCCCGCCTGCAGTCGCTGGCCATACCACCAGCCTGGGAAGACGTATGGATCAGTCCCAGCGCCAATGGTCACATCCTGGCCACCGGCCGCGATGCGCGCGGACGCAAGCAGTATCGCTACCATCCCCACTGGCGGCTGGTGCGCGACGATGCCAAGTACGAACGCATGCTGGCCTTCGCCCAGGCGCTGCCGGCAGTGCGGCGCGCGGTGCACGAAGACATGCACAAGCCCGGGCTCAAGCGCGAGAAGGTGATCGCCTCCATCGTGCATCTGCTGCAGGTGACCTTCATGCGCGTGGGCAACGACGAATATGCGCGCACCAACAACTCGTTCGGCCTGACCACGCTGCGTCACCGTCACGTGCGAGTCGACGGCAGCGATGTGCTGTTCCGCTTTCGCGGCAAGAGCGGAGTACAGCACGAGATCAAGTTGCATGACCCTTACGTGGTGCGCATCATCCGCAAGATGCGGGAGCTGCCGGGACAGGAGTTGTTCCAGTATGTCGACGACGATGGCACCCTGCACAGCATCGATTCGGGCGATGTCAACGCCTACCTGCGCGAGGTGACCGGCGAGGATTTCAGTGCCAAGGATTTTCGCACCTGGGCCGGCACCGTATTGGCCACCCTCGCCCTGCAGGCCTTCGAGCGCTTCGATTCCGAGGCGCAAGCCAAGAAGAACGTGGTGCGGGCCATCGAGAACGTGGCCAAGCGACTGGGCAACACGCCCTCGATCTGTCGCAAGTGCTACATCCACCCGGCGGTGGTCGAAAGCTACCTGGAAGGCAGTTTTGCCGAGTTGCTCGAAGCGCGGGTCGAGAAGCAACTGGTGCAGGACCTGCACGACCTGACCCCGGAGGAAGCCGCCGTGCTGGCGCTATTGCAGCAACGCCTGCGCGAAGCCGACGACGACGCCGGCCGCAAGCGAGCGCCCAGGAAAGCCGGCCGGACCACCGCGCCCCGTCGCCAGGCGAGCCGGGCCCGGCCCTCGGCACCACGGGCGCCGGCTTGAGCTAGCGCGCACGGCGCAGGGTCAGGTTGTAGCGGTAAGGTCCGGTCAGCGCGTGCTCGCCTGCGGCCAATGGCGCCACGCCATGAAACAGCAGCCGCGCCGGTCCACCCCACACCACCACGTCACCACTCTCCAAGCGCAACCGTTGCGCTCGATCGCTGCGTTGCGCGCCGCCAAACAGGAAGGTGGCCGGCAGGCCCAGCGATACCGAGACGATCGGTTGGGTCATGTCGTGTTCGTCCTTGTCCTGGTGCAGCGACATGCGCGCGCCGGCCTGATAGCGATTGATCAGGCAGGCGTCCGGGACGAAGCCAGGAAAGCCCGCGACCTGCGCCGCGTGCGCGGCCAGCGTGGCCAATAGCGGCGGCATCGCCGGCCACGGCTGCGACGACAGCGGATCCTGGTGCTGGTAGCGATAGCCGCGACGGTCGGTGACCCAGCCCAGTTCGCCGCAATTGCTCATCTCCACCGACATCGTGAAGCCGCCCGGGGTGACCATCTGGCGCAACGGCGCCTGCGCCAGCACGGTATCGATGGCTTGCATCAGCAGACGGGCCTGGGCCGGGTCGATGAAAGCCTGCAGCAGATGGGCGCCATCGACGATGGGCAGATGCGCGGTGCTGCGCGGCGCATCGGCGAACAGGTCGGCACTCATGGCGCGCTGCGCGCCGGGGGCGCGGCGATGAAGGCGTCGACCGTGTCGAGCGTCGGTGCCAGCCAGCGCAGCGGATAGGCCAATGTCGCCACCAGCACCGCATGCGAGGTATTGTCGTAATACCGCTCCTGCACCGGGACCTGTTGCTGGCGCAGCAAGCGCGCCAGGCCACCGGTGTTACGCTCGGCCTCGACCAGCTTGTCGCGGTGCGACGCGATCAGCAGCGACGGCGGCGCGGCGGCGGTGACATGGCGAATCGGCTGCGAATCCGGCGGCGAATCGGGAAACCAGAACACCGGTTTGACATCCGGGTTCTCGATCGGCAGGAAGTCGTACGGTCCGGCCAGACCGATGAAGCCGCGCAGTTGCGCCGGCGAAGCGCCGAATGCCTGCAGCCAGCGTCCATCCAGCGCCACCATCGCGGCGTTGTAGGCGCCGGCGCTGTGGCCCATGACGAACACCCGCCGCAGGTCGCCACCGTAGCCGGCGATATGCTGCAGCGTCCACGCCACGGCGCGGGCGCTGTCCTCGACAAAGCCGGGATAGCGCACCTCGGGGTAGACCCGGTAGTCCGGCAGCACTGCAATATAGCCGCGTGCGGCCAGCGCGGCGCCAACGAAGCGGTAGTCGGCGCGGCTGCCGTCGTTCCAGCTGCCGCCATAGAAGAACACCACGACCGCGCGGGGCGTGCCCGACGCCGCGCCGGGCACATAGATATCCAGCCGCTGGCGCGGGTTGTCGCCATAGGCGATGCCTTCGGTACGCACCAGGTCGCCTTGCGGCGAGAGCGCATTGAGCGTGGCCAGCGGCGAGCAGGCGACCACCCCGCCCAGCAGCATGGCGGCCGTCACGGCAATGGCAATGGGTCTGCGCGAATTCATGCGGGGTCCGCCCTCGATGCAGGATGCGTCCCACGCCTGGCGTGGATGCATGCCTTTATTTTATTCGACGCCGTCTACGGCGAGCTCACGGGCCAGCAAGGCCACCTTGCGTGCGATGCCCCAGCGGTAACCCGAGGGCGAGCCATCCAGCCGTACCACGCGATGGCATGGCACCAGCACGGCAATCTCGTTGGCACCGCAAGCACTGGCCACCGCACGCACCGAGGTCGGACTACCGATGCGCTGCGCCAGTTCCGAATAAGTCACGGTAGTGCCCGCGGGCACCGCCCGCAGCGCTTGCCAGACGCGCTGCTGAAAAGCAGTCCCGCGCACATCCAGCGGCAGTTGCGCGCTGCGTTGCGGGTCGCCGACGCTGGCCACCACGCGCGCCACCAGCGCTTCGAAGGCGGCGTCGGCCCCGATCAGTTCGGCCTGCGCAAACCGGTCTTGCAACTGCCGCACCAGTGCCTGCGGGTCATCGTCGATGGCTACCGTGCAGATGCCGCGCTCGGTGGCCGCCACCAGCAATGGCCCCAGCCAGCTCTGCGCCACCGCAAAGCGGATCCGCTCGCCACGCCCGCCCTGGCGAAAAGACGCCGGGCGCATGCCCAGTTGCGCGCTGCTGTTGGCATAAAAGCGCCCGCTGGAACCGAAGCCGGCCTGGTACATCGCTTCGGTCACCGTGGGTGCCCCGCTCAGATGGTCGCGCATGCGCTCGGCGCGCCGACCTTCGGCGTAGGCGCGAGGGGTGAGCCCGGTGTGGGCCTTGAACAGCCGATGCAGGTGATGCTGGCTCAGGCCCACGGCGCGCGCCAGGACCCCCAGCTCGGGCGGCGCATCGGCCTGGTCGATCAGGCGGCAAGCGGCGGCCACTGCCTGCGCCTGGCGCTGGGCCAGCGGTGGCTGATCGGGCTTGCAACGCTTGCAAGGCCGGAACCCGGCCGCTTCGGCGTGAGCGCGGGTGGCATGGAAGGCCACGTTCTCGCGCAGCGCGGGACGGGCCGCGCACGAGGGTCGGCAATACACGCCGGTGGTGCGCACCGAATACCAGAAATGGTCGTCGGCGGCCCCATCGCGCGCTTGCACGGCGCGCCAGCGGGCTTGGTCGCTGGCATACGGGTCGACATCGGGTACGGGCACGGCAGGCAATGGTTGAGCTGGCATGGCAAACAAGCGTGGTGGATGACGAACCCAGTCTAGCCAGGCGCAGGCCGCCCTGCACTCCGCGGCTTGCTTTCGAATTGGCCCGCCGTCACTGCGAAAAGCGGATGCGCTGGCGCGACTTGACCGGCTGCATCACATGTTCCAGCGGCAACTCGTGCGACTGCTTGACCTTCTTGAGCGTGATATTGGACTTGACGTTGGTCACGCCCGGCAGGCGCAGCAGCTGGGTCATCATGAATTCGGAAAACGCCGCCAGGTCGGAGGCCACGATGCGCAGGATATAATCGGCCTCGCCCGTGATCGAAAAGCATTCGGTGATCTCCGGCATCGCCGCCACCGACTTCTCGAACAGCTCGCCCCGGGTCTCGCCCTGGCGATCCAGCGTGACCGTGGTAAACGAGGTCACGCCCAGCCCGATCACGGCCGGGTCCAGTACGGCCGTGTAGCGCTCGATCACATGTGCCTCTTCCAGGCGCTGTACGCGACGGCTGATCTGCGATGTCGACAGGTGTACCTTCTGGCCCAGGGCGCTGTTGGTGATGTGGCCATCGCGCTGCAACTCGGTCAGCAGGGCCAGGTCGTATCGATCGACGTTGATGATGCTCATCTCGCTCTCCAGATTTCGTATTAGTGATTTTTTTGTGCATATTAACCCCTAAGTAACGCATAAAACAATCACATTTCTCGCACGGGGCGCAATAGACTGACAATGATAGTCGGCAAAATGCCGACCCACCCCCGAGGAGACAGGCAATGGGCCACGCAGACCACATCGACCAGCATCTCGCCGCGCCGCGCGACCTGTTCGACAACCCGATGGGCACCGACGGCTTCGAGTTCGTCGAATATGCGGCCCCCGACCCGGGCCCGATCATCGCGGTGCTGGAAAAGATGGGCTTCCAGGCGGTGGCCCGGCATCGCTCCAAGAACGTCACCCTGTACCGCCAGGGCCAGATCAACTTCATCGTCAATGCCGAACCCGACAGCAACGCCGCCGCCTTCGCCCAGGTGCATGGGGCATCGGTCAACGCAATGGCGTTCCGGGTACGCGATGCGGCCCAGGTATACCGGCGCGCGCTCGAACTGGGCGCCGAGGGGGTGCCCGCCAAGCTGGGGCCGATGGAGCTCAACATCCCGGCCATTCGCGGCATCGGCGGCTCGTTGCTCTACCTGGTGGACCGCTACGGCGAGCGCGGTTCGATCTACGACATCGACTTCGCGTTCCTGCCCGATGTCGAGCGTGACCCGGTGGGCGTGGGCCTGACCTATGTCGATCACCTGACCCACAACGTCAGGCGGGGCGCGATGGACACCTGGTCGTCGTTCTACGAACGCCTGTTCAACTTCCGCGAGATCAAGTATTTCGACATCGAGGGCAAGCTCACCGGCCTGAAGTCGCGCGCCATGACCAGCCCCTGCGGCAAGATCCGCATCCCCATCAACGAAAGCGCCGACGACAAGTCGCAGATCGAGGAATTCATCCGCCAGTACAACGGCGAGGGAATCCAGCACATAGCGCTGGGCACGGACGACATCTACCAGACCGTGCGCGCGCTGCAGGCCCGCGACGTGCCGCTGCAGGACACCATCTCCACCTACTACGACCTGGTCGAGCGGCGCATTCCCGGCCACGGCGAAGACCTGGCGGCGCTGCGTGAATTGAAGATCCTGATCGATGGCGCCCCGACCGCCGGCCAGGGGCTGCTGCTGCAGATATTCACCCAGAACGTGATCGGCCCGGTGTTCTACGAAATCATCCAGCGCAAGGGCAATGACGGCTTCGGCGAGGGCAATTTCAAGGCGCTCTTCGAGTCGATCGAACTGGACCAGATGCGCCGTGGCGTGATCTGAATCGTGGCCTGGGGGACACTGCTCAAGAATTTCGCCCGCCTGCCGTAACCTGTCAGTAGGAACAACAACAATTTGGCCTCTGACAGGGCGGGAGCTTTCATGGCAGTCATCGCAGATAACATGCAGGTCGCTGAAGTCGATGGGGTCGAAACCGATCCGTCCGAGCAGATCGCGCACCTGAGCAGCCGTATCGTCATCCTGCAGCAACAGGGCCGTTCGCTGGACCGATTCCCGCGCAATCCAGACGCGCGTTCGCAACGTAATATCCTGCAACAGCAGATTCGTACGCTCTACCAGCAGATCTTCCTGCTGGAGCAGCAATACGCCCGCACGCGCCAGCGCAGCGAAAACTACCTCAGCGTGGCCCTGTCGATGGCCGCGCACGCCGCCCACAGCAGCAGCCGCCAGTTCTTCCCCGCTTGACCCGCACCCGGCCCCTGGTCGGGGCCGGCTTCAGCGAAACGCCGAGATGGGCGTCAGTTTTTTCTCGCGACGGATGTTGTACTTGGTCTTGGGACCGAACCACTTGCTCCACAGGGCATCGGTCTCGCCACTTTTTTCGAGTTTGTCGAGCGCATCGTTGACTGCCGCCAGCAAGGCCGGCTCGCCCTTCTTGACGCCCATCGCCGTCGGCTCCCAGGCCAGTGCGCCCTCGACGAACCGGTACTTGCCTTCGGAGTCATTGGTGAAGCGGATCCCCGACGGCTGCGACAGCGCCAGGCCCTGCACCCGCCCCTGCGCCAGGGCCAGGAAGGCTTCGCGCACATCCGGCGCGGTCACGATGGTGGCCTTGGGCAGCATCCGGCGTACCGCGGCCTCGGGGGTGGAGTTCTTGTTGGCGCTGATGTGCTTGTCGGCCAGGTCCTCGATCTTGTCGAAGCCGGCACTGCTGTTGACGATCAGGCGGATCGGGTTCTGGTAGTGCGATGCGGTGAAGTCGATCTGCTGGGCGCGCTCGCGGGTGTAGCCCAATGCAGCCACCACCAGGTCGAAACGGCCCTGCATCAATTCGGGAATCCGGTCCTGCACGCTCACCCCCTGGTGCTGCATCCTCACGCCCAGCTGGCGGGCGATGGCCGTGCACATGTCGACGTCGAAACCGACGATCTCGCGGCTTTGCGGATCGGTAAATCCCAATGGTTCACTGCTGGTCAGCGTAGCGCAGACCAGCGTGCCACGCGCCTTGATGTCGGCCAGGCGATCCGCATGAGCGACATTGCACAAGCCCAGCATCACCGCGGCCGCTGTCCACGAGCGCGCACATTTCTTGATGGAGCCGAGGTTCATTTCGCATCCTTTACCGGTTGAACATCAGCATAGCGCGAACCGGGCGCCTTGCGGCACCGATTTGACGGTGCAACGGCATCTTTATTCCAGGCCCGCACGAGGTGCATCAATGCGGTGCAATTCGATCGGTATCTCGCTGCGCCCCCCTGGCGCGCGGGGTGCACCGCTGCCGCGCTAGCCGTGTCCCAGGTAGGCCTTGCGCACATCGCCGTTGGCCAGCAGGTTGGCGCCGGTATCGGCCAGTACCACATGGCCGTTCTCGAGCACATAGCCGCGATCGGCCACCCCCAGCGCCTTGTTGGCGTTCTGCTCCACCAGGAACACGGTCACGCCGCTGGCGCGGATGGTGCGGATGATCTCGAAGATCTGCGCAATCACCAGTGGCGCCAGGCCCAGGGTGGGTTCGTCCAGCAGCAGCAGGCGCGGCCGGCTCATCAACGCGCGGCCGATGGCCAGCATCTGTTGCTCACCGCCCGACATGGTGCCGGCTCGCTGCGCGGCCCGTTCCTTGAGTCGCGGGAAAAGGCCGAACACGTGCTCGATGCCACGTTCGATATCTTCGTTGCTGGCAAAGAACGCGCCCATCTTGAGGTTCTCCAGTACCGTCAGGCTGGGAAAGACACGCCGTCCCTCGGGCGAAATCGCCAGGCCCAATCGCATGATCTCGTGCGTGGGCAGGTGCGTGATGTCACGCCCCTCGAAGAGGATGCGCCCGCTCGACGCCCGTGGCCGGCCGCACAGCGTCATCAGCAAGGTGGTCTTGCCGGCGCCGTTGGCGCCGATCAGGGTCACGATCTCGCCCTGGTGCACATCGAGCGACACCCCATGCAAGGCTTCGATGGCACCGTAGCGGGTATGTACCTGTTCAAATTGCAGCATCATTGTTCTCCCAGGTAGGCCTTGATCACGCGCTCGTCGCTCTGCACCTGCGCGGGCGTGCCAGTGACGATCGGCTTGCCGTGCTCCATCACCAGGATACGGTCGGAAATCCCCATGATCAGGCTCATGTCGTGCTCGATGAGCAATACCGCCACACCATGCTCGCGCCGCAGCTGATCGATCAGTTGCGACAGTGCCTGCTTTTCTTGCGGGTTGAGGCCGGCCGCCGGTTCGTCCAGCAGCAACAGGCGTGGCTTGGTGATCATGCAGCGCGCGATCTCGACCCGTCGTTGCAGGCCGTACGACAGGGTGCCGGCCTCGCGGTTGGCCAGCTCGGTCAGGCCCAGGTAGTCGAGCCAGTAAGCGGCGCGCTGCAGGGCCTGCTGCTCGGACCGGCGATAGGCGCCGGTCTTGAGCAAGCCCCACAGCAGGTTGGTATTGACCTGGTGGTGCTGGGCCACCAGCAGGTTCTCGACCACCGTCATCGACTTGAACAGGCGGATATTCTGGAAGGTGCGCACCAGCCCCTGCTGGGCCACCACGTGGCTCGGCCGGCGGGCGATGGACGCACCATCCAGGCTGATATCGCCAGCCGTGGGCTGGTAGAAGCCGCTGATGCAATTGAACACGGTCGTCTTGCCGGCGCCATTGGGGCCGATGATGGCGAACACCTCGCGCTGCATGACCGACAGCGACACGCCGTCGACGGCCAGCAGGCCACCGAAACGCATCGACAGGTCATCTACCTGCAACAAGGTGCGAGCCACGGTCTGGTCGGCGATCATTGCGGCAACTCCACATGTGGGCGGGTGGCCGGCAGCAATCCCTGCGGCCGCCACATCATCATCAACACCATCACCAGGCCGAAGATCAGCATCCGGTATTCGGCAAAACTGCGTGCCACTTCAGGCAATACGGTCAACAGGATGGCCGCCAGGATCACCCCCAGCTGCGAGCCCATGCCGCCCAGCACCACGATGGCCAGGATCAGTGCCGATTCGATGAAGGTGAACGACTCGGGCGTCACCAGTCCCTGGCGGGCGGCGAAGAAAGAACCGGCCAGCCCGGCGAAGGCGGCACCCAGGGTGAAGGCCGACAGCTTCACGCGGGTCGGGTTGATGCCCAGCGAACGGCAGGCGATCTCGTCTTCGCGCAGCGCCTCCCAGGCCCGTCCCATCGGCATGCGCAGCAGGCGGCTGGTCACGAAATAGGTAAACAGCACCATCAGCAAGGCCAGGAAGTACAGGTAGATCACCATGTGCGAGCCCTGGTAGGTCAGGCCCAGCATGTCGTGAAAGGTGGTACCGCCCTCGGTGGCGGGGTTGCGTGCCATGACCACCCCGAACACGGTCGGCTTGGGAATGCCGGAGACGCCGTCGGGGCCGCCGGTGAGTCCGGTCATGTTGTTGAGCAGCAGGCGGATGATCTCGCCGAAGCCGAGCGTGACGATGGCCAGGTAGTCGCCGCGCAGTCGCAGCACCGGAAACCCCAGCACGAAGCCGAACAGCGCCGACGCCCCCGCGGCCAACGGCAGGCACTCCCAGAAGCTCAGGCCGAAGTACTGGTTCAGCAAGGCGTAGGTGTAGGCACCCACGGCATAGAAACCGACGTAGCCCAGGTCGAGCAGGCCGGCAAACCCCACCACGATATTGAGCCCCAGGCCCAGCACCACATAGATCAGCGCCAGCGTCATCACGTCGACATAGCCGCGCGAACCGAAGAACGGCCACACCAGTGCGATGGCCAGCAACAGCAGCAAGGCCATGCGCTGGCGGCGCGGTTGCAGGCGCGGCAGCGCAGGCAGCCTGATGGCGCCGCGGTGGCGCGCCAGCGCCGGCTTGGCCAGCTGGAACGCGAACACCGCCAGCATCGCCACCAGCACCGAGGTCCAGTGGGTCACCAGCACCACGCGGTAGCCTTCCAGCTGCAGCTGCATGCCCAGCAGTGGAATGGTCAATACGGCGGTCACCAACGCCGCCGCCACGGCATTCTTGAAAGTGACAGGCATCATGCCTCCTCGATCGTTACTCATTCTGTTACACCTTCTCGATATCTGGCTTGCCCAACAGGCCCGTGGGACGGAACAGCAGGATCAGCACCAGCAGCCCGAACGACACCACATCCTTGTATTCGGACGGCAGGTAGCCGGCGGCAAAGGTCTCGGCCAGCCCCAGCAACACGCCCCCCAGCATGGCACCCGGGATACTGCCGATGCCGCCCAGCACGGCCGCCGTGAAGGCCTTGATGCCGGCGATGAAACCGATATACGGATTGAGCTTGCCGATGGTCAGCGCGATCAGCACCCCGCCGACGGCGGCCAGCATGGCGCCCAGCACGAAGGTAAACGAGATCACCCGATTGGTATCGATGCCCAGCAGGTTGGCCATGCCCATGTCCTCGGCGCAGGCGCGGCAGGCGCGCCCCATGCGCGAGCGGGCGATGAACAACGTCAGGGCGACCATCAGCACCAGCGTGACACCCACGATGACCATGCGCGAATACGGTACGGTCACGGTGAAGTCGCCGCCCATCTGGAACTCGAAGGCGCCCGAGATCAGCACCGGCACCGACATGTCACGCGCGCCCTGGCCGATCTGTACATAGTTCTGCAGGAAGATCGACATGCCGATGGCAGAGATCAGCGGCACCAGCCTGGGCCCGCCGCGCAGCGGCCGATACGCCACCCGTTCGACGGTCCAGCCGTACAGCCCGGTCACCAGCACCGAGACCACCAGGGCGCCGCCCAGCAGCAGGGGCAAGGGGTAACCGCTCTGCACACCGATGGCCGTCAAGGTCACCAGGCCGACATAGGACGCGATCATGTAGATCTCGCCATGGGCGAAGTTGATCATGCCGATGATGCCGTAGACCATGGTGTAGCCGATGGCGATCAAGGCATAGATCGCGCCCAGCGACAGCCCGTTGACGAGCTGCTGGGTCAGTTGGGGGAGCAATTCATTCATGAGGACACTCTGATATGAAAATGCCCCATGCACACTGCCATGGGGCATTTCGGTTTTGGGTCACGCCGGGCGCTTGCCCACGAGACCGCGACGCTTACTTGGCCTCGGTCTTGGTGGCATCCTTGTGCCAGGTGAAGACGACGAACTTGAACGACTTCAGGTCGCCCTTCTTGTCGTATTCGACGGTACCGATCGGGGTCTTGAAGCTGTTGGCATGGATGTACGCGGCCACCTTGGCGGGGTCGGTCGACTTGGCGCCGGCGATGGCGTCGGCGATCACCTTCACCGCCGAATAGGCCGGCATCTGGAACGGACCGTTCGGGTCGCGCTTCTGGGCCGCAAAGGCCTTCACCAGCGCCGCATTGGCCGGATCGGCGGCGAAGTCGGCCGGCAAGGTCACCAGCATGCCTTCGGAGGCGGCGCCGGCGATGGCGGTGATGTCCTTGTTACCGACACCTTCAGGCCCCATGAACACGGCCTTGACGCCCTGTTCGCGGGCCTGGCGCATGATCAGGCCCATCTCGGGGTGATAGCCGCCGAAGTACACGAAATCCACGCCCTGCGACTTGAGCTTGGTGATGATGGCCGAGTAATCGCTGTCGCCGGCATTGATGCCCTCGAACACCGCCACCGGCACCTTGGCCGCGTCCAGCGCCGACTTCACCGATGTCGCCACGCCCTGTCCATAGGATTGCTTGTCATGCAGCACCGCGGCCTTCTTGGGCTTGAGCTTCTCGATCACGTAGCGCGCCGCCGCAGGTCCCTGCTGGTCGTCGCGACCGATGGTGCGGAAGATGGTCTTGTGCGGCTTGGCCTCGGTCAGCTGGGGCGCGGTCGCCGAAGGCGTGATCATGACCACGCCTTCGTTTTCGTAGATGTCGGAGGCCGGAATGGTCGAGCCCGAGCAGACGTGGCCGATGACATACTTGATACCCTGGCTGACGATCTTGTTGGCCACCGCCACGGCTTGCTTGGGTTCGCAGGCGTCGTCCATCAACACCACTTCGAACTTGTTGCCATTGGCGCCGCCGGCGGCGTTGATCTGCTCGATGGCGGTCAATGCGCCAGCCTTGACCATGTCGCCATACTGGGCCACCGCGCCGGTCATCGGCCCGGCGATGGCGATCTTGACGGTCTCGGCCTGTACCGGGTGGGCGAAGGCGACGATCGTGGCAGCGGCCAGGGCGATGCTGGTCAGACGGAATGCGGATTTCATCGATGTTTCCTCCATGGTGTATTCGGTTCGAAACCAGCCTGCAGCGGGCCTTTCACCCCGATTGCACGGGATCCTTACACCTGCCGGCGGTCGTTCGGGCGAGAGTGTAACACTGCCGTCACGGGCAATAACTTTTTTTTGAGAATGCGCTGTTGCGTGCTTTCCGCATCGACGAATTATTTAGTTTTTCCCACCGTTTTTCTAATAAGAAATGCGCAATCGCCTCTTGCAGTGCAGCATCACGCCGTGAAGGGGGCACTCCATTACAATAGCGGCGCCCTCTTCATCCTGCCCCGCTATCGACCCGATGTTCCAGACGTTTCTTCGCCGCCTGCGGCAGCTGCCCGCACTCATGCTGCCTTCACTGGTGCTGGCCAGCGCGACCGGCGCCGCCGGTGCCGCCGAACTGCGCCAGTACCAGTATCGCCAGAGCTTCATCAGCGCCTGCACGGCAGACCCGCGCACCGATCTCATCCGCACCTACTGGAAGGATGGCGCCGGCCAGCCGCTGGCCACGTTCGTACGGCTCGACGCCATGTTACGCCAGCAGGGCGAGGAAATGCTGTGCGCCACCAATGCCGGCATCTACGACAAGCAACTGCAGCCGCTCGGACTGTACATCGAAGACGGCAAGCTGCTGCGTCGTCTCAATACGCGCCAGAACGCCTATGGCAACTTCTACCTGCAACCCAACGGGGTGCTGGTGCTGGCCGCCGGGCAAGCCTTCATCGTCGAGACCGGCGCCTATGCGGCACAGTCGGAGCAATGGAACGCCACGGCACGCTATGCCACCCAGTCCGGCCCGCTGATGATCGTACAGGGAAGGATCAATGCGCTGTTCGATCCCGACTCGCCCAACATGGTGGTGCGCAACGCTGCCTGCATCGACAGCGCAGGCATGGTGGTGCTGGCCATCGCCCGCAATCCGATCAGCTTCTACGACTTTGCGGTGTTCCTGCGCGACGAGCTCAAGTGCCGCGACGCCTTGTACCTGGACGGCAGCATCTCGCGCATGTACCCATCCCTGGAAGCCAACATCGGTCCTGCCTTCGGCGCCATGATCGCGGTCATGAAGCAAGCGCCAGGGACGAAAAAAAGCCCGCAGTAAATCTAACCGCGGGCAAGTTCCCTATTCAAGGGAGGTTGAAGGAACAGTTCAACCATCGGTAGGAGTGGGGGTCCGGCAGAAAGTTCGCTGCAATTCGAGCGCGACCTCCCATACAAACCAAAACGCCGCAACGGCGGACCGTTGCGGCGGGTGCAGTGCTGTTCCCACTGCGGGGGACATGACGTGGCTGATGCCATCTGATCGATTAAGGCTTGTCCTTAGGGCTTCTTGTCGCTGGGTGTGCCAGTGGTGTCGCCTGCAGGGGCAGTCACCGGGGGCGCCGACGAATCAGCCGGTGCCGACGCTGCCGGCGCGGCAGCGGTGCTGCCCGAGTCGGTCGCGGCCGGTGCCGGGGTTGGTGTCACTGGCGCGGCAGCGGCCGGCGCAGTATCGGCAGGCGCCGCGGCGGCAGGCGTGGCAGGCGCTTCGTCGCGCTTGTTGCAACCAGCCAGTACGGCGGTAAAGACGGCAGCAGCCAATAAGGTGTGGCGAATCAACATATTTTGCCTCCTAGAGTTTGTTAATAATGGAATGTGCTGAGGTTCGACTGTTTCTGTGCCTGGATTATTCCCGCTTCCGGCCGTCCTGCCTGTCAGAGAACACCCCTAATTCGTGTCAGCGATGACAGTCGCCCTTTCCACCGGGCAATCCCGGGCGTGCCGCATCGCCGGCAAAGCGGCTATCATTGCCGACCATGACCCCATCACCGTTTCGCCCCATTTTTTTATACAAGACGCGCCTGCTGGCCGCGACGGTATTGTCGAGCCTGTCGCTGTTGCCCTCGCCACCTTCGCTGGCGGCCCCCTCGGCCGACATTGCCCCGCTGTCGCGCGCCCAGTGCGCCGCCATGAAGCAGCACCAGGTCATCACCAGCGGCAATCCGGTGCCCTGCACCCGCCTGTCGCGGGTAGCCTTCGACTATCACGACTTCGACGGCAACGTACGCCAGGGTGCGGTGGTGGTACTCGATGCGGTAGCGCCCCAGGTGGCGTCGCTGTTCGGTGAACTGCTGCTGCGCGCGGTGCCGCTGGCCGGTGCCCAGCCGCTGGAGGCCTTCGACGGCGACGATGAGAAGTCGATGGCGGCCAACAACACGTCCGCTTTCAATGGCCGCCCGATGACCGGCGGCGGCGGCTGGTCCAAGCATGCCTATGGCGTGGCCATCGACATCAACCCTGTGCAAAACCCGTATGTCAGTGGGTCCGGCAGCAGCCAGCAGCAGGTATTGCCGGCCGCTGGCGCCGCCGCGCTGCAACGGCAGCCAGCACGGCCGGGGATGGCCGAAGAGGTGGTCGGCGTGTTCTACGACCATGGTTTCCTGGTCTGGGGCGGCCACTGGAAACAGCCGATCGACTACCAGCACTTCGAGATCGGCAGCCGCGCCTTTATCGCGCGCCTGGTGGCCCTGCCCCCGGCGCAGGCACGCTCGGCGTTCGAACGCCATGTGGCGCACTATCGACGCTGCACCCAGGTAGCCAGCCGCGACACGACGGACGACGAGGATATCGCCTTGCGCGACCGGTGCGCGGCGCAGTCACGACGCTGAAAACGGATGCCACCGGCACACGGTGCGACTGCGACGCAACAATGACGGCACGCCGACGGTAAAGAGCGGTAAGTTTCGGTTAAAACACCGGGGTGGCGGGCTACGCTTGCCTATACTGGCCAGGTCGTTTCCAGTCCGGCAATCGCCGTGACCTCAATCACCAGGGAGCCCATCATGGCGATCAATTCCGTCAATTCCACCCAGTCGGCCACGGCGCAGGCAGCCGCCGCCTTCCAGTCCACCAAGAAGCCGGCCAAGGCTTTTCCATCGATGGCCGAATTGATGGCCGCCGGCCAGGCGCAGCAAAACCAGCCGAACGACCCGACCTCGTCGATCAATTCCACCGATAGCGCAACCCAGACGCGCCGCGCCTGAGCTGTGCGCCCGACGGCGCGCCAGCACAAAAAATGCCCGCTGCACTACCGTGCGCGGGCATTTTACATAGGGGGCCTGGCTTATACTGTGCACTTGCCGCGCATAGACCATCCCAATGGACCCGCACCCCGCCATCATCATCCGCCCCGTCGTAGCGCAAGACCGCGCGCAATGGCAACCGCTGTGGGACGCCTACAACGCGTTCTACGGCCGCAGCGGCCCGACCGCCCTGGCAGCCGACATCACCGACCTGACCTGGTCACGCATGCTCGATGAAGCCGAGCCGGTGCATGCGCTGGTCGCCGAACGGCACGGGCAATTGCTGGGCCTGGCGCATTTCCTGTACCACCGCAATACCATCATGGCCGCACCGGTGTGCTACCTGCAGGACCTGTTCACCCTGCCCGCCGTGCGCGGCCAGGGGATTGCGCGGGCCCTGATCGAAGCCCTGTATCGGCGCGCGGCCGACGACGGCGCCGCGCGCGTCTACTGGCATACCCACCACACCAACGCAGGCGCGCGCCAGCTGTACGACAAGCTGGCCGACGACTCGGGTTTCATCGTCTATCGCAAGTCGCTCGACTAGAGCCTCTTCCTAGACCTGTTCCTAGGCCTGGGCGTTGGCCTCGTTGAGGGCGTTGACGATGTCGGCACGGGTCAGTTCGGGCGCGAACTGCTGGATGAAGTCGAACGTGTAGGCGCGCAGGTAGGCGCCCCGCCGCACTGCCAGGCGGGCAATGTTGGGCTTGAACAGATGCGCTGCGCCAATCGATTGCAGTTCCATGTGCTTGCCTTGGTCCACCGCCATCGACGCCACCAGACCTACCCCCAGTCCCAGTCCCACATACTGCTGGATGACGTCCGAATCCATCGCCGTCAACACGATGTCGGGCTCGATACCGGCCTGGCGGAACGCTTCATCGATATGCCCGCGACCGGTAAAGCCGACGTCGTAGGTAATGAGCGGATAGGCGCCCAGGTCGGCCAGCGATACCTGCTCCCGTTGCAGCAGCGGATGTCCCTGCGGCACCACGATCACGTGGCTCCAGGTATAGCAGGGAAACGACACCAGTTCCTTGAACTGCGACAGGCCTTCGGTGGCGATGCCGATGTCGGCCTTGCCCGAGATGACCCACTCGGCGATATGTTCGGGCGCGCTCTGCTGCAGCGCGATGCGCACCTGCGGGAAGGCCGCGCGAAACGCCTGCACCACGCGCGGCAACACATAGCGCGCCTGGGTATGGGTGGTGGCGATGGAAAGCGTGCCGCTCTGCTCGCCGGCGTATTCCTTGCTGGCGCGGCGCAGGTTCTCGGCTTCCAGCAGCAAGCGCTCGACGATGCCCAGGATGCCCTTGCCAGGCTCGGTCAGGCCGGTCAGGCGCTTGCCGTTGCGCTCGAAGATCTCGACCCCGAGCTCTTCCTCGAGCTCACGGATCTGGCGGCTCACCCCCGGTTGCGACGTAAACAGCACATTGGCCACTTCGGTCAGGTTGAAGCCGCAACGGGCGGCTTCGCGAATGGAGCGTAATTGTTGAAAATTCATGATGCGGCTCCGGCGTCCTGGTTGGCAAACACCTGCAGGCGACGCGGCCGCACCACCAGCGTCTCGCCACTCTTCAAGCCCAGCTGGGCAAACCGCTCGTTGGAAATGACCGCCTCGATCAACTCGGCATTGTCGTCGCGCTCCAGCTCCAGCTGCGCCAGCGGGCCGATCGCATGCGAACGGCGCAATTGCACCACGATGCCCTGCGCGCCAGGGCTGTAACGCTCCACATCGAGCTCGTGCGGACGCACGAAACCGATCCCTGCCAGGTCGCGCGCATCGCCATGGTTGGGCGCCTCGAAGCGCGCGCCGCCGGTATCGAGCACACCCTCGTGCAAGCGCCCATGGAACAGGTTGACGTTCCCCAGGAAACCATAGACGAAGGGCGTGGCCGGGTGGTTGTAGACCTCGGCGGGCGAACCCAGCTGCTCGACCCGGCCCTTGTTCATCAACACCACCTGGTCGGCCACTTCCAGCGCTTCTTCCTGGTCGTGGGTGACGAAGATGCTGGTGACATGCAGCTCATCGTGCAAGCGGCGCAACCAGCGGCGCAGCTCCTTGCGCACCTTGGCATCGAGCGCCCCGAACGGCTCGTCCAGCAGCAGCACGCGCGGCTCCACCGCCAGCGCCCGGGCCAGCGCGATACGCTGGCGCTGGCCGCCCGACAATTGCGGCGGATAGCGGTCGGCCAGCCAGTCCAGCTGCACCAGCTCGAGCAACTTCCTGACCTTGTCGCGGATGACGCTCTCGGACGGGCGCTGGCTGCGTGGCTTGACGCGCAACCCGAAGGCGATGTTCTCGAACACCGTCATGTGCTTGAACAGCGCGTAGTGCTGGAACACGAAACCCACCTGGCGTTCGCGCACATTACGCGCCGAGGCGTCTTCGCCATCGAGCAGCACCTGGCCCGAGTCGAGCGACTCGAGCCCGGCGATGATGCGCAGCAGCGTGGTCTTGCCGCAGCCGGACGGGCCCAGCAAGGCCGTCAGCTCGCCAGCCGGGAAGTTCAGCGAGACATCGTCGAGTGCGGTGAAGCTGCCGAAACGCTTGTTGATCTGTTTGACTTCGATACTCATGTGCTGCTCCTTATGCGTTCTGGCGGCTCAATGGCTGTCGGTGACGGCAAGCTGGCGCTGGATGCGCCACTCGACCACGCTCTTGATGGCCAGCGTCACCAGGGCCAGGAAGGCCAGCAGCGAAGCCACCGCGAAGGCGCCGGTGATATTGAATTCGTTGTAGAGGATCTCGACCTGCAACGGGATGGTGTTGGTCTCGCCCCGGATATGGCCCGACACCACCGACACCGCACCGAACTCGCCCATGGCGCGCGCGTTGCACAGGATCACGCCATACAGCAGGCCCCACTTGATATTGGGCAGGGTCACGTGCCAGAAGGTGCGCCAGCCCGACGCGCCCAGCACCAGCGCCGCCTCTTCCTCTTCGCTGCCCTGCGACTGCATCAGCGGAATGAGCTCGCGGGCCACGAACGGGAAGGTCACGAAGATGGTGGCCAGCACGATGCCCGGCACCGCAAACAGGATCTTGATATCGTGCTCGCGCAGCCAGGGACCGAAGTAGCCCTGCATGCCGAACAGCAGCACGTAGATCAGGCCCGAGATCACCGGCGACACCGAGAACGGCAGGTCGATCAGGGTCAGCAGCACATTCTTGCCACGGAACTCGAACTTGGCGATGGCCCAGGCCGCAGCCACGCCGAAGACCAGGTTGAGCGGCACCGCGATGGCCGCCGTGATCAGGGTCAACTTGATGGCCGACCAGGCATCGGGCTCGACGATGGAGGCGACGTAGACATCCCAGCCCTTCTTGAGCGCCTCGTAGAACACCGCCACCAGCGGCACGAACAGGAACAGCGTCAGGAACACCAGCGCCACGGCAATCAGCAGCGCCCGCACCCACCAGGGCTCCAGCGTGGCGCCGGGGGTCAGCGGTGGTTCTGCGCGGGCGGCCGCGGCGATGAACGAATCAGGTGCGCCACTCATGTCAGTTCCTCTCTGCCCGGCCGCGCTTGCGGCTCCAGGCTTGCAACAGGTTGATCGTCAGCAGCAGCACGAACGACACCACCAGCATGACCGTGGCGATCGCGGTGGCACCGGCGTAGTCGTACTGTTCCAGCTTGGTGATGATGAACAGCGGCGTGATCTCGGACACCATGGGCATGTTGCCGGCAATGAACACCACCGAGCCGTATTCGCCGGTGGCGCGTGCAAAGGCCAGCGCAAAGCCGGTCAGCAGCGCCGGCAGGATGGTCGGGAACACCACCCGGTAGAAGGTCTGCCAGCGATTGGCCCCCAGGCTGGCAGCTGCTTCTTCCAGCTCGCGCTCGGCCTCTTCCAGCACCGGTTGCACGGTACGCACCACGAACGGCAAGCCGATGAACGTCATTGCCACCAGCACGCCCAATGGCGTGAAGGCGACCTTGATGCCCAGCGGCGCGAGCAGCTTTCCCAGCCAGCCGTTCTGCGAATAGAGGGTGGTCAGCGCAATGCCGGCCACGGCCGTGGGCAGCGCGAACGGCAGGTCGACCAGGGCGTCGATGATGCGCTTGCCCGGAAAGCGGTAGCGCACCAGCACCCAGGCCACGATGCCGCCGAAGATGACATTGAGGAGCGCGGCAATGAGCGAGGCGCCGAAGGTCAGCTGGTATGACGCCACCACCCGCGGCGAGGTCACCGCCTCGACGAAACCTTGCCAGGTCAACGTGAAGGTCTTGAGGAAGATCGCCGACAGCGGCAGCAGCACGATCAGTGCCAGGTAGAAGATGGTGAAACCCAGGGAGAGATGGAACCCTGGCAGCACACGGCGCCCAGCCCTTGCTGCAGCCGGCCCGGCGCTGCGGGCCGCCGGGATCGAAACGGATGTTGCGGACATGGTCTTCTCTTTTTATTACAAATGCGACTATAGGAGCTTGATATTCGCATCCGTTAGTTATAAAGAGAACTAAATTATTTGCATGCCCTTAGATTCAAAACGAATAATGATCGATGGAAATTGCGTGTCGGGCGAGGCGCCCATTGCCGCCAGGCACCGGCAGCCGAGCCGATCAGAACCAATGGACCCGACCCGGCGAGCGCGTCCTGGCGTGCGCCCGGCGACGCTATTTGAGCTGCCCCATCAGGTCCAGCAGCAACTGCTGTCCCTCGACCCAATCCCCCAGTCCCGAGTCGGCATTGATATGGCCCAGCGCACCGGCGTCGACAAACCGCGCCCCCCACTGGTGGGCCCATTGACGGGCTCGCGGCGCACTCATCCACGGATCGTCGCGGCTGGCAACCACCACCGCCGGAAACGGCAGGCGATAGCGCACGGCCGCGCTGACGTCGAACTTGTCGGGATCGGCCGGCGCCACCAGCAGGGCGCCGACCAGGGGCGAGATGTCCTGCGCCAGCGCCGCGGCCCGATGCACCGCCGTCAGGCAGCCGAAGCTGTGCGCCACCAGCACCACCGGTCGTGGCGATTGCGCCAGCACCTGGCCCAGGCGCTGCGACCAGCCAGGCAGGTCGGGCTGGTCCCAGTGATCCTGGTGGACCCGTTCGAAGCCCGGGTACAAGCGCTCCCAACGCGATTGCCAATGCCCCGGCCCGCTGCCGTGCAGGCCCGGCACCACCAGCACGCGATGATCGGCCATGCGCGGTAGCGCGGGCGAAAGGCTGGAAGCAACTGAAGTCATCGGGTCCTCGCGCAGGCATGGGTACAACAATTGATCAGGCGGCCCGTCCCAGTGCCGCCGCCGGCAGCCTGGCCTGGGGCCGGTCCCACAGGTAGCCCTGGGCCAGTATCGGCTCGCCCATGGCCGCGCCGAACTGGTTCAGGCGCTCGAACACATCGGCATTCTCGACCCGCTTGAAGAAGATCCGTACGCCCTGCTCGGCCGCACGCAGCAACAGCAGGCCGACGCTGTCGGGGTCCGGCAGTTCGCGGGCATCGACCTTGATCAGGTCCGGGCGCACCTTGTCCAGCAGGCCCAACGCTTCCAGCGGGCTATTGGCCGATACCCCCAGCCTGAAGCCGTTGCGCCGGTAATTGTCGAGCACGTAGTTGAGCAGCCAGCGCTGGTTGGGCGTGACCACCGGCAATTGCAGCACGATGCGATCGTGCGCCAGTTCCAGCTTGGACAGGATATGCCGGTATGCCACCCCGTGGTTGCTGTTGACCGCCGCCAGCAGCCGGGCGTGCACCGACAGGTGCAGCTCGGGACTGTCGGTGCCGCCCTGGCGATAGTAATTGACCGCATGCAGCATGCGGCACAGGCGATCGAGCTCGACCGACTCGTCGTCGCTGGCGGCCTGGTCCAGCAGCTTCCACAGGTGCAGGCCGCTGTCGAATTCGGAATAGCTGCGCGCGAAGGCCTCGACGGCGACGATCTCGCCAGCGCCGAAACTGCGCACCGGCTGGAAGGCCGAGGTCAGCGAAGTATTGAAATAGCGGCCGACGGCACGTCCGTGCTCGTCCAGCCAGACCTTGGATTGGCTGCTGCGCGCCGCCTGCTCGAGGCGCTCCAGGTAAGCCTGCAGTGCCGAAGATGTCATCTGGCTCCTTGTTCCTTCTGGGTTCGCTGACGGCCGCAGCGCCTGCGCCAGGCGGCTGCGGCACGCATTACAGCTTGGCGATCGAGACTTCGGTCGCCTTCACCAGCGCGACCACTTCGCTGCCGATGGTCAGGCCCAGGTCCTTCACCGAACGGGTGGTGATGACCGATGTGACGATGCCGGCCGGGGTCTCGACATCGACTTCGGAGACCACCGAACCTTCGATGATGGCCTTGACTTTGCCCTTGAACTGGTTGCGTACGTTGATGGCTTGGATGGTCATGCTGTGCTCCTTGAAGGTAATGGGTGCGGGCCGCCCTGGGGGCCGGACCGCGATGGGTGAAATAGATGAAGCCGGCGGTTCAGACCGCCCATTGGACCTGCTGCACGCTACGCGGCGCGAGCAAGCCAGGACTTGTTTCATCGACCGCCGGCTCGCTGCCGGGGTGGCGCAGCACGCGCGCCAGGATCCACTCTTCCAGTTGCGCGAAGCGGGCCTGGCCGCGCGAACGTGGACGCTCCAGTTCGATGCGCTGGTCCAGCGCCACATGACCATCCTCGATCAGCAATACCCGGTCGGCCAGGGCAATGGCTTCCTGCACGTCGTGCGTGACCAGCAAGGCGGTGAATCCGCGCGACTGCCATAGCGATTCGATCAGTTCCTGCATCTCGATACGGGTGAGCGCGTCGAGCGCGCCCAGCGGTTCGTCGAGCAGCAGCAATTGCGGTTCGTGCACCAGCGCCCGGGCCAGCGCCACGCGTTGCCACTGCCCGCCCGACAGTACCGCCGGCCACTCGCCGGCGCGCTGCTCGAGCCCGACCTGGCGCAACGCCTGCAAGGCCTGTGGCGCGGCCGACCGGGGCAAGCCCAGGGCGACGTTTTCCAACACCCGCTTCCACGGCAGCAGGCGCGAATCCTGGAACATGATCCGAATCTCGGGTTCGCCCACCGCGTCGTGCTGCTCGAAGATCACCTCGCCACTGCTGGCGCCGTCGAGTTGCGCCACCAGCCGCAGCAGGGTGCTCTTGCCGCACCCGCTGCGGCCGACGATGGCCACGAACTCGCCCGGCTCTACCCGCAGGTCGACCTGGTGCAGGACCTGGCGCCCGGAGAACGACTTGGACAGCGACCTGAGGGCGATACCGATGCCGCCGGTGCTGCCGGCAGCGGCGGTGCGACCGACTTCCTGGTTTTCCTGGGCATGGATGTGCACGACTTTCTCCTGCGAACGGTGGACGGTATCGGAATTCATTGGTAACCCGGATGCCAGCGCAGCCAGAACCGTTCCAGCGCGCGCGCGGCGGTATCGGCCAGCTTGCCCAGCAGCGCATAGAGCAGGATCCCGACCAGCACCACATCGGTCTGCAGGAACTCGCGCGCGTTCATGGTCATGTAGCCGATGCCGGACTGGGCCGAAATGGTCTCTGCCACGATCAGCAGCACCCACACCAGGCCCAGCGCAAAGCGCAGGCCGACCAGGATCGACGGCAAGGCCCCCGGCAGGATCACATCGCGGTACAACGGCCAGCCCGACAGCCCATAGCTGCGCGCCATCTCGATCAAGCCACGGTCGACCGACCGGATGCCGTGGAAGGTGTTGAGGTAGACCGGGAAGAACACGCCCACCGACACCAGGAACAGCTTGGCCGTCTCGTCGATGCCGAACCACAGGATCACCAGCGGGATCAACGCCAGCGCGGGAATGTTGCGCACCATCTGCAGCGTGGTATCGAGCAGCAGTTCGGCCCAGCGCCAGCTGCCCGACAGCAGGCCCAGCACCAGCCCCAGCCCGGCGCCCACGGCAAAGCCGGAAGCCGCACGCCCGCCCGACACGGCCAGGTGGCGCCACAGCTCGCCCGAGGCCGACAGGGTCCACACCGCCTTCAATACCGCCAGCGGCTCGGGCAGGATGCGGCTCGACAGCCAGCCTGCCTGGGCTGCGATCTCCCACCAGACCATCAGCGCCAGCGGCAGCAGCCAGCCGACCCAGCTCAGCTTGCGACGCCCGTGCTCGGCGCGCGCCGGCTTGCGACCCGCGCCGGTGGCGACGGCATCGGTGGCGCCGACTTCGAGCGATGCATTGGATGCGCTGCTCATGTCGGCCTCAACCCTGCGCGGCGCGCAACCCGGCGCCGGCCTGGGCATGGGCCGCCTTGGGCACGTCGGTGTTGCCGATGATCTCGCCCAGCGGCCCGGCCAGCGCAGTGCCGGCCACCTTGTCCTGCAGCGCGCGCGGCAGTAACGGGAACACCAGTTCGGCGAAGCGATAGGCCTCTTCCAGGTGCGGGTAACCCGACATCACGAAGGTATCGATACCGAGTTCGGCATATTCCTTGATGCGCGCGGCCACCGTGGGCGCATCGCCCACCAGCGCGGTGCCGGCGCCGTTGCGCACCAGGCCGACGCCAGCCCACAGGTTGGGGCTGACCTCGAGCCGGTCGCGCCGGCCGCCATGCAGCGCGGCCATGCGCCGTTGGCCCTCGGAGTCCATACGGGCGAAATTGGCCTGCGCCTTGGCGATGGCTTCGTCGTCGACCCGGCTGATGAGCTCGTCGGCCGCGCGCCACGCCGCCTCGTTGGTCTCGCGCACGATCACGTGCAAGCGAATGCCGAAGCGCAGCGTACGTCCTGCGCGGGCCGCGCGCTGGCGCACGCGGGCGATCTTTTCGGCCACCGCCGCGGGTGGCTCGCCCCAGGTCAGGTAGACGTCGCATTGCTCGGCGGCCAGGTCGATCGCCTCGGGCGAGGAGCCACCGAAGTACAGCGGCGGGTAAGGCCCCTGTACCGGTGGATAGAGCGCCTTGGCGCCCTTGACCCGCAGGTGCTTGCCCTCGAAATCGGTCTCACCGCCGGTATGGGTATTGGCCAGCACGCTGCGCCAGATCTTGAGGAATTCGTCCGATATCTCATAGCGCTCGGCATGGGTGCCGAAGATGCCATCGTTGGCCTGCTCGACCGGGTCGCCGCCGGTCACCACATTGATCAGCAGGCGCCCGTTGGAGAGGCGGTCGAAGGTCGCCGCCATGCGCGCCGACAGGGTCGGTGCGGTCAGCCCGGGGCGCACCGCCACCAGGAACTTGAGGCGCCTGGTGGCATCGATGAGGCTGGCCGCGGCCACCCAGGCGTCTTCGCAGGAACGGCCGGTGGGCAGCAGCACGCCTTCGTAGCCGAGCGTGTCGGCCGCCACCGCGATCTGCTTGATGTAATCGTGGGTGACCGCACGCGCGCCCTCGGCGGTGCCAAGGTAGCGGCTGTCGCCGTGGGTGGGGATAAACCAGAAAAGATTCATGCCTGACTCCAGCTTCGATGGGGGCTTACTTCAATACGGCGTCGTTGACGTTGAGTTTCTTCGGGATCAGCTTGAGCTCGAAGAAGGCATCGGCGATGCGCTGCTGCTCGGCCAGCACCTGGGCGTCGATGGGCTTGTAGACGTGGGCATAGCGCTTGAGGCCGGTTTCGATGACGTCGCTCTCCAGGCCCTGGATCGGCGCCAGTTGCGCCGCCGCCTGGGCAATGTTGGACTTGATCCACTGGCCTTCGCGGGTGATCTCCTCGAGCAGGATCTTTTCGATCCCGGCATTTTTGCTGGCGAACGCCCGCGCGCTGAGGAAGAACTGGTGATGGCTCACCGCGCCCACGCCGGACGCCAGCCGCCGTGCGCCGACCTGCTTCTCGGCGGCGGCCTGGAACGGATCCCAGATGGCCCAGGCGTCGATGGCGCCCTTCTCGAAGGCGGCGCGGGCATCGGCCGGCGCCAGATAGACCGGCTGGATGTCGCTATAGGACAGTCCAGCCTTCTTCAACAGCGCCACCACCAGCCAGTGCACGTCGGAGCCCTTGTTGAAGGCCACCTTCTTGCCCTTGAGGTCGGCCACGCTCCTGAGCGTCGACTTGCCTGGCACCAGCACACCCTCGGCGTCGGGGGTGGGGATCTCGTAAGCGGTATAGACGAAGTCGGCACCGGCGGCCTGGGCAAATACCGGGGGCGCCTCGCCTACGTAGCCGAAGTCGATCGAGCCGACGTTGAGCGCTTCGAGCAACTGCGGCCCGGCCGCGAACTCGGCCCACTTCACTTCCACGCCCAGTGCCTGCAGGCGTTTTTCCAGCGTGCCATGGGCCTTGAGCAGCACCAGCGTATTGGCCGCCTTCTGGTAACCGATGCGCAGCAGCTTGGCCTGCTGTGCCTGCGCCGCCTGCGGCAGGCCCAGCGCCAGCACGGCGCTGCCCAATGCAGCCGCACCCAGCCAGCCCAAGGCGCGACGGCGCCACGACGGTTTGATGTTCTGCTTCAATGTCTTCTCCTGATTGCTGAACTGCGGTCGGTGAGCGCGGGCCGCGAGGCACCCCGCCACGTCGCCCGGCGGCGCGTGGAAATAAAACACCAGCGTTGGTGTGCTTCAGATGCTACAGCGCACCTGCGAGAATGGAATTTCGTGAAACTGCTCGGGTGCCGCACGGTGCAAGGCCAACAGGCTGGCCGACAACTGCGCCACGCCTTCGTCGACCCGCGCTTCGATGGGGGCATCCAGCACCAGCCCTGCTTCGTCGCTCCAGGTCACCTGGCTTTCGGTGGCATAGATGCTGGGCAGCACGTGCTTGGGGTTGAGCGAGGACAGCACCGGCCGCAACGCATAGTCCAACGCCAGCATGTGCGACTGGCTGGCGCCGG
>NZ_AKJA01000037.1 GCF_000282575.1 Herbaspirillum sp. YR522 | reverse complement strand
CGGCAGCACGGCCCCTGCCGCTCAGACCAGCAATCCCCACAACAGCAGCGTCATGCCCAGGCCGATCACCGAGACCAGGGTCTGGATCACCGACCAGGTCGCCAGCGTCTGCTTCAGGTTCAGGCCGAAGTATTCCTTGACCATCCAGAACCCGGCGTCGTTGACGTGGCAGAAAAACACCGAACCGGCACCGATGGCCAGCGCCATGAGCGAATTGTGGGTCGCCGACAGGCCCGCCACCAGTGGCGCGACGATACCGGCGGTGGCGGTGGTGGCCACGGTGGCCGAGCCGGTGGCCTGGCGCAGCGCCACGGCAATGATCCACGCCAGCAGGATCAGCGGCACGTGCGTACCGGCGGCGATCTTGGTGATGGTATCGCTGATGCCGGCGGTCAACAGCGCCTGCTTGAGTCCGCCACCGGCGCCGATGGTCAGCAGCAGGCCGGCAATGGGCGGCAATGCGCGACGCAGCGTGGCACCCACGTCGTAACGGCTGGCGCCCTGCGACCAGCCCAGCACCACCACCGCAAACAGCACCGTGACGGTCAGCGCGATGATCGGCTCGCCGAAGAAGTTGAGCATCTCGTAGAGCTCGGTCTTGGGCGTGACCCAGATCCGGGCCACCGTCCGCCCCAGCATCAACACCACCGGCAGCAGGATGGTCACCAATGACGCCAGGAAGCCCGGCTGGCTCTGCCGCTCACCGGCCTGGAACAACTTGCCGATCTGGTCCGGCTCGGCCACGTTCAGGCGCGGTGCCAGGAAATTGCCATACAGCGGACCGGCGATGATCACCGCCGGTATCGCCACGATCAAGCCCAGCAACATGGTGGTGCCGAGATCGGCATGCAGCGCGGCCACCGCAATGAGCGGGCCCGGATGCGGCGGCAACAGCGCGTGCAGCGTGGTCATGCCGGCCAGCGCCGGAATCGCCACCCGCATGATCGGCATGTCGGAGCGACGCGCCATGACGAAGATGATCGGCGCCATCATCACCAGGCCCACTTCGAAGAACAGCGGCAGGCCAACCACCAGGGCCACCGCCGCCATCATCCAGGGGATCGCGCGCCCGCGGGCGTAGCGCAGCAAGGTGGTGACGATCTTGTCGGCCGCGCCGGAGTCGGCCATCAGCGCGCCCAGCATGGCGCCCAGGGCGATGATG
This sequence comes from Herbaspirillum sp. YR522, assembly GCF_000282575.1. Taxonomy (GTDB): domain Bacteria; phylum Pseudomonadota; class Gammaproteobacteria; order Burkholderiales; family Burkholderiaceae_D; genus Herbaspirillum. The sequence continues at coordinate 59,308 of NZ_AKJA01000037.1, read as the reverse complement.
ATGCCCGCTTCGCCGAGGATGCTGCCGGCGCCCTTGCTGAACGCCTTGGCGATTTCTTCCAGCGGCAGGCCGGCGCCGATGCCGGCCACGAAGGTGCCGATCAGGATCGCCAGGAAAGGCGCGATGGACAGGAAACTGATCAGCACCACGATGGCCACCAGCGCCATCAGCGTGACCAGCAAGAGCTGGGTATCCTGGGCCGCCCAGGCGGCCAGTTGAGTCGATATCACGAGTGTTCCTTCTTCAGGTGTGGATGAATGCGCATCGTTGCACGATGTCTTTTGCATCCCCTCTTGGTCGGACATGTTGGCGACATGCCCGGTCTCCTCCCAAAGAAACGGATCGTGGCCCCGTTGTCACTGCCGGGAAGCACTTGGGCGTGGCCTATGCGCAGCGGCGCCCGCGGCCCTCATGATGCCGCAATTGACTGGATCCTGCTGGCTCAGCCGCCGGTGACCGGCGGAAAGAACGCCACTTCGCCGCCTTCGGCGATCGGGGTCGAGGCTTCGGTCATGTCGTGGTCATAGGCCATGCGCAGGTTCTTCTCGGGCGCCAGGACTTCGGCCCAGATGCCGCCGCGCCCGATCAGGAAGGCACGCACATCGCCCACGGTGACCACCCTGGCCGGCAGGTCGACGATCTCGTTGGAGGTCTGCAGGGCTTCGCGCACGCTGGCAAAGAAGCGTAATTCTATTTTCATGCTGGAACTTCCTTTTCGATGAGGCGCCGGCCGGGCCGCCGCGCGAGATGAATCCGGTTGCGCACGTGTGCGGCCCTGGCATCGGCAGCCACTAGTTGAGCAAATGATCAAATGACAGGAATTGCACCATGTCGCCACGCGCGATCGCCTGCGCTGGCGGGTTATCGACCAGGCCGTCGCCCCACACGGTGGAGGTCAGCACGTTCGAGCCCTGGCTGGCGAACAGGTCGAGGCCGCCGGCGGCGTTGCGGCGCACCCGCAGGAACTCCTGGCGACGGTCCGCGCGCGGCCAGTCGAAATCGGCACGCATGGCCACCGCGCGCGGCAACACCGCCTGGCGCGGCTGGCCCTGCAGGCGCAACACGAAGGGCCGCACGAAGACCAGGAACGTGACGAAGGACGATACCGGGTTGCCCGGCAGGCCGATGAAGAAGGCGCCGCCCGGCGTATCGCTGGCACGATGGACTTCGCCGAACGCCAGCGGCTTGCCCGGCTTCATGGCGATCTGCCACATGTCGATGCGCCCCTGCGCCTGGACCGCCGGCCGCACATGGTCTTCCTCGCCCACCGACACGCCGCCGCTGGTGATGATCAGGTCGTGTTCCTGCGCGGCACGGTGCAAGGTATCGCGGGTAGCCTCGAGGCTGTCGGGTACGATGCCGTAGTCGCTGACCGCGCAACCGAGCCGTTGCAGCAGGGCACGCAGCAGGAAACGGTTGGAGTTGTAGATCGCACCCGGCTTGAGCGGCTCTCCGGGCATGGTCAATTCATCGCCGGTGAAGAACACCGCCACCCGCAGGCGCCGGTAGACCTCGAGCTCGGCCTGGCCCACCGAGGCGGCCAGCCCCAGCTCCTGGGGCCGCAACAAGGTCCCTGCCGGCAGGATGACACTGCCCTGGCGAATGTCTTCGCCGGTATAGCGCACCCACTCGCCCGGCTTGGGAACATGGTTGACGACGACATGCTCGCCGTCGACTTCGCAGGCTTCCTGCATGACCACGGCATCGGCGCCTTGCGGCAGCATGGCGCCGGTGAAGATGCGCGCGGCCGTGCCCGGCTCCAGCGCCTGGCCGACGTGGCCGGCCGCGATCCGCTGCGATACCTGCAGCCGCGCCTGGCCGCTGCCGCAATCGGCGGCGCGCACGGCGTAGCCGTCCATCTGCGAATTGTCCATGCCCGGCACGTCGATGTGCGCCTCGACCGGCGCGGCCAGGACCCGACCGCTGGCGTCGAGCGTGGCGACGACCTGGTGCGAGGCCACCGGCGCGGCAGCGGCCAGCAAGGTCTCCAGCGCCTCTGCCACGCTTTGCAGGGGCGCGCGGGTCGCGTTTGATGAGGGGGGATTGGACTGCATGATGACCCTGTCGACTGTTGATGTTCGGCGCGCAGGCTGCACGCCCTGGTTGGCTCGTCGCCTGTCCGGTGGCGCGCGCTTGGAGCGACTCCGGATTGTACCGGCTCGCTAGCGCCGGCGCTGACCGGCAAGAAAAACGCCGCACGGGGCCTGGCCCCGGCGGCGCCGAATCGGTTGCCGTACCACGCCCGACGCTCAGAGCCCCGTATGTTGCGCCACGTAGGCCTTGATGCGATCGGCCTGGGCCGGCATGACCTCGAAGCGCTGCGCCAGCGATTCGATGTTCTCGAACCCGGCGGGACGGTCGGCGTCGCGCCCCAGCGCTTCGCGTATGGTCTCGTTGAACTTGGCCGGCAAGGCCGTCTCCAGCACGATCATGGTCACCCCCGGGGTCAGGTTCTCGCGTGCGACCTTGATGCCGTCGGCGGTATGCGTATCGACCGTGATGCCGTAGTTTTCCTGGACGAAGCGGATGGTGGCCAGGCGATCGTCGTGGGTCGAGCGGCCCGAGGCGAAACCGTACTTGATCACGCTGGCGAATTCGTCGCCGTCGCTACCGGGCTTGCCGGTCAGGTCGAAGCCGCCGGCGTTCTCGACCTTGTCGAACAGGGCCTTGACGCGCACGCTGTCGCGGCCCAGCAGGTCATACACGAAGCGCTCGAAATTGGACGCCTTGCTGATGTCCATGCTGGGGCTGCTGGTGTGATAGGTCTCGGCCGACTTGCGCACCCGGTACACGCCGGTGCGGAAGAACTCGTCCAATACGTCGTTCTCGTTGGTGGCCACCACCAGCTTGTCGATCGGCAGGCCCATCATGCGCGCGATGTGGCCGGCGCAGATATTGCCGAAATTGCCCGACGGCACCGTAAAGGAAACCTTCTGGTCGTTGCTGTCGGTGGCCGCCAGGTACCCACGGAAGTAATACACCACCTGCGCCACCACCCGCGCCCAGTTGATCGAATTGACGGTCCCGATCTTCTGGGCCGCCTTGTAGTCCAGGTCGTTGGAAATCGCCTTGACGATATCCTGGCAGTCGTCGAACACGCCTTCGACGGCGATATTGAAGATATTCGGGTCCTGCAGGCTGAACATCTGGGCGGTCTGGAACGCGCTCATCTTCCTGTGCGGCGACAGCATGAACACGCGAATGCCCTGCTTGCCACGCATGGCGTACTCGGCCGCGCTGCCGGTGTCGCCCGAGGTGGCGCCGACGATGTTGAGCTCGGCGCCCTTCCTGGCCAGCGCGTATTCGAACAGGTTGCCCAGCAACTGCATCGCCATGTCCTTGAAGGCCAGGGTCGGGCCGTTCGACAGCGCCTGCAATACCAGCTTGTTGCCGTCCTTGTGCTCCAGCGTGCGCAAGGGCGTGATCTGGCTGGCATCGTCGCCGCTGCGGGCATTGCAATAGACGTCGGCGCCATAGGTCTTGTGCGCCAGCGCCTTGAGATCGGACTCGGGGATATCGGTGGCGAACTTGCGCAACACCTGGTAAGCCAGGTCGGCGTAGGACAGCGAGCGCCACTGGTCGAGCTCGGCGCCGCTCACCTGCGGATACTGCTGCGGCAGGTACAGCCCGCCGTCCGGCGCCAGGCCGCCGAGCAGGATTTCGGAAAAGGAAGGAGTGGCCGAGTGACCGCGGGTGGAGACGTATTGCATGGCGTTTGATGGCAGCAGGATGCGTGGAGATACGACAAGGGTCGCCATTATAACGTCCCTGCCCGCAAAACCTGGTATTTGACGTGGAGCCCTCGCGCCGGAAATGGAGTGGCTGGCGGCACGATGACCGCCTGCACTGCGTTACGAAGGTCGATGCAATCTCCCGCATCCAAGCCGGCCTGTCAGCATTGCAGTGAATACATGCCCGCGCGTGTGAAATAAAACGTTACCACCCTTGAAAGCCCGCGCACCTCGGGCTATGCTGCGGCACTTCGAGCAAAGCCCGCACGGTCGTGTCCGGCGGGCAAATCGCCTCGGCAAGCGTTTGAACTCAACAAGGAAGAAGACAGCATGACTCAAAAGATCAAGACGTTGCTGGCCAGCGCCGGCCTGTTTGGCACCCTGCTGGCGGCGGCCCCTGTCCATGCGGAGAACTGGCAGTCGCTGGGTGGTTCGGACCAGTCCGAACTGCTGATCGACACCGATTCCATCGTCGAAAGTGGCGGCATCCGCGAAGCGTGGTCGCTGTGGAACTTCAAGGAAGCGCGCGAAAACAAGGGTGATACCGGGTTTCCCACGCTCAAGTCGTACAAGGACCTGCACCAGTACAACTGCAAGGCCGGCAGCATGAAGCTGGTGCGCGAGATCATCTACGCCGACAGCGACGGCAAGGGCGACAAGCGCGACCATTCCGACGCCCTCAAGGGAATGGAGTTTTCCAAGCCCAAGCCGGTATCGGTAGGCGAAGCCATGCTGCAGGCGGTATGCGGCTTCGAGCTCAAGAAATAAGCCGCACCCCGCCGCACCAACGAAAAACGGAGCTTTATGCTCCGTTTTTTCATGGCTGCAGGGTTGCCCCTGCCGTGCGCACTCCGGCCTCTCCGGCGTCGATCAGTTCAACTCTTCCAGGCGGATCTTGGTGACCTGGCCGACCACCGTGGCCAGGGCTTCGATGCTGGCGATGGCGGCCTCGATGTTCTTTTCCTGGGTCTGGTGGGTCAGCATGATGATGTCGGTCTGTTGCTCGCCTTGGCCCGGTTCCTTCTGCAGCATGGCGTCGATCGAGATCGACGAGTCGGCCAGGATGCGGGTCACGTCGGCCAGCACGCCCGGCTTGTCGGCCACGCGCATGCGCAGGTAGTAGCTGGTGGTCACTTCGCCGATCGGCAGCACCGGCGTGTCGGCCATGGCATTGGGCTGGAACGCCAGGTAAGGCACGCGGTGGCCCGGCTCGGCGGTGGCCAGGCGGGTGATGTCGACCAGGTCGGCGATGACTGCCGAGGCGGTCGGCTCGGAACCGGCGCCCTTGCCGTAGTACAGCGTCTCGCCCACGGCGTCGCCGCGCACCATCACCGCATTCATGGCACCTTCGACGTTGGCGATCAGGCGAGCCGTCGGGATCAGCGTGGGATGCACTCGCAGCTCGATGCCGGCCGCCGTCTGGCGCGTCATGCCCAGCAACTTGATGCGATACCCCAACTGCTCGGCGTAGGTGATGTCGCTGGCCTGCAGCCGGGTGATGCCTTCGACGTGGGCGCGCTCGAACTGCACCGGGATACCGAAGGCGATCGAGGCCATGATGGTCAGCTTGTGGGCCGCATCGATACCTTCGATGTCGAAGGTCGGGTCGGCCTCGGCGTAACCCAGGCGTTGCGCTTCCTTTAGCACCACATCGAAGTCCAGACCCTTGTCGCGCATCTCGGAGAGGATGAAGTTGGTGGTGCCGTTGATGATGCCGGCGATCCACTGGATGCGGTTGGCCGTCAAGCCTTCACGCAGCGCCTTGATGATCGGGATGCCGCCGGCCACGGCGGCCTCGAAGGCGACCATCACGCCCTTTTCCTGCGCGGCCTTGAAGATCTCGTTGCCATGGGTGGCGATCAGGGCCTTGTTGGCCGTGACCACGTGCTTGCCATTGGCAATGGCCTTCAAGACCAGGTCCTTGGCGATGCCGTAGCCGCCGATGAGCTCGATGACGATATCGATATCCGGGTCATTGACCACCAGGTTGGCGTCGTTGACCACCTTGACCTCGCCGCGGGTGAGCTCGGTGGCGCGCGCCGTGTCCAGGTCGGCCACCAGGGTAATTTCAATGGCGCGGCCAGCGCGGCGCGCGATCTCTTCCTGGTTACGCTTGAGAACATTGAAAGTACCGGAACCCACGGTGCCGATGCCGAGCAAACCTACTTTGATGGATTTCATATTGTCTTCGAGTTGAAAAAAATGCCGTTCCCGGGCGTAGCTCCGGGAGCGGGTGCTGCAAGCGATGCTGCCAGGGCGCCGTTCAGGCGGTGCCGTGGCGACGACGATACGCCTCGAGGAAGTGGGCGATACGGCCCATCGACTCGGTCAGGTCATCGGTGTTGGGCAAGAACACCACCCGGAAGTGATCCGGCGTGGGGCAATTGAACCCGGTACCCTGCACGATGAGTACCTTTTCCTCGGCCAGCAGTTCGTAGGCGAATTGCTGGTCGTCCTTGATCGGATAGATCTCGGGGTCCAGGCGCGGGAACATGTACAGCGCCGATTTCGGCTTGACACAGGTCACGCCGGGAATCTCGGTGAGCAGCTTGTGGGCCAGGTCGCGCTGCTTGGTCAGGCGGCCGTTGGGCCCCACCAGGTCGTTGATGCTCTGGTAGCCGCCCAGCGCGGTCTGGATCGCGAACTGGCCCGGCGCGTTGGCGCACAGCCGCATCGAAGCCAGCATGTTGAGGCCCTCGATGTAGTCGCGGGCATGCTTCTTCTCGCCCGACACCACCATCCAGCCGGCCCGGTAGCCGCACGAGCGGTAGTTCTTCGACAAGCCGTTGAAGGTGATGAACAGCACATCGTCGGCCAGCGAGGCCAGCGAGGTGTGGGTATTGCCGTCGTAGAGCACCTTGTCGTAGATCTCGTCGGCCAGCACGATCAACTGGTGGCGTCGCGCCAGCTCGATGATTTCCTTGAGCACGTCCACCGAGTACAGCGCGCCGGTCGGGTTGTTGGGGTTGATCACCACGATCGCCTTGGTATTGGGCGTGATCTTCTTGCCGATGTCGTCGATATCGGGCTGCCAGCCGGCCTGCTCGTCGCACACATAATGCACCGGAGTACCGCCCGAGAGGCTGACCGCGGCGGTCCACAGCGGGTAGTCCGGCGATGGCACCAACACTTCGTCGCCCGTGTTGAGCAAGGCGTTGACGCTCATGACGATCAGCTCGGAGGCGCCGTTGCCGAGATAGATGTCGTCGATGGTGACACCCTCGATATGCTTTTGCTGGGTGTAGTGCATGACCGACTTGCGCGGCGCGAACAACCCCTTCGAATCGGTATAGCCGGAAGCATTGCCCATGTTGCGGATCATGTCCTGCACGATCTCGTCGGGCGCATCGAAGCCGAACGCGGCCAGGTTGCCGATATTGAGCTTGATGATCTTGTGGCCTTCTTCTTCCATCTGCCGCGCTTTTTCCAGCACGGGGCCACGAATGTCGTAACACACATCTGCCAGTTTCCTGGATTTCTGAATCGGTCGCACAGCCATTCCTCTAGTTGTTTGCCAACGGCGCGCCGGGGAACGCGCCGCTCGGGTCTGCCGCGAACTGTCGCCCGGGTCACGCGTGGTGGCGCGCCCGAACCGACAATGGGAACCGGCCATTTTGCCCAAAGCTGTCCAATTTATCAATCAAATAGGCGCTGCCGGAAAGGAAACGGCTACAATGCTGCACTTTACGACCTGTTCGCTGCAATGCATGTCGGAATGACATCACGGCCCTGCCGACCAACGATGCTCCGGATGTGTGCCAGCCCATCCCGCGATGAAGCTCCATTCAACCGAAACCAAGCAGTACCAGACCGTCACCGCCTACGACGCCGACGGGGTCGAACTCAATGCGATCCGTTTCACGCACAGCCTGGTGGTGCTGCCTGAAAGCGAGCCCGCTGCCTGGCCGGTGCGCGACTTCGACGCCCTCACCGCGGCCGACTTCGCACAGATCGAGGCGACCCAGCCGGACGTGGTGATCCTGGGCACCGGCGAGCGCCAGCGCTTCATCCATCCCAAGCTGATCATGGCGCTGACGGCGCGCCGCATCGGCGTCGAATGCATGGACAACCAGGCTGCCTGCCGCACCTACAACATCCTGATGGCCGAGGGTCGCAAGGTGGCCCTGGCGCTGGTGCTGCCCGGCCAGCCCTGATCGCCGCGGCCCGGCGCGACAAGAAACCCAAGAACACGCACAAGGAAACTGCCGTAATGCGCGACCTGTACAAATCGAAAGCGTTCGTCTGGACGCTGCTCATCCTGTTCCTGCTGGTCTGGTTTGCCATGCTCGGCGCCCGCACGCTGGTGCCGTCGGACGAAGGCCGCTATGCCGAGATGGCGCGCGAGATGGTCGCCACCCAGGACTGGATCACCACCCGCCTCAACGGCATCAAGTACTTCGAGAAGCCGCCGCTGCAGACCTGGATGAACGCCGTCACCTTCGAGCTGTTCGGCCTGGGCGAGTGGCAGGCGCGGCTCTGGACCGGGCTGTGCGGCCTGCTGGGCATCGGCCTGGCCGCCTACACCGGCACCCGCGTGATGAACGGCCGGGTCGGCTTCTACGCCGCCCTGGTGCTGGGCTCGAGCTTCTTCTGGGCCGGCATGGCGCACATCAACACGCTCGACATGGGCCTGGCAGGGATGATGACCATCACCCTGTGCGCCCTGCTGCTGGGCCAGCGCAACGGCGCCTCGCACGAGAGCCAGCGCAACTGGATGCTGCTGTGCTGGGCCGGCATGGCGCTGGCGGTGCTGTCCAAGGGATTGATCGGCATCGTGCTGCCGGGCGCGGTACTGGTGCTGTACACCGTCCTGGCCCGCGACTGGGCGATCTGGAAGCGGCTGCACCTGGTCAAGGGGCTGATCCTGTTCTTCGTCATCACCACGCCGTGGTTCGTGGCGGTGTCGCTGAAGAACCCGGAGTTCCCGGAGTTCTTCTTCATCCACGAGCACTTCCAGCGCTTCACCAGCAAGATCCACAGTCGCCCCGGCCCCTGGTACTACTTCGTCCCGATCCTGCTGCTGGGGATCGTGCCATGGCTGGGCGTGTTCTTCCAGGGCCTGTGGCAGGGCATGCGCGACCAGCGTGACAGCGGCGGCTACCACAGCATCAACGGCGGTCGCTTCCAGCCCGGCAAGCTGCTGCTGGTGTGGTCGGCGTTCATCTTCGTGTTCTTCAGCATCTCGGGCTCGAAGCTGCCCTCCTACATCCTGCCGATCTTCCCGGCGCTGGCCTTGCTCATCGCCAGCTACCTGGAACGCGCCGACCATAAGGCGCTGGCCTGGGCCGGCTCGCTGGTGGCCGTGCCCAGCGCAGTGGCGCTGGCCTTCATCCCGCGCGTGCCGTCGATGGCCAAGAACGACTTCGCCCGGCCCCTGGTCGAGGCGCATGTGCCCTACCTGTACGCCGCGGCGCTGCTGTTCTTCGTCGGCGGCATCGCCGCCATCCGTCTGGCACGCCAGCACAAGGACGCCGCCGTCACGGCGCTGGCGGCCAGCGCCTTCATCGCCGGCCAGTTGCTGATGCTGGGTCACGACCCGCAAGGCCGCTATTCGGCCGGCATCGATTACGTTCCCGCAATACAGGCCGAGCTCAAGCCGGAGACCCCGATCTACGTGGTGGGTCGCTACGAGCAGGCGCTGCCGTTCTACCTGCAACGCACCATGATCATGGTGCAGCATGCCGACGAACTGTCGTTCGGCCTGAAGCAGGAACCGCAACTGTGGCTGCCCACCATCGATGCCTTCGTCGCACAATGGGTGGCCGACCACGCCGCTGGCAAGAAGGACATCGCCATCATCGACCCGGGCGTGTACCAGCAACTGCAGCAACGCCAGCTGCCCATGCGCGTCATCGGCCAGGACCCGCGACGCGTGATCGTGGCCAATGACCCACAGGCAGCCGGCGCCAGCGGCAAGGCGGCGCCATGAACCTGCCTACCTTCGGCTTCATCTTCGTCGGCATCTGCCTCAATGCGGTGGCCCAGTTGCTGCTCAAGGCCGGTACCAATGCCGTGGGCGCGATCCACCTGACGGCCTCGAACTGGTTCTCGACCGGCATCAAACTGGCCACCCAGCTGCCCATCATCGGTGGCCTGGCGTGCTACGTCATCTCGGTGGTGGTGTGGATCATCGGCCTGTCACGGGTCGACGTCACCATCGCATACCCGTTGCTGTCGCTGGGCTACATCATCAATGCCGTGGGCGCCTGGTACTTCCTGGGCGAAGTGGTCTCGGCCCAGCGCCTGCTGGCCATCGGCGTGATCATCGCCGGCGTTGTCTTGTTGACCAGAAGCTGATTTACAATAGCGCGCTGCCCGCACGGCGCCGGCAACGCGCTATTGCTGCAATACAACAAAACAAGATCACGAATTCGAATACCCGCCAGACTGGACACCAAGACCCATGAGCCTGCCCTTCCTGCCATTTGCCAAACCCACCATCGACGAGTCCACCATCGCGGCCGTGGCCGACGTGCTGCGCTCCGGCTGGATCACCAGCGGGCCCAAGGTGCAGGCCTTCGAGAAGGCCTTGTCCGATTACCTGGGCGGGCGCATCGTGCGCACCTTCAACTCCGGCACCTGCACCATGGAGATCGCGCTGCGCATCGCCGACGTGGGACCGGGCGACGAAGTCATCACCACCCCCATCTCGTGGGTGGCGACGGCCAACGTGATCCTGGAAACGGGCGCCACGCCGGTATTTGCCGACATCGACCCGATTACCCGCAACATCGACCTCGATCGCCTGGAAGCGGCCATCACCCCGGCCACCCGCGCCATCATCCCGGTCTACCTGTCGGGCCTGCCGGTCGACATGGATCGCCTCTACGACATCGCCAGGCGGCACAACCTGCGCGTCATCGAAGACGCCGCGCAGGCGCTTGGCTCGACCTGGAACGGTCGCCGCATCGGCTCCTTCGGCGACTTCGTGTCGTTCAGCCTGCAGGCCAACAAGAACATCACCTCCAGCGAAGGCGGCTTCCTGGTGCTCAACAACGCCGACGAGGCGCGCCTGGCGGAAAAATACCGCTTGCAGGGGGTCACCCGCAGCGGCTTCGACGGCCTCGAGGTCGACGTGCTGGGCGGCAAGTTCAACATGACCGACGTGGCCGCCGCCATCGGCCTGGGCCAGTTCGCCCAGGTCGATGCGATCACCGCCCATCGCAAGCAGCTGGCACGCCATTACTTCAGCTGCTTCGGCAGCGACTTCGAAGCCCAGAGCGGCGCCCAGCTGCCGGTGGCCGACTTCGAGAACTCCAACTGGCACATGTTCCAGCTGGTATTGCCCGAACGCATCACCCGTGCCGTCTTCATGGAAAAGATGATGGAAAAGCAAGTCGGCATCGGCTACCACTACCCGGCGATCCACCTGCTCAAGCTGTACCGCGAGCGCGGCTTCGGCGAAGGCATGTTCCCCGTGGCCGAACGGGTCGGCCAGCGCATCGTGTCGTTGCCGATGTTCAATGTCATGAGTAAAGACGACGTCGAACGGTCGGTGGAAACGGTAAAATCCGTGCTGCGTTGATTTTGCCCCCGTCCCGGGCAAGCATCGGCGCCCTGGCGGCATCACCCAACCCGGGCCCGATCCGCGCCAGCATTTTCGCGGTGTCGGGCCCTTGGCCTATTTTCAGTATTACGCATTGATGAAACCAGAACTGTCCGTCGTCATCCCGGTTTATAACGAGGAATCGGGCCTTGCCAAGCTGTTCGAGCGCCTCTATCCGGCGCTCGACGCCTTGGGCTACAGCTATGAAGTGATCTTCGTCAACGATGGCAGCCGCGATCGCTCGGCCGGCATCCTGGCCGAGCAGTACCGCCTGCGCCCGGACGTCACCCGGGTGGTGCTGTTTAACGGCAACTACGGCCAGCACATGGCGATCATGGCCGGTTTCGAGGCCACCCGCGGCGAGGTGGTGGTCACGCTCGACGCCGACCTGCAGAACCCGCCCGAGGAAATCGGCAACCTGGTGGCCAAGATGCGCGAAGGCTACGACTATGTCGGCTCGATCCGGCGCGAGCGCCAGGATTCGGCCTGGCGCACCTATGCCTCCAAGGCCATGAACCGCCTGCGCGAAAAGATCACCCGCATCAAGATGACCGACCAGGGCAACATGCTGCGCGCCTATGGCCGCAACGTGATCGACCTGGTCAACCGCTGCAGCGAGGTCAACACCTTCGTGCCGGCGCTGGCCTATACCTTCTCGCGCAACCCGACCGAAATCGTGGTCGAGCACGAAGAGCGCTCGGCCGGAGAATCGAAGTATTCGCTCTACAGCCTGATCCGCCTCAACTTCGACCTGGTGACCGGCTTCTCGCTGGTGCCGCTGCAGTTCTTCTCGCTCCTGGGCATCGGCCTGGCATTCGCGTCGGCGGCGCTGTTCGTGCTGATCGTGCTGCGGCGCCTGATGCTGGGCGCGGAAGTGGGCGGCGTCTTTACGCTGTTTGCGATCACCTTCTTCCTGATGGGCGTGATCCTGTTCTCGATCGGGCTGCTGGGAGAATACATCGGCCGCATCTACATGCAGGTGCGGGCACGACCACGCTATGTGGTCCAGGCCATCCTGGAGCATTCCAGCGACGACGACAGGCAGGGCACATGAACGCTGTCGTCTTCGCCTATCACGATGTGGGGCTGCGCTGCCTGAAGGTACTGCTGGCGCGCGGCGTGCGGGTGTCGCTGGTGGTGTCGCACGAAGACAGCCCGGGCGAGAACATCTGGTTCGGTTCGGTGGCGCAACTATGCCGCGAAGCCGGGATCGCCTGCATCACCCCGACCGATCCCAAGTCGCCGCAATTGCTGGCCCAGGTGCAGGCGGCGCAACCCGACTTCATCTTCAGTTTCTACTACCGCCACATGCTGCCGCAGGAAATCCTCGGCGTACCCAGGCACGGTGCATTCAACATGCATGGCTCGCTGTTGCCCAAGTATCGCGGCCGGGTACCGATCAACTGGGCGGTACTGCATGGCGAGACCGAAACCGGCGCCACGCTGCACGAGATGACGGCCAAACCCGATGCCGGCGCCATCGTGGCGCAGACCTCGGTGCCGATCCTGCCCGACGATACCGCCCACGAAGTGTTCGCCAAGGTCGTGGTGGCCGCCGAGCAGACCCTGTGGTCGGCCTTGCCGGCCATGCTGTCGGGGCGCACCCCCCGCCTGCCCAACAACCTGGCCGCGGGCAGCTACTTCGGCGGGCGCAAGCCCGAGGATGGCCGTATCGACTGGCGACGTACCGCGCGCGAGGTCCACAACCTGGTGCGCGCCGTGGCGCCTCCCTACCCTGGCGCCTTCGAAGAAATCGCCGGTGATAAAATCACGATCACGCGTACCCGCCTGGTGCTGCCCGCGGCCCACCCTGCGCTGCAGAAAACGCATGGCATGCAGGACAAGTTCTTCGAAGGGGGCAAGTTGTACGCGCGCTGCGGCGACGGCGACTTCCTCCAGATCCTCGGCATCCAGATCAACGACCAGGATGCCTCGCTCAACAATTACCTGAAATACATGGCCTCCTGATCCACCTGGATCACGGCCTAACCACTAGCTAACATCATGAAAAAAGTCCTCATTCTCGGCGTCAACGGCTTCATCGGCCATCACCTGTCCAAGCGCATCCTGGAAACCACGGATTGGCACGTCTATGGCATGGACATGATGACCGATCGCATTACCGACATCCTCGACAACGAGGCCTACAAGTCGCGGATGCATTTCTTCGAAGGCGACATCACGATCAACCAGGAATGGGTCGAATACCACGTCAAGAAGTGCGACGTGATCCTGCCGCTGGTGGCCATCGCCACTCCGTCGACCTACGTCAATGCGCCGCTGCGGGTGTTCGAACTGGACTTCGAAGCCAACCTGCCGATCGTGCGTTCGGCCGCCAAGTACAAGAAGCACTTGGTGTTCCCGTCGACCTCGGAAGTCTATGGCATGTGCCACGACGACGAATTCGATTCCGAAGAATCCGAACTGATCTGCGGCCCGATCAACAAGCCGCGCTGGATCTATTCGTGCGCCAAGCAGTTGATGGACCGCGTGATCTGGGGCTATGGCATGGAAGCCGGCCTGAACTTCACCCTGTTCCGTCCGTTCAACTGGATCGGCGCCGGGCTGGATTCGATCCACACGCCCAAGGAAGGCAGCTCGCGCGTGGTGACCCAGTTCTTCGGCCACATCGTGCGCGGCGAGAACATCTCGCTGGTCGACGGCGGCCAGCAGAAGCGCGCCTTCACCTATATCGACGACGGCATCGATGCGCTGATGAAGATCATCGCCAACGAAGGCGGCGTTGCCTCCGGCAAGATCTATAACATCGGCAACCCGGTCAACAACTTCTCGATTCGCGAACTGGCGCACATGATGCTGACGCTGGCCGCCGAGTACCCCGAGTACGCCGAATCAGCCAAGCAGGTGCAACTGATCGAAACCACCTCCTCGGCCTACTATGGCAAGGGCTACCAGGACGTGCAGAACCGCGTGCCCAAGATCACCAACACCTGTGAAGAGTTGAACTGGAAGCCCGTCACCACCATGCCCGACACCCTGCGCAACATCTTCGATGCCTATCGCAGCCAGGTGGCCGAAGCACGCGCGCTGATGGATTGACCTGCATCGCAGGCCAGCTGACCGACCGCGCCCGATGGCGCGGTTTGTTTTTGCGGTTCCGGGACCGCTGTATATTGTCGCCGACCGAGCACAATGCTAGTGTGCTGGGTTGGCAGTTTGTCGAACTGCCAATCCAGCAGACCATCACCCACTCATGCCAAAACTTACTCTCAAGATCGACGCCGACACCTATCGCGGCACCCGCGTGGGCGTTCCCAACCTGATCGACCAGTTGCGGCGTCATGATGCCGGCGCCACCTTCCTCTTTTCGCTTGGCCACGACCATACCGGCTGGGCGCTCAAGCAGATCTTCCGGCCCGGTTTCTTCAGCAAGGTGTCGCGCACTTCGGTGGTGGAGCACTATGGCCTCAAGACCCTGATGTACGGCACGCTGCTGCCGGCGCCCGACATCGGCAAGACCTGCGCCGACCATATGCGCCGCGCCGGCGCGGCCGGCTTCGAATGCGGCATCCACACCTGGGACCATCGGGTATGGCAGGACGACGTGCGCGGCGCCGACGCCGCCTGGACCCAGGAGACCATGCAACTGGCCTATGGCCGTTACCACGACATCTTCGGGGTCGCACCGACCACCCATGGCGCCGCCGGCTGGCAGATGAATCCGCATGCCTTCCTGCAGCTCGACGAGTTCGGCATCGCCTATGCATCGGACGGCCGGGTCCAGCTGCGCGAGGATGGCCGCATCGCCGATCCCGACGCCGGCCCGCACCGGCTGTCGATCAATGGTCGAACACTCGACTGCGTGCAGCTGCCCACGACGCTGCCCACGCTCGACGAGATCCTGGGGCGTACCATCGGCGGCAAGCTGATCGACGCCGGCAACGCGGCGCAACTGCTGCTCGGGCTCACCCGCGAGCGGCGCGATCACGTCTTCACGCTGCACGCCGAACTTGAAGGGCAGAAGCTTGCCCCCATCTTCGAACAATTGCTCGGCGGCTGGCGCGCACAAGGCTACGAGTTGTGCTCGATGGGCCAGTACCACGCCAGCGTCAAGGACGACGTATTGCCGATCCTACCGGTTGCCTGGGGCGAATTGCCCGGCCGCTCCGGCGAGATGATCGTCCAGGCCAGCTGAGCTTTGCCACGATACGACCAACAACAAACAACCTACAAGGCACACCTTGACCGATCGTCCATCACTGCACCACAAGACGGTGCCCGAGTTCTCGGCCGCCATGACCAGCGGCAAGACCTTCCACCTGGCCGATTACCGGGGCCGCAACCTGGTGCTGTACTTCTATCCGAAGGACAATACCCCCGGCTGCACCACCGAAGGCATGCAGTTCCGCGACCTGCACCCCGAGTTCCTGGCGCACAACACCGACATCTTCGGTGTCAGCCGCGACAGTGTGAAGTCGCATGAGAACTTCAAGGGCAAGCTCGGCATGCCCTTCGAACTGATCTCGGACCCCGACGAAACGCTGTGCAACATGTTCGATGTCATGAAGCTGAAAAACATGTATGGCAAACAGGTGCGTGGCGTCGAGCGCAGCACGTTTGTGATTGACGGCACCGGCAAAGTGGTGAAAGAATGGCGTGGAGTCAAGGTTCCAGCCCACGTCGACGACGTGCTGGCCTTCATCAAAACCATCGCCTGAGAGCACGCTTGCCGGCAACGCCAGACCGCCGGCAGGGTTGATCAAAAGGCCACGACGCGATTGCCTGGCAACCATCCCGCCGTGCTTGACGAATAACGGTCAATCGAAACAAGCCTTTGAATTCAAATAGAAAAGCGTCACACGGAAGCCGTTCCTGGTTTAGGCCTCAGGCCTGCCACAGCGGCTTTTTTTCTTTTCCGCCGGCCATGGCCATCCCCCTTTTGCGTTTTCCGCCTCCCTTGCCGTTAGCAGTCTTGCCATTCCTGTTCGCTCTGACAAAGCGGTGTTTTCTTCATTCATTACCGAGGTTCTGATGCCCCTGCCCAAAATGCCGAGCAAACCAGCTGCGTTATTGTCCATCGAAGACTATCCAAAGGCCGAGAGCAATAAACCTGTCAAACCGAACATCGCACTCGTAGACACCGCCCCGCCCGCGCCCGCCCGGGCTGTGGTGGCCAAGGCCGCCGAGCCGGCCGCCAAGCAAGCGCCACGCGCGCGCAGCACCACCGCCAAGGCCGCCGCGGCCGACAAGCCCACGAGTGGCGCCAAGGCGGTGGAGAGCCGCTCCAAGTCGACCACCAGCCGCGCCGCCGACAAGATGGGCATGTCCAAGCTGTTCGTGCTCGACACCAACGTGCTGATGCATGACCCGACCTCGCTGTTCCGCTTCGAGGAACACGACATCTACCTGCCGATGGTCACGCTCGAAGAGCTCGACAATCACAAGAAAGGCATGTCGGAGGTGGCCCGCAACGCGCGCCAGATTTCGCGTTCGCTCGACGCCCTGGTGAGCGACATCGCCGAAGACGCCATCGACCTCGGCATACCGCTGGCCAAGCTGGGCAACAAGGACGCCAAGGGGCGCCTGTTCTTCCAGACCAAGCTGCAAAACGCCGCCCTGCCCGATGGCCTGCCCCAGGGCAAGGCCGACAACCAGATCCTCGGCGTGGTGCGCGCGCTCGACCAGCAATACCCGGAGCGTCCGGTGGTGCTGGTGTCCAAGGACATCAACATGCGTCTCAAGGCGCGTGCCATCGGCTTGCCGGCCGAGGACTACTTCAACGACCACGTCCTGGAAGACACCGACCTGCTGTACTCCGGCATCCAGCAGTTGCCCGATGATTTCTGGAACAAGCACGGCAAGGGCATGGAGTCGTGGCAGGAAAACAAGCATGGCACCGGCTACACCTATTACCGTGTCACCGGTCCCTATGTGCCGTCGTTGCTGGTGAACCAGTTCGTCTTCATCGAGCCGCGCAACGGCGAGCCTTCGTTCTACGGGCAGGTGTCGCAGATCAACGGCAAGACCGCCGTGCTGCAGACGCTGCGCGATTTCGGTCACGCCAAGAACAGCGTCTGGGGCATCACCGCACGCAATCGCGAACAGAACTTCGCGCTGAACCTGCTGATGAACCCGGAATGCGACTTCGTCACGCTGCTGGGCCAGGCCGGTACCGGCAAGACCCTGCTGGCGCTGGCGGCGGGCTTGGCGCAGGTGCTCGAGACCAAGCTCTACAACGAGATCATCGTCACCCGGGTGACGGTCCCCGTGGGTGAAGACATCGGCTTTTTGCCCGGCACCGAGGAAGAGAAGATGGGGCCGTGGATGGGCGCCTTCGACGACAACCTGGAAGTGCTCAACAAGTCCGACGGCGACGCCGGCGAATGGGGCCGGGCCGCGACCCAGGACCTGATCCGCTCGCGCATCAAGATCAAGTCGCTCAACTTCATGCGCGGCCGCACCTTCGTCAACAAGTTCCTGATCATCGACGAAGCCCAGAACCTGACGCCCAAGCAGATGAAGACGCTGGTCACCCGTGCCGGCCCTGGTACCAAGATCATCTGCCTGGGCAACATCGCCCAGATCGACACGCCGTACCTGACCGAAGGTTCCAGCGGCCTGACCTACGTGGTCGACCGCTTCAAGGGCTGGTCGCATAGCGGTCACGTCACCCTGGCGCGCGGCGAACGCTCGCGCCTGGCCGATCACGCCAGCGATGTGCTGTAGGTCCGCAAGTTAGCCTTGTCCTGCCTGGAAAGACAATGACCACCCTCGCGGTGGTCATTTTTTTTGGGCTCGATGTCCGGTGGCGGTGCTGCGCCCGGTCCCCACGACAACAAGGGCACACCCGCCCGCACATGAAAAATGGCCCGCGGGAGGGAGTAATGCTGTTCAGTTAAGCGCGTTTCATCCGATTATTTTCCGTTCGGCGTCGGTACGCCTTCGATACGGTCCTGCGGACCACCTCAGTCCGAACGGTGGTTGGGTGATCGACAAAAAGTAAACTATTTCCCGTTCGTACTGAGTAGCTGCCTTGGCAGCATATCGAAGGCGCTGCTGACTTTGCCGCCAGCGCGCCTTCGAGGCCATCCTGCGCATCACCTCAGCGCGAACGGTCTATCAATGCAAAAATGCCGTTCAGTCTTAACTGAACGGCATTACCCCGGGAGGGAGGGCCATTTTGGACGCGCCAGGCGGGTATTACAGGATCTTGGTGCCCAGCCACCAAGCAATGGCGGCGACGAAGGCCGACGCCGGGATGGTGAAGATCCAGGCCCAGACGATGTTGCTGGCCACGCCCCACCGCACCGCCGACATCTTCTGCGATGCGCCCACGCCGACGATGGCGCCGGTGATGGTATGGGTGGTCGAGACCGGAATGCCGAATGCGGTGGCGATGAACAGGGTGATGGCGCCGCCCGTCTCGGCACAGAAACCACCTACCGGTTTCAACTTGGTGATCTTCTGGCCCATGGTCTTGACGATGCGCCAGCCACCGAACAGGGTGCCCAGGCTGATGGCGCAGTAGCAGGAGATGATCACCCACATCGGCGGCGCATCGCCGGTCGACTGGCCGGCTGCGATCAGCAGCATCCAGATCACGCCGATGGTCTTCTGCGCGTCATTGCCGCCATGCCCGAGGCTGTACATCGAGGCCGACAGCAACTGCAGCCGGCGGAACCAGCCATCGATCTTGCGCGGCGTCGAGCGGAAGAAGATCCACGACACCATCAGCATCATCAATGAACCGAAGATCAGGCCCAGCAATGGCGACAGGACGATGAACAGGATCGTCTTGAGCAGGCCGGCCGAGATCAGCGCGCCGGTGCCGGCCTTGGCCACCGCGGCGCCGACCAGGCCACCGATGAGCGCATGCGAGGACGAGGAAGGAATGCCGTAGTACCAGGTCACCAGGTTCCAGAAGATCGCACCGACCAACGCGCCGAAGATGACATAGTGATCCACCACGCTGGGGTCGATGGTGCCCTTGCCGACCGAGGCCGCCACATGCAGCTGGTGGAACACGAACACCGCCGCCAGGTTGAAGAAGGCGGCCATGGCGACCGCGGTCTGCGGGCGCAACACGCCGGTCGACACCACGGTGGCGATCGCGTTGGCGGCATCGTGGAAGCCGTTCATGAAATCGAACAGCAGCGCCAGGACGATCAGGAGCGCCAGGATATGTAGGCTGATTTGTACTGTATGCATGGAAAGGACCGTGTTTGCTGGAGGCGGCCGACAGGCCGGTCATCGTGCCACCGGGCCCGCATGGGCCGCGGCGACATCGACATCAGGCGTTCTCGACGATGATGCCTTCGATGATGTTGGCCACGTCCTCGCAGCGGTCGGTCACGGTTTCCAGGATCTCGTAGATGGCCTTGAGCTTGATCAGGGTACGCACGTCGGGTTCGTCGCGGAACAGCTTGGACATGGCCGCGCGCATGACGTGATCGGCGTCGGATTCGAGGCGATCGATTTCCTGGCAGATGGCCAGGATCTGGCGCGAGTTGTCCATATTGTGCAGCAGGCCGACGGCTGCCTGCACCTTCTCGGCACAGGTCAGGCACAGTTCTGCCAGGCGCTTGGCCTCAGGCGTGATGGCCTTGATGTCGTAGAGCGAAATGGTCTGGGCCGCATCTTCGAGCAGGTCGAGGATATCGTCCATGCGGGTGATCAGCTGGTGGATATCGTCGCGGTCGAGCGGCGTGATGAAGGTCTTGTGCAACAACTCGATGGTGTTGTGCGTCACCTTGTCGGCCTGCTTCTCGACCGTCTCGATGGCATGCACGCGAATTTCGAGGTCGTCGAAATTGGTCATCAGCGCGACCATCTCTTTTGCACACTTGACCGCCAACTCGGCATGCTGATTGAACAGGTCAAAGAATTTGCCTTCGGTCGGCATCAGTCGTCCAAACATGTTTCACTCTCTCATCAATATGTCGCGCCCGCCTGTGGGCGCTGTTTATACCGGCGGCGATCCGATTGCCGCCTCCGGCGTATATCTTCCCGCGCTGCGTGGCGCCCCCATGGCAGCCGCGCAGCGCAGGACTTCCTCCGTCAATCGCCGCCGTAGGGGTTGGCGAGATTGCCGATATAGTTGTCGTACTTGGTGTATTGCCCCAGAAACGAGAGCCGGATACTGCCGATGGGGCCATTACGCTGCTTGCCGATGATGATCTCGGCAGTCCCCTTGTCGGGCGAGTCCGGATTGTAAACCTCGTCGCGGTAAATGAACAAAATAACGTCGGCATCCTGCTCGATGGCGCCGGATTCGCGCAAGTCGGACATCACGGGACGCTTGTTGGGACGCTGTTCGAGCGCGCGGTTGAGCTGGGACAGCGCGATCACCGGGCAATTGAGTTCCTTGGCCAGGCCCTTCAGGCTACGCGAGATTTCCGAGATCTCCGAGGCGCGGTTCTCGGAAGAACTGCCGCCATTGCCCGACATCAGCTGCAGGTAGTCGATGATGATCAGGCCCAGCTTGCCGCATTGGCGCGCCAGTCGCCGCGAGCGCGCGCGCAATTCGATCGGGCTCAGGGCCGGGGTCTCGTCGATGTAGAACTGCGCGTCGTTCATCTTCTGGATGGCGTGCGTCAGGCGCGGCCAGTCCTCGTCGAGCAGGCGGCCGGTACGCAGGCGATGCTGGTCGAGCCGACCCACCGAGCCCAGCATACGCATGGCCAGCTGGGTACCGCCCATTTCCATCGAGAACACCGCCACCGGCAGGCCGCTTTCGATGGCCACCGTCTCGCCGATGTTGATCGAAAATGCGGTCTTGCCCATCGAGGGACGGCCGGCCACGATGATCAGGTCGCCCGGTTGCAGGCCGGAGGTCATCTTGTCGAGATCGATGAAGCCGGTCGGTACGCCCGTGATGTCGCTGGTGTTGTCGCGATTGTAGAGCTCGTCGATGCGCTCGACCACCTGGGTCAGCAGCGGCTGGATTTCCATGAAGCCCTGGGTGCCGCGCGAGCCTTCCTCGGCGATGGCGAAGATCTTCGACTCGGCCTCGTCGAGCATCTGCTTGACGTCCTTGCCTTGCGGATTGAACGCGTTGCCGGAGATCTCGTCGGCCACCGTGATGAGCTTGCGCAGGATACCGCGGTCGCGCACGATCTCGGCGTAACGACGGATGTTGGCGGCCGAAGGCGTGTTCTGGGCCAGCGCATTGAGGTACACCAGGCCACCCACCTCCTCGGCCTTGCCGCTGTTGGACAGCGCTTCGAAGACGGTGATGACGTCAGCCGGCTTGGTGGCGTTGATCAGCTTGACGATGTGCTCGAAGATGATGCGGTGGTCGTAGCGATAGAAGTCCTCGGGACTGACGAAGTCGGCAATCCGGTCCCAGGCGGCATTGTCGAGCAACAGGCCACCCAGCACCGATTGCTCCGATTCGATCGAATGAGGAGGTACCCGCAGCGAATCGACCTCGGGATCGGAGGAACCCCGGAACGGCGGGAAGGAGTCTTTCGTGGCGCGGGATGATTCTTTCATGGCGCGCATTATAACCTGCTCTCGGACATGGGCCTTGTGGCCAGACGGCTGTGGCGCCGGGCATCGGGCGCAGGCAACCGGATTACCCCGCTCCCCGGCGCTTGCTTTACGGGGCCGCGCGACGGACGGCGGGATGCGGGGCGGAAAACGGCAACAAAAAAGCCAGGCGAACCCGGCTTTTTTGTTGCAAATTGAATTGCAGCGAGCGCAATGATTACGCTTGCTCGCCCTTCACGGCGATGGTCACATCGACCACCACGTCGGTGTGCAGGGCAACTGCAACGGCGTGCTCGCCAACGATCTTCAGCGGGCCGTTAGGCAGGCGAACTGCCGACTTCTCGACCACGAAGCCCTTCTTGGCCAGCGCTTGAGCGATGTCGAAGTTGGTCACGGAACCGAACAGGCGGCCATCGACACCGGCCTTCTGGCCGATCTCGATGGTCGAACCCGCCAGCTTCTCGCCTTGGGCCTGAGCCGCTGCCAGCTTTTCAGCAGCGGCCTTCTCGAGGTCGGCACGCTTGGTTTCGAATTCGGCGATCGCGGTTTGCGTGGCACGACGTGCCTTGCGTTGCGGGATCAGGAAGTTACGTGCGAAACCGTCCTTGACGCGGACTACATCGCCCAGGCTACCGAGATTACCAATCTTTTCCAACAGAATGACTTGCATGTTTTTCTCCTATTTCTCGGCCGATTACGCGTTGTGCAGATCGGTGTAAGGCACCAGGGCCAGGTAGCGTGCGCGCTTGATCGCGGTGTCGACCTGACGTTGGTAGTGCGCCTTGGTGCCGGTCAGGCGTGCCGGCATGATCTTGCCGTTTTCCTGGACGAAGTCCTTCAGGGTCTCGACGTCCTTGTAATCGACCTGTTCAACGCCAGCGGCGGTGAAACGGCAGAATTTCTTGCGCTTGAACAGCGGGTTTTGCTGTTGGCGCTTTTGCTTCAGTTTGCTTTTATCGAACTTTTTACCGAATGCCATGATGAGGCTCCTGTATCTGTAAATTGGGTGATATCTATCGGATCAACCGATCAGATCAAAATCAACGATGTGAAACACGACGCTCTTGCTGTTGCGATTCCTGCGGGCCAGAAAACCGGTGAACCGGAACGTGCCACCTAACGCTGCCCGATTGAGTCGACCGGAGATTTCCCCGGCGGCCATGGCCGCCATGTCGAACTCCACCTGGCGCTTCATACCCGCTTCCACCTGTTCCGACTGGTGCTGCAATCTCGCAGTCACGATCGGAATACCGGCCGGTGTGTAACGCAATACATCGCGTTCGGCCAGCAAGGCGGTTACTTGAAGCTGGTTTTCTGCATGGGCGCTGGTGCCGCTGGTGCTTTCTATCGCAACTGGCAATTAGGCTGCCGGTGCTTCAGTGCGGGTCTTGGCCGCGTCTTCCTTCTGCACTGCCTTCAGGATTGGCGAAGGACCGGTTTCGGCCTTCTTGGTCTTGACGGTCAGGTGACGCAGGACTGCATCGTTGAACTTGAAGCCGGTTTCGATTTCGGCCAGCGTTTCGCTGTCGACTTCGATGTTCAGGCAGACGTAGTGTGCCTTGGCCAGCTTCTGGATCTGATAGGCCAATTGACGACGGCCCCAATCTTCGACACGGTGCACCTTGCCGCCGCGAGTGGTGACGATGCCCTTGTAGCGCTCGATCATCGCCGGAACTTGCTCGCTTTGGTCCGGATGGACGATAAATACGATTTCATAATGACGCATGTAGACTCCTTGTGGACTATTGACAGACGCCCACCCCGGCGTCAAGACGGGTGTGGGAAGAGGAAAGCCGGCAACTATACTCGAAACGAGGCGACACCGCAATGAAATGACACGCCAGGCGAGGCGCGGCGACCACAGATGGCCTTCGGCTACCCGGTTCGACCGAACATTATCTATATAAGACGCATTGCCGCCGGTGGTCGACGTCATGTTGCCGTTGACACAAAGAATGTAACTGTATAAAAATACAGACTGTTCATACAAACAGCCTTTTTACCCGAAAAAGGCCTCCAACATGCTCAAGCTGACCGCGCGCCAGGAACAGATCCTCAACCTGATCAAGAACGCCATCGAAAACACCGGCTTCCCTCCCACGCGCGCCGAGATCGCCGCCGAGCTCGGGTTTCGCTCGGCCAACGCCGCCGAAGAGCACCTGCAGGCGCTGGCCCGCAAGGGCGCCATCGAGATCTCGCCGGGCACCTCGCGCGGTATCCGCCTGCGCGAAGGCGGCTCCACGGGGATCAACCTGGGCAACCAGATGGCGCTGCCCCACCCCGCACTGATGCAGCTGACGTTGCCGCTGGTGGGTCGCGTGGCCGCCGGCTCGCCCATCCTGGCTCAGGAGCACATCGAAAAGAACTACCAGGTCGACCCGGCCCTGTTCGCCTCGCGCCCGGACTACCTGCTCAAGGTGCGCGGCATGTCGATGCGCGACGCAGGCATCCTCGACGGCGACATCCTGGCCGTCAAGAAGGCCGACCAGGCCCGCAATGGACAGATCGTGGTGGCCCGCCTGGGCGACGACGTCACCGTCAAGCGCTACCAGAAGACCGGCTCGGGGATCGCCCTGCTCCCCGAGAATCCCGACTTCGAGCCCATCATCGTCATGCCTGGCGCCGACGACTTCGCCCTCGAGGGCCTGGCCGTGGGGCTGCTGCGCAGCTGGTAGGCCACTGGTTTTTGCGGCGACACGCTTGCCGCCCCCCCCCGATCCCCGTCGCGCTTGCGCGTGAAACGGGGATTTTTGCTTTCTGTTCGCACTTTCACTCCGATGCGTTGCCACATATCATGCAGGCTATCGGATTGTGTCCGGCCCGAAGGGCCAGGCGGCACACTAAATAAGAGCAAGGAAATCATCGATGTCGACGCGCAAGGGAAGTCCCAAACCACCTCCGCCCACGGGCAAGCCGCAATTGCAGGACCTGCTGGACGTGCGGGCCTGCCTTGATTTTCTGGAAGAGCTCAAGCTGGACTCGGCCCGGGAGCTTTGCGAGGCGGTACTCAAGCGCGCCCCCAACCTGGTCTTCGCCAACAACGCGCGGGGCCTGATCGCCCAGCAGGAAGGCCAATATGCGATCGCCGAGCAATACCTGCGGCGTGCCGTCAGCGCCGACCCGTATAACGCCGAGTACATCACCAGCCTGGGCAATGCGGTACTGAAGCAGGACCGCATCGACGAGTCGATCAAGCTGTACGAACAGGCCATCACCATCGACAAGGAGTTTCGCGATGCCCGCATCGGGCTGGCCAACGCCTTGCACGAGAAGAATGACCCGGATGCCTCGATCGCCTATTTCGAGGACGCCGTGCGACGCGAGCCCGATGCACCCGGCCCGCTGTCGCACCTGGGTCGCGCCCTGACCGATGCCAAGCGCTATGACGAAGCGGTCACCACCATCCTCAAGTCGCTGGCGCTGGACATCAGCTTTGCGCCGGCCCATACCGCCCTGGGCGAAGCGTTCTATGCGATGGGCATGTACAAGGAATCGCTGGAGTCACACAAGACCGCCTTGCTGATGGACCCCAAGGATACCTACGCCCATAGCAAGATCGCCGATGCCTACCTGAAACTGGACCAGCCCGACCTGGCCCACGAGCATTACCAGCAGATCATCGAGATCGCGCCCAAGGACCCCAACAGTTACGCCCGCCTGGCCGTCAGCATTGCCGCCACCCAGCAGCGCATTGACGAAGCGATGGAACTGTTCAAGAAGGCGCTCGAGATCGACCCGCGCCACGCCCTCACCTATAACAACCTGGGCGTGGTGCTGCACGACCAGGGAAAAACCATGGAAGCGCTGTCCTACTTCGAGAAGGCGCTCGAGAACCAGCCAACCTATCTCACCGCGTTGCACAACATGTCACTCGGACAATTGTTGCATGGACGCCTGAAGGAAGGCTGGAAAAACCACGAAAGCCGCCTGATCGTGCGCGAGCGCACCCACGTCTATCGCGTCATCCACAAGCTGTTCAACCTGATCCCCAAATGGGACGGCGTGTCTTCGCTGGCCGGCAAATACATCCTGCTGCTGCACGAACAAGGCTTTGGCGACAGCATCCAGTTCGTGCGCTACGTGGGCCTGCTGCAGCAACGCGGCGCGCGGGTGGCGCTGCATGTGAAGAATCCGCTGTACCGCCTGTTCGAGACGTATTCACCGGACGTCACGCTGGTGCGGGAGACCGACCCGATCCCACCCTGCGACTGCGCATATGTGCTGATGAGCCTGCCGCACGCGCTGGGCACCGATACGGTGGAAGATATCCCCGCATCCCCGGCCTACCTGTCGGCCGACCCCGCCGAGCGGGAACGCCTGCGCCTGCGGCTGGCCGAGGTGTCGCCCGACCCCCGCCGCTTGCGCGTGGGCATCGTCTGGGGCGGCAACCCCGAGCACGGCAACGACCGCCGCCGCTCGATTGCATTGCATAAATTGCAACCCCTGTTCGACCTCGACGGCATCGATTTCTTCTCGCTGCAAAAGGGCAAGCCGACCGAGGACTTGAAGCAATTGCCACCCCGCACGACGGTATTCAATATCGGCGAGCAATTCAACGATTTTGCCGATACCGCTGCCGCCATCGCCAACATGGACCTGGTCATCAGCGTCGACACCTCGGTGGTGCACCTGGCGGGCGCGCTGGGCGGACGTACCTGGACCCTGCTGGCACGCACCCCCGACTGGCGCTGGCTGCTCGATCGCGACGACTCGCCCTGGTATCCCAACATGCGCCTGTTCCGCCAGACCGAGGACGACAACTGGGAACCCGTGATCGAACGCATGGCCATCGAGCTGGCCGCCCTACGCGACAGCAAGGCCGCCTGACCCCGCGCAGGCCTGCAACACAGCCGCCCCTTCCACCGGAACGGGCGGCTGTCGTCATATGGGCACCGTTTTTTTCGCCGATCTACTCCAATTCCATGGGGAAATTTAATTTCCCGCCTGCATCAGAAAAAAATCCTAAAGTTTTTAGGAAGGCCGCCGAAAAAGGATTTGCTTGGTACATAAAGCACGTGGTTTTAGTTCGGAAGGCCCTGAAAAAGATTTTTGTGAAAAGCCCTAAACTTTTTCCAAGGCCGCCCGATAAAGCAAGTAACAGAGGTTGAAACGCCTGAGGCTCATGGGTAGAAGACCAAAGTTAAGCACTGAAACTCGTATCATCGGTCTCAAATCTTAGGAGAATTAACATGGCATCAGTCATTAATACCAACATTGCGTCGCTCAACACCCAACGCAATCTGAACACTTCGCAATCGTCGCTCAATACCTCGATCCAACGTCTGTCGTCCGGCCTGCGCGTCAACAGCGCGAAGGACGACGCCGCTGGCCTGGCCATCGCCGACCGCATGAACGCCCAGGTCAAGGGCCTGGCCGTTGCACAACGTAACGCCAACGACGGTATCTCGCTGGCGCAAACCGCTGAAGGCGCACTGTCGACCGTTACCGACAACCTGCAACGTATGCGTGAGCTGGCTGTTCAAGCTTCGAACGGCACCAACAGCGCACAAGACCGCAAGACCCTCAACGACGAATACAAGCAACTGTCGGATGAAGTCTTCCGCGTGCTCAACGGCACCCAGTTCAACGGCCAAAACCTGTTCACCGGTGTTGGTTCGGGCGCCAGCGCAGGTGTTGGTTCGACGTCGGCCAGCGGCAAGGCTTCGCTGAGCCTGTCGTTCCAAGTCGGCGCCAACGTGACCGACAACAAGCTCAACGACCAGATCACCATCTCGTTGTCGGACTTGTCCAACGATGGCAGCATCGCTGACGTCATCGGCACCAGCGCCAAGGGCCTGATCGGTCTGGGCGACACTTCCGGCGTGAGCACCAAGCAAGCCGCCTACACTTCGGCCAAGGCCAAGCTGGACAACCTGTTCGCAACCGGCTCGACCCTGTCGGCAAGCGCACTGGCCTCGTCGGCTGTGACCCTGCAAAAGTCCATCGACAGCGCCAAGCTGGACCTGGACAAGGCAGTGGCCGCTCCTTCGGCTCAAAGCGATGCACAGAAGGCAATCAAGAACCTGGACAAGGCCATCAGCCTGGTGTCGTCCAAGCGTGCAGAGTTCGGTGCGGTGCAGAACCGTTTCAGCGCGGTTATCGCCAACTTGCAAGTGTCGAGCGAGAACATCACGTCGTCGCGCAGCCGTATCATGGACGCCGACTACGCCGCAGAAACTGCCAACCTGACCCGTGGTCAGATTCTGCAACAGGCTGGTACCGCGATGTTGTCGAAGGCAAACGCGTCGCCGCAGTCGGTTCTGTCGCTGCTGCAAGGCTAATCCGCTACGCTGATTAGATGACGTGCGGAGAATAGATTATTATTCTCCGCACGTTCCCATTAAGGAAGGGAGTAACATCATGTCGATCACCCCAATCAATAATACAGCTATAGGGGATTCGGGCACTGCCTACGCATTACCGACGCCGGTGCCGCAGTCCGCTCCAGTAGCGTCAACCATTGCCATTACGGCAACACCCGCCGCCACACAACAAAAGCCCGAACAGAAGGAAGTTGACACGGCCGTTGCCAAGCTCAACGATTTCGCCGCCAGCAACAACACTTCGCTGAACTTCTCTCAAGACAAGGACACGGGTGAGACGGTCATCAAAGTCATCGATACCGACACCGACAAGGTCCTGCTGCAGATCCCGACGGTAGAAGCCATTGCCATATCGAAGTCGATCGAGAAGATGCGCGGCCTGTTGCTTAACGACAAAGCCTGACGTCTGGGCTTACCAGCACTCTGTCACTGACTGAAGTCTGGTATGAACTGTAGTACTGCGAATAACATCATGTGCCAGGCACTGCCGCGACATATGATGCGTCCGGTACTCCATTTCATAACGGATTTAAATTTCCCGCACAGCGTCATCAAGCATCGACGCCGACCTTGAGAGCGCCCTTCTGCCCCTCTTGACCGCGGCTCGCATGCAAGGCTGTGCGAAACGCATGGATTCAGGAGCAAAACGATGGCGACTTCCACCGGTACCATTTCCACTTCCGCAGGCCCTCTCGACGTAGCCACGCTGGTCAGCAAGCTGGTACAGGCCGAGGCCAACACCCAACTGACCCCGTTGACGGACCAGGCGACCAGCTATAACACGCTGATCTCGGCCTATGGCACCCTCAAGGGTTCGCTGTCGACCTACCAGAGCGCCATCAAGGCCCTGACCTCGGCCAGCTTCAGCTCGCAGAAAGCCACCCTCAGCAATGCCGGCACCGGCACCGGCCTGACCACCGACCCGCTGACGGCCGACATCAACACCGACACCTCGACCAAGATACTGGCCCAGAAACTGCAATCGAAGGGCTTTACCGCCGGCACCATCTTCAATGCAGGCGACTCCATCGCCATCAAGGTCGGCACCAACGCCCCCACTTTCGTCACGCTCAAGGCCAACGCCACGCTGTCGGGCGTGCGTGACGCCATCAACGCCGCCAAGGCAGGCGTGACCGCGTCGGTGGTCAAGGACGGCAGTGGCGAGCGCCTGGTGCTCGAATCGAACACCGGCGGCACCGCCAACACGATCAAGATCACGGCCAACAATTCGCTGTCCGACCTGGCCTACGACCCCAACAGCAGCACGCCCAGCACGGTGACCCAGCTGCAGGCGCCACGTGACGCCTCCAAGGCCGCTTCCGGCAGCTATACCATCGGCGTGACGCAACTGGCGCAAGCGCAGAAGATCAGCTCGGCCGGGATCGCTCCGGCCACCAAGTTCGAAAACGGGCTGCTGGCCATCAAGACCGGCAACGGCTCGACCACCGTCATCAAGCCCGCCACCAACACGCTGGCCGGCGTGCGCGATGCGATCAACTCCAGCGATGCCGGCGTGACCGCCACCATCGTCAGCGACGGCACCAACGACCACCTGGTGGTGTCGGCCAAGGACAGCGGCGCGACTAATACCATCCGCATCACCGGCACCGAGGACTTCGCCGCGTTCAGTTTCGACCCGAGCGGCAAGTACACCTCGCCCAATGTCACCCCGGGCCAGGCCTATGCCAGCGGCACCCTGAACCTGAAGGTGGGCGACAGCACGGTGGCGATCAACCCCACCGATGTCAACGGCAGCGGCGCGATCGACCTCAATGACGTCATGCAGGCCATCAACACCGCCAACGCCGGCGTCACCGCCAGCATCAGCAACGACGGTACCAACGATCACCTGGTGCTGACCCCGGCCGGCACCAGTGCCGTGTCGCTCACCGGCACCAGCGACTACGCCGGCCTGACCGGCGGCACCATGGGCCAGTTGATGAAAGCCCAGGACGCCAAGATGTCGATCGACGGCGTGGTCGTCACCAGCGCCAGCAACAAGGTCGAGAACGCCGTCTCGGGCGTGACCTTCAACCTGGCCAAGGTCACCACTGCCGACGACAAGTTCACGCTCAACGTCGCCAACGACACCAGTGGCATCACCACCACGGCCACCAGCTTCGTGACGGCCTACAACACGCTGGCCAAGTCGATTGCCAGCCTGACCAAGCAGACGCCGTCGACCACGCTGGGCGAATCGACCAATTCTTCGCCGCTGGCCAGCGAATCGTCGGTGCAGAACATCATGTCGCAACTGCGCAGTACGCTGTTTGGCAGCGTCACCGGCGGTAACGGCATCAGCTCGCTGGCCGACATCGGCATCAGCTTCCAGAAGGACGGCACGCTGGCGCTGGACAATACCAAGTTGACCACTGCCTCGTCGGCCAATTTCGCCGGGATCGACAACCTGTTTTCGTCCACTGGTGGTATTGTTACCAAGCTCAACACGCTGATGGAAGGTATCCTGGGCGATGGCGGCATCATTGCGACCAAGACCAATGGCCTGCAAGCCAGCCTGAAGATCAATACGGACCGTCAGACGGCAGTGCAGGCGCGGTTGTCGACCTTGAAGGACACCTACACCAATCAGTTCAACAGGCTCAATGTGACGCTGGCGAGCATGCAGTCCACGCAGAGTTACCTGACCCAGCAGCTGTCGAGCCTGTCCAGCAGCAGTAGCTGATTCGATGCTGGTGAAACAGCGAGCATAGGAGAACGTCATGTTCGGAAGCATTAAGCGCGGGGCCAACGCCTATGCCAAGGTCGGCATAGAGACCGGCGTATTGGCGGCCAGTCCGCATAAACTCATCACGATGCTGTTCGACGGCGCGCTGATGGCCATTGCCATGGCCAAGAAACACATGGCCGAGGGCGATATCAAGCACAAGGGCGAGTCGATCACCAAGGCCATCCTGATCATCGACAACGGCCTTCGCGCCAGCCTCAACAAGGACGTCGGCGGCGAGTTGGCGCTCAATCTCGACTCGCTGTACGAATACATGAGCCGCCGCCTGTTCGAGGCCAATGTCAACAACAATGGCGACATCCTGACCGAAATACACGGCCTGCTCGACGGCATCCGCGACGCATGGCAGCAGATCGATCCGCAGGGTGGCGGCAGTGCGCCCGCTGCGCAGCCGGCCTTTGACGCCCGGCAGAGCCTGGCCAAGGCATGACCATGAACGGCGACCAAGTCATCTCGATCTACGAGTCGATCGCCCGCCTGACCGACCAGATGCTGGCCGCCGCACGCGCCAGCGACTGGGAACTGCTCGCTTCGCTCGAAGAGCAGTCCGGCGTTCATATCGCCACCCTGCGCAATCTCGAGGACGATATCCAGCTGTCCGAGCAGCACCGCAATCGCAAGGTCGAGATCATCCGCAAGGTGCTCGAGGACGACCGTGCCATTCGCAATCTCACCGAGCCTGGCCTGCGCCGGCTGTCGGCCCTGATCCAGAGCAACCACACCGAACAGAAACTTCTCAATACCTACGGCATGGGCGGTTGACCATGTTGCCGCGGGTCGACATTCCCAACGCCGTCACGCCCGTCAACTCGGTCGAGGCGGCGACGGCTGTCATCTCGGTTGCCGATACCAGGCAGGAAGCGGTCAGCCGGCTGTCCCAGATCGCCATCGGCCAGCAGATGGCCGGGCGCGTGCTGTCGGCCTTCAATGACGGCACCTTCCTGGTCAGGATCGCCAACACCGCCGCCCGCATGGTGTTGCCCGCCAATGCCCGCACCGGCGATTCGCTGGTCCTGACGCTGGTCGGCAAGGACCCCCGCCCCACCTTCGCCCTCAAGGAAGGCAGCCTGCAGCAGGACGACGAGAGCGCGGCGGTGGCGCTCAGCACCGCCGGGCGGGCCATGCAGAAAGACCTCAAGAGCCTGCAGCAGGTGCAGCGCGAGGGTGCCGGTGCCGGCGGCGTGGCCGAGAACGCCGACGTGCCAGAAGAGTTGGGGGCCGGCACCGGACGCCAGAGCCAGGCCAATGGCCAGACCAGCAGCACCACCACGCTGAGCAATGCCGGCAAGCTGATCGACAGCCTGCTGCTGGCATCGCAACAGGGCAATGTCGCCAAGCACGTATCGTCGCCGGCCCCGCTGGGCCAGGCCGGTGCGTCCGCCGGCCAGATGGCCGGCGCCCTGCACGACGCCATCACCTACAGCGGCGTGTTCTATGAGTCGCACGTCTCGGCCTGGGCCGAGGGCAAGCGTGCCGCCGAGGAGTTGCTCAAGGAACCGCAGTCGCAAGTGGCGCGCCAGGCCAATGGCAATATCAGCCTGCTCAACCAGAACGACCCGGCGCAAAGTCCGCTGGGCCAGATCGTCAACCTGCAACTGAACGCCCTCGAACAGCAACGCGTGGTATGGCATGGCGAAGTCTGGCCGGGGCAGCAGATGGAATGGGAGATCAGCCAGGGACAGGGCGACGGCGGGCAACCGCCGGACGCTGAATCGGAGCAGGCGCCGGCCTGGCACAGCGTGGTTCGCTTCAATTTCGCCCAGCTGGGCCAGGTATCGGCCTCGATCAGGCTGATCGGCCAGCAGATCCACGTCCAGGTGAAGGCAGACAATCCGGCGGCCACCGCCGCCCTGCGCAACAACGGCTCGCTCCTGGCCAACGCCATGGCCGCCGCCGGCACTTCACTGGACTCGTTGGTCGTCAAACAAGATGGACAAGCCTAATATCCCCCTGCAGAACGCGGTCGCGCTGGCCTACAACGCCAGCCGCGCGGCGCCGACCGTGGTGGCCAAGGGCAGCGGCCTGGTGGCCGAGGCGATCATCGCCCGAGCTCGCGAAAGCGGGGTGTTCGTCCACGAGTCCAAGGAGCTGGTATCGCTGCTGATGCAGGTCGAGCTCGACCAGCAGATTCCACCCGCGCTGTACCGGACTGTCGCAGAATTGCTTGCATGGCTTTATCGTATTGAAAATATGCAATTAATAGAGCCGGTGCTGTATGATACGGGACCAAATTACTCAAATAATCCATCGGGGGAAAGCGATTTAATTCGCTGAATTCGACGTAAGTACAGACGCACAGATGGCTAACAACGACGAGATCGACGACGACAGCCCATACCGGGTTCACTCACGGAGGGAAATCCTTTCCCTGCTGACCAGCATGCTGGATAAAAACCAGTTGCTGAGCCTGTTCATCAAGGGCGGTTCCGAATCCGTCATCACCTCGATCCTCGATATCGACGACGATGACGATTCGATCATCATCGATGCCGCACCCAGCGCCACGCTCAACGAGCATATCGTGGCCAGCAAGACCATCGGTTTCGAAGCGCTGTACAACAATATTCGCATCACCTTCAATGCCGACCAGGCAACCGCTTGCGAGCACCAGAACCGCCCGGCCCTGAAGATTGCCATCCCGGCCAGCCTGGTGCGCCTGCAGCGCCGCGAATACTTCCGTATCGCCACGCCGATTGCCAAGCCGCTGCGCTGCACCTTCCGCGTCACCCAGGCCGATGGTTCGTTCATCACCATCGTCACGATGCTCAACAACATCAGCGCCGGCGGCGTGGGCATTACCGACGAAAAGAAGATCCTGCCGACCACCGTGGGCGTGATCTACGAAGACTGCCAGCTCGAACTGACCGACAACACGCTGGTATCGGTCAAGTTGCAGGTCCGCGACTGCAAGGAATTCAAGCTGACCACCGGCAAGACCGTCAATCGCTATGGCTGCGAATTCATCGATATCCCGCGCGCGGTGCTGGCCGCCATCCAGCGCTTCATCACCAAGCTCGAGCGCGAACAGAACGCCAAGGCCTCCGGCATGATGTAACCGCCGCCCCCCACCGAAAAAAGCCTGCATTGCAGGCTTTTTTTACGGCCGGAAATTCCTGGCATTGCAGCATGGAAAGAGCGGTCGATACCGGTTTATTTCCCCGCAAGAAATAAACATCGCACCCGGCAACAAAAAAGGCGCCCGCAGACGCCCTTCTGGCATACCGTCCGACCCAGCCGGCGCTCACACCTGCATGGTCATGATGTCGCGGTAGGCAGACACCAGCTTGTTGCGCACCTGAATGCTGGTCTGGAACGAGATGCTGGCCTTCTGGCCGGCGATCATCACATCCGACAGGTTCACGTTGTCATCGCCCAGGGCGAACGCCTGGGACATCTTCGCGGCGCTCTGCTGCGAAGTGTTGACCTGGTCCATCGCGCCCTTGAGCACATCGGCGAAGTCGACCCGGGGCGCGGCCTTTTCGGCCTGCAACGCGCCCGGCCGGGCAATTTCGGATACGCCCTGGGCCTTGGCCGCAGCTGCCTTCAACTGGGCCACCATCGCCTCGATGCGGCTGGTATCGATCACACTTTGTACGGCCATTTTGCTAGCTCCTTGATCAGCTTTTGGGCGCTTGCGACACGCCCGAACGCACTAATTCCTTATAGATCAGCACCTTAGCATGATTGCATTTACATCTCGCAACAATAAGCGGGTAATTTTCAGGTCTGTTCGGGCGATCAAATTCCCTCGCCGCACGGACAATCCACACTGAGCAAAAATCCTATTCGAGGGCAGGTAAGCAGTGGACAAAGTCATTATCAAGCCGGCAACCGAGGGCGCGCCAAAGGACAAATCATGGCGGTAGCAGCCGACGGTACGATGACCAGCGACTCCAACAATCAAGGCGTGCCCGGCGACGGGACGGCCCCGCCGTCGCCGCCACCCGGCGTGATGGGCTATGCCCGCTCGCCGCAAGGCCGCCGCATCCTGCTCATCATCGCAGCCGCTGCTACCGTGGCGCTGATGATCGGCATCTGGATGTGGAGCCAGAAGATCGAATACCGGGTCCTGTTCTCCAACTTCAACGACCGCGATGGCGGCGCCATCGTGGCTTCGCTGCAGACCATGAACGTGCCCTACAAGTACTCGGATGGCGGCTCGGCCATCCTGGTGCCCGAGAACATGGTGCACGATGCGCGCCTGAAGCTGGCCGCACAAGGCTTGCCCAAGGGCGGCAACGTCGGCTTCGAAGTGATGGAGAACCAGAAGCTGGGCGTATCGCAGTTCCTCGAGCAGGTCAATTTCCAGCGCGCACTCGAAGGCGAACTGGCGCGTTCGGTGCAATCGCTGTCGTCGGTGCAATCGGCGCGCGTCCACCTGGCCCTGCCCAAGGCGTCGGTGTTCGTGCGCGACCAGCAAAAGCCGACCGCGTCGGTGGTGCTGAGCCTGTACCCGGGCCGCTTCCTGGATGGCCAGCAAGTCAGCGCCATCGTCCACCTGGTGGCCAGCAGCGTACCTGAACTGTCGCCCAAGGCGGTGACCATCGTCGACCAGAACGGCAACCTGCTGTCCGACACCACCAAGCAAGCCCAGACCAATACCCTCGACCCGACCCAGCTGAAGTATGTCCAGGACATGCAGCAGGACATCGTCAAGCGGGTCGAATCGATCATCGCGCCGATCGTCGGCAACGGCAACGTGCGCGCCGAAGCCACGGCCGACATCGACTTCTCGCGCACCGAGCAGGCCTCCGAGGCCTACAAGCCGAACCAGACCCAGGACACCGCCGCCGTGCGCAGCAAGCAGAGCAGCGAAGCGTCCAATTCGTCGTCCGGCACCTCGGGCATCCCGGGTGCACTGAGCAACCAGCCCCCTGCCCCGGCCACCGCGCCGATCGTCAACCCGGCCGCCGCCAACGCGCAGGGCCAGGCCGGCGCGGCCGCACCGGCGGCACCGACGGCCAGCTCGCAGGGCAATTCGCGCAAGGACGAGACGGTCAACTACGAAGTCGACAAGACCGTGCGCTACACCCAGCAGCCGATCGGCGGCGTGCGTCGCCTGACCGTCGCCGTGGTGGTCAACTACAAGCGCACGCTGGACAACACCGGCAAGATCGTCATGCGTCCGCTGACCGAGGCCGAGCGCAACCAGATCACCGACCTGGTGCGCGAAGCGATGGGCTTCAACAAGGATCGCGGCGACTCGCTCAACGTGGTCAACACCCAGTTCAATACCGACCTGGAACCGGAAGTGCCGCTCTGGAAGCAACCCGGCATGATCGAGCTGGCCAAGGAAATCGGCAAGTACGTGCTGCTGGCCGCGGTGTTGCTGTACCTCTACTTCGGTGTGCTGCGCCCGATCATCTGGAAGCTGTCGGGCCGCGAGGAACGCGAACGCCTGGCCAAGGAAAAAGCCGAGGCCGAAGCCGAAGCCGCCGCCGCCGCTGCCGCCGCCGGGTTCGATCCGGACGATCCGGATGCCATCGTCAACCTGTCCGGCGAGCCGGCCATCGACGAGCGCGCGCAGTACAAGGCCAATCTCGAAACCGCCAAGCAGTGGGCCAAGAACGATCCGAAACTGGTGGCAAGCATCATTAAGACATGGGTGAACAATGAGTAACGACGGCGTTCAGAAAGGTGCCATCCTGATGCTGGCACTGGGCGAAGACGAAGCCGCCGAGGTCATGAAGTATCTCGGGCCCCGTGAAGTCCAGAAGCTCGGCGCGGCCATGTCCGCCCTCAAGAACATCAGCTTCGAGGACATCAATGCCGTGCTCGAGGACTTCGTCGCCGAAACCGGCCAGGCGTCGTCGCTGGGCCTGGATTCGGACGAATACATCCGCAGCGTGCTGACCAAGGCCCTGGGCGACGACAAGGCCACCTCGCTGCTCAACCGTATCCTGGGCGGGCGTGATGCCAGCGGCATCGAAAGCCTCAAGTGGATGGATGCGCAATCGGTGGCCGAACTCATCCGCAACGAGCACCCGCAGATCATCGCCACCATCCTGGTGCACCTCGAGCGCGACCATGCCTGCGGCATCATGAACAATTTCACGGAACGTCTGCGCAACGATGTGATCCTTCGTATTGCCACCCTCGACGGCGTCCAGCCAGCCGCGCTGCGCGAGCTCAACGACGTGCTGACCAAGCTGCTGACGGGCAACGAAAGCCTCAAGAAGCAACAGATGGGTGGTATCCGCACCGCGGCCGAGATTCTCAACTTCATGTCGGGCGAGAACGAGACTTCGGTGATGAACAACCTGCGCTCCTACGACGAGGACATGGCGCAGAAGATCATGGACGAGATGTTCGTCTTCGAGAACGTCATCGATATCGATGGCCGCGGCATCCAGTTGCTGCTGCGCGAAGTCCAGTCCGAGTCGCTCATCGTTGCGCTCAAGGGTGCATCGCAAGGGCTGCGCGACAAGATCTTCGCCAACATGTCGCAGCGTGCGGCGGAGATGATGAAGGAAGATCTCGAATCCAAGGGGCCGGTGCGCCTGTCCGAGGTCGACGCGCAGCAGAAGGCGATCCTGCAGATCGTGCGCCGCCTGGCCGACGAAGGCCAGATCGTGCTGGGCGCCAAGGGCGAGGACGCCTTCGTCTGATGACGCAAGTCAAGGCGGCGACCATCGCACCGTGTTCGCCTGCCTGTTAGAGCTGGAGTGAATGTAGAGATGCGTGCGAAGATCATTCCCAAGGAAGAAATGACGCCCTACCAGCGATGGGAGCTGGCGTCTTTCAACGAGCCCGAGCCGGAGCCGCCGCCGCCCGAGCCGGTGGAGGAGGACGATCTCGAGGAACCCCCACCACCGCCGCAACTGACGGCCGAGCAGCTCGACGCCATCCGCGAGGCCGCGCGCCAGGAGGCCTTCGCCGAGGGCCGCCAGCACGGGCTGGAAGCCGGACGCGCCGAGGGCTACATGGCCGGGCTGCAGCAGGGCCAGAAGGAAGTCAACGAAACCATCGCCCACCTGCGCCAGATCGCCACCAACTTCAGCACCGAGGTGGCCCAGTGCAGCGAGACCATGGCGCCCGAACTGCTCGGCCTGGCGCTGGACCTGGCCAAGGCGATGCTCAAGACCGCGCTCAAGGTGCAACCCGAACTGGTCCTGCCGACCGTCAGCGAAGCCATCCAGACCTTGCCGGTACTGCAGTTGCCGGCCACCGTCACGCTGCATCCGGACGACGCCGCGCTGGTGCGCG
This sequence comes from Herbaspirillum sp. YR522, assembly GCF_000282575.1. Taxonomy (GTDB): domain Bacteria; phylum Pseudomonadota; class Gammaproteobacteria; order Burkholderiales; family Burkholderiaceae_D; genus Herbaspirillum. Next base: position 21,304 of record NZ_AKJA01000037.1, on the reverse strand, counting down.
AACACATGGAACAAGAGCTGGCCCAGCACGGCTGGAAGATCGAGGAAGACCCGCAGATCTCGCGCGGCGGCTGCCGCATCGCCACCCGCACCAACCAGATCGACGCCACTGCCGAGACCCGCTGGAAGCGCCTGGCCGAGTCGCTTTCACGCAAGCTCGACTGGCTGGACTGACGTCATGACAGCGCCTCACGCCCACCCCGCCGCATCGTTCGGGAGCGTCGCATGAATTCGCCGATGCCATCCCACAGCAGCCTGTGGCGCGCCTACCTGCACAACTGCCGCAGCCTGGTCGAGATGACCGAGGCGACCCAGACCGCCGGCCGCATCACGCGCGTGGCGGGCCTGGTGATGGAAGCGGTCGGCTTGAAGTTGCCGGTGGGCAGCCCGTGCAACGTGCCACTGCCCAATGGCACCATGATCGAGGCCGAAGTGGTCGGTTTCCAGGACGATCGACTGTTCCTGATGCCGCAAAGCGATGTCGAAGGCATCGTGCCCGGCACCCGGGTGTTCCCGGTCGAACCGGTCAAGCCACCACCGCGCACCGGCCCCATCGCCTTCACCCCGCAACGCAGCGACGAGCACAGCCGGCGCCTGCCGGTCGGTGACGAATTGCTGGGCCGGGTGCTGGACGGCGCCGGCCGCCCGCTCGACAATTACGGCGCCCTCCATACCGAGCGCTCCGCGCCCTTGTCGGTGCGCGCCGCCAACCCGCTGGGCCGGGCACCGATCCGCGACATCCTCGACACCGGTGTGCGCGCCATCAACAGCATGCTTACCGTGGGCCGCGGCCAGCGCATGGGACTGTTCGCCGGCTCAGGCGTCGGCAAGAGCGTACTGCTGGGCATGATGGCCCGCTATACCTCGGCCGACGTGATCGTGGTCGGGCTGATCGGCGAACGTGGTCGCGAGGTCAAGGAGTTCATCGAGGAAATCCTCGGCCCCGAGGGGCGCGCCCGTTCCGTGGTCGTGGCCGCGCCGGCCGACACCCCGCCACTGATGCGCTTGCAGGGCGCAGCCTATTGCACCGCCATTGCCGAGCACTTTCGCGACCAGGGCAAGGATGTGCTGCTGATCATGGATTCGCTGACCCGCTACGCCATGGCACAGCGCGAGATCGCGCTGGCCATCGGCGAGCCACCGGCCACCAAGGGCTACCCGCCGTCGGTATTCGCCAAGCTGCCGGCGCTGGTCGAACGGGCCGGCAACGGCGACGAGGGTGGCGGCTCGATCACCGCGTTCTACACCGTGCTCACCGAGGGTGACGACCAGCAGGATCCGATTGCCGACGCCGCGCGCGCGATCCTGGACGGCCACATCGTGCTGAACCGTCAACTGGCCGAAGCCGGGCATTATCCCGCCATCGATATCGAACAATCGATCAGCCGCGCCATGCACAGCATCACCACCCCGGAACATCAACGCCGGGCGCGGCATCTCAAGCAGCTGTACTCGCGCTACCAGCGCAACCGCGACCTCATCAGCGTGGGTGCCTACGCTGCCGGTTCCGACCCGATCCTGGACGAAGCCATTGCCTTATTGCCAAGGATCGAAGCATTCTTGCAGCAAGGCATCCACGAGCAGGCGGATGTATCAGAGAGCTTGAGGCAACTTACCGCTCTATTCGGGTGATTGAGCACCTTCGCCCAAAAATATAATCGTACTACCATGGCTACCCCCTCTGCACTCGACACGCTGATCGACCTGGCGACCAAAGAGACCGACGAAGCGACCAAGCGCCTCGGCCGGGCCGTGCGCGTCAGCGAGGAAGCGCAGCAGAAGCTTGGCATCCTGCAACAGTACCGCGACGACTACGCGGCACGGTTCCAGGACACATTGACGACCGGGCTGACGGCGTTGAGCTATCGCAATTTCCAGCTGTTCCTCGAGAAGATCGATGTCGCCATCGAGGGCCAGGAAAACGTGGTGCGCAGCAGCCAGCAACGGGTGGCCGAATCGCGCCTGGCGTGGCAGGCGTGCGAGCGCAAGCGCATGTCGTACAACACGCTGGCCACGCGTGCCCGCGACAAGGAACTGAAGAAAGAAAACAAGCGCGACCAGAAGGCCATGGACGAACACGCGGCCCGCATGTTCTTCTACAAGCGCTAAGCACAGCAGCACCGACGATTACGACCGACGAACAAACGAGCCGAACCACTGGACCGACGCCCATCATGAATACTTCCCTGCCGCTGTTGAATGTGGTTTCCGGCTCGCAAGCCACCGCATCGCGCTCGTCCAACCAGGCCGACAGCTTCAGCGCCGAGGCGCCCTTCAAGCAGGTGCTCAGCAGCCAGGTCAACAGCCGCAACGCCGAGAGCCACCAGCAAGACCAGCCCAAGGCACCAGAAAAGGAAGCCGCGCAACCGGCCCAGCCGGCGCCACAGCAGCAGAGCGCCAGCAGTTCGGGCACCAGGAAGGCCGACGCCGACAGCGCCAAGAAGGACGACGACAGCGACCAGGACGACGATACCGACACCGCCGCATCGGCCCAGCTGCTGGCACTGGTGGCCAACCTCGAGCAGAACGCGGTCAAGCCGGTCGGCGACGATAAGGGCGAGAGCACCGAAGGCGACCTGCTGGCACAGGCCAAGCGCGGCGCGCCCAAGCTGTCGCTGCAGGGCGAGGACCAGCCGGCTACCGAGGGTCGCGGCAAGAAAACCGATTTCGCGGCAGTGCAGGACAGCGCGCTTGCCAACAGCAAGAAGGAGGCCACACCCGACCTGGCGCAACAGAACCAGCTCGACGCCGCCCGTGCGGCCAAGGCGGGCGAGAAGTCGCCGGCCGAGCTGGGCGCCGAAGGCAAGGCCGCCACGCCCCAGGCCGACCTGACGGCCGTGGCCGCGCGGGCGCAAGGCGCCAAGACGGCCGCCGATGCGTTCAACCTGCGCCAGGACAACGCCCCGCTCACCCCGGCGCCGGTGGCCCTGCCCGCCATGCAGCAAGCCGTGGCGGCAGCCCAGCCACAAGCGGTGTTTGGCACCTATACCGACAAGATCCAGCCCAATGTGGGCAGCGCCGGCTGGGACCAGGCAGTGGGCCAGAAGGTCACCTGGATGGTCAGCGGCGGCCTCCAGAGCGCCACCCTGTCGCTGAACCCGCCCGACCTGGGCCCGCTGCAGGTGGTGCTGAGCGTGAACAATTCGCAGGCAGACGCCACTTTCACCACGGCCCAGCCCGAGGTCAAGCAGGCGCTCGAGAACGCCATGCCGCGCCTGCGCGAAATGATGGAACAGGCTGGTATCCAGCTGGGCCAGGCCACCGTCAACACCGGCATGCCGAACCAGCAGCAGGGCCAAGGCCAGCAAGCTGCCAGGTCGTCGTCGGGCCGTGCCTTCGGCGACGACGCCGAAGCCGAAGTGCTGGCCGTGACCACGCCGGTCACCGCCAGCGGCGGCCTGGGCATCGTCGACACCTTCGCCTGATTGGCCCGACCCAAGATGCAATACGCCTTACCGCAGTACCGGGGATTCGATTTATCGTCCGCGCCGGACTCAACAACAAGAATTCTTTGCCGATAAGCATCACATCCAAGCAATACGCGCTGACGAACTGAAAGGAAGAAGTAGATGGCCACGAAAGGAAAAGCTCCCGCCAAGGGAGCCGAAGCAGAAGCAGCTCCAGCCAAGTCCAGCAAGAAGATGCTGTTCATCATCGTCGGTGCCGTCCTGGTGCTGGTCATTGGTGGCGCCGCGGCGTTCTTCATGATGGGCGGCAAGAAAAAAGGCGGCGACGATCACGCCGAGGAAAAGGCCGAGGCCAAGGCACCGACCTTCGTGGTCATCGAACCGTTCGTGGTCAACCTGCAGCAGGAAACGGGCGACCAGTACCTGCAGGTGGCGATGACGCTGCAAGTGCCGGACGGCCCGACCGCGGAATCGCTCAAGCTGTTCATGCCCCAGGTGCGCAGCCGCCTGCTGATGGTATTGTCCAGCAAGAAAGCCTCCGAGCTGCTGAGCAGCGAAGGCAAGCGCCGCCTCACCGACGAGATCGTCGACCAGTTGGGCGAACCCTTCTCCGGCAAGGGCAAGGGTCCTGTCATCAATGACGTGTTCTATACGTCATTCGTGATCCAGCAGCAGTAACAAGGGAATCAAGTCACAGACCATGGCCGAGCACTTTCTATCACAGGAAGAAGTCGATGCCCTTCTGAAGGGTGTCACGGGCGACGAAGACGAAGAAAAGATCGTCGAAGAAGCGCCTGGTACGGTACGTACCTATAATCTTGCGACGCAAGAGCGCATCGTCCGCGGACGCATGCCGACGCTGGAAATCATCAACGAGCGCTTCGCTCGCCTGTTCCGCATCGGCCTGTTCAACTTCATCCACCGCACCGCCGAGATCTCGGTGGGTCCGGTGAAGGTATCCAAGTACAGCGAATTCATCCGCAACCTGGTGGTGCCGACCAACCTGAACCTGGTTCACATCAAGCCCTTCCGCGGTATCGGGCTGGTGGTGTTCGACCCGCAGTTCGTGTTCATGCTGGTCGACAACATGTTCGGTGGCGATGGCCGTTTCCATACCCGTATCGAAGGTCGTGAATTCACGCCCACCGAGCAGCGCATCATCATGCGCGTGCTGGAAATCACCTTCGAGACCTACGCCAAGTCCTGGGAACCCATCTACCCGATCGAATTCGAGTTCATTCGTTCAGAGATGAACACCCAGTTTGCCAACATCGCCACCCCCAACGAGGTGGTGGTGTCCACCACCTTCACGGTCGAACTCGGCCCGGTCAGTGGCGAAATCCACATCTGCACCCCGTACTCGATGATCGAGCCGGTGCGTGACCGCCTCACCAGCAGCATGCAGGGTGAGGCGCTCGAAGTGGACAAGCGCTGGATCCGGCTGATGAAGCAGCAGATCCAGACCGCCGAGGTCGAACTGATCGTCAATTTTGGCACCGCCCGCGTCAACTTTACCGACCTGCTCAACATGCAGGTGGGCGATGTGATCCCGCTGCAGAGCACGCCCACCGTCAATGCACAGGTCGACGGCGTGCCCGTGATGGAATGCAGCTACGGCCAGCTCAATGGCCAATACGCCCTGCGCGTCGAGAAGCTGCTGTCCATCACCCAGAATGAACCACCGGAAAGCTTTCAAGGAGAGTAGTAATGGCTGATGAGAACGTAGCAGGTCAAGGCGCGGCGGAGGATGATCCGTGGGGCGCGGCCATGGCCGAGCAGACCAAAGCCGAAGAGTCGCAGAAAAAAGGCCAGATGGACGACGAAGCCGGCATCAATGCCTCGGTCGCCACCGCCACCGTGTTCAAGGACCTGAGCTCGGCCGACATCCAGACCAACACCCCCAACGATATCGATTTCATCCTCGATATCCCGGTGCAGCTGACGGTCGAACTGGGACGCACCAAGATTGCCATCAAGAACCTGCTGCAACTGGCGCAGGGCTCGGTGGTGGAACTGGACGGCATGGCCGGCGAACCGATGGATGTGCTGGTCAACGGCTGCCTGATCGCCCAGGGCGAAGTGGTGGTGGTCAACGACAAGTTCGGTATCCGCCTGACCGATATCATCACGCCCGCCGAACGCATTCGCAAGCTCAACCGCTGAGCGGAGCAGCCTTTATTCGATGAAGCGTCTTTTCCCCCTCTCTCGCGCCAGCGGCCACGGCCGCGGCGTGATCCGATGGCTGGCAGCGGCAGGCAGCTGCGTGCTGCTGGCCAATCAAGCCCTTGCACAGGCCACCCTCAACAACGCCCCCGCCGCCCCGGCAACGCCGCCGGCCAATGCCGCCAGCGCGGCCAACGCGACCTTGCCATCGACCAGTGGCAGCGTCGTCACCATGCTGCTGGGCTTGCTGGCGGTGCTGGCCGTGATGGCCGGCGTGGCCTGGGTGCTCAAGCGCGCCGGCCTGACCCGCGCGCTCTCGGGCAACAGTGCCGCGCGCGTGATCGGCGGCGTCAGCGTCGGCACCCGTGAACGGGTGATGGTGGTCGAGGTCGGCGACCAATGGATCGTCGTGGGCGTGGCGCCAGGGCGTGTCAATGCGCTCACCACCATGCCGCGCCAGGAACACGTGGCGTCCCAGGTGGCGCCGGCGGCCGGCCCGGCCTTTGCCAGCTGGCTCAAGCAAACGATGGATAAACGAAACGGCGGGGCCCCTTCCGGCTCCCGCACAGGCAATGATGGCAGCACACGATAACTTGCAGCACGATGCAGCCTGGTCCACCTGGCGCCGCGCACTGGCGGCACTGGGCTCGCCGAGCATCCTGGTCCTTCTCCTGTTGTGCCTGCCGCTGGCGGCATCGGCACAGCAAGGTGGCATCCCGGCACTGACCAGTACCCCGGCCCCGGGCGGCGGCACCAACTACTCGCTGCCGATCCAGACGATGCTGATGCTGACGGCATTGTCGTTCATCCCGGCGGCGATGTTGATGATGACCTGCTTCACCCGCATCATCATCGTCCTGTCGCTGCTGCGACAGGCCTTGGGCACGCAGTCCACCCCCCCCTCGCAGGTGCTGCTGGGACTGGCGCTGTTCCTGACCTTCTTCGTGATGGGACCGGTGTTCGACCGCATCTACACCGAGGCCTACCAACCGTTTTCCGAGAACAAGATCCAGATGATGGAGGCGCTCGAGAAGGGATCGGCGCCGCTCAAGGAATTCATGCTCAAGCAGACCCGCCAGGCCGACCTGGCGCTGTATGTGAAACTGTCGCGCACGCCCGACCTGCAAGGTCCGGAAGATGTATCGCTGCGCATCCTGGTGCCGGCCTTCGTCACCAGCGAGCTCAAGACCGCGTTCCAGATCGGATTCGCCATCTTCATCCCGTTCCTGATCATCGACATGGTGGTCGCCAGTATCCTCATGGCGATGGGCATGATGATGATGTCGCCGGCCATCGTCTCGCTGCCGTTCAAGCTGATGCTGTTCGTGCTGGTCGATGGCTGGCAGTTGCTGATCGGGTCGTTGGCCCAGAGCTTTTACTAGGAGCAGAACGGATGACACCCGAAAGCGTCATGACGATGGGCCGCCAGGCCATGGAAGTCACCCTGATGATCGCCGCGCCGATGCTGCTGACGGCATTGATGATCGGCCTGGTGGTGAGTATCTTCCAGGCCGCCACCCAGATCAACGAGCAGACCCTGTCGTTCATTCCCAAGCTGGTCGGGGTGTTCCTGGCGCTGATCGTGGCCGGCCCCTGGATGCTGACCGTGATCGTCGACTACATGCACCAGATGTTTTCCGGTATCCCGGCGATGGTGCAGTAAGCGTGCGCTGGCCTGCGCCAGCGACCTGTGCCCGCCCTTGCCCCGATGCTCAATTTCACCAGCCAGCAACTGCAGATCTGGATCGCCATGTTCATCTGGCCGACCACCCGCGTCCTGGGCGTGCTGGCCACGGCCCCGCCGTTCGGTAGTGCCAGCGTGCCGATGCTGGTCAAGCTGCTGCTGGGTTGCGCCATCGGCGTCCTGCTCGGGCCGGACGTGCCATTGCCGGCCGCGCTCGATCCCAGTTCGCTCACGGGCCTGCTGATCCTGTTGCAGCAGTTGATCATCGGCCTGTCCATGGGCATGGCCATACGCATCGTGTTCGCCGCCGTCGAGGCTGCGGGCGAACTTACCAGCGCCACCATGGGCCTGTCCTTCGCCGCCTTCTTCGACCCGCAGACGCAGGGCCGTACCTCGGTCATCAGCCAGTTCTTCAACCTGCTGGCGACCATGGTCTTCCTCAGCATCAATGGCCATCTGGTGCTGCTGGCGGTGCTGGCCGACAGTTTCCACACGCTGCCCATCTCGGCCAATCCCATGACCACCGAAGGCTTGCACCAGCTTGCGCTGTGGGGTGGCCGCGTCTTCAGCATGGGGTTGCAGATGTCGCTGCCGCTGCTCATCGCGCTGCTCATCACCAACCTGGCCCTGGGCATCCTGACCCGCTCGGCGCCCCAGCTGAACCTGTTCGGCATCGGCTTTTCGATCACCATGATGAGCGGCTTCATCCTCATTGGCGTGTCCCTGCCCTACATGCTTACACCATTGCAGCACTTCATGACGGAAGGGATCAATATGGTACGGATGCTGGGGAGCGTCCCGCCCGTCGCGGCACCGCCGCGGCCGTGATGGTCAGCATTTACTGTCCTGACACGCTTAATTTACACTCCTTGACGATCCGCCCGAAGTGCCGGGGGCACACTGGCGGCTTAACCATCGCTCCACCTCACCGATTCACATGAACATCAGCCAGTTTCGCAAGCCGAAGGTCTTCATCCCAGTCCTTGTCGTCATCGCCATCGCCGGCTTCGTCGCCATCAAGTTGTTGGCGCCGCCACCCCCGCCGGTCTACCTCAGCGCGGTGGCCACCCGCTCCGATATCCAGGACACGGTGCTGGCCAGCGGCACCGTCAAGGCCTACCAGCAGGTCAGCGTCGGCGCCCAGGCCACCGGCCAGGTCAAGTCGCTCAAGGTGAAACTGGGTGATACCGTCAAGAAGGGCCAACTGGTGGCCGAGATCGATTCGCTCAACCAGGTCAATGCGCTGCGCTCGGCGGAATACGCGCTCGACAACCTGCGCGCCCAGCTGCGCTCCAAGCAGGCCACGCTCAAGCAGGCGCAATTGACGCTGGCACGCCAGCAGCAGATGCTGGCCGGCGAGGCCAGCTCGCGCGAGACCTTCGAGACCGCACAGACCACGCTCGACACCACCCGCGCCGATATAGAGTCGCTCCAGGCGCAGATCGCCGGCGGGCGCATTTCGGTCAATTCGGCCCAGGTCACGCTGGGCTATACCAAGATTACCTCGCCCATCGACGGCCAGGTGGTGGCGGTGGTGACGCAGGAGGGCCAGACGGTCAACGCCAACCAGAGCACCCCCACCATCATCAAGGTGGCGCGCATGGACAAGGTCACCATCAAGGCCCAGATCTCCGAGGCCGACGTGGTCAAGGTCAAGCCCGGCCAACAGGTGTACTTCACGATCCTGGGCGACCTCGATCATCGCTACCAGACCACGCTGCGTTCGATCGAACCGGCGCCCGACTCCATCCTCCAGGACGACACCACGTCGTCGAGCGTATCGAGCGCCTCCACCAGCGCCAGCTCCACGGCGATCTACTACAACGGCCTGCTCGACCTGCCCAACGCCGACGGCAAGCTGCGTATCTCGATGACGACCCAGGTCAACATCGTGCTGGCCGAGGCGCGCGACGCCGTCGTCATCCCGTCGACCGCATTGGGCGAGCGTGCCGCCGACGGCAGCTATACGGTGCGCGTCATCGATGCCCAGGGCATGGCCCAGCCACGCCGCGTCAGGATCGGCATCAACACCAACGCGCGGGTGCAGATCGTCGAGGGCCTGCAGGCTGGCGAGAAGGTGGTCATCGGTGATGGCGCGCCCGCGCCCAGTGACAGCAGCCAGCACCACGGCCCGCCGCCGATGTAAGGCCGCACCATGACCACACACCACATTGCACCGGCATCGACCGGGGCGCTGCTGGAGTTGCGCGGGCTGCAGCGCGATTTCCCGGCGGGCGAACAATCGATCACGGTCCTCAAGGACATCAACCTCGACATCCATGCCGGCGAGCTGGTGGCCATCGTCGGCGCCTCGGGCTCGGGCAAGTCGACGCTGATGAACATCCTCGGCTGCCTCGACCAGCCCACGCTGGGCAGCTATCGCGTCGCCGGTCGAGCCACCGGTGAATTGAGCGCCGACGAACTGGCGCAATTGCGCCGCGAGCACTTCGGCTTCATCTTCCAGCGCTATCACCTGCTGTCCGACCTGGACGCCACCGGCAATGTCGAGATGCCGGCCATCTACGCCGGCAAGGAACCGACTGCGCGGCGCGCACGGGCGCGCCAATTGCTGACCCGGCTGGGCCTGGCCGAGCGCATGCATCATCGACCGGGCCAGTTGTCGGGCGGCCAGCAGCAACGGGTCTCGATCGCGCGCGCCCTGATGAACGGCGGCGATGTCATCCTGGCCGATGAACCCACCGGAGCGCTCGATACCCACAGCGGCGTGGAAGTGCTCAACATCCTCAAGGAACTGCACGCCGAGGGCCACACCATCATCATCGTGACCCACGACATGCAGGTCGCCAGTCACGCCCAGCGCATCATCGAATTGCGCGACGGCGTGGTCATCGGCGACCGCCGCAACGAACCGGCCGCAGGGCTGGCCGAAGGCCACCCGACGGCCCCGGCCGCCACCCCGCAGCGCCAGGCCCGTCCCTGGCGTGCCGCGCTGGACCGCTTCAACGAAGCGCTGCGCATGTCGCTGCTGGCCATGAATGCACACCGCCTGCGCAGCTTCCTGACCATGCTCGGCATCATTATCGGCATCGCCTCGGTGGTGTCGGTGGTGGCGCTGGGCAGCGGCTCGCGCGAGCGCATCCTGGAAGATATCAATTCGATGGGCACCAACACCATCGACGTCTTCCCCGGCGCCGGCTTCGGCGACATGAAGGCGGCCGCGATACGCACCCTGACCCCGGCCGACGCGGTGGCGCTGGCCGAGCAGGATTTCGTCGACAGTGTCACCCCCAGCGTGTCGACCTCGTCCTCGGCGCGCTATGGCAACATCGCCGTCACCGCCACCATTGCCGGCGTGGGCGACCAGTATTTCCGGGTGCGCGGCCTGAAGATGGATATCGGCCAGGGCTTTGGCGCCGGCAGCGTGCAACGCCATGTGCAGGAAGCGGTGATCGACGCCAACACGCGCGCCAAGCTGTTTCCGGGCAAGACCAACCCGCTGGGCGAGGTGATCTTCGTCGGTAGCGTACCCTGTCGCATCGTGGGCGTGACCAAGAAACGTGAAAACGGCTTCGGCAACAACGACTCGCTCAACGTCTGGGTGCCCTACACTACCGCCATGAGCCGGCTCACCGGTCGCAACTACCTGCAGGGAATCACGGTGCGGGTGGCCGACAAGGTCTCCAGCGCGGCCGCCGAACAGGGCATCGTCAAGTTGCTCACGCTGCGCCACAAGACGCAGGATTTCTATGTCTTCAATACCGACAGCATCCGCCAGACCATCGAGAAGGCCACCGCCACCATGACCCTGCTGGTATCGATGATCGCCGTGATTTCGCTGGTCGTGGGCGGTATCGGCGTCATGAACATCATGCTGGTGTCGGTCACCGAACGCACCCGCGAGATCGGCGTGCGCATGGCCGTGGGCGCGCGCCAGGGCGACATCATGCAGCAGTTCCTGATCGAGGCCGTGCTGGTGTGCCTGGCCGGCGGCCTGCTGGGCGTGTTGCTGGCGCTGTCGTTCGGCGTCGTCTTTGCCCAGGTCACCGACAAGATCAGCATGATCTATTCGCCGGTTTCCATCGTCAGCGCCTTCGCCTGCTCGACGCTGATCGGTGTCATCTTCGGCTTCCTGCCAGCGCGCAACGCGGCCCGCCTGAACCCTGTCGACGCCCTCGCGCGCGAATGAACCTGTCGCATCCCATGTCCACCACCTCATCCCGCGCGGCGCTGCCGCGCCTCTTCCCGGCCACGACACTGGCCATCGCCGTAGCGCTGGTGCTGGGCGGCTGTGCCGGCCAGCGTACCGCTTTCGAACCGGTGCAGACCCATACCCCTGCGACCTGGAGCCAGCGTACCGACGCCCCGGCGCTGAGCGCCGACCAGTGGTGGCGGCAGTTCGGCGATCCTGCATTGAATGCGTTGATCGAGCGCGCCGTGCGCAGCAACAACAACCTGGCGGTGGCCGCCATCAAGGTGCGCCGCGCCCAGCTCGACGCCGGGCTGGCAGCCGACGCCCGCATGCCGGCGCTGTCGGCTCAGGCCAACACCAGCAGCAACCGTGCGCTCGATGGCAACCGGGCCAGCTACCGCAGCTCGACCGGCAATGTCACGCTGTCCTATGAGGCCGACCTGTGGGGCCGCCTGGGCGCCAACTACGACGTCAAGCGCTGGGAGGCGCTGGCCACCGAACAGGACCGCCAGAGCGCCGCGCTGAGCCTGGTCGGCACCACCGCCAACCTGTATTGGCAAGGCGCCTATCTCAATGGCCGCATCGCAACGGCCAACGACAGCATCGCCTATGCCAGCAAGACCCTGGAGCTGGTACGCACGCAATACGGCGCCGGCGCGGTATCGACCCTGGAGGTGCTGGAAGCCCAGCAGAACCTGTTGAACCAGCAATCGACCCTGACGCAACTGGTCCAGCAGCAGGTCGAGAACGCCAACGCGCTGGCCATCCTGTTCGACAGCCCGCCCGGGGCGACCACCGCCCTGCCCGCACGGCTGCCGCAGCAGCCATTGCCGGACCTGGCAGCGGGCCTGCCGGCCAATCTGCTGGGACGTCGCCCCGACCTGCGCGCGGCCGAGATGCGACTGCGCGAAAGCCTGGCCTCGGTCGATGCCACGCGCACCAACTATTATCCCAAGCTGGTACTCACCGGTGCGCTTGGCACCACCAGCACCGAGTTGATGCAACTGATGCAGAACCCCATCGCCTCATTGGGTGCGCAGCTGTCGCTGCCGTTGCTGCAATGGAACCAGATGCAGCTCAGCGTAAAGATCTCGCAGGCGGACTACGAGAGCGCCGTCACCAACTTCAGGCAGACCCTGTATGCCGCCTTCGCCGACGTCGAGAATGCCTTGTCGGCGCGGCGCCAGTACGCCGCCCAGGAGGCGCTGCTGCAACGTAACCTGGAAGCCGCGCGAGGCGCGGAGCGCCTCTACGAACTGCGCTATCGCTCGGGCTCGGCCACCTTGCGGGTCTGGCTGGACGCGCAGGAAAGCCGTCGCAACGCCGAGAATTCGCTGGCGGAGGCACGCCTGAACCGCTTGAAGAACCAGATGACGCTGTACCAGGCGCTAGGAGGCAACCCGCAACCGGCATCGGGCCAGGACCTGGCCGGGGCTGCGGCGACACCGGGCTCATGAAATGCAAAAAGGCGAACCGAGGTTCGCCTTTTTTCTTGATCGGCCCAGACTGCGGCCGTGGTACTACTTCAGGTAATTGAGCAGGCTCAGGCTGCTGGTGGTGACGAATACCTTCTGCGCGGCCTGCAGGTACTGGGTGCTCAACGAGTATTGGCTGATCAGTTGCGTCACGTCCTCGGTATTACGTCCCAGCAGATTGTTGAGCGTCTGGCTATAGCTCTCGTCCTTGACCTTGCCGGCCGCATCCAGGGTATCGAGCTCGTTCTGGCGCGCACCGACCGAGGCGCTGGCCGAACCGACGTTGTTGATCATCGTGTCGATCTGGGTATTGAATTTCTGCAGGTTGCGGGTCAGCGAAGCCTGGCTGCCAGCCAACGGTGTACGCGCTGCGTCGGCGGCGTCGGCCTTGAGCTTGGCGGCGGCGGCGGTCGAGAACAAGGTGCCGTAGTTGGCGTCGTCAGGCTTGGCAGCATCCAGCGCCGCCTGCGCGTCCTTGTATTCCTGGATCGGGAACGAGCCCGAGCCGGTCGGATATTCGAAGGTGTTGGCGGCGGCCTCGTCGGCCAGGTTGGCCGCTTCCGTGACCGGGATCGACATCAGGCCGATGATGTTGTTCATGGTCTGGAACATGTCCTGGCCGCCGCCCTGGAAGATCGACTGGCCCGAGGCGCTGATATCCATCTGGCGCGACGAATCCACCTGCAGCGTCATCGAACCCTGGTCGCCGCTGTAGTTCACATTGCCGTTGCCGTCCAGCGAGAACGGCTGGGTCGTGCTCTTGAAGCCGGAGAACACATAATTGCCGTTGCCATCGGTGGCGTTGGCGTACCCCAGCAGTTCCTGGAAGTTGCCCTTGAGCTCGGTGGCCAGGTTGATGCGCTCGGTGTTGGTAAAGGATGCGTTACCGGCCTTGATCACGTTCGACTTGAGCGAGGTCAGCATCTCGGTGGTGCTGGTCAGGGTGGCCTGCACCTGTGCCAGCGAGCTGCTGGCGTTCTTGCGATTGATCGCGTATTGGGCGTTGAGCTCCTGGCTCTGCGTCACATCCAGCGCACGGGCGGCCGCCACCGGGTCATCCGACGGCAGCAGCACGCGCTGCTGGGCGGTGACCTGCTGGTTCAGCTTGACGATGTCGCTTTGCATCTTCGTCATGTCGCCGTTGCTGATCTGGTACATCATCTGGGTGCTGATACGCATGTCGGTCTTCCTCTAACTCTCTGGATGCGGATTAGTTACCCAACGTGAACAGCACGTTGAGCATGTCGCTGGCTGCCTGGATGATCTTGGCCGCGGCCTGGTAGGCCTGCTGGTTCTTGAGCATGTTGGCCAGTTCCTCGTCCTGGTTGACCCCGGATTCGGACTGCTGTTCCAGCTGGATCGCCTGCAACCGCGCCTTCTCGGCGGTGTTGGTCACATTGATCTCGTTGGTCTTGTTGCCGATGGTGCCCACCAGTTGCGAATACGAACCCTGGAAGCTGGTGTTGCCGATCGTGTTGGCGGTCTGCAAGCCGGCCAGCAACTGCGCGTTGCGGTTGTCGGTCTTGGCGTCGGTGTTGGGCGAGACGGCGAACTGGTCGCCGTTGGCCGGCTGGCCCGAAATCTTGAAGGTGACACCCTGGATCGTATAGGTGTCGCCCGCCACGTAGGGAATGCTGGTGGCGCCGGCGGCCAGGTTGGTGGTGGTGCCATCCTGGTGCTTGATGGTCACCGGACCCGCGGTCGGCGTCGGCGACGGCGTGAATCCTGGCGGCGTGGCGGTCGAATTGTAGGTAAATTGGAGCTTGGTGCCGGCAGCCAATGGACTTGCCACGTAGCTGGCGTCGACCGTGCCGGCGCTGATGCTGGCCGTACCCTTGTTGCCAGCCACGGGCGCGAAGTTGAAGCTGTCGCCCACCGCCGGTGTACCGCCCAGCACGAAGCTCACGCCGCCGCTGGTGATGGTGGCGCCGCTCGAATACGGGATCGGCGCACCGGCGGCATAGGTCGTGGTAACACCGGCGGCGGTGGTCACGCTCACGGACGGTGCCGGGGTGACGCCGGTCCAGGCCGAGGTCAGGGTGTTGCCGGCGCCCATGGTAAAGCTTACCGACGAACCCTGCGTGAAGGTCGATGCGTCCAGCGACTGGTTGGACACGATACCGCTGCCGGTGTTGCCGGTGGTCGTCAGGTTGAGGCTGTTGGTGGCGTTGCCCGAGGTCACGATCGGCGCGGCCGTGGCGATCTGCTGGGTATTGTTGAGCGCCAGCGTCAGCTGCGCTGCGCCATCGACCGTCGGCTTGATCTTGAAGCTGTCGCCGGCAGCCATCGTCGGCGCCGAATAAGTCACGCCATCGACGGTGACCGGGAAGTTGGTCGGCGGCGTCGCCGTCGGGTCGATCACCGTCTTGGTATTGTCCGACAGCCGCGTGATGGTGTAGGCGCTGCCGTCATAGCCCAGCGAATAATCGCTGGTGGTCAAGGCACTGGCGTTGGTGATCGAGGTCGTGATCGAGGCCGTGGGGCTGTTGGTGCTCTTGCCGCTGACGGTCGGTTGTCCGATGTTGAAGAAATTGGTACCGGGCACGCCGTTCTGGTCCAGGCCCAGCTTCTGCTGGTCGTTGAAGGCCGAACCGAGGATGGTGGCGATGCGACCCAGGTTGTTCTGGGCCGAGTCCAGCGTTTCGGTGCGGTACTTCAGCAGGCCGCCCAGGCTGCCGCCGTCATAGAAGGACTTGTCGGGAATGATCGCCGTCTTGCCGGCCAATTGATAACCCACCTGCAGGCGCGAGACATCGTCCACCGAAGGCGTCGCCACCAGCTTGGTCACATTGCCGCCCACCACCAGTGGCTGGCCGGAGCCGATGAAGACGCTCATCGAGCCGTCATCCTGCGGCACGGTGCTGACCTTGACGTACTTGTTGATGTTGGCGATCACCTGGTCGCGCTGGTCCAGCAGGTCGTTGGCAGCCGCACCGCCACTGTTGCCCTGGGCCTTGACGATGGCCTTGTTGAGCTCGTCGAGCTGGGTGGCATACGAGTTGACGGTATCGATCGTCGATGTGATCTGCTGGTTGACGCTGGTGCGACTCTGCTGCATCTGGTCGTTCAGGCTCTGGAAGCGCGCCACCAGTGTCGACGCCCCCGACAGCACAGCCTGGCGCGAGGCATCGGTATTGGGCGTGGCCGCCAGGTTCTGGATGGTCTTGAAGAAATCCTGCAGCGCCGGCGACAGGCCGGCATCGGTATCGGCCACCAGGTTGTTGAGCTGGGATATCTCCGAATAGTAGGAATCGAGCGAGCTGGCGGTGGTTTGCGAGGCCAGCTGCTGCTTGGCCAGGAAGTCGTTATAGACGCGCTTGATCTCGGCTACCTGTGTACCCTGCCCCACGAAGCCATAGCCATAGTTGATACCGCCGGCCGTGCTCTGCACCACCACCTGGCGATTGTAGCCGGGCGTGGTCGCATTGGAAATGTTATGGCTGGTGGTCGCCTGCGCCGCCATGGCGGCCTGCAACGCACTTTGTCCGATATTGAAGATGTTGGTTGCCATGCTGGGTCTTCTCAAAGGCTCATTTGGGAACGCATCTCAAGTGAATCGATGAAATGAGTTCTGCGGAATAACCAGATCAACGGCAGTATTGAGGAAAACTTTAGGCGATCTGACAGATTTCTGACAGACCGCCCCACTGCCGACGCAGGTCAGGCCAGGGACTGGCGGATGATGCGCGAGAGCTTCTCGGCGTAGTGCGGGTCGGTGGCGTAGCCGGCACGCTGCAGGCCGTAGGCGAAACCATGCGCGTCCTGGGCGCTGGCCAGCACCTTCTCGTAGCGCGGATTGCTGCGCAGCAAGTTGGCGTAGTCCTTGAACGCATCGGCATATGAGTCGTAGGCGCGGAATTTCTCGACCCGCTTCTGCGGCTTGCCGTTGATATATTCGATGGTGGTCGCCTCCACCACCTTGCCGGTCCAGTTGCCGGTGGCCTTGATACCGAACAGGTTGTGCGCCGAGCGGCCATCCCGGGTGGTGATCTCCTTCTTGCCCCAGCCGGTCTCCAGCGCCGCCTGCGCCAGCATGAACTTGGCCGGGATGCCGGTCATGCGGCTGGCCATCTCGGCGTCGCCCTGCAGCCGGTTCTGGAAAGCCTCGACGTGGGCCGGCTTGTTGCCCGACTTGCGCTTGTTGCGCCCTTGCCCATCCTCGTCGCTCTGCTGCGTTGCCTGCTGTGCCGCGAAGCTCTGCACGAAGCGCGCACGATCGGCTTCGCTCATGTCCTTGACCAGCGGAATGCCCATCGGCAGTCCATCGTCGAGCTGCTGCTGTTGCAATTCCAGTTCCTGCGTGTCGGGCAACTTCTTGGGCAGCGACGCCGACAGCTGGCGCGTCAGCACATCGGCCAGGCCGATGCCGCGCTGGGCCAGGTTCTGGCTCATCTGCTGGTCCAGCATCGACGTAAACATCTTGGTCTGCTCGTTGTCGAACGGCCCGTTCTGGGGCGTCGCATCGCGCATGCTCTTCATCATCATGTTCAGGAACAAGGCCTCGAACTGCTTGGCCGCACCCTTGATCGCCTCGGGCGAGTTCAGCTTGGCCGCCTCGCGCAGGCCGTTGAGTCCGTTGGCGTCGACCGCCAGGCCTTGGGTCGGGTTCGAGGGGTCGATCTTGTTGAGCATGAATTACCTTCGTCTTGTCAGCTTAGGCGCCGGATTAGATCACTTCAAGCTCGGCACGCAGGGAGCCGGCCGCCTTCATCGCCTGCAGGATCGCCAGCAGGTCCTGTGGCGAGGCGCCGATGGCGTTGAGCGCCCGCACCACCTCGGCCAGCGAGGCGCCACCCTTGAGCAGCATCACCTTGCCCGGCTCCTTGTTGATCGAGATCTGGGCATTCTGCACCGCTGCCGTATTGCCGCCCGCCAATGCATTGGGCTGGCTGACCGCATTGTCGGCCTGGATCACGACCGACAGGTTGCCGTGCGACACCGCGCAGGTCTCGAGCATGACGCTCTGGTTCATCACCACCGAGCCGGTACGGGCGTTGAGGATGACCTTGGCCGACAACTTGCCGGGCACCACGTCGACGTTTTCCAGCGCCCCCAGGAACGACACCCGGTCGCTGCTCGACAAGGGCGCCCGTACGCGGATCACACGGCCATCCTGCGCCATGGCGGTATCCGAACCGAAGCGCTTGTTGAGCGCCTCGACCACCCGGCTGGCGGTCGAGAAATCGTTATCGTTGAGTTCGAGCACGATCTGGTCGCCGCCGCCCAGCGCGCTGGGCACCGAACGTTCGACCGTCGCCCCGCCCGAGATGCGGCCGGCCGACAGATGGTTGACGGTGGTGCTGCTGCCGGCGGCCGACGCGCCGGCGCCGCCGACGACCACGTTGCCCTGGGCGATGGCGTAGATCTGGCCATCGGCGCCCTTGAGCGGCGCCATCAGCAAGGTGCCGCCGCGGATGCTCTTGGCGTTGCCGATGGACGACACCGTGACATCGAGCATCTGGCCTGGCTGGGCAAAGGCCGGCAGCGTGGCCGTGACCATCGCCGCGGCCACGTTCTTGAGCTGCATGTTCGAACTGGTGCCCGAAGGCAGGTTCACGCCCAGCTGTTGCAGCATGCTGACCACGCTTTGCACGGTAAAGGGGGTCTGGGTGGTCTGGTCGCCGCTGCCATCAAGGCCGACCACGAGACCGTAGCCGACCAGCTGGTTCTGGCGCACGCCCTGGATGCTGGCCAGGTCCTTCAAGCGCTCGGCCTGGGCGGGCAACACCGCCGCCATGCACAGCACGGCGCTTGCCAGCAGCACCAGCTGTTTGCGAATCTGTTTCATGGCAGGACGTCCTTCGTTAGACATGGTTGCAGCAGCCTTCATCAGAAAGGAGAGACACTGAAGAAGAAGCGCGACAGCGACGACATGAACTCGGCCATGTCGACGCGGGTATTGGTGCGGTATTCGACCCGGGCGTCCGATACCAGCGTCGACGACACGGTGTTGCCGGTCTGGATGTTGTCGGGGCTGACGGTGCCCGAGAAGCGCACGTACTCCACGCCCTTGTCGAGTGCGACCTGCTTCTCGCCACTGACGATCAGGTTGCCGTTGGGCAGCACCTCGGTGACGGTGACGCCGATGTTGCCGGTGAAGGTGTTGCTGGAACTGATGGCGCCCTTGTCCTCGAACTTGTTGCTCGAACTGCCGCTGGCGGCCAGTTCCTTGATCGAGGTACCGAAGATGGTCGGCGCGGTGGTGGCCACTGTGCCGGTCTTGCTGGCCGAGCTGCCGGCCGTCTTGCCGGCGCTGGTGCGCTCGTTGATGACGATGGTCAGGGTGTCGCCCACCAGGCGGGCACGACGGTCTTCGAGCAACGGGCGATAGGCCGCCGACTGGAAGATCGCGCCGGTGGTCGGCGGCGGATACGACGCCGGCTGCGGACGCGCCGTCTTCGGGCCTTCGACGATGGAATCGGGCACCGTCGTGCAACCCGACATGACCAGCACACCCGCGATGGCGGCAAGTTTCAGCAAGCGGACCATATCTGCCTCATCTCTGTTCAATCTACTGACGACCAATTCGAACCTCTTTACCTGCACGTTACAGCTGCGACAGCTTGGCCAGCATCTGGTCGGACGTGGTGATGGCCTTGCTGTTGATCTCGTAGGCGCGCTGGGTCTGGATCATGTTGACCAGTTCCTCGACCACGTTGACGTTGGAGGTCTCGACATAACCCTGCCACAAGGCGCCGGCGCCGTTGGTGCCTGGCGCATTGGGGTTGGGCGCGCCGGAGGCGGCGGTCTCGACATACAGGTTCTCGCCGCGGCTCTGCAGGCCGGCGTTGTTGATGAAGGTGGCGACCTGGATCTGGCCGATCTGGGTGGTGGCGGTGGAGCCGGCCTGCATGATCGACACGGTACCGTCACGGCCCACGCTCATCTTGGTGGTATTGAGCGGGATGGTGATGGGCGGCTGCAGCGTGTAGCCGCTGGAGGTCACCAGCTGGCCCTGGCTGTCGGTCTGGAAGGCGCCGTCGCGGGTATAGGCGGTGGTACCGTCCGGCAGCAGGATCTGGAAGAAGCCCTCGCCCTGGATCGCCAGGTCCTTGTCATTGTTGGTCTGGTTGACGTTGCCCTGGGTGAAGATGCGCTCGGTGGCGACCGGGCGCACGCCGGTACCGATCTGCAGGCCCGACGGCAATTGCGTCTGTTGCGACGACTGCGCGCCGGGCTGGCGTACGGTCTGGTACAGCAGGTCCTCGAACACGGCGCGCGAGCGCTTGAAGCCGTTGGTGCTGACGTTGGCCAGGTTGTTCGAAATCACGTCCAGTTGCGTCTGTTGCGCATCCAGGCCGGTCTTGGAAATCCACAGGGAACGAATCATTTGTTTCTCCGGTAATAAGCGGTGAGGTCAGCCAGGCGACGATCAGGTCAGTGACAGGATCTGCGTCGCCTTGGTGGCATCGCTTTCGGCGGTCTGGATGACCTTCATGTTCATCTCGAACTGGCGCGACAGGTTGATCATGTTGACCATCGCCTCCACCACGTTCACGTTGCTGCCTTCCAGCGCACCACTGGCCAGGCGCACATTGGCGTCCGGCTGGGCGGCACCGGTGATGGTGCGAAACATGCCATCGTCGCCACGCTTGAGGTTCTTGTCGTCCGGGTTGACCAGCTTGATGCGGCCCAGCACGTTGACCGCATTGGGCACGCCGGTCAACGGAATCGACGACACGGTACCGTCGGCGGCAATGGCCACGGTGGTGTCGGGCGGGATCGTGATCGGGCCGCCATCGCCCAGCACCGGCTGCCCCGACTGGGTCTGCAGCACGCCGTTCTGGTTGATCTTCAAGGCGCCGTTGCGGGTATAGGCCTCACCGCCGTCGGCGGTCTGCACCGCCAGCCAGCCGCGCCCCTGGACCGCCACATCCAGCGCACGCCCGGTGTCTTGCAGCGGACCCTGGCTGAAATCGTTGCCGGCGGTCGAGTCGACCACGAAGGCGCGCGTAGCCAGGCCGGGGCCGACCACGGGCGCCGAGCGGAACGTGTTGAGCTGGGTCCGGAAACCCGTCGTGGTGGCATTGGCCAGGTTGTTGCTGGCAGTGGCCTGCTGCTCAAGCGTATGCTTGGCGCCGGACATCGCGGTGTAGACCAGACGATCCATGGTATTCCTCTTGCGGCCAGGGTAACGCGCCGCGGGTTGAAACCGGTCGCGGGCATGGCCCGCGACCGACAAGCATGCGCACCCGGAGGTGCGCGACGAACATCACATCAACGCAGGCTGACCAGCGTCTGCAGCACCGTATCCTGCACCTTGATGGTCTGCGAGTTGGCCTGGTACACGCGCTGGGCCACGATCATGTTGACTAGCTCGGCGGTCAGGTCGACGTTGGAGTCTTCCACCGCGCGCGCCTGCAGCGTGCCGAAGGTGCCGGTGGTCGGGACCCCGACCAGCGGCTCCCCCGCGGCCGCGGGGGGCG
>NZ_AKJA01000036.1 GCF_000282575.1 Herbaspirillum sp. YR522 | reverse complement strand
GGCCCCCCCCAGCCGTGGCGGCTCGCGCTACGTGCACGACACGCTGCGGGTAGGTGCGACGTTGACCATCTCGGCACCGCGCAACAACTTCCCGCTCGAGCCGGGCGCGGCCCATTCGGTGTTGATCGCCGGCGGCATCGGCATCACGCCGATCTCCTGCATGTTCGGTCAACTGCGCGGCCAGGGCAAGTCGGCCGAACTGTTCTATTGCGCGCGTTCGCGCGCCGAAGCCGCATTCACGGCGCAACTGCTGGGTGAACAAAACGTCACCAGCCATTTCGACGATGAAGCGGGCACGCCGCCCGATCTCAAGGGGTTCCTGGCATCCAGGCCGCGCGACGCGCATTTCTATTGCTGCGGCCCGACGCCGATGCTCAATGCCTTCGAAGCGATCTGCGAAGAACTGGGCCTGCCCCATGTGCATATCGAGCGTTTCGCCGCCGAGAAGGTGGAAGCGGTCCAGGGCGGCAGCTACGTCGCCGAACTGGCACGCAGCAAGCAGAGCATCACGGTGCCGGCCGGAAAGTCGCTGCTCGACGCCTTGCTGGATGCCGGCATCAACGTCGACCATAGCTGCCGCGAAGGGGTCTGCGGCGCCTGCGAGACCAAGGTCATCGAAGGCCAGCCGGACCATCGTGACGGCGTGTTGAGCAAGTCCGAGCGGGCCGCCGGCAAGACCATGATGGTGTGCGTGTCCGGCTGCAAGGGGCAACGGCTCCTGCTGGATATCTGAGCCGAAGAACAAGGACGCGTAATGCCCGTGCTGCTGGCACCGGGCATTTTTTTGAGCCTGATTAAATTTGTGGAACGTTGATCCATAGGTGGAACAAATATCACCGGACAGCGCGCCACCCGGCAAGCCCCACGCCAGCCGACCACGCGGCGGGGGAGGGATCCGGCGCAGTCACCTTTCATCCGCACGGGGCGGCTGGAAGCAGTGAGTCAAATGCGGCCTAGGCCGTTGGTATGCTTATTCGTTGAAG
Source organism: Herbaspirillum sp. YR522 (assembly GCF_000282575.1). Taxonomy (GTDB): domain Bacteria; phylum Pseudomonadota; class Gammaproteobacteria; order Burkholderiales; family Burkholderiaceae_D; genus Herbaspirillum. Next base: position 35,042 of record NZ_AKJA01000036.1, on the reverse strand, counting down.
GGGAGTTTAATGAAGAAGTTAATGATTGCCGCAGCAGCATCCTGCCTGTCGGCCGGTGCCTGTGCGCAGAGCAGCGTGACCATCTACGGTAGCCTGGATGCTGGCGTGGCCTACATCAACAACCTCGGCGGCGGTTCCGTGACGCGCCTGGATCAAGGCACGATGCAACCGGACCGTATCGGCTTTCGTGGCGTGGAAGACCTGGGCGGAGGCCTGTCGGCCAACTTCCAGCTGGAAGCCGGCTTCTATACCGACTCCGGCAGCGTGCCCAACTCGAGCAAGCTGTTCAACCGCTACAGCACCGTCGGCCTGGCCGGCAGCTTCGGCGCGGTGACCATGGGCCACATGCCCGACGTGGTGTTCGACTATGTGGGCAAGCTGTCCAACGCCTTCCAGCTGACCAACTGGTACCTGTTCCACCCGGGTAACCTGGACAGCCTGGCCAACACCTATCAGCTCGACAACGCGGTGCGCTACACCACGCCCACCGCCGGCGGCTTCCAGGGCAGCCTGATGGTCGGGTTCGGCGAAGTGGCGGGCGACAATGCCAACGGCCGCAACATCAGCGCGGGCGCCACCTACACCAACGGACCGCTGCGTGCGGCGCTGGCGTATTCGAAGCTCAATAACCGCGCCGCGGGCTATGCCGGCACTTTCCTCACCAGCGTCGGCCTGGGCAATGCGGCCACCGTCTTCAACAGCCTCACCACCTATGCTGGCGGCGTCGGCTACACCATCGGTCCGGTGCGCCTGAATGCCGACTACACCCAGGTCAAGCTGGCCCTGCCGACGGGCGCCACGCCCAAGCAGAAGAACGCCGACCTGGGCGCGGCATGGCGCTACAACACGCTCGACACGCTCAATTTCGGCTACGGCTTCTCGAAGCTGGAAGGCGCGCGCTGGAACACCCTGAGCCTGTCGCATGTGCATGATTTTTCCAAGCGTACGCAGTGGTATGCCCAGGCCGCCTACCAGCGCGCCGGTGGCACCGCCCGCTTCGCTGTCATGAACGGTACCGGCGCCAGTGGTGCCACCGGTGTCTCGGGTGGTCGCGGCCAGCTGGTCACCACCATCGGCATGCACCACTCGTTCTGATGTCGTTGTTGCACCCGTAGTACCCCACACCTTCTGTGGATAGTCTTGTTTTGCCCGCGCCGCCCGAAGAGCCGGGTGGCGTTGCGTAGTGCCTTGGGACGGGAAGCGTCTTTCCCGTCCTTTTTTTTAAGCTTCATCACGGATTGTCTTCATGCCTATTGGCGGCGGTGCGTCTTCGATACGGCCCGTTGGGCCTACTCAGTCCGAACGGTGTGCAGGTAGCTGGGTTGGTCGGTCCTATCCAAACCGTTCGGCCTGAGTAGCCGCGCAGCGGCGTATCGAAGGATCAACGGACGAGTGTCTTCGATCCGGCCCGTTGGGCCTGCTCAGTCCGAACGGTGCAGGTAGTTGAATTGGGTTGGTGTTATCCAGACCCCGTTCGGCCTGAGTAGCCGCGCAGCGGCGTATCGAAGGATCAACGGACGAGTGTCTTCGATACGGCCCGTTGGGCCTACTCAGTCCGAACGGTGGAGGTAGTTGAATTGGGTTGGTGTTATCCAGACCCCGTTCGGCCTGAGTAGCCGCGCAGCGGCGTATCGAAGGATCAACGGACGAGCGTCTTCGATACGGTCCGTTGGGCCTGCTCAGTCCGAACGGTGTGCAGGTAGCTGGGTTGGTCGGTCTTATCCAGACCGTTCGGCCTGGGTAGCCGCGCAGCGGCGTATCGAAGGATCAACGGACGAGCGTCTTCGATACGGCCCGATAGGCCTAATGGAAACGAACGGTACGAGCGGGAATCCGAAGCGGTCAATCTAATTTAGAGGGGAGTCGCCATGACGGCGCAATTCAAACTCGGAGCCCGCCTCGGGCTCGGTTTCGGCCTGGTGCTGGCACTCTTGGTAGGGATCACCGCGCTGGCCATCGGCAGTCTCAACACCCTGCATGAAGGCACCCGTCGCATCGTCGACGACCGTTATCCGCAAGTCCTGCTGGCCAACGATGTCCTGCTCAGGATCAGCGAGAACGGCAGCGCCATGCGCAACCTGCTGCTGGTGGACGACCGCGATGCCGTCATGGAGCAGGTCGCCCTGATCAATGACGGCGAGAAGGCCATCGGCGGGGCGCTGGGCGAATTGCAGCGTCGGCTCTCCAGCGAGCAGGGCCGCAAGTCCTTCGACGAGATACTGGCCCTGCGCGCGGCCTATCGCACCGGCCAGGAGCAGTTCCTCAAGCTGGCCTCCACCGGTGCCACCATGGATGCCACGCAACTGCTGCTGGGCGACCTGCGCCAGCGGCAGGAGCGCTACGTCGGGCGGGTCAAGGCCTACATCGCGGTGGGCTCGACGATGATGACCCGCAGTGCCGACGAGGCGGCCGCGCAATACCGCAGCAAGACTACGATCATGCTGGGTATCGCCGCACTGGCGGTGCTGTTGGGCGGGGCTTTTGCGATCTGGGCCACGCGCTCGGTGACGCGGCCGGTACGGGCCGCAGTGGAGGTCGCCCAGCACGTGGCCGACGGCCGTCTCGACAATCACATCGCGGCTGGCTCGGGCGACGAGATCGGCCAGTTGATGGAGGCACTGCGGCAGATGAACCAGGGCCTGGCGCGCATCGTCGCCGACGTGCGCGGCAGCGCCGAGACCATCGCCACCGCCTCGGGCGAGATCGCCCACGGCAACCTCGACCTGTCGGCGCGCACCGAGCAGCAGGCCGGCTCGCTCGAGCAGACCGCCGCGGCCATGGAAGAACTGACCTCGACCGTGCGCCAGAATGCCGACAACGCGCAAGAGGCCAACCGCCTGGCGGCCGACGCCTCCAGCGTAGCCATGCGCAGCGGCGATGTGGTGCAGCAGGTGGTGGCGACCATGGATGCCATCAGCGACGCATCGCGCAAGATCGTCGACATCATCGCGGTGATCGACGGCATCGCCTTCCAGACCAACATCCTGGCCCTGAATGCCGCCGTGGAAGCGGCCCGCGCCGGCGAGCAGGGACGCGGCTTCGCGGTGGTCGCCTCCGAGGTGCGCTCGCTGGCCCAGCGCAGTGCCACGGCCGCGCGCGAAATCAAGGGCTTGATTGGCGATTCGGTGGCCAAGGTCGACAACGGCACCAGGCTGGTGTCGCAGGCCGGCAGCACCATGGGCGAAGTGGTCGAGAGCGTGCGCCGGGTATCGGCCATCGTCGGTGAGATCAGCAGCGCCACCCAGGAACAGCGTATCGGCATCGAACAGGTCAACCAGGCCATCACCCACATGGACGAAGCCACCCAGCAGAATGCCGCCCTGGTGGAGCAGGCCGCCGCGGCGGCGCAATCGCTGCAGGACCAGTCGCAGCACCTGCGCCAGCTGGTGGGCGTGTTCCGCCTGGCGGACCAGGGTGCTCCAGTCCAGCGGGTGACACTCGACAATCATCCGGTGCCGCACGCCGCCTGGCGCCGAGCGTAGTCATCCATCCCCGCATCGACCGGGGGAACCGTCGCTGCCACCCCGTGTTCCGGGCTTCCCGGAATGCCAGCGACCGACCACCGGCAGGACTATTGGTCCTGGCGGTCCGGCTTGCGCTGGATACTGATCTCGCCGTTTCTCTCCAGTACCGCGCTGGAGACCGCATCCAGGGAGAGGCCATCGCCCTTCTTGCGCAAAGCGGTCTGCAAGTCGGTATGACTGATCAGTCCCGCCCGCATTTCGTCTTCGTCTACCTGGCCCTGTCGAACCAGTTGGCGTTCATGGCCGCTGAGCAAGTTGTCCAGGCCGGGCCAGCGCATGAGAACGATCGCAAGAAGACGGTGAAGAATGACGATGGTCGCGCCAGCGCAGAGCGTTGGATACATGGCCGAGGCGCCCACGACCGCGCGCCCCAGGATCGCGCCGAGCAGTACCATCAGGCAGAGATCGAAGGCACTTCCCTGGCCGAACGAGCGCCGACCTGCGATACGCAGGAAGGTCAGGGTCGCTACGAATACGATCACGGCACGCAGCACCATGGAGGGCGCATCCAGATCGTCGCTCTTGTTCCACAGGTCGAGACCGGCCAGCGCGGCGCCCAGTGCGGAAGAAACATCCATTGCATGCCTCCTTGGTTGTTCAAGTCGATGCGGCGTGGCCGGCCCGAAGCGAGCGCGATGCCGCAGCAGATTATGGTCCGCCCTTCCGGCGGGCACCAGTGGCAACGCGCGGCGCCGTGACGACATCCGCGGCCGGCGCAGTGCCGGACGCGAAACGAATGCGATGCGGCGGATTGAAATAAGGCGAATTTTGATTCATATTGCTGAACATTAAATCGCAGGGCGAATTTCCAGGAGCCAACATCCGCATGGCGTCGCTGACCTATAGGTATCGTTATAAAAATTACGATATAACAATCGTAGGCTATGAGGTACCCGGGGGCTGGAGGATGGCCATCGAGATTCGCCGGGGCGATTCGGCCCAGGTGATCCGGGATACCGAACATCTCTACCGCGACTTCAACAGCCTCAGGAGTATCGGTGTCCTGAATGCGCACCTGGCCATCCACAGTCGCTCCGATCACGTTGACTGAGCGCCGTGCCTGTCACGGGCGCTGCTGACGGTCTTCCCGGCGCGGGCGCTGTCATTGCGCAGGCAGGCCGCGCTTGCACGCGTCACGCCATTGGTCGTGCCTCTTCATCGGTGCATCTACCTTCCGACGCTGCCATGATGTCCCCCGCATTCCGATACGTTATTTCTCCAACCCGGGGTAAGTTCATCCATAACGCAGCGTATTGTCCTGGATGCCTTCATGCCGTGGGAGAAATCAACCTCGCAAGGTAACGACGCCGCCGCAGCATCGTCCTGATTCCTCCTTCACGTCTGGCAAAAATCTTACGATCCGTTACGCCTCCTTCCGATTGTATGGCTGAGCAGCATTTCCCTATGCTTCGTTCTCACGCTGGATTCATTCTTAACGGAGGTAGTTATGTTTGCGCACAACAAGCGACTGCAATACACGGTTCGGGTTGCCGGCCCCAACCCTGGCTTAGCCAATTTGATGCTGGAGCAATTCGGCGGAGCGCAAGGCGAACTGGCGGCCGCATGTCGTTACTTCACCCAGGCGTTGGCCGAGGAAGACCCAGGCCGCAAGGACATGCTCTTCGACATCGCCACCGAAGAGCTGAGCCATCTCGAGGTGATCGGCAATATCGTGGTGATGTTGAACAAAGGCTCCAAGGGCAAGCTGGCCGAAGGGATAGAAGAGGAGGGCCTGCTTTACAAGGACATCACCGCCGCAGGCAACGACAGTCACATCACGCAGGTGCTCTATGGCGGTGGCGCACCGCTGGTGAACTCTGCAGGCGTGCCCTGGAGCGCAGCCTACATCGACACCATCGGAGAACCGACGGCCGACCTCCGTTCGAACATTGCGGCCGAGGCCCGAGCCAAGATCGTCTATGAACGATTGATCAACCTGACCGACGATCCCGGTGTCAAGGAAGCACTGGGATTTTTGATGACACGCGAGATCGCGCATCAGAAATCGTTCGAAAAGGCGCTCTACGCGATCAAGCCTAACTTCCCACCAGGCAAATCGCAGGGCGATCCGCGCTTCACGAATGTCTACTTCAATCTCTCGCGCGGCCCCGGCGAAGCAGAAGGCCCGTGGAACTCCGGCGAGCAATGGGAAAGGCGCGAGAACGGCGAGGCGCTATTGGCCGTGGATGGTGGCGAAGGCGATGCGCAGGTCGAACTGCCGGCCGACAGCGACTCCGCGTTGGCACAGTTCGCAGCCCGTACCGCCTCCGCCACGGATGGCGACCCATTGACCGGTGCCGAGATCGGGTCGGCCGATCCGAACCTGAGCAAGCTGGCAAAGGGTGCCTAATTGATCGCGCGGCGTGACAGCCGCGCTTTCTTGTCCGGATGTCCGGATCGAAAGGATATGAAATGACTACAGCTGTGGCAGAAAATCTTCTCAACTGGCTCAAGGATGCGCATGCCATGGAACAGCAGGCAGAGAGCATGCTCAAGGCGCAAGCCGGTCGTATCGAGCATTATCCTGACCTCAAGGCTCGAATTGAGCAGCACTTGCAGGAAACCCTGGGGCAGAAGCAGATCCTGGAGGACTGCATCGCCCGGCTGGACAGCAGCCCGTCCGTCCTGAAGGACCTCTCCGGGCGAATCGCCGCGTTCGGCCAGGCGGTAGGAGGAATGACCCAATCGGATGAGGTGATCAAGGGAGCCATGGCCGGCTATGTCTTCGAGAACCTGGAAATCGCGACCTATACCACTCTGATTGCCGCTGCGCGGCAAGCTGGTGATACGCAGACCGAGCAAGCCTGCAAGGAAATCATCGAGCAGGAAAAAGCAATGAGCGCCTGGTTGCTGAACCAGTTGCCGTTGCTGACACAGCAGTTCCTGCTGCGCGATGCAGCGCCTCACACGCAAGCGAAGGTTTAGTCCCCCTGCCTGGAAAGCATCGGCGCCGGCGGCGTAGGAAAGCCTCGTCAAGGTTGAGTCACGGGTCTGCCTGCATGATTGCCGCCTGCCAGCCGCCGCTTCATTCGTTCAATTGCAAATATCTATATTGTCGAGGAGTTTCCCATGAGCGTTAAATCACTGAATGACCTTTTCATCCACAGTCTCTCCGATGTCTATAGCGCCGAGAAGCAATTGACCAAGGCGCTGCCGAAGATGGCACGTGCCGCGACCAATCCGGATCTCGCGGCGGCGTTTACGGCCCACCTGGAAGAGACGCACGGCCAGATCGAGCGCATCGACCAGGTCGTCGAGGCGACCGGCATCCGTCTCAAGCGCATCAAGTGCGCAGCGATGGAAGGGCTGGTCGAAGAAGGAAAGGAGCAGATCGAGGAAGTAGAAAAAGGCCCTGTGCTGGACGCTGCCCTGATTGGCGCGGCGCAGAAGGTCGAGCATTACGAAATCGCGACCTACGGCACGCTATGCGCGCTGGCAAAGAAGCTCGGTTATCCCGAAGCCGTGGCACTGTTGCGCGAGACGCTCGAAGAAGAAAAGGCCACCGATGAAAAACTGACCATCCTGGCCGAACAGGAAGTGACCGCCGAGGCGCTGGGTAAATAACCCCGCTAACCGAGCGCGCGGTCTGACGCCAGAAGCCCACTGCGGTGGGCTTTTTGCCATCCTGGCGCTGCGCACTATGCCAGACCTCTCGTACAAGCGACGAGCATGGCTGCCAGCGATGCGGCACCGTGACTAAAGCGCCCAAGGTCTAGCAGGCGACGTCTTCCAAGAGTGCGGCAGGTAATTTGCTTCCGACCTTGTCGAGAACCACCGGCATGCGGGCAGCGAACTCGACCAGCCGCAGTTCGGCATTCGCACCGTAACCGGGAGCTCGATCGCACCAAAATGGGGGGCAACGGCTGGGGCCACCCTGCGTGCCGGCCCATATACTCGGGAGGCATATTCCCTATCGCAACTCGGTAATTTCACGTGCGAAAACAGTTGGCTACACTTTGCCAGCCATCAGCAAGACGGTAAAAATCCAATCATCCGCGCACGACCGGAAAACACCACAGGGGAAGAAAATGAAATCTATCAGCTTGGCGTTCATCGCATCCATGGCGCTGTACGCCGCTACCAGTGCAGCAACGGCAGATACGCTGGCTTCGATCAAGAAGGCCGGCGTGGTGAAGATCGGTGTGCCGCAAGACTTTGCACCCTATGGCGCGGTCAATGGCGACATGCAGTTGCAAGGGCTCGATATCGACGTGGCGAGGCTGGTGGCCAAGGGCCTGGGCGTGAAGGCCGAACTGATGCCGGTGCCTACTTCCAGCCGCATCGCCTTTCTGCAGACGCACAAGATCGATATGGTCATTTCCACCTTGGGCAAGAATGCAGAGCGCGAAAAGGTGATGGATTTCTCGCAAGGCTATGCACCCTACAACAACAGCGTTTTCGCTGCCGGCTCACTTGCCATCGCCGGCCCGGCGGACCTGGCAGGCAAGACCGTGGGCGTGACCCGAAGCACCTTCGAAGATCTCATGCTGACCGATACCGTGCCAAAGACGACCGTCATCAAGCGTTATGAAGACAACAACGGCCTGGTCTCGGCCTACGTCGCTGGTCAGGTGCAGATCATCGGCACCGGCGACTTCGTGGCCTATTCGCTGGCCGAGAAGAGCCCGACCAATAAACCGGTGCTGAAGTACGTCATCAACGTGTCCACCTGTTTTGTCGGCGTCAACAAAGGCGAAGGCGCGCTGGTGGGCGGCATCAACGAGGTGTTGACCGCTTCCAAGAAGAGCGGCGAACTCAATGCCATCGTCAAGAAGTGGCTCAACGTGCCGTTGCCGGAAAAGATCGCCACGACTTACCAGTAAGGTAGCGCAGTCGACTGCGCGTCATCCTCGCGCGCGGTCGCCGCTGGAACACGCCCCAAGCCTTCGATCCCTGTCACTTCGGCGCCCCACGCGAGCGGGCAGGTGCGCGCGATGCGTACTCGCTGCTGCGCGGAGTCGGCGGTTGGCAGGGATATCCTCTCTTGCAAGGTCCTGCGATGAAATTGCTTTCCGACATCCGTATCGGGGTACGCCTGGCGACCGGCTTCGCCGTGGTCCTGGCGTTGTCCATTCTGATCATGGCGCTGGGTATATGGCGGCTGCAGATCGTCTCCGACGTGACTTACGACATGGTCAATCACTCGGCCCTGAAGGAGCGCCTCATCTCCGATTGGTATGGCAACCTGCGGGCCGGCGTGATGAGATCGGTGGCGATGTCGCGTAGCGTCGATTCGACATTAGGTAGCTACTTCCTCAACGAGGAAATCGCCGCCAACAAGGAAATCGGCGAATTGCAGGTGCAGCTAGGCCCTTTGCTGGACAAGGCCCAGGAGCAGGCGTTGCTCGGTGAGATCAACGGATACCAGCGCCAGTACAAGCAAATCCTGCTCAAGATCATGGACCTGAAGTCGACAGGTGAGCAAGAACTGGCCAGCAGCACCCTGATCCAGGAGTTCATGCCGCTGGCCAAGAGATACCAGGGTGCCATGCGCAAGCTGCAACAGTTGCAGCAAACCGAGATCGCTGCCGCTTCGCAGAACATCGAGCGTCTCTCGCGCGACAGTCGCATCTTGCTGGTGGTGCTCGAGGCGGCGGCGCTGTTCTTCGGCGTGGCCTGCGCGTGGCTGCTTACACGCAGCATCGTCGGGCCGCTGCGCCAGGCGGTAGCGTTGTCCGAACGGGTAGCGCGGGGCGACCTGACGGCCACCGCAAGCGTGCATTCGCGTGACGAAATCGGCCAGCTGATGGTGTCATTGCAGGACATGAGCCAGCGCCTGCGCGATATCGTCGCCCGTGTGCGGGGCGGTACCGACACCATCAATCATGCCTCCAACGAGATCGCCGATGGCAACCTCGACCTGTCCTCGCGTACCGAGCAACAGGCCAGCGCGTTGGAGGAGACCGCCTCGGCCATGGAACAGTTGATCGCCACCGTGCGCACCAATGCCGATAACGCCCGCCAGGCCAGCCAGATGGCGGCCTCGGCGTCGGCGGTGGCGGGCGAGGGTGCGGCCGCGGTGGGCAAGGTGGTGGGGACGATGGAACAGATCAATGCCGCGTCCCACAGGATAGTGGACATCATCGGCGTGATCGATGGCATCGCTTTCCAGACCAATATCCTGGCCCTGAATGCGGCCGTGGAAGCGGCGCGCGCCGGGGAGCAGGGACGCGGTTTCGCAGTCGTGGCATCAGAAGTGCGTTCGCTGGCCCAGCGCTCGTCGGCCGCCGCTAAGGAGATCAAGGCGTTGATCGACGATTCGGCGCAGAAGGTGATGGCCGGCAGTGCCTTGGTCGAGGCCGCGGGTGGGACCATGCAGCGGGTGGTGCAAAGAGTGCAACACGTCAATGCCATTGTCGACGAAATCAGCGTGGCCAGCGCCGAGCAGAGCGAAGGCATTCATCAGGTCAACGATGCGGTGTCCAGGCTCGACGATCTCACCCAGCAGAACGCGGCCCTGGCCGAAGAGGCCGCCGCGGCCGCTGCCACCTTGCGGTTCCAGACCGGAGAGTTGACGCAGGTTGTCAGCGTTTTCGATATCGGCGTGCCGGTGGTCGACGCCGACAGCTACGCCATGCGCACGTCGGTGATACCTCAGGTGGCGGTCGACGCCGGTGGACACGCTGCCCGGCTGGCTACCGCCGATGCCCTCTAGCCGGTGACTTCGGCGCCGTGCGCGGCAGGCTGCGTTCCTTCCAGGTGGGCGATGTAGCGCTTCAGTGTCGGGTTGCCGTTGTCGGCGCGATAGACGAAGGACACGGGATGGCGTAGCGTGAGTTCGGGGTGGTCGACCAGCACCACGCCTTCGGGACAGGTATAGGCGCTCACGTCGGAGACGATGGCATAGCCGATGCCGGCGGCGACCAGGCCCAGGATACTTAGTACGTCGCTGGCCAGCTGGGCCTTGCGCGGCACCAGGTTGGCGGTCTGGCATTGGTAGTCCAAGAACTGGTCGTAGCCCGGCGCGACCTCTGCCGGGAACCAGATCGCCGGCTCGTCGCGCAGCGCCGACAGGTGCACGGGGACTTCACATGCAAGTCGGCTGTCGCGCGGCAGCGCCAGCTTGAGCCGGCATTCGAAGACCTGGATCTCGCCGAATTCGCGTGCCAGGAATTGATCGTTGGGCGGATAGCGCCAGGCCAGGAAGCCGGCGTCCAGTTCGCCTTCCCGGATTCGCTCCAGTTGCCGGGTCGAGAGCCCCGGTTCCAGCGACATCGCAATCTGCGGTTCGGCCTGGTGGAAGCTGCGTAACGAACCCAATATCCTGGGATGCCAGCCGAAGTTGGGCGTGATACCCATGCGCAGGTTGCCTTCCAGGCCTTCGGCCACGCGCGCCACGCGTTGTCGCGTACCGAGCATGTCGGCCAGGATGCGGCGTGCATCGACGGCCAGCTGCTGACCCGCGGCGGTGAGGGTGGTGCCTCGCACGCTGCGCTCGAATAGCACGACATTCAGTTCTTCTTCCAGATCCTTGATCTGCCTGCTCAGTGCCGGCTGTGCGATGTGCAGGCGCCGCGCAGCCTCGGCCACGCTGCCGTGGTCGACCACACCGAGGAAATACCGAAGATGGCGCAATTCCATAATGAATTGTCTATACCGGATGGGTATATTTTTTATATGTAAAAGGAAGTTTTCAGTATAGAACATAAGACCTACACTGCAACCGCCAAACATAACAACGGAGACAATTATGACTAAACAACCCGACGGGTTGGACGCGAAGACACAACGTCGTGCGGTGATCGCGGCGACCATCGGCAACGTCCTCGAGATCTACGATTTCATCATCTTCGGCATCTTTGCGGTAGCCATTTCCAAGACCTTCTTTCCCAGCGGCGACGAGTACGCGGCACTGATGTTTACCTTCATGACCTTCGCTGCCGGCTTCGTGGTTCGCCCCATCGGGGCACTGGTGCTGGGCCAGTATGCGGACAAGGTGGGCCGCAAGAAGGCATTGAGCTTTACGCTGCTGTTGATGGCGCTGGGCACCATCGTGCCGGCGGTATGCCCCTCGTACGATTCGATTGGCATCGCCGCTACCGTGATCCTGGTGCTGGGGCGGTTGCTGCAGGGTTTCTCGGCCGGCGGCGAGATCGGCAGCAACGTGGCCATGCTGGTGGAGAACGCCTCGGGGCGCAATCGCGCGTTATTCAGCTCTTTCCAGCAGATGGCCCAGGGCGGGGGAGTGCTGCTGGGTGGCATCGTCGGCTTCGCCATTGCGGTGGTGTATGGCCAGCAACAGATGCTCCAGGGCTATTGGCGCCTGGCCTTCGTGGTGGGCCTGGTGATCGGTCCGGTGGGCTGGTACATCCGCCGCGCACTGCCGGAGACGCCGGAGTTCGAGCATAGCGTGCGGCAAGGGCCGGCAGATTCCTTTCTCACCGGCATCAAGGAAAACTTCGGCCGCATTCTGATCGGCATCGCCATCATGATCTTCTGGACCGTCGCCACACAGGTCTCTAACTACTTCACCACCTATGCCGTGCGTGAATTGGGCATGCCGGTGGCCTCGACCTACGTGGGCCAGATCGCCTCCGGCCTGACCCTGCTGCTGATCTGCCCGTTCGTGGGCATGCTGGCCGACCGCATCGGCCCCTACAAGCCGATGGCCTGGGGCGCCGGCCTGGCGGGTGTGCTGGCCTATCCCCTGTTCAAGATGCTGGCCGCCACACCGACCTTGCCGGTGCTGCTGATGGTGCAGATTGCCATCTCGATCACCCTGGGCTTGTATGCCGCGTGTGCGCCGCTGGTCATGTCCAACATCTTCCCGACGCGCTATCGCGCCACCGGCATCGGCACGTCCTACGCCCTGGGCGTGATGATCTTCGGTGGACTCACGCCGATGATCGTCACCACGCTGATCCAGATCAGCGGCGACAAGCTCATCATCGGACTGTACCTGACCGCGGCAGCCCTGCTGAGCCTGGCCCTGATCGCAACGCTGGTGCGCATGCAGCGCAAGATCGCGGCAGCCTGAGGCGGGCCTGTTCGCGCCGCCGTCATTGAACCAACCTGAAAGGGCTTACATGGATAGAGTCACTCACGGGCAGTCGCAGGCTGCCGATCAAATGGACCTGGTGTCCATCCGGCGCCACCTGCATGCTCATCCCGAGTTGCGCTTCGAGGAAAAGACCACTGCCGCCTATGTGGCAGGGCTGCTGCGCGAGCATGGTCTCGATGTGGTGGAAAACGTCGGGGGCTATGGTGTGGTGGGCACGTTGCGCAAAGGCGGCTCGGGACGCGCCATCGCCTTGCGGGCAGATATGGATGCGTTGCCGATGAAGGAAGAAAACACCTTCGCCCACGCATCCACCCATGCCGGGAAGATGCATGCCTGCGGCCATGACGGGCACACCGCGATGCTGCTCGGCGCGGCGGCGCGCCTGAGCCGCGAGGTCGACTTCGACGGCACCGTGCACCTGGTGTTCCAGCCGGCCGAAGAGGGCGGCGCCGGCGCGCGCTCGATGATCGAGGATGGACTCTTCGAGCGCTTTCCGTGTGACGCCATCTTCGGCGTACACAACTGGCCAGGGCTGCAGGCGGGCAGTTTCGGCGTGCGCTCCGGGTCGTTGATGGCCTCGAGCAACACGTTCAGCGCGACCCTGCTGGGGCGCGGCGCGCACGCCGCCCAGCCGCATCGCGGCATCGACCCGGTGGTGGCGGCGGCGCAGCTCACGCTGGCCTGGCAGAGCATCCTGACGCGCAACATCGATCCCAATCGCCGGGCAGTGATCTCGGTGACCCAGATACACACCGGCACGGCCGACAATGTCATTCCCGGGCAGGCCACCCTGTCGGGCACCGTGCGCGCTTTCGATGCCGAGACGCTCGACCTGATCGAGCGCCGCATGGGCGCTATCGCCGAGGCGATCGGCAGCATGTTCGACTTGCGCGTATCGTTCGACTTCGAGCGCCTGTATCCAGCGCTGGTCAACCATCCCGAGCAAACCCGGCAGGCCATGCAGGCCATGACGGTGGCCGCCGGTGCGCAGCGGGTCGACGGCGACACCGAACCGGCCTTCGCCTCCGAGGACTTCGCCTTCTACCTGCAGCACAAGCCAGGGTGCTACGCCTTCCTCGGCAACGGCCTGATCGCCGCGGGACAAGCGCAGCAGCAGCAGGCCACGTCGCGTGAACTGCACAGTCCCTTCTATGACTTCAACGACGACATCATCGACGTCGGTGTGGCGTACTGGATCGCGTTGGTGCAGCGCTATCTGGGCGTGGCCGTGTGAAGTCGCCAGGTCTCGACCCCATCGTCTTGCAAGCAGCCATGATGGGCGATATTGCGCGGCAGGCCAGGCCGGCACGCGCCGCCGATTTCGCGGCGCTGCCCTGGACGCAGATACTGGAACGTGCCGTGGCCCTGTCTGCGTCCTGTCGCCACGAAGGCGAGGTGGCCGACTACATCCCCGCCTTGGCCGACGTGGCGCCGGACCAGTTCGGCATTGCCGTCGCCACGCTCGACGGCAGCATCCATTCGGCGCAAGACAGCCAGACGCGTTTTTCCATCCAGAGCATCAGTAAAGTCTTCTTGTTGACGCTGGCCTATCACGCCTATGGCGAATCGCTGTGGACGCGGGTCGGGCAGAGCCCGAGCACCAATCCATTCAATTCCCTGATCGAACTGGAACTGGAGCGCGGCATACCGCGCAATCCCTTTCTCAATCCCGGGGCGCTGGCGGTGACCGATGCATTGTTGAGTCGGCATACCCATCTGGAGTCGGCCATGGTGGCGGTCATGCGCGAGCTGGCCGGCAACCCCGACATCAACTACGACTCCGATGTGTTCGACAGCGAACTGCGCTGCGCCTCGCGACACCACGCCACGGCGCACCTGATGCAAAGCCACGGCAACTTTTCCAATGAGGTCGGGGAGGTGGTGCGCGCCTATTGTGCCAGCTGCGCCATCGAGGCTTCCTGCGTGGAGCTGGCCCGCGCCGGGCTGTTCCTGGCCAATGGCGGGCGCGACCCGCAAGGGGGACGACAGCTGCTGTCGGCACAACAAGCGCAGCGCGTCTGCGCCCTGATGCTGACCACCGGCACCTACGAGAACTCCGGCATGACGGCCTTCGCCATCGGCCTGCCGACCAAGAGCGGCGTGGGCGGCGGCGTGTTGGCCGTGCTGCCGGGACGCGGCACCATCTGCGCGTGGTCGCCGCGCCTTGGCGCGAGCGGCAATTCGGTTCGGGCGATGAAGGCGTTGGAGCTGATTTCGAACGCAGCAGGGCTATCGGTGTTTGCCTAGCGATATCGATGACGGTTCCTGACTGATCAGACGACAGCTGCTGGCCGAGATCTTTCCGGCATTGTGGCGCTGTCTGCTCTCGCTGAGGGCAGCGCGCGAGCGGATCTGGCTGCCGGTAAGAGCCTGCACGTGCGGCGCTTCCATTTCGTGGATGTTTGCCACTGGCGGCGCTATGAACATCTTCATATGATCAGTGTGTCTTCGCGTTGCTTCCCGAATTCACGGTCATCCATCAGAAGCATCAAACGGCGAGTTGGCCAGGTGCGCGATCGTCAAATCGACGAAGGCGCGCAGGCGGTTAAGCCGCCTCACGTCGCGATGGTAGCCCATCCAGATTTCGCGATGAGGTGGCTCTGCAGGCAATTGAAGTCGGCGGATGCCCGGAGTCTGGTCGCCCAGCGGGCGCGGCAGCACGGCGATGCCCATCCCCATCGAGCACATCTGCGCCTTGACGTTCCGGTTGTTCGATTGCAATGCGACGCCGGCATTGGGAAACATCTCCCTGAGCCACGCGGTGTCGGGAAAACTACCGCTCAAGGTATCCGGCGTGATGAGGCGCCATCGGCTGCCGTCGCCAGCGACCGGGGTGGGGCCTGCCGCGGCGACGTAGACGCCATAACGCATCCTCAGCAGGCGCCGCTGGACGATATCCTGCTCCTGGAAAGGCACGATGCGAAACGCCACGTCCGCTTCCCGTTGCGCGAGGTTGAACAGGCGCGTTCCAGTTAGCACCTCGATCTCGACCTGCGGATAGCTGGTCGCATAGGCTGCCAGCACTGGCGGCAATACATAGGCGCCGAACCAATCGGCAGAAGTTATCCGCAATGTGCCGTCAAGCGCCTGCTGTTTTCCGGCCAGCCGGCGCTCCATCGCCAGCGCTCCCTCTTCAATCTGCTCGGCGAGCGGCAGTACGCCCATGCCCTCCTCTGTCAATATGAAACCGTCGGCCGTGCGCTGGAACAGCACCTGCCCCGTGGCTTCCTCCAGGGCACGCAATCGCCTGCCCACGGTCGGGTGGCTCAAGTGCAGCGTACGGGCGGCGGCGCCCAGTGTGCCTGTGCGCGCAACAGCCAAAAAGATCCTGACGTCACTCCACTCCATAACGACCCTAACAAAATTGAACGGATGATGTTCATTATATTGAGTTGATGAACAATATCGAACTTTGCGACACTACGCTCCATCGCATGCCGCAAGGCGGCATTCGCCATCCCGGCGAGGCCGAGCGTCGCAAGCCAGCGAGTCGAAGGAGTAACTCAATTGGATGTAGGAATAATCGGCCTTGGTGCGATGGGTCGGGAAATCGCACGTAACCTGGCCACGGCAGGGCACAAGGTGGTCGCATGGAACCGCTCGGGCGGGGAAGTCGAAAGCGTGCGCATGGTGGATACGCCGTTGCAGGCCTTGCAGGGTGACATGGCCTTGACCATGTTGTCCGAGGACGCGGCGGTGCGCAGCGTGCTCATGGCGGATGATCTGCTGGCGCAGGCAAGGCCGGGGCTGGTGCATGTGGTGGCATCCACCATCTCGGTTGCGTTTTCGCACGAGTTGGCGAATTACCATCGGGCCCGCGATATCGCCTTTGTGGCAGCGCCGGTGCTGGGGCGGCCGGACGTGGCCGCGCGGGCTGAACTCAATATCCTCGTCGCCGGCGCCCCCGCCGCGATCGACGCGGTCGGCCCGGCGTTGCAGGCAATCGGTAAACGCATCTGGGACATGGGCGAGGACCCTCACATGGCCTACGCCGCCAAACTGGCGTGCAACATGATGATCACGTTCGCCATCGAAGCGATGGCCGAAGCCGTGGCACTGACCGAAGCGCATGGCTTGCCGCGGGAACGCTTCCTGGAACTGATTCTCGGGACCCTGTTCGGTAGCCGCCCCTACCAGACCTATTCCGCCAACATCATCAGCAACGAATACCGTCCCGGCTTCAAGGCTTCACTGGGGCTGAAGGACCTGCGCCTTGCGCGAGAAGCGGCCGGGGATGTCAGCGGCAATCTACCGATGCTCGATATCGTGCATGCGCGCATGCAAGACCTTGTGGACGCAGGATGCGGCGAACAGGATTGGTCGGCGATAGCGCGGACCGCGCTCGGTGAGACGTAAGAGCTGCGGCCATATGGTAATGATCAACTATCCCGCAGCGTCGCCTTGACGACCAGGCGGGCCACGACTCTAACAGGACAAGTATGAAATATCGACATTCAATTCCAAGGTTTTTGGTCTACGCTCTTGCGGCAATGTGCCTGTTGCTGCAGTGTGTGGCGCATGCCGCAGCGCCGCTGGCGCGTACCTCCGCACCAGGGTTCTACCGCTTCATGCTGGGCGATGTCGAGATCACCGCGCTCAATGACGGGTCGCTGGAATTGCCGGTAGACCAGTTCCTCACCAACACCACGCCCCGGAAGATTGCAAGAGCGCTGGCCGAGAATTACCTGGAGAGCCCGCTCGAGACTTCCTATAACGCGTTCCTGGTCAACACCGGGAGCAAACTGGTGCTGATCGACACTGGCGCAGGCGGCATATTCGGCCCGCGCCTGGGCAAGCTGGCCGTCAACATGCAGGCTTCTGGCTACACGCCATCCCAAGTGGACGAGATCTATATTACCCACATGCACGTCGACCACATCGGCGGACTGACGACTGATGGAGAAATGAATTTCGCCAATGCGATCGTCCGCGTCAATCGTCGCGAGCTCGACTACTGGCTGAGCGAGGCAAACATGGGCAAGGCGCCCGAGGGCAATCGCGGCGACCAGAAAGGCACCTACCGCCGTGCCATGGCGATCATGGCTCCCTACATCAAGGCCGGGCGCTTGCGTGCATTCGATGGCGAGCAGGAACTTAGGCCCGGCATTGCGCCGTACCAGAGTGCAGGCCATACACCTGGGCACGTGGGCTACATGATCGAGAGCCGGGGAAATCGCTTGATGGTGGTGGGCGACATCATCCACGTGGCGGCGATTCAGTTCGCAGACCCGACTGTGCGCGTTTCTTTCGACAGCGACAGCCTGCAGGCGGAGAAGGAGCGCGTCAGTGAATTCAACCGCATCGCAGCGGATAAGACCCTCTTCGCCGCGGCGCACGTTCCTTTCCCTGGGGTAGGGCGGTTGCGGGCGGAACAGCATGGTTTCCGCTGGATTCCGGTCAATTACTCCGCTGGCAAGTAAGTCGTGGCTGCTGCAAGCGGGGGATCCCACATCGGCTGCAATCAGGAGATGCAGGGCTTGTTGTGGAAGCGAGGTTTCTGGGCGATGGCCGCCCGTGGACATCTTCGCTAGCAAACCTGGTCGAAGCGCATTGAACGGAACGCCTGGACCGTGGGTGTTTAAGCGGCTGTAACGCGTTGTTAAGACCAGGCGGCTTATCCAGCAAACCTGAGCACCTAATGCAAAAGCCCGACAAGTCGGGTCTTTGCATTTTCCTGGATGTCGGTTTCCAGCCGAAATCGAGACCGCGCGTAATTTAGCGGCCAGGGTCATGGACTTTGTTGGCCGGCACTCGCTACCTGGCACTATCTCGTCATTAGGGATTGCACCGCGGACCGGGAGCATCGACGCCGCCCGCTACCAGTATCAGGGCATGTTGCTTTCGCCCGTCAATTCAGCGCACTTCATCCATAACTGCTCGGCACGTGCGGGATCGAGCGCATAGGAGCGCACGCCTGCACTAAAAGCGCTGACGATGGCATCGTCAGGAAGCAGCGCTCCAACCCCGCAGTCTTCGCAGTAGCGTCCACCGATGGTCTCCGCTTCAGCGACAATGCCTGCCCACACCGTCGTCGCGGCGCCTTGCGCCGGAGTCTTGACTTCGAAGGGGGCGTTCCCCATTGCCAAGTGTTGTTCATTCATTGACGTAAAGGCGGTCTCAAAAACGTCAGGATCTATGTTGCGCGTCAGCTCGGTCAGGATGACGCCCGGATGGACGCTTGCCGCGCGCACGCCGCGATGACGATGACGCGCATCGAAGGCCACGGCCAGCAAAGCGTCGCCCGTCTTGGAGCGGCCGTATGCAACCCAGGGATCATAGGGTGTGTGCATGAAGTTCGGATCGTCGAGATCGACATCGGCGAAGCGGTGTCCGTTGGAAGACAGCATGATCAGTCTTGCGCCGGCCGCCATCAGCGGCGCCAGCCGGTTGATCAATACAAAGTGCCCCAGGACGTTGGTACCGAACTGGAGCTCGAATCCATCCCGGGTATGCCCAAAGGGTGGAGCCATGATGCCGGCGTTGGCAATCACCAGGTCGAAGGATTTTCCCGCCGCGCCCATTGCATCCGTCACCTCACGTACCGATGCCAGATCGGCCAGGTCCATCCGGATGATCTCGAAGCCGCCACCGGAAGCCTGCGCCGCATCGCGCACCACTTGCGTGGCGCCGCGCGCCTTGTCGAGGTCGCGCACGGTGCCGATGACCTCGGCGCCGTGCGCCGCCAGGGCGCGTGCGGTTTCAACTCCTAGCCCCGCCGAGACGCCCGTGATGAATACCCGTTTGCCGCGCAGCGCAATGCCGGCCAAAACTTCATCCGTTGTCGATTTTGCGTCGAAAAGTGTGTTGCCCAAGACTTTCTCCTGTTGAGTTCAGAGGCGTGCGATACCGCACGTGTCTTGCCAAGATACGCTTGAGACCAAAGGCGTTTTCGCCAAAACTGCGCAATTTATTGCCTGATCCGCTCATTTTGTTGAGGATGAACGTTTGTGCTGGCACACTATAAGCATGAAAGATCTCCTTGATCAGATGAGCCGGCGCGTGCTGCGCCACGAAGACCCGAAGAGCCTGGAAACCGCAATTCCCAGGGTTGCCATCGGCGCCTTTCGGCAACCGGAACCGACCATGATGGCGATCGGCGCTGGCGTGTGCCTGATCTTGCAAGGCGCCAAGCAGATGATGGTGAACCAGAAGATGCTGCGCTACAGTGCAGGCGCCTGCTTTGCTTCCTTGATCGATTTGCCGACGACCTGTTGTGTGTTTGAAATGGATGGCGATAAGCCTTACGTCGGCACCGGCCTGACGCTGGATCACGGCATCTTCACCTCACTGATTGCCGACATGCCGGCTGCCCAACTAAAAAAAGAGCTTCCTGCATTCAACATTGAGACGGTATCGCGCGATGTGCTTGAAGCCTGGGATCATTTACTGGCCTTGCTTGATACGCCAGACGATATTCCTGTCCTCGCCGCATCTCGTGAGCGCGAGCTCATATACCGGCTACTACAAAGCCCGCATGGGCCGTTGCTGCGGCAAATCGGCCGTGAAGAAGGACGACTGACGCAGGTCAGGAGGGCGATTGACTGGATGCGGAACCACTATGATGAATCATTCCCGATCAAGACGGTGGCTGGCATTGCAGGCATGAGCGTTGCGTCATTCAACCGCCACTTCCGCACGGCCACATCGATGAGCCCCCTGCAATACCACAAGACGCTGCGGCTGCAAGCTGCCCGGCGTTTACTGGCCTCGGACGTGGATGCGACTCGGGCTGCCTATGCGGTGGGATACGAAAGTCCGTCGCAATTTAGCCGCGACTATTCCCGACTGTTTGGGCATCCGCCGAAACGAGATGCTTCCCGTCTGCGTGAAAATCTGGTGGATGTATCGAGCGTCGTCGTTTGAGGCCACCGGCCTGCTATTCGCAAGCAAGTCCGGTTTTGGCAGATTCCAGACGTTCGCGAACTGGTGATGAAGGACTTGTTATCTATCCGGCGGATGAAGGCCTCTCTCTCGGCGAGAGTCTTGGCTGCAACCTTGCCACCGTCATTGAGATACCGTGGCACTCTTGGCGCCTGAAGATTGGTTCTTGACAAGGGTCAGCCGTACTTGCTAAGCAGTTCTTCACTCAAAACATCGTCAACCGAAATGATCTTCAGTTGACCAGTGAAAGCACGTAGCCCCCGGAAGAACTTACCTATATCGCGTGTGGGCCTCTCGTACGTAGGTACTCGGACCGGTAGCGTGTAGCCCTTCTCGACAAATGGCCCGAACAGGTCCACTAGATTGTCCGGCGCGACAACGCAAGTGTCCTTTGTTCGCGGACGAAACAGGGGCCTGGGACCCAGTTCGTCTCTGGCCACAATCACTGCGTCCGTCTGCGGCATGAGAGTTGGAATACCATCTCCCCACACTACTACCGAGCGCAATTGGCCATCAATGGTCGCAAACATGATTGTGGGTACGAACAGGACTTCACCGAACTCCTCTTGTAATGACGACTTCGCGCGATTCCATCGCCAGGCTGCCTCAATCTTCGCTTCAGGATAGGCTAGAAACGGGCCCTTTTGCTTTGATGTGATCGCCTTGTAGCCGAACTCATTTCCAGCATTCCACCCAGCGAGGAACCCTTCCTGGGTGTACGGGCCTCGGCCCATGCCGTGCATTTGCGGATCTTCGACGTCGAGCTGAAAGTGCTCCACAAACGCGCGGACCTCAGGCTCGGCCTCCAGGCCGAAGATGTGCGGGCGGAAGTAGTTGACGTTCAGTGACGCACCCACCAGCTGATTTGGGTCGTCATCGCTCGCTCGAAATTCGAATAGGAAGTACACCCCCGTGTCCCGGCTCTGGTAGACCGCTGACCCATTGAGTTGGTAGTGCGGACGGCGGCAGAAGTATTCCTCCACAGCACTTCGCTGTGTGGGCTGCGGGAACGTGAAAAACAGATCGTAGCTCATCGTTTATCTAAGTTTGCTATAGGGTTCTTCGATCGGCCTACACGCCAGCCAGCCGCTCGATGTTCTGGCTGGCCGCCGATTGCAGACTTTGACGGGTATTCTCAGCAGATACCAGGTACTCCCGGCCGTCGATCATTTGGTGCTTCTCCAACAGCAACTAGTGACAAGACCATTTCGAACTCGTCGGCGAGTTCGCTCTTATCTTAACCGGCGGAAGATATCCCTGAGTTCATTTGATTATCTTTGTTTGATGGCTACTTCTGGCCGAAAGTAGACATGCTAGCTCCAATACCTATTGGATTGTCGAAATTACCAGCGTCCAATTTTCGCTGATTTCAGTTATCACATGGCGATCTGACTTTTGGGAAGTGCATACTCTGAAGTTCATTCTCAAGCCAAGCATCGAATGCTTCAGACAGAGAGGATAATTCCTCTATACATGCGAATTCCTTTTTCGAAATAGAACGCCTCATAGCCCTGTTTAGTCGAGCAAAGCCAGAAGCCCTCTGCCAAGGGCTTCGGCGACACGAAGCATTCAAGACCTTGTCGCTCAGCTTCTGCCTTTATCTTTACAGAAGATCGTAGCGATGTTGTCCCCTTCTGGCGGACTCGTCATGCCTCTCCAAAAATAGGCTCATCCTGCCTTTTCCAAGAAACGGTCAAAACCTTCCCACTCACAAGCGATTCTTCGCGAAGTTGCTGAAACACCGCAGCAGGTGGCCAGCCCGCCGGCTCATCGGAAAAAAAGAATCTAGCACGCTGCAAGGCAGTAAGAACCTCAGCCAGATTCTGCTTCGAGGAAAATGGCAGATGCGCTTCACCCGAATTTAGGTTCGCGGCCAGCACCTCGATGTCAGGTGGAATTGGTCCAGAGGTCACAATCCTTACCGACTCGTTAAATATCGCTGATACGTAGTTCATTGCGTCTTATAAATTTCTTGGTCGGTTATCAACTTAGGTCTTCCCCTAAAACGTATCGCAAGGTCTGGTAGCGTAAAGTCAGCTACTGGCCGATTGCAGACATGATAATCGTCATTCAAGGCCCATCGCCTGCGGCAACGCTTGGACAAAATCCGAGTGTTCTCCATAGTCAGGCGCCAGGTCCCGGATCTGGGCAATCAGGTCTGATTTTGCCGGTTCCAAAACCCGCTGCAGTTGGGCCGCGAGCGCTTCCATTTGGGAAACCGCCAAGTCTGCATCCACGTGTGAATCATCCGTAAACTCCAGGAAGATAAACATGTCGATTATTGAACGCGCTAGATATTTGTCGAGCATGTGATTTTAAGAAATTGTTCGTATGAGGCTACTTCTGGCCGACAGCGGGCTATGAAAGCAATGCATTTTTCCACACAGCGTTGAACTCTCCTGTCGTATCGGAAAGGCTTGAAACTGTGAATCCTGATTGATGTACAGGAGAGGAGAATTGTCTCTGGCCAATAGCTGCCTACCGGATCCCTTCGAAGGCGTGATCCCTCCTAGAACTCCCAGCGGTAGTTAGCCGAGATCCAGTAGGACGGGGCCTCGCCCTGGGTGGTGGCATTGAGCATCATGCTGGCGATGCCGTCGCCTATCCGCGATTGCATGCCCAGTCCCAGGCGTAACCAATCCTGCTTGATGTCCTGCCCGGCAAAGTCGAAGCCGTATAGTCCCAGCACTTCGCCGGAGGTGTTGGCGCCGGTGCGCTCGAAACGATGGGCGCCTTCCGCACGCAATTGCAAGGTGCTTGCCGCCGTCAGCGGATAGACGGCATCCAGCCCGATACGTGCAGTCGTTGTGCGGTCCACTCGTGCTCGCCAATCTACCGGAAACGCACCACCCTGTTCGCGATATCCCTGGGTGCGCGTGCGCATCCAGGTCAGGCTGGTATAGGGCGTCAATCGCACCTTTCCCCAGCGCGCCAGGTCGACCATATCCCATCGCAAACGCGCACCCACCGTCTCCTGGTCGGGGTGGCCCGATGTGCCTAGCGGTAGCCCGGCATTGAGGTAGACCCGATCGATATCGGCGCGGCCCTGGCCGTAGTAGCCGGTCAGCGTGAGATAGGACGAGGCCGGCATGCTCAGGATGACTTCCGGCGCAACGTACGTGCTGCGCGCACTGGTACGCCCGCCCAGGCCGGTATCGGCCTGGCTGTAAGTGCGGCCGGCGGCAAGGTTGACCTGCCAGTGCTGGCTGGCGCGATAGCCATAGCCGATCTCGGCGATGCCCAGCTTGCTGTCATAAGGCGCGCGCGTCTGACGGCCTGCATCGCCTGCAGCCCAGAACGTTGCGCGCCCGGGCGCCAGCAACATCTGCATCGGATTGCTGTGCAGGCCATCCATGGCGGTCTCGGCATCGTTGGCCGCCAGCAGCCCGGAATTGCTGACCTTGGCCAGCCCGCTATTGAACTGCTGGGCATCGATCAACCCGGCGCCGCCGCCAGCAGCGCTGGAGGGCACGCGCGCCAGATAGACGTTGCCATTGGACAGGGTGCCGACGATGACATTGCCTTCTGCGTTGATGGCAGTAGCGCTGGAGGTGCGCACATTGCCAACGCTCACCCCATTGGCGGCAAGCCAGGCTTCGATCGACTGCATGCCGTTGCCGCTGGTCCAGCGAAAGCCTTGCACACCCGTATTTCCAGCCGGATAGGAATTGCCGATCACGACATCGCCGGCCGCATTGGTGCCGGTGGCGGACGCATAGTTGCTGCCGAGTGTGCCGAGGTCGCTCATCAGGCCGGATGCGGCAGTCCATCGAAACGCATGAGGGGTCGTGCCGCCGGCCAGCGTGGAGTAACCGACTACCACATCGCCTGCGGCATTGGTGGCGGTAGCCGACGACATCGTCCCGCCCAGCGACCCCAGATCGCTCATCAGGTTGGATGCGGCGGTCCAGCGAAAGGCGCGGCGCGTCGTGTTATCGGCCAGATAGGAGTAGCCCACCACCACATTGCCGTCGGCGCTCAGCGCCAGGCCACTCGACGTGCGGCCACCCAATGTGCCCAGGTCAGTCATGACATTTGATGTCGCGCTCCAGCGGAAGGCATGCATGCTGACGTCGCCTGCAATCATGGATGCCCCCGCGATCACGTCGCCAGTCCTGCTCACGCCGGTGGCAGCGGCATAGGTGCCACCCAGCGTTCCCAGGTCGGCCATGATGCCCGAAGCGGCGCTCCACACAAATGCATGAGTGGCGGTATCGCCGGCGATAGTGGCCTGCCCGACGATGATGTCGCCTTTCGCATTGATGCCGAAAGCCACCGACGAACTGCCGCCCAGCGTTCCCATATCGACTAGTGAATTGGAGGACGACGACCAGCGAAAGGCGTGCGCCTGGGTGGGCGCCACATTGAATTCGCCAACGAAGATATTGCCGGCCGCATTCATCTCCAGGGGGGTAGCGGCCACGCCGGTGTCCGTAAAGCTCCCCGGCAACGTCGACTGACCAAAAGCTGGGAGCGCCGTCGCTGCGGCAAGACCCAGGATGGATTTCGTCCAGTGTTCAAACATGACATTCCCCATGACTGGATGGCGCCGCTGCAATGCCGGCCGGTGCACTAGTCGGCTATTCATGCCAAAAAATCATGCAGCAATCAGGCGGCCCCGTACGCAATTGTTAATTTTTGTAAGTGCGCAGAGTTTAACCGATCATCACTGGATTCGGAGGACCCAGGAGAGTTTGCGTGTCAGCCTCATGTTCCCGAAGGGCGTGTGGAAGAGTGCTACTTAATGGCGGGTTGATAAAGCGGCAATGGATTGGTGAGGCGTCTGGCAGGGTAAATGTTTCAGTAGAAATAATCGGCTCGAAAACTGAAATAGCGATGTAGCAGCGGCGGAGCAAGATAAGCCCATACCGAATGCAGTACTGCTCAAGCTTCCTGGGAGAACGCCATGCCTTTCTATCGCCTTGCCTTGTTGGTCGTCGCCATCGGCTACAAGAAGCCATGACCTATGCCGAATGGGGCGATTGACGCTGAATTTTTCAAATCGCGCCATAATCGCGCCACTATCCCAGAAAAATGGCGCCAATCGCGATGTCATCCTTTACAAGCGCTTTCCCGCTCGCAAAGAAATCAGCCTTTACACATCACAACGCCGTCGATTCATGCGTAACTATTATGAGCAGGGTTGTTCCAGAGAGTCATTACATGGGAGATGGAAAATTCCATCGTCTGGATAGTCACTCCATCCCTGGCCAACGTAGAAAGCCCCAGCAAGAAACTGTCGAAGACCGCAGTTATGCCACGTACGTTTGTGTCTTGCCTGAGTTCACCTGAACTGATGCCCCTCTCGACGCAAAACTTGATACCGGCACGGGTTCGGGTTCGCGATTGTGTCAGCGCCGATGTCACCTCGAGCAAGCCAGGCGATGGAGCGCTCATGACGCCCAGGGCCACCATGCATCCTTTCGGATGACCACGCTCGCATTGCATGCGTGCGGAGCGCCGCAGCGCTGTCTCCAAAGCGTCCTTCGGGTCAAGACTTTCATCCCATAAACATTCGGTAACCTTGGCGTAGGTAGACAGATACCTGGTGACACATTCGTGGAAGAGCGCTTCTTTTGATACAAATGCGGCATAAAAGCTAGGCGCGCTTATTCCGCCTGCTATCGCAGCCTTCAATTGGTTCAGCGATGTGGCCTCGTAACCCTGCTCCCAGAACAGGTGCAAGGCTTGCTCAATTGCCGTATCCCTGTCAAAGCTACGGGGCCGTCCCATCTTTGCCATACGCTACTCCCTTTTGATACTTAAATACTAATTGATACATAAGTCGTTGACAATCGTCACGCTTCGACGCTACATTTATACCGATCGATATATAAATGGCCAGCCAAGCTGGTCGGTCCCATGTTGCACGCATGCCGTCCCAGCGTTCGACGGCAATTTTTTTGTTTATTTATATACCATTCGATACATATATGGGTTCTTCAAGCCAATGACCACTTCCGATATCTCCAACACCGCCGCTGCGCCGTTACCCATTGCCGCGTTGTTGGCCCTGGCCATGACTGGCTTCATTTGCATCGTTACTGAAACACTGCCGGCTGGGTTATTACCTCAAATCTCGCAGGGTCTCGACATCAGCGCCGCAATGACGGGACAAATGGTGACCGCCTATGCGCTGGGCTCATTGCTGGCGGCCATACCTCTAACCATTGCCACCCGCAGCTTGCGCCGTCGCACGGTGCTGCTCTTCACCATCCTGGGCTTTCTGGTGTTCAACTCCATCACCGCTGTATCGTCGAGCTATTGGCTCACGCTCACGGCGCGGTTCTTCGCCGGCGTCGCAGCGGGTCTGGCCTGGAGCCTACTCGCTAGCTATGCGCGGCGCATGGTGCACCCGCAGCAGCAAGGGAAGGCCTTGAGCATTGCCATGGTGGGCACGCCTATTGCGCTTGCGCTGGGCGTGCCGTTAGGAACATGGCTGGGCGGTTCGATCGGTTGGCGGAGCGCGTTCGGTGTTATGTCCGCGCTGACCCTGCTCCTTATTGTTTGGGTGTTAGCCAAGGTGCCCGACTATCCTGGTCAATCTGAAAATATGTCGCTGTCCTTGCGCAAGGTGCTCGCCACCCCGGGCGTGCGTCCGGTGCTGGCTACCGTCATGGCGTGGATGCTTGCGCACAACATCCTTTACACCTATGTAGCGCCGTTCATCGAACAGGCTGGATTATTGCGCGGCGTCGACTCCGTACTGCTGATATTCGGGCTTGCGGCGCTGGCCGGAATTGCGCTGACTGCCCGGCTGGTAGAGCGGCACCTGCGCAGCGCGGTGCTGGCCAGCCTGGCAACGTTCTTCGTGGTGTCCGTCGCCTTTATCTGGCTGGCCACCATTCCGACCGCCGTCTACCTCGGTGTCGCTATCTGGGGGCTGACATTCGGCGGCGCCGCCACACTCCTGCAGACCGCCCTGGCCGACACAGCCGGCGATGGGGCGGACGTAGCCTTGTCCATGAACGTAGTGGCGTGGAACAGCGTAATCGCCGGGGGCGGCGTCGTCGGAGGTATCTTGCTAGAGCGCTTCGGCGCCCAAAGTTTTCCTTTGATGATGGCTGTCTTGCTTGCAGTGGGCTTCGCAATTGCCTTCTGCGCCAAGCATCATGGTTTTCGTTCTGGAGCGCGGAGCAAAAGCATCGCTCACTAGGCCTGGTCGTCAACATCAATCGACTTCCCCCCTGTCTAAAGTCAGAAAGGTCGATATTTATATTTTTCAAATTACGTCGCGTGCCAAGGACCCCTAAACAAGATCCGAGCACGGCGCTGAACTTGTTTAACGATTCGAGCTGCTACACAACGCCCTGACAATGGCAAACGCAATGCCTGGGAGTGCCGCGCCGCCAGCGGCCACATAGGCATTCTCAGCGCACCCCGATTCCATCCAGGAACAGGTCGGTCAAATGCGCGATGCGCGATTTCGTCGTGTTTCCTTGTTCGATATCGAGGGAAATCGCGGTCACCACGCAGACCAGGTCCTGGACGGACACGTCGCGGCGAATGGACCCCGCCTCTTGTGCGCGCACGAGCAAGCGCTGCACTTCCTCGCCGCTGGCCTGGCAACCGGCCGTGCCGCTCTTGAGTACCGTCCCCAGTGCCGCCGCCAGGCCCTGATAGTGGGACGCGTGCGCCACCAGATCCCTGACGAAGGCGCGCACGGAAGCATCCGGATCCAGCTTGTCGTCGCGTTTTCGGCTGGCCTCGGCCAATGCCATCAGGCGCTCATCGTTGGTCGCCGCCAGCAGCGCCTCCCGGGTGGGAAAGCGACGATACAGCGTGCCGATCCCGACCTTGGCGCGTTTGGCGATGTCGTCCAGCGACGCATTGGCGCCACGTTCCAGGAACACCTCTTCGGCCGCCGCGAGAATGCGCTCGCGATTGCGGGCGGCGTCGGCCCTTAGCGAAGGCTCTTCCGGCGGGGGGGATTTGTTCGTCATATTCAAATAGGCTTGCAAAAGTGGATGATATCTCCACATAATAAGTGGAGCAATTCTCCACTTGTGAAAGGAATAGGGATGTCAAAGCGATTCGAAGACAAGGTTGTCGTGGTGACCGGTGGTAGCGAAGGCATCGGCCTGGCCACGGCCAAGCAGTTTGCCGCCGAGGGTGCCCGGGTGTATGTGACAGGGCGCAGGGCCGACAGGCTCGACCAGGCCGTCCAGGAGATCGGCCATGGTGCCGTCGGTGTACCAGGTGACGCCGCCAACCTGCAGGACCTGGACCGCCTTTACGCGCGCATCAAGGACGAGCACGGCAGAATCGATGTGCTGTTCGCCAACGCCGGTATTGCCTCGGCCGATGCCAAGCCATTGGGATCGATCAGTGAAGAGGACTTCGACTGGATCTTCAACCTGAATGTGCGCGGTTTGCTGTTCAGCGTGCAAAAGGCGCTGCCCTTGATGTCCACCGCAGGCGCGATCGTCCTGAACGGGTCGGTGGCCGGTGTCAAAGGGTTTCCGGGACAGTCGCTCTATAACGCAAGCAAGGCCGCGGTGCGCTCGTTTGCGCGCAGCTGGACTGCGGATTTGCAGGATCGCCAGATCCGCGTCAACGTGGTGGCGCCTGGAGGAACCGAGACCAAATTGATGCGGGGTTACCTCGACGCGCGTCCCGGGATGGAAGACATGATCAAGCAAGTAGTGCCCTTGGGTCGCCTGGGAGAGCCGGACGAAGTCGCCCGCGCCGTATTGTTCCTGGCATCGCCCGACAGCAGCTACATTGCCGGTGTCGAGTTGTTCGTGGACGGCGGTTCCGTCGCAGTTTGAGTTACTGCACTGCGGGTGCGCAGTTCTTCTCCGCATCATTGAGCACGTTGACACCTGAGATCGCGCCATTTTTGGCTGGAAAATGTCGCGAAACGATGAATGCTGAAATGACGCGGGTGGAGTTGCTGCGCGAGCTGTACGTATGGGCTATGAGCGCTCAACGAAGCAATACCCATCCATCAAGCAGAACATGACGGAGCCCGACCCCTTGCGCCTGGCCTGGCGCGACCTGATCAAGCAGACCATTCGTGAGGTCGTCACGCATCCCGGGCTTGAGCCATTGGCCAGTATCCAACCGGCCGTGGCACGGCATGCGCCTGGCGATGAACAATCCCAGATACAAGCGCTGATCATCGGAGAACTCAAGCGCCTGCATCAAGGCGCGCTGGCGCGCTGCGGTCTGCGCCCGTCGGCGTTCACTGCCTGGAGAATGGCGCGCGGGTATTGACTGGGCAGACGGGTGCTACCCTGCTTCAAAAGGTGGAGAAGTGCAGTTGTCGTAATCTAATCGGCGAGAATTCCCGGCCAGGCGGTCGGATTTGGTGGCGGTTTGCAGGGCATATTCAGTCCTTGAGGACATGTTATGCCTTAAACACGAAATTTCTGACGGGCCACGCTGCGGTGGCTACGATGGCCTGGCCGATGGCACGCAGAAATCGCACGGCTATTCGATGGCCATCCTGCACCAGATTGGCCGCTACGTCTTCGCACCTTGGAACATTTCAACGAGACCCCTGGAAGGATCTTCTCTGGCGAGCAGTTCGTAGAACTCCTTGCCCTCCGTAGCCACCTTGGCGCTGCGCTCGAACATTGCTTGCTCAAATCGACTAAGCCCGGTGTCGATGTCGTCGATATGGGATGCGATCGCCTTGGCAAGTTCGGCGCCGTCGTACAGCGCGAGATTGGCGCCTTCTCCATTGGGCACGCCAAGGTGCGCGGCGTCACCGATCAAGCTTACGCCCGGTACGTGCTGCCAGCGATGCGCAGCAGGCAGCTCGAACAATGGCCGAAATCGCGGCGTCGTGGTGCTGTCGGCGATTAGCGCAGTCAGGGCGGGCGCCCAGCCGGTGAATTCCGCGGCAATACGCTCGCTAGCCATGGCCTTGTCGGTGAAGTCGATTGCGGAAAACCATTCCAGTGGCCTCATCAGGATGGCATAGGTGTGCAATGTATCGTGTCGTTCGCGATGGCACATCAGTGCCTTGCCTTGAAGAAATGCGCCCATCTGCCCCGAACCGACTGCAGCAAAGCTGGCCGGATGTCGGGCCGCCGCGTCGAGCAGGTGTGTCTCGACATACGACACCCCGGCGTATCGGGGAGTGACCGACGAGAGCAGCGGTCGTACTCTCGACCATGCGCCGTCTGCACCGATCAGCAATTGCGTGGTGATGCTCTCGCCATTGGCAAAGCGAACATCATGGTGCCCGCCGCCCAGCGATCTCACATCCGCGACCTTGTAACCCCAATGCACTACCCCAGCGGGCAAGGAATCGAGAAGCATCTGCCTGAGTTCGCCCCGCTGCACCTCGGGACGCCCCCCGCTTCCGTCATCCTGGTTCTCGAACAGGACCCGGCCATCGGGTGACAGGATCCGCATCGCCTGGCGGCCCTCCAGGACCAGCGCGCGGAATCGCGTGAGCAGCCTGGCGTCTTGCAGCGCCAATTGCCCGTTGTAGTCGTGTATATCCAGCATCCCGCCTTGCGGCCGGGAGTCTGCCGAGGGCTCCGCTTCGTAGACGCTCGAGGCGATACCATGAAGATGCAGCACGCGCGCAAGCGTGAGGCCGGCCAGACCGGCGCCGATGATGGCAATGGATGTTGGCATGGGGACGCTGACAGTAAAAAATAGAATGGAATGCCGTTCCAACATATTGGAACGGCATTCCATCTATGTCAAGATTCGCCATGGTAAAGAAATTGCAGCGGCGTCCTCGACGCGACGAATCCCTGTCACGGGAGCAGATCATCACCGCGGCCATCGAATTGCTGGACAGTGGTGGTGAATCGGGCCTTACTTTTCGCAACCTGTCCGGGTATCTCGCGACCGGGCCAGGGGCACTCTACGGCCACGTCGAAAACAAGCGTGATCTCATCGAAGCCGCTTGCAGTGCCGTCATCGATCCCTGTGTGGATTTGCCGAGCACCGACATGCTGCCAACAGCGGCGATTCGTCACGTCGCTCTCGCCATGTTCGACGCCATGGATGCGCACCCGTGGGTCGGCTCCGCACTGGCATGGGCCGCAGGACAGTCGACGATGGTGAGCGTGCTCGAGCGCATCGGCCAGCAGGTGCAAGCCCTCGGCGTCGCACCCGACCGGCATTGGGTCACAGTGTCGGTGTTGCTGAACTACATCCTGGGAGTAGGCCGGCAGAACGCGTCCAATGCACAGCAAGCGCAACGGCGCCGGAAGGCGGAGAGGGCAGAAGTGCTGGGTGAAGTGGCCAACGCCTGGTTGCAGCTCGACCCGGACCGATATCCGTTCACCCGCAGCATCGCTGCGCAAATGAGCGTGCACGACGACCGTGCCGATTTCCTGGCAGGGATCGACCTGATCCTGGCGGGCATAGGCCGCTAGCGGTAGCGGACCAAGCTGTTAGAAGACGCATCCGTCATGTGGTCCATTGATAGGCCATCAAAGCCGGCAATGACCGGCGATCATCGGTTTTGGGTGTCGTCCAGCATCGAGCGCAGTCGCATCCGACGATGTTCCAATTCGGTTATTTGCTGGTCGATCGCGACAAGTCGTGCTCGCTGGGCACCCTTGGTCTCAGGGCACGCCAGCGCGCCATCGATGATCAGCATGCATTCCGGGAAGTGCTTGATCTCGTCCAGATTGAAACCGGCGTCGATGAAGCGGCGCAGCTGCTTCACCTGAGTCACCGCCAATTCCGAAAAGGCACGGTAACCGTTGGCCGACCGCGACGAAGCGAGAAGGCCGTGCCCGTCGTAGTGCCGAATAGCCCTGATGCTGGCACCGGTCAATTTTGCCAGTTCGCCGATGGACAACTGACTATGGCGCGGTTCGATACCCATTGTATGCTCCAAATACTGCTTGACCCTCACATTGGCGTCAGGCTTGAGACTGCAAGTCTAAACGACTTAGGAGCTCAACATGCTTACCCAACGGTTTTGCCGTCTTCTCTCTGTGCTGATGCTGTATTTGGTCTTCGCTGGCCAGGCGTGGGCGCAACACGGTTTGAAAGAGTATTCCGCCATGGCGCCCGACGGCGTCGCTCTCGCCATCCAGGAAGGAGGAAACCCGCAAGGGCCGCCGGTCGTTTTCATCCACGGCTTGCTGGGTAGCCATTTGAACTGGCAAGGGCAATTCTCGGACACCGAGCTTCAGAAATATCGCCTCATTTCGTACGACTTGCGTGGGCACGGAAAATCCGGCAAGCCAGGGCTAGAGGACGCATATAAGGACGGCCGCATCTGGGCCGCGGACCTGGCCGCCGTTATTGAAGCAGCGCATGCGGAAGGCGCAGTCCTGGTCGGATGGTCCCTGGGTGGCGTGGTCATATCGAATTACCTGGCGGCATACGGTGACGCAAAGCTCAGCGGGACAGTCTACGTCGATGGTGTGGTCGAGTTGAACGCAGACCAGATTGCCCCGCATCCCCAGGTCTACAAGGACATGATTTCGCCAGATCTGAGGACGCACCTGGATGGCGAGAGAACCTTCCTGGAGCTTTGCTTCAACAAGAAGCCTGACGAGATCACTTTTGCGCGCCTCCTGGCAAATGCCTCGATGGCGTCATGGGCCATGCAAAAGGCGGTCCAGTCGATGAGCGTTTTCGCCGCGGAAGGTATTGGCCGCGCCAAGGTGCCGATGCTGTTCCTGTACGGCGGCAAGGATGTGCTGGTGAATACGGAGCCTACGATAGCGCGTGCCCGAAAGTTGAATCCCGATATTCGTAGCTTCATCTATCGTGATTCAGGGCATGCGCCATTTATCGAAGAAGCGGTTCGGTTTAATGCGGATCTCAAATCGTTTCTGAGTGATGGTGTTGGGCGATGAGGTAGTTGAAGACGCCTCGCCGGGCTTTTAGCGTATTGGGTCTACCTCGTTCAGGCGGCCGGCATTGCTGCCAGCGCTTTTGCGGCGGCGAGAATCCCTCCGAGGACCTTGTCGGCCACCTGTTCAGAGAAGCCCTCGGGTAGGTCGTTGCGCACCTTTTCCACAATCGCCGGCGTGCGGGAGATGAAGTCAGTCAGCAGCGGCTCTGCATCCGTACCGAAGCCGACGACCTTGGCGGTGCTGTTGAAGTGTCGACGCAGGATAGTGTGCGCGAGATAGTGCTTGCTGTTGCCTTGTAGGGCCATCGCCATCGTCAGCCTGCGCTCATCCCATTGGTTCGGTCCTGGGCCGACGACGGGGTACGCGGACATCACGTCATAAATAGGGGTTAGCCAGAAGCGTCCGCCACCAGGAAGTAATTGAATACTGAAATTTTTGGCATGGCCATCTGGGGCACGTAGCATCCAGAAGAGGAGCTGTGAAGCCATGACGGTGTGCATATCTTCTTCGGCCCGCTCTGACTGCTGCAGAAGGGGAAACATCGCTTTCAGGCCTGGCCCGCCTTCATTTTCATATTTTCTGTGCGGCGACGTGCCGGTAGCCTGGCAAAAGTCTTCCTGGACAAGCCGGAACAGCCTCTGGCCGTCGCTTGATACTGCGCGGTCGAAACGTTCTACAACGAGCACTCTTTGTTTGCCGAAGGTCGCGATTTCGGCGTTTGCCGTGCGGAGTCCGAATTCCTTGAAGAGGCGCAGGCATAGCCACTCGTTGTCGACGGACGTGGTGAAGTCGGCCTTCTTGCCCCCCACCATCCCGATGGGAAGCTTGAAGATGTGTGTCGTCGGCGTTGCTCCGCGCGGCTTCATCCATTTGCCGTCCCACCATAGGAAGGCGTCCTTCTCCTGAGCGCCGGCCAGTGAAATCCGGAAATCATCGTCGGGGTCTTCTGGGGCGCCATGCCGGTTTACGGTGACCACGTCAAGCAGATGGCGTTCGATGTCATCTTCGCTAACAGGTATCCCATCAACCTGCTCCAGCCCTTCTGGTTTGGCGCCCTCTGGAAGTATCTGCAACGCACCGACGCAATCTCGGCCAATGGCCGAGAGCAGGTCGAACGAAGCAAGGGAGCCTGTTTTGAATCGTTGCGCAACACGTTTGCGGATGATGTCGCTGTCGGGCAGCAAGCCCTCGAAGTAATTCGTGACATTTGGGCCCTTGATCGGCTCGTTATGCATATTGAAAGGCAACGAGAGCGAAATTGGGCGCCCGAGCGCTGAGCTTTGCCAGCCGGCGTCATAAGCTAGTTCGGAGTCCCCGTGACTGTTTAGCGTCCAGCGTCCGACGTAGTCCCCATTGGCCCAGAGATGGAGCGTCTGGCTATGCGAGCGACGTCCCATGGTTACCACTCCAGCGAGGTGTCGAGCGGTG
The DNA here is from genome assembly GCF_000282575.1 of Herbaspirillum sp. YR522. GTDB lineage: Bacteria > Pseudomonadota > Gammaproteobacteria > Burkholderiales > Burkholderiaceae_D > Herbaspirillum. The sequence goes on along the minus strand of NZ_AKJA01000036.1, from coordinate 417 downwards.
CCCGAGCTCTGGTCCCAAGCCGTAGGTCCAGTTCAAGCGCCGCGCACCAACCGAGTAACTGCTTGGCGCTGATTTCGTCAGGGTTGTGCTCCAGATGAGAGATGCGATTTTGGCTCAGGCCGAGACGGGTTGCTACCTCAGCTTGTGTGAGCCTCTTCCTCTTGCGTGCCGACACGAGCAGTTGGCCCAATTGCGATGTGGTGAGAAGGGGGTGAGAAGTAAGGGGCTGAGAGATATTGATAGCCATGGCGGGAATATCCGATATCGAGATATCTTAACTTTATCCGAACTACAGATAAAGTAAAGATATCTGAATAACGGATAATATGAAATTATCTGATATGCGGATATTTCAAGAATATCCATATATCAGATAAATCGAATGCAGCCAGCGTATCAAGCCGCGCAAGCGGCTGA
>NZ_AKJA01000035.1 GCF_000282575.1 Herbaspirillum sp. YR522 | reverse complement strand
CCCCCGCCGTTGCCGGCAGGCGGCACGCCGATACGATAGTGTTCACGCGGCACCGGCGTGAGGTTGACCAGCACCAGTACCGGCGCGGCGTTATCGGCGTAGCGGAAGTAGGCCAGCACGCTGTTGACGCTGTCGTTGCCGACGGCCCAGGCAAAGCCGTCGGCACGGCAGTCGCGCTGGTGCAGTGCCGGCTCCTGGCGGTACAGGCGGTTGAGGTCGCCCACCAGGCGCTGCAACTGGCGATGACCGGGGGCATGGCCGCCGTGTTCGTCGAGCAGGTGCCATGGCGGCGACTGGTCGTGGTCGAACTCGTCCGGTTGACCGAACTCGGTGCCCATGAACAGCAGCTTCTTGCCCGGATGGGTCCACATGAAACCGAAATAGGCCCGGTTGTTGGCAAATCGGCGCCATTCGTCGCCCGGCATCTTGTTGAGCAGCGCCCGCTTGCCATGCACCACCTCGTCGTGCGAGATGGGCAGGATGAAGTTCTCCGAAAACGCATACAACAGCCCGAAGGTCATGTCGTGATGATGGTAGCGGCGAAACAGCGGATCCGATTCCATGTAGCGCAGCGTGTCGTTCATCCAGCCCATGTTCCACTTGTAGCTGAACCCCAGGCCGTGGTGGTTGCCTTCATGGACCACTTCCGATGTCACGCCGGGCCACGAGGTCGATTCCTCGGCGATCATCAGTGCCCCCGGGCAGCGCTGTGCCACCACCTGGTTCAGTTCCCGCAGGAAGGCCACCGCTTCCAGGTTCTCGCGCCCGCCATGGATATTGGGCACCCATTCGCCACTGGCGCGGCTGTAGTCGCGGTAGAGCATCGAAGCGACCGCATCGACGCGCAGGCCATCGACGTGGAAATGCTCCAGCCATTCGAGCGCGCTGGCGATCAGAAAGCCCCGCACCTCGTTGCGTCCGAGGTTGAAGATCAGGGTATTCCAGTCCTGGTGAAAACCTTCGCGCGGGTCGGCGTGCTCGTAGAGCGCGGTGCCGTCGAACTGCGCCATGCCATGCGTGTCGCTGGGGAAGTGGGCGGGCACCCAGTCCAGCAGCACGCCGATACCGGCCTGGTGGCAACGGTCGACGAAGGCGGCAAAGCGCTCAGGCTTGCCAAAGCGGGCGCTGGGTGCGAACAGTCCGATCGGCTGGTAGCCCCAGGAGCCACCGAAGGGATGCTCCATCACCGGCATGAGCTCGATATGGGTAAAGCCCAGCTGCTGTACATACGGGATCAATTGGTCGGCCAGCTCATCCCAGTCGAGGTTGCGCCGGTTGTCTTCCAGCACCCGACGCCAGGACGCCGGATGCAGTTCGTAGATCGAGATCGGGGCGTCCAGCGCCTGGCGCGCGGCACGTTGGGCCATCCACTGCTCGTCGTTCCAATGATAGGGGCGCGGGTCGGCCACTACCGAGGCGGTGGCCGGCGGCAGCTCGGTGGCGCGCGCGACCGGATCGGCCTTGAGCGGCAGCACGCTGCCGTCGGGGGCGACGATCTCGTACTTGTAGACGTCGCCGGGACCAATGCGGGGGATGAAGATTTCCCATACGCCCTGTTCGTGGCGCAAGCGCATGATGTGGCGGCGGCCGTCCCACTGGTTGAAGTCACCCACCACCGACACGCGGCGGGCATTGGGCGCCCACACCGCAAAGCGGGTGCCGGGCACGCCATCGATCTCGGTGGCGCGCGCGCCCAGGCAATCGGCCAGTTGCCGATGGCGCCCTTCCTGCAGCAGGTGCAGGTCGAGTTCGCCCAGCAACAGCCCGAAGGCGTACGTGTCTTCCGTGGTCTGCACCTTGGTGCTGCCGTCGGGCTGGCGCCAGTCGACCTCGAAGACATAATCGGTGGCGGCCTTGTCGCGCGTCACGCCCGTGACCACGCCCACGAAGAAACCGCTGGGCGAGCCGTCCGGCGCGGGCAGCTGGGCCATGGTGGTGAGCGACTTGCTGGTACGCGGACACTTCACGCGCACCGCGTCGGCACCGGGATGGAAGCAGCGCACGCTGAGGCTGTCGTCACCGAGACGGTGCGGCCCCAGCAGCGAAAAGGGTTCGTTCAGGCTGCCCTGCAGCAGGGCGTTGAATTTTCCAAGGTCCGCATCGGACAGCGGATCGGGTTGGCGTGGCGCCGCGGGGGCGCCGGTGGCAGGTGTTTTCGGGCTGGAAGACGCCGGTCCCTGGACCGGTTCGCTGGAGGCCAAGACAGACATGCCGGACATGCTTACTCCTGTTGTTGTTATCGATATTGATGAGAAAGGAACGGCGGGGTCGCATGCCTGGCCCCGTCGGCCACCCACTACCACCCGCTGGTACCGGCCAGCGGCCGGTGCCCTACGGGCGACTTATGCGACGGCCTTGGCAGGTGCGCCGCCGACCACATTGGCAATGACCGCGGCCAGTGCGGCTGCAGCACCCGAGCGGCGTTCGCCCTGTACCGCCGGACGCGCCACGGGTGGCGCCACCGGGGCGGAACGGCTGGGGGCGAACAGCGACTTGGCCGTGGGGTGCGCCACGCTGACATAGGCATCGATATAGGCCTGGGTAGGACCGGCCCAATCCCAATCCACCGACATCGCATTACGCTGCACGGCTTGCCAGCGCTCGTTGTCGTGATAGATGGCAAAGGCGCGAGCCACGGCTTGCTGCATGTCGGCTGCGGTTTCGCCATCGAACAGCACGCCGGTGGCATTGACGGGATCGACATCGATGTCGCAGACGGTGTCGACCAGCCCACCCACGCGGGAACCGATGGGAATGGCACCGTAGCGCTGGGCGTAGATGGGCGTCAGGCCAAACGGCTCGAACCGGGTCGGATGCAGCAGCATGTCGCTGCCGGCGTGCAATGCGTGGGCACGACGTTCGTCGTAGCCGATATGCACCGCCATGCGATCGCTGTAGCGCTCGGCCAGCGCCAGCAGGCCTTGTTCGTACTCGGGTTCGCCGCAACCCAGCACCACCAGTTGCAGCCTTGGATGTGCCTGCAGGATGCCGGGGATCGCTTCGATGACGACATCGGCCATCTTCTGGTGCGAAATGCGGCTGCCGATCCCCATCACGGGGGCGAACGGGTCCGCCGGCACCAGGCCGAACAACTTCTGCAGGTCGCGCTTGCAGGCAGCCTTGCCTTTCATGTCGCCGACACCGAAGTTGCGGGCGATCAGCGGATCGTCGACCGGATCCCACAGCGAGGCGTCGATGCCGTTCGGAATGGCGCGCAGGTCCAGCTTGCGGAAGGCAAGGATACCGTCCATGCCGCAGCCGAAGCGCGGCGTCAGGATCTCATTGGCATAGTTGCGGCTGACCGTGGAGACGCAATCCGAGAACCGGATGCCCGCCTTCAGGAACGACAGCTTGCCCCAGTATTCGACGCCATCGCCGGTCAACAGGTGCTCGGGAATGCCGATCTGCTCAGCCACACCGAGGTCGAAATTGCCCTGGAACGCCAGGTTGTGGATGGTCAGCATGGTGCCGATATGGTCCAGCCCGCGCAGCTTGAGCAGGCAAGGAATCAGGCCCGCATGCCAATCGTTGGCATGCACCACATGCGGCACCGCCAAGGTGGTCTCGCCGGCGCAGATGGCCACTGCGGCATGCGACAGGTCGGCGAAGCAGACGGCGTTGTCGTTGAACTCGACCCCGTTGGAGTCGACATAGGGATTGGCACCGCGCTGGCGAAAGCGCGCTGTATCGAGCAGCAAGGCCGGCACGTCGGTGCCGGGGATGGTCCCGTGCAGCAGGCGGGCGGCGCCGCCCGGCAGGCCGTTCCTGAGGTTGACCTGCACCGCGTCACCCAGGTTGCGTACCGCCTCGGGATAGGCCGGCATCAGGATGCTGGCATCGATGCCGACACGACGCAGGGACACCGCCAACGCGGTAATGACGTCCGCCAGGCCGCCCGTCTTGACGAGTGGTACGGCCTCGGAACTGACCAACAGGACTCGAGCTTGCAAGATAATCCCCTCAATGAGAAAGCACCTGGGTAGAAAGCACTGGCGCGCCGGATGCAGGCTTGGCCCGATATTGCCGAGCCATCGCGATTTATTGTTGTGCTACCGGAAAATTTTGTGCGCCGATGTTCAACGTTATACGGACACTTGCTCGTACTCACTATCGGACAGCGACGCGACGTCGCGTAGGATGAATCCTACCGCTGCACTGCGGCGAAGCCCTTCCCCCATCTGGGCTGCCGCCCCATCGGACCAATGTGCGGGGAACCGTGCGGCGGTGCCGCATCCGCGCGCGGGCGAGCACGGATGCGAGGCATGTGGACCGCCCAACGGCGGGTCATGCGGCATCCGCCCCGGCCAGCGGGCAGGACAGGCTCGACATTGGGCATCACATGACAGAACTGGTCAGTGCTCGAGACGGAAACCCAGTTTGAGCGTCACCTGGAAATGCCCGATATTGCCGTTTTCGACATGGCCCCGGGTCTCGATCACTTCGAACCAGTCGATATGCTTGATGGTCTTGCCGGCGTCGGCGATGGCGTTGCGGATGGCATCGTCGGTTCCGGTGGGCGAACTGCCGACGATCTCGATGACCTTATAGGTATTGGCATTGTTTTGCTTGTGTTCGGACATGGGCATACTCCAGGGTTGAAAACTGCCCATCATAAAAACGGCGCTGCCGCGCCCCCATCGGTGGTCGTCGCAAAACGAAGTAGGAAAGACGGTATTGCGGTCGATCTTTTCAGTGGGAAACGGTTTTTTTTGCCTTGCAGCAAAACAACCCGATCAGGCGCTATCAGAATGACAAGATATCCGGCCTGTTTGCCGACTATCCTACAAACAAATCGGACGAGAGCCGATATTGCGCCGCAACTTGAAGGCATAATGTTCAGCCAACGGGGCAACCTCTGCGCTGCCCGCCTTCCCTGCCGCGACGACGCCAGGACGCACGACATTTTTTATCCCTTGGAGAGCATCATGTCGAATTCGACTCATACTGCCGGCGCCGTGCAACCTCAACCGGTGCAACCTCAGACCGCCGCCGCGCCGGGCGCCAACCAGGCCCAGCCGGTCGATGACGCCGCTGCGGCGCGTCTGACCGCGATCCGCATCCGCGGCCAGCACGCCGACCTCGACGGCCAGGAGCAGGCACAATAAACCCGGCCCGGCCACTGCCACACGTGGCCGGACCGCTGCATTGAAGCAGGAGATGTGGAGACAGGCGAACGACCCGGTTCCGACGCCACGACAAAACGGCATCTGGCAACGACCGGATGCAAGACACCCAGGACTGGCCGATGCGCTGCTCCTGGGTGTTTTTTTTCCAGCCTCCGTCCGCCGCGCTGGCCGCCTTTGCCTTCCCTCCCCGGTGCGGATCGCCATGCGCCGCCACCAGCGCGCGCCTCATGGGGCGCGCTTGGTCTCGTATCGTCAACTTTCGGGTCCCGATATCTAACTAATTGTGCTCGCGAGGCAACAATCTCTACAAGTTATTCGAAGCAGCAGGCTTTTGGGCTGTGAGAAATAACGGGCTCCACCCAAAATGTTTTCGAAGGGAAATAATGCAGCATTTCCAGTCGAGCACATCACCATGCCGCACGCAGTTGTTACGCTGTCTTCCCTCGCATTGATGCACCTGATGAGCTTCGCGCCGCCCGCGGACCCGCCGGCCATCTTGCCGACGCACTCATCTTTCCCCCACCTAGCCCCCGTAGCGCCTCATCCGGGCCGCAGCCACCTGCATGGATCGTTTTCGCTATGCAGCGTGCCCGATCTCGTCTGGTGCCGCCCGGCTCCCGCGCACTGACACCCAACACCCCACTCATCCACTGAAAGGAACAACATGAATCGACCCGCACTCCAGCACAAGCACCTGGCCGCGCTGATCCTGATCGCTGCCAGCCTGCCGAGCAGTGCCAACGAAGGCAGCGCATCGGCCACCTTGTCGATCGAGGGCGTGATCAAACCCAAGCCGTGCAACCCGCAATTCGACAATGGCGGCAAGATCGACTTCGGCTCGCTCGACCTGTCGACGCTGGCCAATGGCAACGATCCCATCAAGGTCGGCGAGCGCAACGTCGAGTTCCAGGTCTTCTGCGCCCAGGCGGCCAAGGTCCGGGTGCGGGTCAAGGACGAACGGCCCAATACCGCCATCCCTTCGGTGAGCAGCCTCGACGAGCGCTTCCACTACGGCCTGGGCATGAACGGGCAGAACAAGGTCGGTTCCTATCACATCAAGATCCTGGCCACCGGTGCCGCCGGCAATGGCGATACGGTCAGGATGACGGCATCGGACGGCACCCAGGCCAACTGGCACACGCCGGCCCAGTCCTATGCCGCATCCGACCGCTGGCTGGCCTGGGCGCCGGCTTCCGGCGACATGCCAGGCGCGTTCAAGACCTTCAAGGTAGGCCTGGCGGTCGAGGTGCATCTGCCGCCGATCGACCAGTTGAACCTGGGCGAGGACATCCGCCTCGATGGCGTGTCGACCTTCGAGCTCAAATACGAGTGATGATCCGCGCCGCCCGCCCAGCCTTGCGCCCGGGCGGCTTTCCCGCCACTTTCATTACCCTGGAAACCCCATGATGAAACGGTCTTCCCCGCTCCACCGCCTGGCTGCCTGCCTGCTGCCGCTGGCGACCTTGGCCGCCGGCAGCGCGCCGCAGGCACATGCTGCCGAATCGGCCAAGTTGAATGTCACCGGCACCATCATGCCGCCGCCCTGCTCCATCGTGCTGACCAATAACCGGATCGACCTGGGCACGCTGCAGGCGTCGGCGCTGCACCCGCTGGCGCGCTACGGCAAGCATGACGCCGCCCGCTTCAGCTTTCACCTGCAGTGCGCCCAGCCCAGCCGGGTGCGCATGCGCTTTACCGACAACCAGGCCAACAGCGTGCCCGAATATCATCGCGACTGGGCCGAGGCACGCCACGGACGACCGAACATGTTCGGCCTGGGCAAGGTGGCCGGCAAGAACATCGGCTCCTACTTCATGTATTTCGAACCCGACAGCCTCAAGGCGGGAAACGTGCCGGTACGGCCGGTCTACGACGATGGTCCCGACGAAAAACCGGGCTACCACCTCGAGAACTACAACTACATCCTCACCACCGCCTCGCTGGGCTGGACCGGCGACCGGCATATCCGCGCTGCCAGCTTCGAGCGCATCGACGGTGAAATCGTGCTCAGCTACATGCTGGAACAGCCCCACGACCTGCCACTGGAAAGAGAAATCACCTTCAACGGCTGGGCCACGATCGACCTGGAGTACTGACCAGCCTCGCCGGCAGCGGCGCCTTCACAGAGAACCCCACCATGAACAAGACCTGCATCCCGACCTGCCATGCCTTCATTGCCGTCCAGGCCCGACCCGCGCCCGGGCGGCGGCCGTCGCAGTCGCGCCTGTCACGGCTATCCCGCCGGCTGTGCCACCTGCTGCTCGCGGCCGCCTGCCTGCCACCGGCGATGGCCGCCGATAACGTCGACCTGGTCGTCAGCGGTCGCATCGTGCCCACACCCTGCACGGTCAACCTGGCCAACAATGGCAGCGCCGACTTCGGCAACATCACCGCGGCCGAACTGCCCGCTCCCGGCACGCGCCTGTTGAGCGCCGAACGGACATTGCCGTTTTCCATACAATGCGTACCCGCCAATTCGCCCCGGTTGAGCTTCAAGGATGACCGCGCCAATAGCGTCCCGGCGATCTACGACACGCTATCGACGGCCTCCGGCCGTGCCGGCATGTTCGGGCTGGGACGCGTGGCCGACAAGAACATCGGCATGTACCTGCTGCATTTCAGGGACCTGAAGGCCGACGGCAAGGACGCCAAGCTGGTCGGCTCGCGGGATGGCGAGGCGCCATGGAAATTCATCGGCCCGGCAGAGGTCATCACCAAGGAATTCAAGTATGTATGGAGCACGACGGCCGAGCCGCAAACAGGAACGTTTGGCGCCATCAATGGCGACCTCGTCGTCCAGCTGTGGCCCGAACCGCTCGACGAACTCCCGTTGCAGAGCGAGATCCGGCTCGACGGCAGCACCACGCTGGTGCTTGAGTATCCATAGGCGTTCGCGCGCCAGACGGGTACGTATCCGCCCGGGCCTGCTGGCGGCGCTGCTGGTGTGCAGCCACGCCGCCGCGGAACAACGCTCGACGCTGCAACTGAGCGGAATCGTCCGCCCCGCCGCCTGCGCGCCCAGCATAGCCAACGATGGCGTGGTGAACTTCGGCACGATCGCCCCCCAGTCCTTGCCCGGGGACCGCCCGGCACAACTCGAGAAGAAGACCATCAACCTGACCATCGAGTGTATTGCCCCTACCCGCATCGCCGTGGCGTTCTCGGCGCACCGTTTCGTCCCGGGTGTGCGGGCCGCCTATGGCATGAGCCGCATCGGCGCGCGCTGGATCAGCCTGTACGACGTCAATTTCGAGACCGGCAGCGCCGTGGCCGACGGCAGGCCCATGCATATCTTCTACGCGCGGCGCTACAACGGCCAATGGCAACGCAAGACCCCTGGCGTGGCGCTGACGCCGGGCCACCGCTATGCCTGGCGCAAGGAGGGCGAGCTGGCGCGCGCGGCCAGCAACTACAGTGTCGACATCAGCATCCAGCCCACGGTGCTCATCGGCGGCCAGTCCATGCTGCCGGGGCCGATACCGGTCAGCGGCACGGCTACGGTCGACGTACTCTATCCCTGAGCGGTCATCCCCGCAGGCCCAGGCGCCGCGCCAGCCGCTTCAGGTTGGCGCGGTCCAGCCCCGGTTCGCGCGGGCTCGCGGCCAGGTTGCCGGCGTGCCGCTGCAAGCTCTCGGCCACCATCTTGCGTTCGAGCTGCTCGACCGCATCCGGCCTGATAGCGCGCGCAAAATCGAATTAGCGGCTAGAATCGGCGGCGCAATAGCTAGAAAACACCACAGAACCCGCCAGCGCGCGACCTCGCGTCGCGCTGCATGATGGGCGCCAGGCCGGAATACACGGCTCGCCAACCAAAAAGAGGCACACATGAGTACATCCACATCTTCGCCGTCGAAGCTTTCCACGGTGCTGCGCGTGACCAGCGGCAACTTCATGGAAATGTTCGACTTCTTCCTGTTCGGCTTCTACGCCACCCACATCTCCAAGGCCTTCTTCCCCAGCGACAACGAGTTTGCCTCGCTGATGCTGACCTTCATGACCTTCGGTGCCGGGTTCCTGATGCGACCGCTGGGCGCCATCATCCTCGGCGCCTATGTCGACCGCGTCGGTCGTCGCCGCGGACTGATCGTCACCCTGGCGCTGATGGCGCTGGGCACGGTACTGATCGCCTGCGTGCCCGGCTATGCCACCATCGGTGCGCTGGCGCCGGTGCTGGTGCTGGTCGGGCGCCTGCTGCAGGGTTTCTCGGCCGGCGTCGAGCTGGGCGGGGTCTCGGTCTACCTGGCCGAAATGGCCACGCCCGGCAACAAGGGCTTCTATGTCAGCTGGCAATCCGGCAGCCAGCAGGTCGCCATCATCGTGGCCGCCGCCATCGGCTACGCACTCAACACCAGCCTGTCGCCGGCAGAGATCGGCGAATGGGGCTGGCGGGTGCCGTTCTTCATCGGCTGCATGATCGTGCCGGTGCTGTTCGTGATCCGGCGCTCGCTGCAGGAAACCGAGGAGTTCAAGGCCCGCAAGCACCGCCTGTCGACCGGCCAGATCTTCCAGTCGATGATCGACAACTGGAAGCTGGTGATCGCCGGCATGATGCTGGTGTCGATGACCACGGTCTCGTTCTACCTGATCACGGTCTACACCCCTACCTTCGGCAAGAGCGTGCTGAAGCTGTCGACCGAGGCCAGCCTGATCGTGACCCTGTGCGTGGGCCTGTCCAACTTCATCTGGCTGCCCGTCATGGGCGCATTGTCGGACCGCATCGGCCGCCGCCCTATCCTGCTGGCGTTCACCGTCCTGACCATCCTGACCTCCTATCCCGCGATCAACTGGCTGGTGCATGACGCCAGCTTCGCCAAGATGCTGGCGGTCGAGCTGTGGCTGTCGTTCCTGTACGCCAGCTATAACGGCGCCATGGTCGTGGCCCTGACCGAAGTCATGCCGGTCGAGGTGCGCACCGCCGGGTTTTCGCTGGCCTACAGCCTGGCCACGGCGCTGTTCGGCGGCTTCACCCCGGCCGTGGCGACCGGCCTGATCCAGGCCACCGGCGACAAGGCCGCCCCCGGCATCTGGATGAGCGCCGCCGCCGTCTGCGGCCTGATCGCTACCCTGGTGCTGTACCGCAATCGGGCCAGCGGCCAGCCGGTGACGGCCTGACCCTTACCTCTCAGCTATTGGATGGGGCCGCGCTTGCGGCCCTTTTTTTGGCCCGTGGATTGCCAGAGTGACAACGACGCTGTCCGGAAGCGGCAAAAAAATCTTCGAGTCTTATATAAGAGTTGCAGATTTTCCCGTCGCTTCGGAGTAGACTACAGCCTGTTTTTTGCCGCGGCATCTGAGGAAAAGACCAAAAGACGCTGCCGGACACGGTATTTGCACGTGGAAAAACGCCCCACCCGGCGGGACAGGCCGGCAGCCAGCGGCATGCGGATGCCTCAGCCACCAGCACACGATGCATCCGCGCGCCGCAGGACGGGACGGCCGACAGCATAGGCAGCACTGCACATCAACACACCAACAGCAAGGACATCATCGTGACTACAGGTAACCCGACCATCATCTATACGCTGACCGATGAGGCGCCATATCTGGCGACCCATTCGCTCCTGCCCATCGTCAAGAAATTCACCGCGCCAGCCGGCATCGACGTCGTCGAGAGCGACATTTCGGTGGCAGCGCGTATCCTGGCCGAATTCTCCGAGTTGCTGACCGATGAGCAGAAAGTCCCCGACAACCTGGCCGCGCTGGGCGCACTGACCCAGAGCCCCGACGCCAACATCATCAAGCTGCCCAACATCAGCGCTTCGGTGCTGCAGTTGCAGGCCGCCATCCGCGAACTGCAGTCGCGCGGCTACAAGCTGCCGGACTATCCCGAACAGCCAGCCACCGACGAAGAAAAGGCGCTGCAGAAGCGCTATAACAAGATCTCGGGCAGCGCCGTCAACCCGGTGCTGCGCGAAGGCAACTCCGACCGCCGTGCGCCCAATGCGGTCAAGAACTATGCCCGCAAGCACCCGCACTCGATGTCGAAATGGAGCATGGCTTCGCGCACCCACGTGGCACACATGCGCGGCGGCGACTTCTATGCCGGCGAAAAGAGCCTGACCATCGAGCAACCGGTCGAAGTCAACATGGACCTGGTGACAAAGTCCGGCGAGACCATCGTGCTCAAGAAGAAGGTCGCGCTGCAGGCCGGCGAGATCATCGACAGCATGTTCATGAGCAAGCAGGCGCTGTGCCAGTACTACGAAGAGCAGATGCAGGACGCGTTCGATTCGAACCTGCTGCTGTCGGTCCACGTCAAGGCCACCATGATGAAGGTCTCGCACCCGATCGTGTTCGGGCACGCCGTGCGTACCTACTACAAGAACACCTTCGAAAAGCATGCCAAGCTGTTTGCCGACCTCGGCGTCAATCCGAACAATGGCATGTCGGGCGTGTACGAAAAGATCAACACCCTGCCGCAAGCCCAGAAGGATGAAGTGCTGGCCGACCTGAAGGCCGACGAAGCACGCCGCCCGCGCCTGGCCATGGTCGATTCGGCCAAGGGCATCACCAACCTGCACGCCCCCAACGATGTCATCGTCGACGCCTCGATGCCGGCCATGATCCGTGCCGGCGGCAAGATGTGGAACGCCGAAGGCAAGACCGAAGACACCAAGGCCCTGCTACCGGAGTCGACCTTCGCCCGCATCTACCAGGAAATCATCAACTTCTGCAAGACCAACGGCGCGTTCGACCCGACCACCATGGGCACCGTGCCCAACGTCGGCCTGATGGCACAGAAGGCCGAGGAATACGGCTCGCACGACAAGACCTTCGAAATCGCCCAGGCCGGCGTGGCGCGCATCGTCACCGCCGACGGCAAGGTTCTGCTGGAGCAGAATGTCGAAGCCGGCGATATCTGGCGCATGTGCCAGGTCAAGGATCCGGCAGTGCGCGACTGGGTCAAGCTGGCCGTGACCCGCGCGCGCCTGTCGGGCATGCCGGCCGTGTTCTGGCTCGACCCGTACCGTCCGCACGAGGCCGAACTAATCAAGAAGGTGCGCAACTACCTCAAGGACCACGACACCAACGGCCTGGACATCCAGATCATGTCGCAGGTACGCGCCATGCGCTACACGCTGGAGCGCGTCATCCGCGGCCAGGACACCATCTCGGTGACCGGCAATATCCTGCGTGACTACCTGACCGACCTGTTCCCGATCATGGAACTGGGCACCTCGGCCAAGATGCTGTCGATCGTCCCGCTGATGGCCGGCGGCGGCATGTTCGAAACCGGCGCCGGCGGCTCGGCACCGAAGCATGTGCAACAGCTGGTCGGCGAAAACCACCTGCGCTGGGACTCGCTGGGCGAGTTCCTGGCACTGGCGGTGTCGATCGAGGACGTCGGCATCAAGACCGGCAACGGCCGCGCCAAGATCCTGGCCAAGACGCTCGATGCCGCTACCGGCAAGCTGCTCGACAACAACAAGTCGCCTTCGGCCAAGACCGGTGAACTCGACAACCGCGGCAGCCACTTCTACCTGGCCCTGTACTGGGCCCAGGAACTGGCGGCCCAGAAGGACGACGCCGAACTGGCCAAGCAGTTTGCGCCGCTGGCCAAGTCGCTGGCCGAGAACGAAGCCAAGATCGTGGCCGAGCTCAACGGCGTGCAGGGAAAGCAGGTCGACATCGGTGGTTACTACCTGCCGGACCGTGCCAAGACCTTCGCGGTGATGCGTCCTAGCGAAACCTTCAACAAGGCGCTGGAAGCGTTGTAATCGCCGCCTTGACCGGGCAATGAAAATAGCCGCGATGTTCTCGCGGCTATTTTTTTTCGAGGTGCCTGCGCTGGCGGCGGCTCGGCGCTCAGCGCGCGTCTTCGGGGTCAGGGCCCGTCAGGAAATTGCCGGCCGGCGCCAGCTCTGCCTTTGCCTGGCCGGTGCTCTCGTCCTTCAGGGCCACGCCCGACAGGCCGCGCAGGCGCGCCTGCGCCATCAGGTAATGCAGCCGGTAGGCGGCGTCGGCATAGGCCAGTCCCTGCGGGCGCACATTGGAGATGCAATTGCGGCTGGCATCGGTCAAGCCGCGCCGAGGCATCCAGGTCAGGTACAGCCCCATGCTGTCTGGCGAGCTCAGCCCGGGACGCTCGCCGATCAGGATCACCACCAGCCGCGCCCCCAGCAACTCCCCGATCTCATCGGCAATCGCCACCCGCGCCTGGCTGGCAATGACCAGCGGTGCCATGCTCCAGTTCTCGGAGGCGATGCGCGCCATCAGCTCGGCCAGGAACGGCGCCGCATGCCGGTCTACGGCCAGTGCCGACAAGCCGTCGCCAATGACCAAGGCAATGTCGACCCGGCGCTCGTCGTTCGCCCCTGCCGCCAGCGCCGCCCGTGATGCATCCGACAGCTGCCGCCCCAGGTCCGGCCGTTGCAGGTAGGTGAGGCGGTCGGCGGCGGCGCTGTGCACCTGGATGACCTGCTGCGCGCCCGGCACCAAGGGCTGCAGCCTGGTCGCCAGGTCCGCCACGTCCAGTGCCTGGTGCACCGCGTCGCGCGCCTGCGCGTGCGCCAGCTGGAACGCCAGCTGCGCCTCGGTCGGCAGGCTGACCCCGGCGCGGCCCAGCGCGATGCGCGCCGGGGTGACGCGGCGCAAGGCCTCCCAGGCATTGGCGGTAACCACATCAGGGCGCCGGCGCATGGCTTAGCCGAGCCGGGCCAAGGCGTGACGAAAGCCGGGCGGCATGTCGTCATGCAGGCGAAACTGCTGCTCGCCGTTGAAGATCTGCATCCGGTGCAGCCAGGCCTCGAACTCGGGCGCCGGCCGCGTACCCAGCACGCGACGCACATACAAGGCGTCATGGAACGACGTGCTCTGGTAATTGAGCATGATGTCGTCCGAACCGGGCACGCCCATGACGAAGGTACAACCGGCCACGCCCAGCAGCGTGAGCAGCGCATCCATGTCGTCCTGGTCGGCCTCGGCGTGATTGGTGTAGCAGACGTCACAACCCATCGGCAGGCCCAGCAGCTTGCCGCAGAAATGGTCTTCCAGTCCGGCGCGGATGATCTGCTTGCCGTCGTACAGGTATTCGGGACCGATGAAACCGACCACGGTGTTGACCAGCAAGGGCTCGAAGTGGCGCGCCACCGCGTAGGCCCGCGCCTCGCAGGTCTGCTGGTCGATGCCGTGATGGGCGTTGGCCGACAAGGCGCTGCCCTGCCCGGTCTCGAAGTACATCACGTGTTGGCCCACGGTGCCGCGCCCCAGCGAAGACGCGGCAGCCCTGGCCTGTGCCAGCAGCGCCAGGTCGATGCCGAAGCTGCGGTTGGCGGCCTCGGTGCCGGCAATCGACTGGAACACCAGGTCGACCGGGGCACCGCGCTCGATGGCGGCAATCGTATTGGTGACGTGGGTCAGCACGCAGGACTGGGTCGGTATCTGGTAGCGCGTAATGAGCTCGGCCATCATCTCGACCAGCCTGATGACCTGCGGCACGTTGTCGGTGGCGGGATTGATGCCGATGACGGCGTCGCCGCTGCCATAGAGCAGGCCGTCGAGCATGGCCGCGGCAATGCCGCTGGCGTCGTCGGTGGGGTGGTTGGGCTGCAGGCGGGTCGACAAGCGCCCCTGCAGGCCGATGGTGTTGCGAAAGGCGGTCACGACGCGGCACTTGCGGGCCACCAGGATCAGGTCCTGGTTGCGCATGATCTTCGACACCGCGGCGGCCATCTCGGGCGTGATGCCCGCGGCCACCGCCGCCAGCACGGTGCTGTCGGTATCGTCGGCCAAGAGCCAGTTGCGAAAGTCACCGACGGTGAGGTGGGCGATCGGGGCGAACGCGGTGCCATCGTGATGGTCGACGATCAGCCGGCTGACCTCATCGGTCTCATACGGCACCAGCAACTCTTGCAGGAACAGCTTGAGCGGTATATCGGCCAGCGCCATCTGCGCTGCGGCGCGCTGGCGGGCGCTGTCGGCGGCGATCCCGGCCAGCAGGTCTCCCGAACGCGCGGGGCTGGCCTTGGCCAGCAGGTCCCTGAGGTCGGCGAAGCCATGCTGCACGCCGCCCAGCGAATGGATGAAACGAGGTGGCGCCATGGGTGCTCCTGCTAATGCGTGTCGTGTTGGACCGGCCCTCGCACCGGCCGTTCTCGCGTCGTTGCGGCGTCGGTGCAATCGCCACTGGCGGCGAGTGCGCTTGAACGGCACAATGCGGATTGCCCGCTGACCACGCCCCGCGCCCGACTTCATGACCGCTCCCACCACCGCTGCCGCCGACGATATTTTCTCGCTGGAAAGATTCGAGTTCCTTTGCTATTGCCGGCAACGCGAACCTGCCGCCCGCGAACTGGTGCGCCTGCTGGTGCTGATCGACCGCAACTACGGCAAGCTGGACCGCAACTTTTCGCTGTCGGTATCGGCCGCGGTACCCGCCAGCGAACACGACGCGCATCTGCTGACCCGGCTTACCTCGGCCATCTCGGCACTGTTCTCGGACCCTGAGTTTCAACTCAGCCCCGATGGCTTCGGCCAGTTGATCAACTTCCAGCGCTGGCTGTCGGCGTTGTTCGGCGCCAGCCATTTCGTCAATTGCGATCATATCCTGCGTTCGCTGAACCTGGGCGGACCCGACGCCGCCGGGTTCGCGCTGCGCCCGCCCGACCTGGTCAAGTTCTGCCTGCTGTACTCCCCTGAATCGGAACTGCCGCTGGACGTCGAGTTGCTGTGGCAACAGAATCGGCCGCTGGCGGCGGCATTGTTCATGGCCCTGCTGTCACCGCGCCTGCTGGGCTCGCAGGCCGCGCACTCCAAGCGCGAGGCGCTGCTGGCCTGGCTGCCCGACCGTCTCACCGAGATCGACAAGCTCGATACCCTGCCGGTGGCGGTGCTGCACGACGTCTACATGCATTGCAGCTACGCCGACCTGCCCCAGCGGCACCGTATCAAGGCCGCCATCAATACCCTGATCGAACGCAAGTTGCGCGAAGCCGGCATCGACGACCTGGTGCCGGATGGTGGCAGTGCCGTGACCGGGGGCGACAAGCCGGTCATGCTGGTGCTGCTCGAATGGTTCTCGGGCGGCCACTCGATCTATCGCACCCATTCGCGCACGCTGGAAGGTGCACGGCGCCACTTCAGGCTGGTGGCGCTGGGCCTGGCGGCCAACGTCGACCAGCTGGGGCGCGCGGTATTCGACCAGTTCATCGCCTTGACCCGCCCCGGCGACCTGCTGGGCTGCCTGCGCGAGTTGCGCGAGCACGCCGCGCGGTTACGCCCTGCGGTCCTGTACATGCCCAGCGTGGGCATGTTCCCGATCACCATGTTCGCCGCCAACCTGCGGCTCGCACCGTTGCAGGTGGCCGCCCTGGGACACCCGGCCACCACCCATTCGCGCCACATCGACTACATCAGCGTGGAGGACGATTTCGTGGGCGACCCGGCCTGCTTCAGCGAAAGACTGCTGCGCCTGCCGGCCGATGGCCAGCCTTATCGGCCATCGGCGGCGGCGGCGCAGGTGGCGCCGGTGGATCGCCTGGCGCGCCGCGACCGGGTGCAGGTCGACATCGCCATTGCCGCCACCACGATGAAGTTCAATCCGCGCTTCCTGCTGGCCTGCCAGAAGATCGCCGAGATGGCAGCCCAGCCGGGAGCGGCAATGGCGCCACGGCAAGTGCGCTTTCACTTCCTGGTCGGCCAGTCGCAGGGGTTGCTGACGCCTCAGGTGCAGCGGCTGGTCCAGCGCTATGTGCCGCACGCGGCGGTCTATCCGCACCGGCCCTACCAGCAATACCTGGACCTGTTCAACCAGTGCGATATGTTCCTGTCGCCACTGCCCTTTGGTAACACCAACGGCATCATCGATGCCTTTACCGTGGGCCTGCCGGGGGTGTGCAAGACCGGGCCCGAGGTATTCGAGCACATCGACGAGGGCTTGTTCAGGCGCGTCGGCCTGCCCGGATGGACCATCGCCGCCACCCTCGAAGAGTACATCGCGGCGGCCGTCCGGATGGCTTGCGACTTCGATGCACGGGCCGCGCTGTATCGCCATCTGGCAGATCCGCGCCCATTGCAACGGCTGTTCGAGGGACGTCCCGAATCCCTCGGCGAAGCCCTGGCAGTCTTGGTGGAAGGCCAAGCCAGCGGCGTACGACCGTAGTCACGGGCGCCAGGCTCGGCCTGCGCAGGCTGCCGGTGAACGCACGACCGCTCCCCGACCGGCTGGCCGCGTGGCACCGCCTGGCGCGCCAGCGGCAGCCATGGACAGGGTCCGAAGAGCTTCGAATTTGCAATTGGCGCGCGCCGTGTACTTTAGAACGGGCGCGTGGGTCCCCTATGATCGCTTCGCTCCCGAGCGTTGCTTGCTTCGTTCGGCGGCAGCAGCAGATCGCCGACCGGTCGGTGATCTTCCCCGTCCGCATCTCTAGGACCAGTCCATTCAAAGGAGTCATCATGCAAGTCCTCTCCCCCTCGGAACGAAAACAGATCGGCGGCGCTACCTGCCTTTGCCCTTTCCCGGCGCTGGCGAAGTCGGAGATCGACATGCCGATGCCATCGTCCCGGCCCCGTGACGACCCGCGCGTCTTTGCCGACAGCGTGACGGCGCGCGAGCTGTGGCCGCTGTGACCCATTCCGATTTCTCTCGAAAGGAAAACGCATGCGCAAAGTAGATCACGACGAACTGCAGCACATCGACGGCGGCATGCTGCCGATCGCCATGGTGCCACTGCTGGCACTGGCGTTCGGACTGGGCCTGGGCACCGGCATGCTGGTGCGTGAAGCGAATTGCCCGCAACCGTCGCCACCACAAACGCCGCCGCCACGATAAGCTGGCCCGGCCGATTCATCGTTGCCCCCAACTGGAGAACCACATGCAACCCATCCAACGCAATACCATGCAACAGATCAGCGGCGGCAGAGCGGGTTTTGTCGAATGGCTGCGCCAGCTTTTCACGCCCGCTGTTCCAGACGAGCCGGATCGCTGGGTCCATGAAGAGCTCAATCACAACGCCCAATACTGAGCCCGCCTGACCGGCTCATGTGCAACGGGCCTGCAACATCGCAATCGATCGCAATGCGGCAGGCCCACGGCGCCACTGCGGCGCAGGACGCGCCTCATGCCCGGCGCTCGCTTTTGCCAGCCCCAGGCTGGCAGGCAGCAGACGCCAAAGGCCCTCGACCGGGCCCAACTTGTCACTGGTAATAGATGTCGATGCTGGCCAGGCCGTCCAGCGGTACCCGCCCCACAGGCAGGTCACCCCGCTGGTTGATGACGGGCTGCACGCCGAACACCCCGGAAATCAGCCGATAGATCCCGGGCGTGCGTTTGTTGCGATTGCCGTTGCCGGGGGTGCCGAACGAGAGCCGAGAGGTACCGTCCGACCAGAACGCCCCCGAATCGAACTTTCCCCATTTGTCGAGGTTGAAGAATTTGAAGATCAGGTCTACCGGCACCACCTTGCGTTGGGCGTCCTGGGCGCTGAGGTTTTCCGAAAAGACCCGCAACTTGTAGACCCCGATATTGACATCGCCGACGCTACCCAGGCCGAACCCATAGAGCTCCAGGCCTGGCAGCAGGCTGCGTACCGCCGTATGCGGCTTCATATCGCGCGCAGACAGATGAATCGTCATCGGGTCGTCGCAGCGGATGGTAAACGGAATCTGCTTTTCTTCCAGATGCAATGGCTTGTCGACTGGAATGCTCGACAGCGGAATCACGCCATAATTGGCCGTGCCCCCGTCGGCCAGGTCGATCGCGCAGGCGCCCGGCACGATTTCGCCGATGACCGCCAGCCTGGCACTGGTGACATGCTCGACGGCATTGATGGTCGGACACCATGCGCCGATGCATACCGTCAGCGCGATCCGGCGCCACAGCGCGCACAACGGCCGACGCGCAGGCATCGCGCAGGCGCGGTTACGATGTGGGCCGGAGGGACGGCGTTGGTGTGATGGACGGTGGGCTTTCACGATAGATTCCTCCTGGATGAGTGATGAGCGATTCGTGCCGCGATGCACGCAGCCTGGCCAACGCGCTTCTTGTGGCGCGCGCGGCGTCGGCAGGTCGCGGGGTCTACTTGTAGACGATCTCGATGGTGGCCAAGCCTGCCAGCGGGATATTGCCGTCCGGGAGCTGGCTGCGAAAGGTGATATAGGTTTCGATCTGGAACGCGCCGGTCACGCTGCGATAGGAACCGGGGACCAGTGTGCCCGGCTCGGCAAACGACTGGCGGCGTTCGCCGCTGGACCAGAAATAGGGACGCTCGGTGCGGACCCAGCTTGGCTGCCGAGCGTTGGCGCTGTCGCTGGCACTGGCGTGGAGGATATCGACTGCAGCGGTATGGCCGCTGGCATCCTGCCCGAAGAACGTCCCCGGCAAGGCCTGGATGCGGAATTGACCGATATTGGTGTCATTGACGCGACCCAGGCCGAAGGCAAAGTGGTCTTCCCCCGGAACCAGGCCCAATACGGCGGTACCCGGGTTTTCGTCGCGGGCACTCACCTTGATGGTCATCGGCCCCTTGCAGCCGACGGTGAATTGAATGTTGCGCACGGCCAGCCGGAACGGCTCGTCGTCGGTGATATCGGTCCGGGGAATGCGGCCGTAGTCGACCGTGCCATTGCTGGCCAGTTGCACCGTGCACGCCCCCGGGATCACGCTGCCGGTGACCTGGATGCGCGCGCTGGCGCCCGCCCTTGCGGCAGTGGGTGCAGCCGCTGCTGCCGACCCGGCCGACCCGGCCAGCATGGCCAGTACGCCAGGAAGAACCAGCGCGCACAAGCCCGAGGCTGCAATATACGATGCATGCAAGATGATACCCTCCGGTAGGTCAATGAATGCGCCTCCTGCGACACGGCGGCGGTCTGATCAATGGTCGGAGGTGAATTATCGATGGATGGCACATCGGGCAACATTCGAAAAAAGCTAGAATTGCGCTGCCGTTAGCAGTGGTTTTGAACAAACTCACACCGGATTGCCGGACCGCGTCAAGGCGGCACGTTGGCAAGCAACGCAGTGGCATCGCACCAGTCCTGGCGATACTGTATGCTGCCCGCTGACCACCCGGAAAACCCGATCATGCCGCCATTGCACAAGCACTTCCCCCCGCCCCACGCCCACCCGCCGCAGTCCGCTCGATGGCGGGTCGTTGCCGCCGGGGCAATGCTGTTGCTCGCATCCCTGGCATCGGTGGCGATAGCGCCGAACGCGCGTGCCGCCAATGACGGCCAGGCGCGACAGATCATCAGCCTCGGCCAAAACGCGCCTTACCAATTCGCGGTCTATGCCAACCAGGCGCTGCAAGCAGTGCCCAACCCGAGCCGCGCGGCAGTGGTCCTGCTGCATGGGGTCAAGCGCAACGCCGATGACTATTTCACGATCGGGCAGGCATTGCTGAAGGCGGCGGACATGCCGGCCGACACCCTGTTGCTGGCGCCCAACTTCATGACCCGGAACGACCGTGGCGCGTCCGATGCGATGCCGCTATGGGGTGGTGGTACCTGGATGCAGGGCGAACCGTCCGAGAACGGGATAGCGGGCCTGAGTTCGTTCGACGCGCTCGACGACATCGTGCGCTACCTGGCCGACCGCCAGCGCTTTCCGCAACTGCGGCAGATCGTGCTGGTCGGCCATTCGGCCGGTGCGCAGCTGATGCAGCGCTACGCCGTCATGAACCGGCTCGACGACCTCACGGGCGCGGTCGGCATCCATGTTCGGTATGTGATTTCCAGCCCGTCGTCCTACCTGTATTTCGATGCCATGCGGCCCGTTGGCGATGGATTCGCCCAGCCTGCGACCGATCAGTGCCCCGGCTATGACAATTACCGCTATGGCATCGGCGAGCCCCCTGCCTACCTGAAGCGGCAGGCACTCGACGGCCGCCGATTGTTCCAGCGCTACGCCGCGCGCGACATCATCTACCTGGTCGGTGCGCGCGACGACGATCCCAACCATCGCTATCTCGATCGCGCCTGCGGCGCGGCTTTACAGGGGCAGACCCGGGTCGAGCGGCAGCGCAATTTTGTGCGCTACGAACAGTTCCTGGCCGCGCGCTGGAACGTGCCGCTGCAGCACCCGCAATTCCAGGTCGAGGGCGCCGCGCACGAGGCCGGGAGGCTGTTTCGCTCACCGGCCACGGCGCACCGGATGCTGGGGCAATAACCCACCCCGCCGTCAGTTGTAATACAGCTCCAGCACCACACTGCCGGCCAGTTCAAGCCGCTGCCCGCCCGGCAGCTCGGGACGCTTGTTGATCCAGGTCTCGATGGCGGCCTCGCCAGATACCGTCACATAGGCTCCCGGCGTGGTGCTGCCGCGCGGCGCGAACGACATCTTGGTACTGCCGTTACCGCGAAAATGCCCGCCGCCCACCGCATTCCAGACGTTGTCGGAAAAGGCATAGAGCACGGTCAGGTCATCGGCCGCGCGAGAGGCGGCCCGGTAGCCCTTGAAGCTGTTGGGCAACAACGACAGCTTGAAGCCACCGAGCTTCTTGCCGGCCACCTCGCCCAACCCGAACAGGTAGGTTTCTTCGGCCGGGCTGAGCATGCCGCTGGCCGCCGTTCCCAGCCGCTCGTCACGCACCTTCAGCAGCATGTGGGCCGGGTCGGAACAGTTCAAGGTAATCGGAAAGGTCTTGCGCGCCAGGTGCAGCGGCTTGTCGGTGGGTACGGCCAGCAGCGAGATACCGCCGTATTCGATGATGCCGCCCTGTTCGAGCACGATGCTGCAGGCCGGCGGAATGATCGCGCCCTTGACCTCGAGCCGCGCGGTGGCCACGCGCTCGGCGGCACCCGGGACCGGAAGCAGGCATGCCGCCAGGGCAGCCGCCATGGAGTTGGTAAATCGCCGCAAGATAATTTCTCCTCACCCGTGATGGTCAAATCGCAACACTGCAAAAACGGGAGGAATTATCGAGCCAGAACTGCGGTCGAGACACCGCAAAATTACCAGATTTTGGTCATTGAGCCGCGACTACTTCCACTCAAGGATCGCATTGCGACGGTCCAGCCAATGCACCTTGACACTGCCCGGCGCCACCTTGCGCGCGGCACAGGCGCTGGCGGCCAGCGCGAAGCTTGCATCGTAGAAGCGGCCCGAGGCCGACGAGCGCAACGCCGTCTGCGGCGCATTGCGGGCAATCCAGTCGGCGGCGTTGGTGCGCAGCGCGATCATGCAGCCACTGCCGCTGGCCTCGGCCACCTGGCAGGCGCAGGTGTTGCCCGAGGTCGTGATCGGTTCGGCCGGCGCTGCCGGACGTCCCGACACATCGGGGATAGGCACGGGTACCGGCACCGGCCTTGCCTGGTGCGATCCGTAGTTGCCGCCGAGGTCGCGCGTAGTGACGCCTTGCGCCTGGCTTGGCGCTGCGACCGCGATGAGCGCGGCCAGCATGGCGTGGCGGGCGATGGAAGGTAGCCAATGGGCGGGCA
This sequence comes from Herbaspirillum sp. YR522, assembly GCF_000282575.1. Lineage (GTDB taxonomy): Bacteria > Pseudomonadota > Gammaproteobacteria > Burkholderiales > Burkholderiaceae_D > Herbaspirillum. Next base: position 7,588 of record NZ_AKJA01000035.1, on the reverse strand, counting down.
CGCTGGTCTCCGGTTGTGATGATGGACGGGCCGTTCAGGCTGCGACCCTGAGCCGCCACAGGCTGGTGACTTCCTTGCTGCGCGCTGCATGCAGCGGGTCGCTGGCGTCGCTGGCCTTGCCATGGCGCGGCCGGATGTCGCTGCGGCCGAGCACCACCAGGCCGGCCGCTGTGATGGCATCGGCTAGCATGCCCGGGGCCCGCAAGCCAAGATGCTCGGCAAAGTCGGACATGATCAGCCACGCCTGCCCATCTTCGCTCAGGTGCTGCGGCAATCCGGCCAGGAAACCCAACAGCATGCGGTGTTCGAAATCGTAGACGGCGTGCTCGACCGGAGACGCCGGGCGAGCCGGCAGCCAGGGCGGATTGCACACGATCAGCGGCGCGCGTCCCGCAGGAAACAGGTCGGCCTGCTGCAGCTCGACCTGCTTTGCCAGACCCAGCGACTTGAGGTTGGCGGCGGCGCAGTGCAGCGCGCGCGGATCGTTGTCGGTGGCCACCACGCGCCGCACGCCACGGCGCGCCAGCACGGCCGACAACACGCCGGTCCCCACACCGATATCGAAGGCCAACTCGGTAGACGGCAGCGGCGCCTGTGCCACCAGGTCGACATATTCGCCTCGCACCGGCGAGAACACCCCGTAGTGCGGATGGATACGCCCGCCCAGGGCGCCAACCTCGACTCCCTTGCGCCGCCATTCATGGGCGCCGATCAGGCCCTGCAATTCACGCAACGACACGGCAAAAGCGTGTGGCTCGAGCGCGGCGCCGTAGGCTTCACGGCAAGCGGCGACGACATCCGGCGCGCGCCGCAGCGGCACCACGAAGCCGGGATCGACGGGAATGATCAGCATGCCCAGGATGCGCGCGCGCTGCGCCTGCATCTGGCGCTGCTGGTGGAACGCCTGGCCAGGCTGGGCGGCGGCCGGGGCGGCGGCTTTCTTGGTGTGGCTGCGTTCGCGGGCGCGGTCCACGCGCCTGGCCAGCGCCTGCAGCAACATGCGGGCATTCTGGAAGTCGCCGCGCCACAGCAGTGCCGTGCCTTCGCAGGCGAGCCGGTAGGCGGTATCGGCTGCCATCTGGTCGTCGGCGTGGCATACCTTGCGTGGCGCGGCATTGCCGGCTTCCGAATGCCAGCGCAGCGTATGGAACACGCCATCTGCCTCCCACTGGATCTGGGATGTGTCGGAAATGGCGGCGGGTTCTGGGGTCATGAATCGATCTGGGTACCGTGCCCGCGGCGAACTGCCACGAGCCAACAGCCGCCAGTGTAGCAAACAGGTTGCGCCGGTGAACTTCCCAAGTCGACAAGAACCGAAGCAAGGTGTGCACCATGGCTGATGCACTTGTCACGATGACGATGATCCAGCACAAGGCGCAATCGTCCGCGGTGCGGCTATGATGAGACCAGATTCCACCACCCAGGAGACCCCATGACCGACACTTCGCTGCCATCCACGGCCCTAGATCGCCAGAACCTGCTGCTCAAGCTCGCCGAGTTCGAAGCCGAACTGGACCGGCTGCCACCGGACGGCCCCGAGGCGCGCCGGCTGCGCGACGACGTCGCCCGCCTCAAGCAGCACCTGACCGATCCGACGCCCGAACCGGGCGGCTTGCGCGATGCCTGGCAATCGCTGCGGGAATCGGCACAGCGGACCGCCGACAACGTCGAAAACCAGGTGTTGCGCGATAGTCCGGCCATCGCCGAGATCGGCCGCATCATCGGCCTGCTGTGATGATACGGCGCGGCGACATGCAGGTCGTCGCCGGCGCCGATCTTTGCCATCAAGACGGTGCCACCCGCGGCACGCCGTCTTCTGCCAGGCCAGCGGCCTTGCCCTTCACCGTGCCGGCAGCGGGATCCATTCGGTTTCGCCGGGGATATCGCCGAACACCGTCTTGTCGCGCGCGGTCCAGGCCAGCTTGGCGGCCTCGATCTTGTGCTTGGAGGTCGACACGAAGTTCCACCACACGAAGCGCGGCTCGGGCAATGGTTCGCCACCCAGCAACATGAACACGGCGTCGCTGCCGACCGTCACCTTCACGCTGGTACCGGACGCCAGGATGGCCAGGGTGCCGGCCTCGACGGCCTGGCCGTCCACCACCAATGCGCCCTTGACCACATAGAGCGCCCGTTCGCTGACTTCAGGCGGCACCGTCAGGGCTGCCCCGGCCGGTGCCGTGGCGGCCACATACAAGGTGGGGCTGGCGGCACGCACCGGCGAACTCACGCCGAAGGCCGAGCCGATCAGCACGTGCAGCCGGGCGCCGTCCACCTCGGCCGTGGGCATGTCGTCGGCGGCGTAATGGGCAAAGCAAGCATCGCCGTCCTCGTCGGCCGCCGGCAGCGCCACCCACATCTGCAACCCGTGCACCGGCACCTTCTGCTGGCGGATGTCGTCAGGCACCCGTTCCGAATGCACGATGCCACGCCCGGCGGCCATCCAGTTCACTGCCCCCGGCGTGATGCGCTGGACCACGCCCAGGCTGTCGCGATGCATCATGGCGCCGGAAAACAGATAGGTCACGGTGGCCAGGCCGATATGCGGGTGCGGACGCACGTCGCCTTCGGTGGTGCCGGCGTCGAATTCGACCGGACCCATGTGATCGAAGAAAACGAAGGGTCCCACGGTACGGGCTGCCGCCGATGGCAACAGCCGGCGCACCGGAAAACCGATATCGCGCGTAAGACCATGAATCATGTGGACGATGCTGCTCATGCTTGCTCCCTGCTTGCTTGTCATTGGCTGGCCCGGTTCACAGACGGCCGGCGCGGAAATCGTCGATGGCCTGCTCGACCTGTTCACGGGTGTTCATCACGAACGGCCCCCACTGCGCAATCGGCTCACCCAGGGGTTTACCGGCGATCAGCAGGAAGCGGCTGGCCGCCGTGGCCGTGACCGTCACCCCGGCGGCGTCTGCCACATTGCTCAACACGGCCATGCGACCGGCCTCGACGACGCGCGGCGGCTCCCCCTCGGGCCCCACTCCCAGTCCGCCCTCATAGACATACAGGAAAGCGTTGTGGCTGGCCGGAATCGGCAGCGCCAGCGTGGTTCCGGCTGCCAGCGCAATGTCCAGGTACAGCGGCTCGGTGGTAGCGCGCTCGATGGCGCCGACGATCCCGAACGCCTGCCCTGCCAGTACCCGTACCGTCACGCCCGGCTGCGGCTGCACCTGCGGGATGCCGGCCGCGGGGATATCACTGTAGCCGGGCTCGATCATCTTGTCCTTGGCGGCCAGGTTGACCCACAGCTGGAAGCCGCTCATCAGGCCGTCTTCCTGTTCGGGCAACTCCGAATGCACCAGGCCGCGACCGGCGGTCATCCACTGCATGCCGCCCGGCTCCAGCAAGCCTTCGTTGCCGGCGTTGTCGCGATGACGCATACGCCCGGCCAGCATGTAGGTTACGGTCTCGAAGCCGCGATGCGGGTGATCGGGAAACCCGGCCAGGTAATCGCTGGGCTCGTCCGAGTCAAACGCGTCGAGCATCAGGAACGGGTCCAGCCGGCGCTGCAAGTCATTGGTCAGCACGCGGGTCAGGCTCACGCCAGCGCCGTCCTGGGTGGGGATGCCCTTGACCAGGCGCTCGACCTGGCGGGTGAAATGTCGGGTAGTGCTCATGGTGTTCTCCTGGCATGGCGGGCAGGGCTTGCGCCCTGCCCGGCCGTGGTTCAACGACGTTCCGGCGCGGCTTCCTGGTCGATCGAGGACACCAGCAGCAAGGCGCCGATGATCGAGACATTCTTCAGGAAGTGGGTCAGCTGGGCCTGGGCGGCGGCACCTTCGAGGTTCCAGAAATGGTGCGCCGACACGGTGGCGCCGACGGTAAAGACTGCAATGACCAGCGCCACCGGCTTGACCCCGCGACCGGTCATCAGCAGCAGGCCGCCACCGACCTCGACGGCGATGGTGACCAGCACGGCCAGGGTCGGCACCGGCAGCCCGAGACCGGTGAAGTAGGCCACGGTGCCGGCGAAGCCCATGATCTTGAAGATGCCCGAAATGACGAACAGCGATGCCAGCAGGATGCGGCCGATGCGGTAGACGTTGAAGTTGGTGATCATGATAGGTTCTCTTTCGTTTCAGGTTGAATGCAAGAATGTTCCTTCGGGTACGGCGTGACTGCAATGTTCTGCTGGCTGCCCGTGGTGGTTCGCCGGAGCCAGTGACGAGAGGATAGGCAAGATCGGGCCGACAAAAAACAGATTATCTTTATATAATCCATATCTAATTATTAGATAGTGTTGCCTCCATGAATATCGAGCGGCTGTCGTTGGACCAATTACGCGTATTTGCCCAGGTTGCCGACAGCGGCAGCTTCCTGGCCGCCGCCAAGGCCTTGTCGCGGGCGCAATCGGCGGTCAGCTACGCCATTGCCACGCTGGAAGGACAGCTCGACGTGCCCTTGTTCGACCGCAGCGGCTATCGCCCGCGCCTTACCGACGCCGGCCTGGCGTTGCTGGCCGACGCCCGGCAGGTGCTGGACCATGTCGATGCCCTGCAGGTCAGGGCCAATTCCCATGCCCGCGGGCAAGAGCTGGAGGTGGCGCTGGCAGTGGACGTGTTCTTCCCCACCGAATGCCTGGTGCACCTGCTGCGGCGCTTTCGCGATGCCTTCCCCGCCGTGACGGTCAGGCTCGAGATCGAAGCGCTCGGCGCGGTCGCCGAGCGGGTGCTCGACGGGCGCGCCATGCTGGGCATCCTGGGCACCTTGCCCACCACGCCGCCCAACCTGCTGCGCATCATGCTGCCCAGTGTGCGGGTCGTGGCCGTGGTGGCGCCCACGCACGCGCTGGCCCAGGTCCAGGGCCGTGTGTCGGACCGCCTGCTGTCGCAGCAGACTCAACTGGTGCTGAGCGACCGCAGCGAGTTGACCGCACGCCAGGATTTTTCGGTACATTCACGGCTGACCTGGCGCATGAGCGACCTCGGCACCAAGCACGCGTTGCTGCGTGCCGGCATGGGCTGGGGCAACATGCCGCTGCATGTGGTGCGCGACGATCTGGCCGCCGGCCGCCTGGTCAGCATCGCCACCTCGCATCATCCGCCGCAAGGCTCGGACCTGCCGGTGCAATGCGTCTACAAGCCCGACCATCGGGCCGGACCAGCGCTGTCATGGTGGCTCGATACGCTGGCGCAGATGGAAACGCTGGCCGTCCCCATGGCTTGACCCTTGAAAGGCATCGCATGCTCATCCACGCCAACCAATCCGCCCTGGTCCTGATCGACCTGCAGCAGAAACTGCTGCCGGCCCTCCACCAACATGAAGCGGTGCTGGCGCACAGCGTGCGCATGGCCGCCATCGCCGGCCTGCTGGGTTTGCCGGTGATCGGCACCGAACAGATGCCCGACAAGCTTGGCCCCAATCATCCGGAGGTGCGCCGCCTGTGCGACAAGACGTTATCCAAGGCACATTTCGACGCTTGCGCCGACGGCTTGCCGGCAGCGCTGCCGGGGGCCGTGAAACAGATCGTCATCGGTGGCTGCGAAGCACATATCTGCCTGCTGCAGACTGCGCTATCGCTGATTGCCCGCGGCTACCAGGTATTCGTGCTGCTGGACTGCTGCAGTTCGCGCAGCGCGCTCGACCGCGACGCGGCCTTCGAACGCCTGCGACAAGCCGGGGCCATCGGGGTAACGGTGGAAATGGTGGCCTATGAGTGGCTGCGCGATAGCCGCCACCCGCTGTTTCGCGACATATTGAAACTCGTCAAGTAAGCTGCGCGTCACAGATGAAAGTTTCATTGCTGGCCCCTGGGTGGTCACCATGTCAGCCGAATTGTGGTACAAACGAAACAAAATCAGACATTTTGCGCACCGTTGATTGCATCACGGCAGAAAAAGGAAAAACCCCTCTCCATGTCCAGCCCCTTGCCCATCGCCTCTTCCCGCCCGCCGCCGGCCGTCAACCTGCAGGCGCTGCGCGCCAGTTGCTCGGCCTGCAGCATGCACCAGCTGTGCTTGCCGATGGGGCTGGACCAGGGCGACATGCAACGCCTGGAGCAAGTCATCAGCCGGCGCCGCCGGGTCAAGCGCGACGAGACACTGTATCGCTTCAATGACGGCTTCGACATGCTGTATGCGATCCGGCTGGGGCACTTCAAGACTTTCCAGCGCAATGCCAGCGGTGGCGAACAGATCACCGGCTTCCAGATGGCCGGCGAATTGCTGGGCATGGATGCCATCGGCGCCGGCCATCATCTGTGCGATGCGGTGGCGCTGGAGGACAGCGAAGTATGCGAGATTCCGTTCTCGCGCCTGGAAGACCTGTTCGGCGAGATGCCCACCCTGCTGCGCCAGTTCCATCGCATGATGAGCCTGGAGATCTCGCGCGAGCAGCGGGTCATGCTGACCCTGGGCAGCATGAGCGCGCAGCAGAAGATGGCCGCCTTCCTGCTCAACCTGTCGAGCCGCTATCTCAGCCGTGGCTATTCGTCGACCCGCTTCCAGCTGCGCATGACCCGCGAGGAGATCGGCAACTACCTCGGCCTGGCGGTCGAGAGCGTCAGCCGCTTGTTGTCCGCGCTCAAGAAGACCGGCGTGATCGAGGTCAGCCATCGCGACATCGAACTGCTCGACCTGCCGGCGCTGCGTGCCATCGCACTGGGCAACGATCCCTGCGCCTGAACCGCTGGTCGACGCTGCATCATGCAAGAACCCTCCACCGTGCGTTCCCGTTTTCTGCAACGACGCCTGGCGCGCGACCATCATCTGGGCCTGCCGTTGACTACCGGCATCCTGGCGGTGCTGGCCCTGGCCGCGCTGTTTGCGCTGATCGCCTATGAAGTACACACCGGCGGCGCCCTCACGCGCGCCGACCAGGGCCTGGCCGACTGGTTCAACGCCCACGCCTTTTCGCCGCTGACCGAACTGGTGCTGGGTTACACCCACCTGCACGGCACCATCGGCGTGCTGGCCATGGGTGCCTTGCTGCTGTGGCACCTGCTGCGCCGCCGACGCTACGCCTGGGCGCTCAACATGCTGCTGGTGCTGCCGGGCGGGATGCTGTTCAATTTTGGCTTGAAATTCGTGTTCGCGCGGCTGCGACCGCAATTTGCCGACCCGATCCTGATCTTGCACAGCTACAGTTTCCCTAGCGGTCACACCATTGGTGCCACGCTGCTCTATGCGGTCGCTGCGGCCTACCTGGTCAACCAGCCAGCCATGATGGCGGCGCTGGCGGCACGGCTGGGATGGCGCGTGGGTACGGCCGCTGCCGGCGTGATCGGACTGGCGGCGCTGCTGGTGGCCCTGACCGCACTGAGCCGGGTGTACCTGGGAGCGCACTTCCTGTCGGACGTGCTGGGGGCGATATTGCTGGGCACGGCCTGGTTCGCGCTATGGACCACGGCGGTTTTTACCTGGCAACGGCACTATTGCCAGCCGTCGCGCTCCAACTGATTTTCACGCAAGTCCAAATCGCAGCGCATGACAAAAAACCAGAACCCCGAACGCTTCGCCCCGACCACCTTGCCCGCCAGCAACCGCCCCGATGTGGTTGCCATCATCAATGCCCGCGCCGGCGGCGGCCACGCCCAGCAGCTGGCCCGGCATGTTACCGAGCAGTTCGCCAGCCACGGCTTTTT
>NZ_AKJA01000034.1 GCF_000282575.1 Herbaspirillum sp. YR522 | reverse complement strand
GTTGCAAAGATCATCGCCTAAGTTTCAAGCAGTAGATACAACGCAGTTTTTTACCATCGCCGGGGATGACCCCATCCCCGGTTCGTTCTTTTAAGGAAAATCATGTCGGCTCCTAGTCAAAAAATCCGTATCCGTCTGAAAGCATTCGACTATCGTCTGATCGACCAGTCCGCACTGGAAATCGTCGACACCGCCAAGCGTACCGGCGCCGTCGTCAAGGGCCCGGTTCCGCTGCCGACCCGTATCCAGCGTTTCGACGTGCTGCGTTCCCCGCACGTCAACAAGACTTCGCGCGACCAGTTCGAAATCCGTACCCATCAACGCCTGATGGATATCGTCGATCCGACCGACAAGACGGTTGACGCATTGATGAAGCTGGATCTGCCTGCTGGCGTGGACGTCGAGATCAAGCTGCAATAAGGTCTGACACCCGGCAGTAATCTGTTGGAAAGGCGCACAACCCCGGTTGTGCGCTGTTTTTTTTCGGGCTATAATGCTCGGCTTCGATGTGGATTTTGCGCCTGCAAGGTCCACAATTATTGGTAGTACGAACATCAGCCCCGCCCAATCGCAGGCGGGAATGGAGAAAACAATGAGCCTGGGCCTTGTTGGTCGCAAGGTTGGTATGATGCGCATCTTCACGGAAGATGGGGATTCGATCCCTGTGACCGTGCTGGACGTGTCCAACAACCGCGTGACACAAATCAAAACGCCTGAAGTGGATGGTTATTCCGCTGTTCAGGTGACCTTCGGTCAACGTCGCGCTTCCCGCGTGACCAAAGCCGCTGCCGGTCACTACGCCAAAGCTGGCGTCGAAGCTGGTACCGTTCTGAAAGAATTCCGTGTTGACGCCGCCAAGGCTGCCGAATTGAAGGCAGGCGAAGTGGTTGGCATCGTCGGTCTGTTCGAAGCTGGTCAGAAAGTGGACGTCCAGGGCGTCTCGATCGGTAAGGGCTACGCCGGTACCATCAAGCGTTACAACTTCGCATCGGGTCGCGCGACCCACGGTAACTCCCGCTCGCACAACGTTCCTGGCTCCATCGGTATGGCGCAGGATCCGGGCCGCGTGTTTCCGGGCAAGCGCATGACTGGTCACATGGGTGACGTCACCACTACCGTGCAAAACCTGGAAATCGCTCGCGTTGACGCTGAGCGCCAGTTGTTGCTGGTCAAGGGTGCTGTTCCTGGTGCCAAGAACGGTCAAGTGATCGTTTCTCCGGCAGTCAAAGTCAAAGCGAAGAAGGGAGCCTAATAATGGATCTGAAGCTCCTGAATGACCAAGGTCAAGCTGCTTCGAACGTCGCCGCACCGGATACTATTTTCGGTCGTGATTACAACGAAGCCCTGATTCACCAGGTCGTGGTTGCTTACCAAGCCAATGCTCGCAGCGGCAACCGCAAGCAAAAAGACCGTGAAGAAGTCCATCACACAACCAAGAAGCCTTGGCGTCAAAAGGGTACTGGCCGCGCACGTGCCGGTATGTCCTCGTCGCCGTTGTGGCGCGGTGGTGGTCGTATTTTCCCGAACTCGCCAGACGAGAACTTCTCCCACAAGGTCAACAAGAAGATGTATCGCGCAGGTGTCTGCTCGATCCTGTCTCAGTTGGCACGTGAAGGCCGCCTGTCGGTGGTCGAGAACTTCGCTGTTGAAGCGCCGAAGACCAAGTTGCTGTCCCAGAAGCTCAAGAGCATGGGTCTGGACTCGGTTCTGGTGATCACCGACAGCCTGGACGAAAACCTGCTGCTGGCCTCCCGCAATCTGCCGGGCGTGCTGGTGGTCGAGCCACATCAAGCCGATCCTGTGTCGCTGGTGTTCTACAAGAGCATCCTGGTGACCAAGGCCGCGCTGGCCAAGATTGAGGAGTTGCTGGCATGAACGCAATCGTGAAATTTAGCGAAGAGCGCCTGATGAAGGTGCTGCTGGCGCCGGTCATCTCTGAAAAGGCAACCTTCGTGGCCGAGAAGAACGAGCAAGTCGTTTTTCTGGTGACCAAGGACGCTACCAAGCTGGAAGTCAAGGCTGCCGTCGAACTGCTGTTCAAGGTGGAAGTTGAGTCGGTCCAGGTAGCAAACCGCCAGGGTAAGCAGAAGCGTTCGGGTCGTACCGCCGGTCGCCGCAACCATACCCGTCGCGCGTTCGTCAGCCTGAAGCCGGGTCAAGAGATCAACTTCACCGAGGAGGCTAAATAATGGCACTCGTAAAAGTTAAACCGACCTCGCCCGGCCGGCGCGGTATGGTCAAGGTCGTTAATCCCGACCTGTACAAGGGCCGTCCGCTGGCGTCGTTGATCGAAAAGAAGTCGAAGACTGCTGGTCGTAACAACAACGGTCACATCACCACCCGTCATATCGGCGGTGGTCACAAGCAGCATTACCGTGTTGTCGATTTCCGTCGCAACAAGGATGGTATCCCGGCCAAGGTCGAGCGTATCGAATATGACCCTAACCGTACTGCGCACATTGCTTTGCTGTGCTACGCGGACGGTGAGCGCAAGTACATCATTGCGCCCAAGGGCCTGTCGGTCGGTGACCAGCTGGTCAGCGGCTCGGAAGCGCCGATCAAGTCGGGTAACACCCTGCCGATCCGCAACATCCCGGTCGGTACCACCATCCACTGCGTGGAAATGCTGCCAGGCAAGGGCGCCCAGATCGCTCGTACCGCCGGCGCTGGTGTGGTCCTGATGGCGCGTGAAGGTACCTACGCCCAGGTTCGCCTGCGTTCGGGTGAAGTGCGTCGCGTGCACATCGAGTGCCGCGCCACCATCGGTGAAGTCGGTAACGGCGAACACAACCTGCGCAAGATCGGTAAGGCCGGTGCTACACGTTGGCGCGGTATCCGCCCGACCGTTCGTGGCGTGGTCATGAACCCGGTCGATCACCCGCACGGTGGTGGTGAAGGTAAGACTGCGGCTGGCCGTCATCCGGTCTCGCCGTGGGGTCAGCAGACCAAGGGCAAGAAGACTCGTAGCAACAAGCGTACGACTTCGATGATTGTCTCGCGTCGCGGCAAGAAATAAGGGATAAAACATGACACGTTCATTGAAAAAAGGTCCGTTCTGCGACGCGCATCTGGTGAAGAAGGTTGAAACCGCCCAGGCGATCAAGGACAAGAAGCCGATCAAGACCTGGTCGCGTCGTTCGACGATCATGCCAGACTTCATCGGTCTGACAATCGCGGTGCATAACGGCAAGCAACACGTGCCGGTCTATGTGTCGGAAAACATGGTTGGTCACAAGCTCGGCGAATTCGCGCTGACCCGTACGTTCAAGGGTCACGCCGCCGACAAGAAGGCTAAGAAATAAGGTCCTATGATGGAAACTAAAGCTATCCTGCGCGGTGTGCACCTGTCGGCTCAGAAGGGCCGTCTGGTTGCAGACCTGATCCGCGGTAAAAAAGTTGATCAAGCACTGAATATCTTGGCCTTCAGCCCCAAAAAGGGCGCGACCATCATCAAGAAGGTTCTGGAGTCCGCAATCGCGAACGCCGAACACAATGATGGTGCTGACATCGACGAACTGAAGATCAAGACCATTTATGTGGAAAAGGGTGCGGTCCTGAAGCGCTTCACAGCGCGCGCAAAGGGCCGTGGTGATCGTATTTCCAAGCAGTCGTGTCACATTTATGTGACCGTCGGAAACTAAGGAGTCACGATGGGACAGAAGATTCATCCAACCGGTTTCCGTCTGGCGGTTACACGTAACTGGGGCTCGCGTTGGTATGCAGGCAATGCAACATTTGCCGAAATGCTCAACGAAGACTTGAAGGTCCGTGCTTTCCTGAAGAAGAAGCTGAAGAACGCTTCCGTTGGCCGCGTCGTCATCGAGCGTCCAGCCAAGAACGCACGCATCACCATTTACAGCTCCCGTCCAGGTGTTGTGATAGGCAAGAAGGGCGAAGACATCGAAGTTCTGAAGTCGTCGCTGGCCAAGCTGATGGGCGTGCCCGTGCACGTCAACATCGAAGAAATCCGCAAGCCGGAAGCCGATGCCCAGCTGATCGCCGATTCGATCGCTCAACAGCTCGAAAAGCGCATCATGTTCCGTCGCGCCATGAAGCGCGCGATGCAAAATGCAATGCGCCTTGGCGCGCAGGGCATCAAGATCATGTCGTCGGGCCGTCTGAACGGTATCGAAATCGCACGTACCGAATGGTACCGTGAAGGTCGTGTGCCTCTGCACACCCTGCGCGCCGATATCGACTACGGTACTTCGGAAGCGGAAACCACCTACGGCATCATCGGTATCAAGGTGTGGGTCTACAAGGGCGATCGCCTGGCAAACGGCGAATCGCCGGTTCTGGTCGGCGAGCCTGAAGACGACAAGAAGCGTCGCGGCCCACGTCGTGACGACGGCAAGCCAGGTGCACGTCCTCGTTCGAAGACTGGCGCTCCAGGTGCCCCGGGCGCCGGCGCCAAGCGCGGGGGTGGTCGTCCTCAAGCTGCCGATGCCGGTGTGTCGGCTGAGAAAGCGGGAGAATAATCATGCTGCAACCAGCACGTAGAAAATATCGTAAAGAACAGAAGGGTCGTAACACTGGTATTTCGCACACCCGCGGAACAGCAGTGTCGTTCGGCGACTTTGGTCTGAAGGCAGTCGGCCGTGGCCGTCTGACCGCACGTCAGATCGAAGCTGCACGTCGTGCGATGACCCGTCACATCAAGCGCGGTGGTCGTATCTGGATCCGCGTTTTCCCGGACAAGCCGATCTCCCAGAAGCCTGCAGAAGTGCGTATGGGTAACGGTAAGGGTAATCCGGAGTACTACGTGGCTGAGATCCAGCCAGGTAAGGTACTGTACGAGATGGACGGTGTCGACGAGACTTTGGCGCGCGAGGCGTTCCGTTTGGCTGCTGCCAAATTGCCGCTGGCGACGACTTTTGTTGTTCGTCAAGTCGGTCAATAATTAGGAGCGGAATATGAAAGCATCGGAACTCCGCGGTAAGGACAAGGCTGCGCTGGACAAGGAACTGGGCGAGTTGTTGAAGGCCCAGTTCAGCCTGCGTATGCAAATTGCAACCCAGCAACTGAACAATACCGCACAGCTGAAGAAAGTACGTCGCGACATCGCGCGTGTGAAAACTGTGATCAACTCGAAGGATGGTCAACAATGAACGATCAAGTGAAACAAGCGCTCAAGCGCACGCTGATTGGCAAAGTTGTGTCCGACAAGATGGACAAGACAGTTACCGTCTTGATCGAACGTCACGTCAAGCACCCGCTGTACGGCAAGATCATCATGCGTACCAAGAAGTACCACGCACATGACGAGTCGAACACTGCCAAGGAAGGCGACGTCGTTGAAATCCAGGAAGGCCGTCCGGTCTCCAAGACCAAAGCCTGGACAGTGACACGCGTTGTACAGGAAGCACAAATCGTTTAAGTAGTTCTTGCGGGCTCGATATTATGCTGACATAATATCGAGCTCTGTCCTTGCTGCGCCACGCTTGCAAGGTGAGTAAAAAAGTAGCTTTATATTCGTCCCCTAACTAGCAGGTTCGCTTGCTAACAGGACCAAGACTGACCGAGTTTCGCATCGTGCGACCCGCGGATTAAGTTGGGAAAGAAAATATCATGATTCAAACTGAAAGCCGGCTCGAAGTGGCCGACAACACCGGTGCGCGCGAAGTTCTGTGCATCAAGGTCTTGGGTGGTTCCAAGCGCCGCTATGCGGGCATTGGCGATGTGATCAAGGTCACCGTCAAGAGCGCCGCTCCACGCGGTCGCGTCAAGAAGGGCGAGATTTACAACGCTGTCGTCGTTCGTACCGCCAAGGGCGTGCGTCGTCAAGATGGTTCGCTGGTCAAGTTCGATGGCAATGCAGCAGTGCTGCTGAACGCCAAGCTCGAGCCGATCGGTACCCGTATTTTTGGGCCGGTGACTCGTGAGCTGCGCACTGAGCGCTTCATGAAGATCGTTTCCCTGGCACCTGAAGTTCTGTAAGGAGTGGTCATGGCAAAGATTCGTAAAAACGATGAAGTCATCGTGTTGACCGGCAAAGACAAGGGCAAGCGCGGCGTCGTGAGTGCTTGCGTCAGCGCTGACTACGTTATCGTGGAAGGCGTCAACGTTGCTAAGAAAGCGACCCGTCCTAATCCGATGACAGGTGCAACTGGCGGCATCGTCGATAAGCTGATGCCAATTCACGTGTCGAATGTTGCGTTGTTCAACGCAGCTTCCGGCAAGGCAGATCGCGTGGCTTACAAGCAAGTGGACGGCAAGAAGGTCCGTGCTTACAAGTCCAGCGGCGAAGTCGTTAAGGTTTAATTATCATGGCACGTCTTCAAGAGTTTTATAAAGAAAAGGTCGTTGCCGACCTGACCGCGAAGTATTCGTACAAGTCGGTGATGGAAGTCCCGCGTATCCTGAAGATCACCCTGAACATGGGTCTGTCGGAAGCGGTTGCGGACAAGAAGATCATCGAACACGCCGTTGGCGACCTGACCAAGATCGCTGGCCAGAAGCCGGTCGTGACCAAGGCGCGCAAGGCGATCGCCGGGTTCAAGATCCGCGAAGGCTACCCGATCGGTTGCATGGTGACCCTGCGTGGCGCCCGCATGTACGAATTCCTGGATCGCTTCATCACTGTCGCGCTGCCGCGCGTTCGTGACTTCCGTGGCGTTTCCGGTCGTGCATTCGACGGTCGTGGCAACTACAACATCGGTGTGAAAGAGCAGATCATTTTCCCCGAAATCGAGTACGACAAGATCGATGCGCTGCGTGGTATGAACATCAGTATCACCACGACTGCCAAGACCGACGACGAAGCGAAAGCGCTCCTCGCCGCATTTAAATTCCCGTTCAGAAACTGAGGATGCCATGGCAAAACTGGCACTGATTAACCGCGAACAGAAGCGCGCCGACCTGGTGAAGAAGTATGCCGGCAAGCGTGCTGAGTTGAAGGCTGTTATCAACGATCAATCGAAGTCGGAAGAAGAGCGTTACGAAGCTCGCCTGAAGTTGCAGGCGCTGCCGCGTAACTCGGCTCCGACCCGTCAACGCAATCGTTGCGCCCTGACCGGTCGTCCCCGTGGCACCTTCCGCAAGTTCGGATTGGGCCGTATCAAGGTCCGTGAAATCGCCATGCGTGGCGAGATCCCGGGTTTGACCAAAGCTAGCTGGTAATAGGAGAACAAGCAATGAGTATGAGCGATCCTATCGCCGATATGCTGACCCGTATCCGCAATGCACAAGGCGTGAAAAAGACTACCGTCGCCATGCCTTCTTCCAAAGTGAAGGTTGCAATTGCCAACGTCCTCAAGGACGAGGGTTACATCGAGGATTTCGCTGTTGTCGACGCTGGCGGCAAGGCTGAATTGAAAATTGGTTTGAAGTATTACGCCGGTCGTCCGGTCATCGAACGCCTCGAGCGCGTGTCCCGTCCGGGCCTGCGTATCTACAAGGGCAAGGATGATATTCCGAACGTCATGAATGGCCTGGGTGTGGCGATTGTGTCCACTCCACGCGGCGTGATGACTGACCGCAAAGCACGCGCAACCGGTGTCGGTGGCGAAGTGATTTGCTACGTGGCCTAAGGAGTGCAATATGTCTCGTGTAGGTAAAATGCCTGTTGCACTGCCAAGCGGCGCGGAAGCGACCATCTCGGCAACAGCAATCACCGTCAAGGGCCCGCTGGGCTCGTTGACGCAAGCCCTGACCGGCAAGGTCAAGGTTGCAAACAACAATGGCTCGCTGACCTTCGAAGTGGCTGATGACAGCCGCGAAGCGAATGC
Organism: Herbaspirillum sp. YR522; assembly: GCF_000282575.1. Lineage (GTDB taxonomy): Bacteria > Pseudomonadota > Gammaproteobacteria > Burkholderiales > Burkholderiaceae_D > Herbaspirillum. The sequence continues at coordinate 42,483 of NZ_AKJA01000034.1, read as the reverse complement.
GATGTCCGGTACCCTGCGTGCCCTGGTCAACAACATGGTCAACGGCGTCACCAAGGGCTTCGAAAGAAAGCTGCAATTGGTTGGCGTTGGTTTCCGTGCACAAGCTCAAGGCGACAAGCTGAACCTGTCGCTGGGCTTTTCGCACCCGATCGTGCACCAGATGCCTGCTGGTATCAAGGTTGAGACCCCGACACAGACCGAAATCCTGATCAAGGGTATCGATCGTCAGGTGGTCGGTCAGGTCGCCGCTGAGATTCGTGCTTACCGTGAACCCGAACCCTATAAGGGCAAGGGCGTGCGCTACAGCGACGAAGTGGTGACGCTCAAAGAAACCAAGAAGAAGTAATAGGGGTTGACGATGGACAAGAAACAATCTCGCCTGCGCCGTGCGACTCAGACTCGCGCCAAGATCGCAGAACTGAAGGTCAATCGCCTGGCCGTGCATCGCACCAATACGCACATCTACGCGAGCGTCATCGGTCCGGATTCCAACGTGCTGGCTTCGGCCTCGACACTGGAAGCCGAAGTGCGCGCCGAGCTGGCAGCACAGTCGGGCAATGGCGGCAACGCTGCTGCGGCTGCGCTGATCGGCAAGCGCGTCGCCGAAAAGGCCCTGAAGGCTGGCGTCACCGAAGTCGCTTTCGATCGCTCGGGTTTCCGTTATCACGGTCGCGTCAAGGCGCTGGCTGAGGCTGCGCGTGAAGCCGGCCTGAAGTTCTAAGGGATATTCATCATGGCAAAAATGCAATCGAAACAGCAAAGCGACAAGCCTGATGACGGCATGCGCGAAAAGATGATCGCGGTCAATCGCGTCACCAAGGTGGTGAAGGGCGGCCGTATCATGGGTTTCGCTGCGCTGGCAGTGGTTGGTGACGGCGATGGCCGCATCGGCATGGGCAAGGGCAAGTCGAAGGAAGTGCCAGTGGCCGTTCAGAAGGCGATGGAAGAAGCCCGTCGCAAGATGATCAAGGTCACGCTCAAGAATGGCACCCTGCACCACACGGTGCACGGCAAGCACGGCGCCTCGTCGGTGTTGATGTCGCCAGCCAAGGACGGTACTGGCGTTATCGCCGGCGGTCCGATGCGCGCGATCTTCGAAGTGATGGGCGTGACCAACGTGGTGGCAAAGTCGACTGGTTCGACCAACCCCTACAACATGGTACGTGCCACCCTCGACGGTCTGTCGAAGATGAACACTCCGGCTGAAGTTGCTGCCAAGCGCGGCAAGTCGGTCGAAGATATCCTGGGCTAAGGTGAATCAGATGTCGAACACAATCAAAGTTCAGCTGGTCAAGGGTCTGATCGGTACTCGTCAGGACCACCGCGCTACCGTGCGCGGTCTGGGTCTGCGTCGCGTCAACTCGGTGTCGGTCCTGGAAGATACCCCGTCGGTGCGCGGCATGATCAACAAAGTGTCCTATCTTGTGAAGGTTGTTTCGTAAGCGTCAGCTTGCGAACGGAGCAAATCATGGAATTAAACACAATCCAACCCGCAGAAGGCGCAAAGCACTACAAGCGTCGCGTCGGTCGTGGCATCGGTTCGGGTCTGGGTAAGACCTCCGGCCGTGGTCACAAGGGTCAGAAGTCGCGTTCGGGCGGTTTCCACAAGGTCGGTTTCGAAGGCGGTCAGATGCCTCTGCAACGTCGTCTGCCAAAGCGCGGTTTCAAGTCGCTGGCTACGCCGTACAAGGCTGAAGTTCGTCTGTCCGATCTGGAAAAGCTGCCAGTGGCAGAGATCGATGTATTGGCATTGAAGCAGGCCGGCCTGGTGTCGGAACTGGCTCGTGTCGTGCGCATCATCAAGGCCGGCGAATTGACCAAGAAAGTGACCGTCAAGGGACTGATCGCGACCAAGGGTGCCAAGGCTGCTATCGAAGCCGCTGGCGGTTCCATCGCTGAGTGATCCGGACCCGGAGCAATAATTGGCAACTACTCCTCAATTAGCGAAAGGCGCTGCCAAGGGTTTCCCTTGGAGTCGCCTGTGGTTCCTGCTGGGGGCGTTGATCGTCTATCGCATTGGTGCACATATCCCGGTTCCGGGTATCGATCCGACGCAATTGGCGCAATTGTTCAAGCAGAACCAGGGCGGCATCCTGGGCATGTTCAACATGTTCTCGGGTGGTGCACTGTCGCGTTTCACGATCTTCGCACTGGGGATCATGCCGTACATCTCGGCGTCGATCATCATGCAATTGCTGTCGGTGGTTTCGCCGCAGCTGGAAGCGCTGAAGAAAGAAGGAGAATCCGGGCGTCGCAAGATTACCCAGTACACGCGTTACGGCACCCTGGTGCTGGCAACGTTCCAGGCCTTGGGCATTGCGGTGGCACTCGAGTCGCAAGCTGGTCTGGTGCTGGATCCGGGTCTGGCGTTTCGCATGACGACGGTAGTGACCTTGGTGACCGGTACGATGTTCCTGATGTGGCTGGGTGAGCAGATCACCGAGCGTGGTCTGGGCAACGGTATCTCGATCATCATCTTCGCCGGTATCGCTGCAGGTTTGCCGAATGCTCTGGGTGGTTTGTTCGAGCTGGTTCGTACTGGTTCGATGAATGCGCTGTCGGCAATTCTGATCTGCGTGATCGTGGCGTTGGTGACGTTCCTGGTGGTGTTCATCGAACGCGGCCAGCGCAAGATCCTGGTGAACTATGCCAAGCGTCAGGTCGGTAACAAGATCTACGGTGGTCAAAGCAGTCACTTGCCACTGAAGCTGAACATGGCTGGCGTGATCCCGCCGATCTTCGCTTCGTCGATCATCTTGTTTCCAGCGACCATTACCAGCTGGTTTACGTCTGGCGACAGCTCGAATCCCTTCATTCGTTTCCTGAAGGATCTGGCAGCGTCGATGGCACCGGGTGAACCTATCCATGCCTTGCTGTATGCAGTTGCAATCGTGTTCTTCTGCTTTTTCTATACTGCGCTGGTGTTCAACAGCAAGGAAACGGCGGATAACCTGAAGAAGAGTGGTGCGTTTGTCCCGGGTATTCGACCGGGCGACCAGACGGCGCGTTATATCGACAAGATCTTGATGCGTCTTACATTGGCCGGTGCGGTTTATATCACCCTGGTCTGTCTGTTGCCCGAGTTCCTGATTGCCCGCTGGAAGGTACCGTTCTATTTTGGTGGCACCTCGCTGCTGATCATTGTGGTCGTGACGATGGACTTCATGGCCCAAGTGCAGAACTACGTAATGTCGCAGCAATATGAATCGTTACTCCGCAAGGCGAATTTCAAGGGTGGCATGACACCGCGTTAAGCGGTGGGTCACCCGGGGGAACGCGACAGGGAACGCTTAGTGTTCCGTGCCAAGTAACAGTGAATCGAACCTAGTATTGAAAGAAAGAGGGCCACAATGAAAGTGCTCGCATCAGTCAAGCGGATCTGCCGCAACTGCAAAATCATCAAGCGCAATGGCGTCGTTCGTGTGATCTGCACCGAACCCCGTCACAAGCAGCGCCAAGGTTAACTTAACGTTATTGATCGAGGAATAACGAATGGCACGTATTGCAGGGGTTAACATCCCCAACCATCAGCACACCGTCATCGGCTTGACCGCCATCTACGGTATCGGCCGTCCGCGCGCAGAGGATATCTGTGTTGCGACCGGCGTCCCGACCAACAAGAAGGTCAAGGACCTGGACGACAACGAACTCGAAAAGCTGCGTGACGAGATCGCCAAGTTCGTGGTCGAAGGCGATCTGCGCCGCGAGCTGTCCATGAACATCAAGCGTCTGATGGATCTGGGTTGCTATCGTGGTCTGCGTCACCGTCGCGGTCTGCCAGTGCGCGGCCAACGTACTCGCACCAACGCTCGTACTCGCAAGGGTCCGCGCAAGGCCGCTCAATCGTTGAAGAAATAATCCCGGCAGGCGCGTTGTCGCTAGTCACTGGTCGGATTCAAGGAAATCATTATGGCAAAAAGCCCCAATAACGCAGCAGCATCGCGTGTGCGTAAGAAAGTCAAGAAGAACGTCGCCGAAGGTATCGCGTTCGTTCACGCTTCGTTCAACAACACCATCATCACGATCACCGATCGCCAGGGCAACACCCTGTCGTGGGCGACCGCTGGCGGTGCTGGCTTCAAGGGTTCGCGCAAGTCGACTCCGTTCGCAGCCCAGGTCGCGGCTGAAACCGCAGGCAAGGTTGCGGTCGAATGCGGCATCAAGAACCTGGAAGTGCGCATCAAGGGCCCAGGCCCAGGCCGTGAATCCTCCGTGCGTGCGTTGAACAACCTGGGTATCAAGATCACCTTGATCCAGGACGTGACTCCGGTACCGCACAACGGCTGCCGTCCGCCGAAGCGTCGTCGTATCTAAGTTGTAGTATAATCTTGCGCTTTGCCGGATTCAGGCTGAAAAGCCCCGGCGAAAGCAACGGATTCCACCCGCCAACGACCTTGGCGGGTTTTGTTCTTAAGCCCACTGTCTGATTTCAAGCAGGTCAGACTAGCGTCCGGCAATTCGGGACGTCATTTATCAAAGGAAATACTGTGGCACGTTATATCGGACCAAAAGCAAAGCTCTCCCGCCGCGAAGGCACCGACCTGTTCCTCAAGAGCGCACGCCGCTCGCTGGACTCCAAGTGCAAGCTGGATTCCAAGCCAGGTCAACATGGTCGCACTTCGGGTGCCCGCACCTCCGACTACGGCAACCAATTGCGTGAAAAGCAAAAGGTCAAGCGCATGTACGGCGTTCTCGAGCGTCAGTTCCGCCGCTACTTCGCCGAAGCCGATCGTCGCAAGGGCAACACCGGTGAAAACCTGTTGAAGCTGCTGGAATCGCGCCTGGACAACGTCGTCTATCGCATGGGTTTCGGTTCGACCCGCGCCGAAGCACGCCAGCTGGTGTCGCACAAGGCCCTGACCGTGAACGGCAAGGTCGTCAACATCGCTTCGTACTCGGTCAAGGCTGGTGACGTCGTGGCCATCCGCGAAAAGGCCAAGAAGCAAGTGCGTATCGCTGAAGCCCTGTCGCTGGCAGAGCAATCCGGCTACCCATCGTGGGTGTCGGTTGACTCGAAGAAGCTGGAAGCTACCTTCAAGTCGTCGCCTGACCGCAGCGAAATCGCCAACGACGTCAACGAATCGCTGATCGTCGAATTGTATTCGCGTTAATTCCGGTAGCACGTAGTATCCCTGTGCCCACCCTTACGGTGGGCATTTTCCGATATGCCATCAGCCTTATCGGCGTAACGAGCCGAGGGTATTGAAAAGGACATTTCATGCAAAACAGTTTGTTGAAGCCCCGTATCATCGAAGTCGAAGCACTCGCCCCTGGCCATGCCAAGGTCGTCATGGAGCCGTTCGAGCGTGGCTATGGCCACACCCTGGGCAACGCGCTGCGCCGCGTCCTGCTCTCGACCATGACCGGCTATGCTCCGACCGAAGTGACCATCGCCGGTGTCGTGCACGAGTACTCGTCGCTGGACGGCGTTCAGGAAGACGTGGTTGACATCCTGTTGAACCTGAAGGGCGTTGTCTTCAAGCTGCACAACCGCGACGAAGTCACCCTGACCTTGAAGAAGGAAGGCGAAGGCGTGGTGCTGGCGTCGGACATCGACCTGCCGCACGATGTCGAGCTGATCAATCCCGATCACGTGATCGCCAACCTGACTGCCGGTGGCAAGCTGGACATGCAGATCAAGGTCGAGAAGGGCCGTGGCTACGTGCCGGGTAACGTGCGTCGCCTGTCCGAAGACACCAACAAGACCATCGGTCGCATCATCCTGGATGCATCGTTCTCGCCAGTGCGTCGTGTTTCCTACGCGGTCGAATCGGCGCGTGTGGAACAGCGTACCGACCTGGACAAGCTGGTCATCAACATCGAGACCAACGGCGTCATCACCCCGGAAGAAGCGATTCGCCAATCGGCGCGCGTGCTGGTCGACCAGCTCAACGTGTTCGCCGCACTGGAAGGTACCGAAGCGACTGCCGAAGCGCCATCGCGTGCGCCGCAGGTCGATCCTATCCTGCTGCGTCCGGTCGACGACCTGGAACTGACAGTGCGTTCGGCAAACTGCCTCAAGGCCGAAAACATCTACTACATCGGCGACCTGATCCAACGCAGCGAGAACGAACTGCTGAAGACCCCGAACCTGGGTCGCAAGTCGTTGAACGAAATCAAGGAAGTGCTGGCATCGCGCGGCCTGACCTTGGGCATGAAGCTGGAAAACTGGCCGCCAGCCGGCCTGGAAAAGTAATTGAAGTAGCCTGGAGTGATCGCCTGCGGTCACTCCGAGGCGGCAGTTGCAGTACCCGAGTACCAAACGTCGTCACCGGTCCGCGGTCTGCCCAACAGGCGCCGATAGAAGAACTGGATCAAAACTGTTATTTAAAAGGAAATTACCATGCGTCACCGTCACGGCCTTCGCAAGCTCAATCGTACTTCGTCCCACCGTCTGGCCATGTTGCGCAACATGACCGTTTCGCTGCTGCGCCACGAAGCCATCAAGACCACCCTGCCAAAGGCCAAGGAACTGCGCCGCGTTGTCGAGCCTATCCTGACCCTGGGCAAGACCGACACCCTGGCCAACAAGCGCCTGGCATTCAGCCGTCTGCGCGATCGCGAAATCGTGCTGAAGCTGTTCGCTGAACTGGGTCCGCGCTACGCCACCCGTAACGGCGGCTACCTGCGCATCCTGAAGATGGGTTTCCGTCAAGGCGACAATGCACCGATGGCCTACATCGAACTGCTGGATCGTCCGGAAGTCAGCGACGACGCAGAAGTGCCGACAGCCGAATAAGTTCGGTTGCCACCAGAAAAAGCCAGGCATTGCCTGGCTTTTTTGCATTTGCGCCAGGTGCGCGTCGAACAGCAGCGCAGCTGGCGCGCGGATATGGTTGAATACCGCATGTACCGCCATTGCGACCCATCGACATGACTTCTTCGCCCCTCAACCAGCCGTTGCTGGTGCTGACCAGCGTACCCGAGGCCGAGCTGGCCGAGCAGCTAGCGCGCTCGCTGGTGGAGCAACAGCTGGCCGCTTGCGTCAATATCCTGGCGCCGGTGGCATCGGTCTACAGGTGGGCCGGCAAGATCGAGCAGGCCACCGAGATCCCGCTGCTGATCAAGAGCACCCAGGCCCGCTATGCCGAACTGGAGCGCGCCATCCTGCGCGCACATCCTTACGATGTGCCGGAGATCGTCGTGCTGCCGGTGTCCGGCGGACTGGCGTCCTACCTGCAGTGGATGCGCGACGAGACCGCCGCCCCGCTGCAGACCTGAAGATGATACCGAGAACGAGCGACCGACCTGCATGAACAAGAATTCCAAGTTTAATCCCTCGCCCTGGGCATGCTGGTGGTGCCTGTGGACTTTGCTGATCTGCTGCTGGAGCGGCGCGGCCCGTGCCGATGACGACTACCTGGCGCCGGAGCAGGCGTTTCAACTGACCGCGCGAATGGTCGACGCCAATACCGCGCAGCTGGACTACAAGATCGCCGACGGCTATTACATGTACCGCGACCGCTTTCATTTCACGGCAACCGGCGCCACGCTGGGCCAGCCTGGGTTCCCTCCCGGCAAGACCAAGTACGACGAGAACTTCCAGAAAGAGGTCGAGACCTATCACGACGCCGTGCAGGCCAGCGTGCCGGTACGCGATGCCAATGGCGAATTCACCATCAGCGCGGTGTCGCAGGGCTGTGCCGACAAGGGCCTGTGCTATCCCCCAATGACACTGGTGGTGAAGTTGTCGCCCCAGGCGCTGGGGGTGGTCACGCGCGGCAGCGGCAGCGAACCCGCCAGTGTGCAGCCGGCCGTCGGCGGCGGCGATATCGCAGGCATTGCCTCGGTGCTCGAGGGCGGCCACCTGTGGAGCGTGCTGTCGCTGTTCTTCGTGCTGGGGATAGGGCTCTCGTTTACCCCCTGCGTGCTGCCGATGCTGCCGATCCTGTCGTCGATCATCGTCGGCCAGCACGGCACGGCGGCGCAGCCCGGCAAGGGCATGCGCAGCTTCCTGCTGTCGCTCGACTATGCATTGGGCATGGCGCTGGTCTACACCGCCCTGGGGGTGGCGGCCGGCATGTTGGGCGAAGGGCTGTCGGCCTACCTGCAGAATCCTTGGGTATTGGGCAGCTTCGCGCTGGTGATGGCCGGCCTGGCCCTGTCGATGTTCGACTTGTACCAGTTGCAGGTGCCGGCCGCGCTGCAGTCGCGATTGACCACCGCTTCCGGCGGTGGCAGCGGCACCTGGATCGGCGTGTTCGTGATGGGGGCGATCTCGGCCCTGATCGTCGGCCCTTGCGTAGCCGCGCCGCTGGCCGGTGCGCTGCTCTACATCAGCCAGAGCCGGGATGTGGTGCTGGGCGGCAGCGCCCTGTTTGCCATGGCCGCCGGCATGAGCGTGCCACTGTTGCTCATTGGCGCCTCGGCCGGCGCCCTGCTGCCGCGCGCCGGTGCCTGGATGGACAGTGTCAAGCGCTTCTTCGGTGTGTTGATGCTGGGCACGGCCTGGTGGATGCTCTCGCCGGTCATTGCCGACTGGCTGGCCATGCTGGGTTGGGCGGTACTGGGTATCGGCTATGGCGCCTACCTGGTATGGGGTGCCGGTGGTACCTGGGCCTGGCGCGGGCTGGGCCTGGCGTTTGCCGCACTCGGGCTGCTGCAGCTGGTCGGCCTGGCCAGCGGTGGCCGCGATCCGCTGGCGCCGCTGTCGCACCTGTCGCCGTCAGCCTCGGCCGGCGACACCGCCCATCCGGCTTTCGTACGGGTGCGCTCGGTGGCCGAGCTCGATGCGGCGCTGGCCCGGAACGCCGGTGGCCAACGACGCGCCGTGATGCTCGATTTCTATGCCGATTGGTGCGTCTCGTGCAAGGAGATGGAACGCTTCACGTTCACCGATGCACAGGTCCGCACGCGCATGGACCGCATGCTGCTGCTGCAGGTCGACGTCACCGCCAACAATGCAGACGACCGTGCCATGCTCAAGCGCTTCGACCTGTTCGGCCCCCCCGGGATCATGTTCTTCGATGCCGATGGCCGCGAGCAGGCGGGTCGTCGCGTGATCGGCTACCAGGATGCCGCGCGCTTCCTGCAGAGCCTGCCGGCCAGTTGAACGGCGCCATGCCCTCGCACCGGCAGCAGCGGGTAGCTGTCATTGCATAAGGTTATTTGGTTAAGCGTTAATAGTCGTTTGACTGGCACGGGCGGCAAGTTATAGTCACGATTCGATTTTCTTCAATCCTCGAACTGGGAGACCTCTATGACACTGCGACTGGGCGATACTGCGCCGGATTTCGAGCAAGAATCCTCGATCGGCAATCTCAAGTTCCACGAATGGGCAGGCGATTCCTGGGTCGTGCTGTTTTCCCATCCGGCCGACTTCACACCGGTGTGTACCACCGAACTGGGCCTGACCGCCAAGCTCAAGCCCGAATTCGACAAGCGCAATGTCAAGGCCATCGCGTTGTCGGTGGACGCCGCCGAGCAGCACACCAAGTGGATCAAGGACATCGAGGAGACGCAACAGACAGTGGTCGGTTTTCCGATCGTGGCCGACGTCGACAAGAAGGTCGCCGGCCTGTATGACATGATCCACCCGAACCAGTCCGAGACCGCCACCGTGCGCTCGCTGTTCGTGATCGATCCCAAGAAGAAGGTGCGCCTGATCATCACCTACCCGATGAGCACCGGTCGCAACTTCGACGAAGTACTGCGCGTGCTGGACGCGCTGCAACTGACCGATGGCTACACGGTGGCCACACCGGGCAACTGGAAGGACGGCGACGACGTGATCATCCCGCTGTCGGTCAAGGACGAGGAAGTCATCAAGCAGAAATACCCCAAGGGTTACAAGTCGCCACGTCCGTATCTGCGCATTACCCCGCAGCCGAACAAATAACGACCGCTCCCAGCAAGCTCGAGGCGCTCCCGCGGGAGCGCTTTTTTATTGCGCTACCACTTCGGCGAAGTCGGTGATGAACTGGCGCGCCATGGGCGAGAGCTGCGTGCCATGGCGCGTGACCAGCTGGTAGGGTTCGCTGCGGGTATGCAACTGCAGGGGCAGGATGCAGGTCATGCCGAAGCGGGTGCAGAACTGTGCCACGTCGACCGAGAGCAAGGCTACGAAATGCGGATTCTTCTGCAGCAACGATAGCGTGGTGAAGGCCGAGGTGGTCTCCATCAGGTGCAATGGGAAGCGCAGGTCGGCATCGTGGAATTCGCGTTCCAGCGATAGCCGCATCGGCATGTTGGCCGAGTACACCACCCAGCGCGAATCGGCCAGGTCGGCCAGTTGCAGTTCCTGGGCGTGGGCCAGCGGATGGTTGACGCTGGCCACGACGGCCAGTTGTTCATCGTGGATGTTGAAGGCGTCGTAGAGGTGCGGACGCTGGCTGATGCTGGTGCGGCAGATGGCCATGTCGAGCCGTCCCTGGTCCAGCAGCCGCAGCAGGCGCGCGCTGGTGTCCTCGACGATCTGCACCGACAGCGTCGGGCGTTTTTCGAGCAGTTGCGTCAGGGCATCGGTGAGCAGCGGCACGGCGCCCATGATGGTGCCCACCGCCAGGCGCCCGCCATTGCCTTGCATGATGGAAAGCATTTCTTCGCGCAAGTGCGTCAGGTCGGTCTGGATCAGCCGCGCATAGCGAATGACGCAATGCCCAAGGTCGGTCGCCTCCAGCCCGCGATTGGTGCGCACGAACAGCTGCGCGCCCAGCGTGCTTTCGATCTCCTGCAGCGCCTTGCTGGCGCCGGGCTGGGTCAGGGCCACCTGCTCGGCCGCCTTGAGCAGCGAGCCATGGTCCGACAGGGCAATCAGCAGGCGCAATTGGCGCAGGTGCAGGCGCGAGGTGATCGACGCCAGCGATGGCAGCGTGGCTTGCATGGCAACCTTTCACGATAAAAGCCTAAGTATGACTGTTGGTTATACCCATATCAACAGCTCTCATTAGCCAACGGCGTTTCATTGGCATACAGTCTGGCATTCAAAAGCAGGGCACCAGAAGAAAAGGCTGGCTGCGGCGCGTGACCGGCAGCCGGGCCGTCAGCTCCCGTCCTGGAGACATCTATAAATCAAGGCTATGTGATGGCACTCATCAATTACATTACCCAAGTGCAGTTCGACTTTGGCGCGCTGGCATTGCTGCAGCAGGAATGCGACCGCATCGGCATCAAGCGGCCGCTGGTGGTCACCGACATGGGCATCCGCAACGCCGGCATCCTGGATCGCGTGCTGGGACAGCTCAAGGATGGCAATGCCGTGCGGGTGTTCGACCAGACGCCTCCCAACCCCAACGAAAACGCAGTGCGAGCGGCCGTGGCAATGTTCCGCGAGGCCGACTGCGACGGCATCATCGCCGTCGGCGGCGGCTCGTCGATCGACCTGGCCAAGGGCGTGGCGGTGTGCGGCACCCACGAAGGTCCATTGAAGTCGTTCGCGTTGATCGAAGGCGGCCTGTCCAACATCACGGCCAAGACCGCGCCGGTGATCGCCGTTCCCACCACCGCCGGCACCGGCAGCGAAGTCGGGCGTGGCGCCATCCTGATCCTGGACGATGGCCGCAAGGTCGGTGTGCTGTCGCCCTACCTGGTGCCGCGACTGGCCATTTGCGACCCGGAGCTGACGTTGGGCCTGCCGCCGTTGATGACCGCCGCCACCGGCATGGACGCCATCGCCCACTGCCTGGAAACCTTCATGGCGCCGTCGTTCAACCCGCCGGCCGACGGCATTGCGCTCGATGGCCTGTGGCGCGCCTGGGCGCACATCGAACGCGCCACCCGCGAGCCGGGCGACCGCGAGGCGCGACTGAACATGATGAGCGCCTCGATGCAGGGCGCCATGGCGTTCCAGAAGGGCCTGGGATGCGTGCACAGCCTGTCGCACTCGCTGGGCGGCATCAATCCCAAGCTGCATCACGGCACGCTCAACGCGATCTTCCTGCCGGCCATCGTCGAATTCAATGCGCCCGCCGAGACCGTGGTCAAGGACCAGAAACTGGCGCGCATCGCCCATGCGATGGGGCTCAAGGACGCCGCCGCCATCGGTCCGGCGATCAAGGACATGAGCGCCCGCCTGGGCCTGCCGGCCGGGCTGGCCGAGCTGGGTGTGAGCAGCGACATGTATCCCGCGATCATCAAGGGGGCGCTGGCCGATCATAGCCACAAGACCAACCCGCGCGTGGCATCGGAACAGGACTACGAACGCATGCTGCAGCAATCCATGTGATGCCACACAATACGCCCTGCGCGGCATGCCGCGCAGATAGATGAGATCGATCCAGGGCCGTCTCCGCTCGCGCGGACGCGGCCTCTTTGCCCGTTCCGCAACGCGGGACGCACCAACAACATAGCAGGAGCACAACGTGAGCATTCAGATTCTGGGACACAACTACATCGGCGGACAACGTAGCGGCGAGGGCGAGGTCCAGCTGCATAGCGTTGACGCTACCAGCGGCGCCCTGTTCGAGACCCCCTTCGTGACCGCCACCGAAAAGGAAGTGGCAGCCGCGGTGCATGCCGCCGAGCAAGCCTATCCGACCTATCGCGCTACTACCTCGGCCCAGCGCGCCGCATTCCTGGAAGCCATCGCCGACGAGATCGACGCCCTGGGGGACGACTTCATTGCCGCCGTTTCGCGCGAAACGGCGTTGCCGGCGGCTCGCCTGACCGGTGAGCGCAGCCGCACCAGCAACCAGATGCGCCTGTTCGCCAAGGTAGTGCGTCGGGGCGACTTCTATGGCGCCCGCATCGACAGCGCGCTGCCCCAGCGCCAACCGCTGCCGCGCCCGGATATCCGCCAGTACAAGATCGGGGTGGGGCCGGTGGCCGTGTTCGGCGCCAGCAACTTCCCGCTGGCGTTCTCGGTGGCCGGTGGCGATACCGCCGCCGCACTGGCTGCCGGCTGCCCGGTGGTATTCAAGGCGCACACCGGTCACCTGGTGACGTCCGAACTGGTGGCCGATGCCATCGAGCGCGCGGTCAGGAAGAGCGGCGTGCCGGCCGGCACCTTCAACATGATCTATGGCGATCGGGTGGGGGCACAACTGGTCAAGAGCGCCGGTATCCAGGCAGTGGGCTTTACCGGTTCGCTGCGTGGCGGACGCGCCTTGTGCGACATGGCCGCGGCCCGTCCGCAACCGATTCCCGTATTTGCGGAGATGTCGAGCATCAATCCCATCATCCTGCTGCCCGAGGCATTGAAGGTGCGTGGCGACGCCATCGCCAAGGACCTGGCCGCGTCGGTGGTGGTCGGTTGCGGCCAGTTGTGCACCAACCCGGGTTTGCTCATGGGCGTGCGCTCGCCTGAACTGACCGCTTTCATCGAGCAATTGTCGGCCGCGGTGTCGGGCCAGTCGCCTGCCACGATGCTCAACAGCGGCGGCCTGTCGCACTACAACAGCGGCGTGGCACGCCTGACGCAACTGCCGGGTGTGAAGGTCATCGCCGCCGGTGGCAGCAGTTATACCCAGGCCGTGCCGCACCTGTTCAAGGCCGACGCCGCCTTGCTGTTTTCCAAGGAAGCGCCGCTGGAAGAAGAAGTCTTCGGGCCCTCGACCGTGATCGTCGAGCTGGAAAGCCGCGAGCAGTTGATCGACTTCGCCGCCAACATGCATGGCCAGCTGACCGCGACGCTGCAGGCCGAGATCGGTGACTTGCAGGGCAACCAGGATCTGATTGCCCTGCTCGAGCAGAAGGCCGGCCGCCTGCTGCTCAACGGCTATCCGACCGGCGTCGAGGTATGCGACGCGATGGTCCATGGCGGACCCTATCCGGCGACCTCGGACGCGCGCGGCACTTCGGTGGGCACGCTGGCCATCGAGCGTTTCCTGCGTCCGGTGTGCTACCAGAACTATCCGGACTCGATGCTGCCGGTGCCGCTGCAGAACGCCAATCCGCTGGGCCTGTTGCGCCTGGTCGACGGCGAGCAGACGCGCGCGGCCATCGGCGCCTGACACCGGCCCCGGATGGGCGCAGAGGTGCGCGCGTCCGGGCCGCAGTGGTACCGCAGGACACTATAAGAATTCAAACAGGCGGCGGCACATGTCGTCGCTATTCACACCCCCAGGAGGAGACCTTGTTGCATTCATCCATCAGGCGCGCGGCCATGTCGCTGGCCGTCTCTGCATCGCTGTGCGCGGCGTTTGGCGCCATCACCCCGGCCCACGCGGCCGGTGACACCATCAAGATCGGTTTCATTACCGACATGTCCGGTACCTACGCCGACTTCGATGGCCAGGGCGGCGTCGAGGCCATCCGCATGGCCATCGCCGATGCCGGCGGCAGCATCAACGGCAAGAAGATCGAGCTGGTCTTCGCCGACCACCAGAACAAGGCCGATATCGCCGCCAACAAGGCGCGCGAATGGTTCGACCGCGACGGCGTGGACATGCTCGTCGGTGGAGTCAACTCGGCCGCCAGCCTGGCCATGGGCAAGGTCGCCGGCGAAAAGAAGAAGGTCTTCATCTCGGTCGGTGCCGGCACCACCCGCCAGACCAATGAAGAATGCAATGCCTACACCATCCAGTATGCCTATGACACCACGGCACTGGCGCGTGGCACCGGCGCGGCCATCACCAGGCAGGGCGGCAAGTCGTGGTACTTCCTCACGGCCGACTATGCCTTCGGCACTTCGCTGGAAAAAGACACCAGCGAAGTCGTCAAGTCGGCCGGCGGCACCGTCGTCGGCCAGACCCGGGTGCCATTGGCGACCTCGGATTTCTCGTCCTTCCTGTTGCAGGCGCAGTCCTCCAAGGCCCAGATCCTGGGGCTGGCCGTGGCCGGCGGCGACGTCATCAACGCCATCAAGGCAGCCAACGAGTTCGGCGTCAACAAGACCATGAAGCTGGCCGGCCTGCTCATCTTCATCAACGACACCCATTCGCTGGGCCTGCAGGTCACGCAGGGGATGTACCTCACCGACGGCTGGTACTGGGACCTGAACGACCGGTCGCGCGCCTGGGCCAATCGCTACTTCGGCAAGATGAAGAAGATGCCATCGATGTTCCAGGCCGGCGACGCCTCGGCCGTGGGCCAGTACCTCAAGGCGGTCAAGGCGGTCGGCGGCACCGAACCCGACAAGATCATGGACTACCTGCGCAGCAACAGGATCAACGACTTCTTTACCAGCAACGGCGTGGTGCGTCCCGACGGCCGCATGGTGCACGACATGTACCTGATGGAAGTCAAGAAACCATCCGAGTCAAAGCGCCCATGGGATTACTACAAGCTGGTGCAGACCATTCCCGGTGACCAGGCCTACATGACCAAGGCCGAATCGAAGTGCGCCCTGTGGAAATAGGGCGGTAACGGTGGACAGGCAGGCGCCCCCGGTGGCGCGCCTGCACGATTTCTGAGCAACAAGTCTGATGTGGATCGGACCATGTTCAACGCATTCCGGGCGACCGGAGTGCGTTTTTTTTATGCAGGCATGCGTCGCTGCACCTGCGGGCGCATCGATACCCCGAGGCGATTCCAGGCATTGATGGTCGCCACCGCAAAGCCTAGGTAGGCGATCTGGGTCTCGTCGAAATGCTGCTGCAGCAGCGCGAAGGCGGCGTCGGCATTGGCGTCGCTGGCCAGGCGCAGGTCGGTGAAGCACTCGGCCCAGTTCAGCGCGGCCCGCTCCTGCTCGCTGAAGAACGGGATCTCGCGCCAGGCCGCCAGCGTGTTGAGGCGTTGCTGGTCTTCACCTGCCTTGAGCAGGTCATGCGCATGCATGTCGACGCAGAAGGCGCAGCCATTGACTTGCGACACCCGCAGGAAGACCAGTTCCAGCAGCTTGGGGTCGACGCCACCCTGGTGGATCACTTCGCTGAGCTTGTAGAGGGCATTGAAGGCAGGGGCCGCCAGCTTGGCGTAGGGCAGGCGTTGCTTGAAGTCGGACATGGCAAATCTCCAGTGGTTGAATGAGTCGACCCGGCGCGTTGTCGCCGGGGTTCATCCATAAGACGGAGGGCCGTGTCGGGTTGTGACAGTTTCCTTGGAAAAAACCGAAAAAATCAGGCCGGTGCCTGGCGCGCGATGGCCGCCAGCTTGTCGGGGTTGCGCACCACGTAGATATCGACGATGCGTTCGCCATCGGTTTCCAGTACCTGCGCCGATTCGAGCTTGCCGTCGACATAGCGCAACAGGCCAGGGCCGCCATTGATATGGGCGGCGCGATACGTAATGCGCCCGCCCAGCCGTCGCATGTTGGCGTAGTACAGCCACGAGATGCGCTCGCCCCCGGCCAGCGGATGCGGGAAAGAACTGACCTTGCCGCCACCGTCGCCGACCAGGCGTGCATCTTCGGCCAGCAGGCCGAGCAGGGCCTCGCGTTCGCCGCTCTGGGCGGCCACCATGAATTTCTGCAGCAGGGTTTGCTGCCGCTGGTGCGAGACTTGCGTCGAGGGCGCGCGCAAGGGGCGCCGCGGGTCGCCGGCGCCTTCGCCATGGCGGGCCAGGCGCTCCCGGGCGCGATGCACCAGCTGGCGGCAACTGGCCTGGCTTTTTTGCAGGATCACGGCAATGTCGGGGTAGTCATGGTCGAACACTTCGCGCAGCAGGAAGGCGGCGCGCTCCTCGGGCTTGAGACGCTCCAGCAACAGCAGGTAGGCAAAGGACACATCGCTGTGCTGCTCCAGCAACGATTCGGGGGAGGGTGCCGTAAGCGCCATGCCGGTGTCGATATCGATGGCCACGCCCTCATCGTGGATGTCCACCAGCGGCTCCGGCAGCCAGTGGCCGACATACGACATGCGTTCCTGGCGGGCCTGGCGCAGGCGATCGATGCACAGGCGGGTCACCACCGTGACCAGCCAGGCCTGGGGTGACTGCAGCTGCGCCTGGTCTTGCCCGTGCCAGCGCAGCCAGGCGTCCTGCAGCACGTCTTCGGCGTCGCTGCGCGTGCCAAGCATGCGATAGGCCACGCCGAACAGGCGTGGTCGGTTGCGGGTGAACTGGTCGAGATCGGCGCCCGAGGTCATCTGGCCCGGGTCAGCCCTGGCGCAGCTTGCGCGCGATGTCCAGCGCGAAGTAGGTCAGCACGCCGTCGGCGCCGGCGCGCTTGAAGGCCATCATCGCTTCCATCATGGTCTTGTCGTGATCCAGCCAGCCGTTTTGCGCGGCCGCCTTGATCATCGCGTATTCGCCACTGACCTGGTAGGCAAAGGTCGGCACGCGGAACTCGTCCTTGACCCGGCGCACGATATCCAGGTACGGCATGCCGGGCTTGACCATCACCATGTCGGCGCCCTCGGCCAGGTCCAGCGCCACTTCACGCAGGGCCTCGTCGCTGTTGGCCGGATCCATCTGGTAGGTGGCCTTGCTGCCACTGCCCAGGTTGGCCGCCGAACCCACCGCATCGCGGAACGGACCGTAGAAGGCCGAGGCATACTTGGCCGAGTAGGCCATGATGCGGGTGTGGATATGGCCGCGCGCTTCCAGCATCGAACGGATGGCGGCGATGCGGCCATCCATCATGTCCGAAGGCGCCACCACATCGACGCCGGCATCGGCCTGGGTTTGCGCCTGGCCGATGAGCAACTCGATGGTCTGGTCGTTGAGGATGTAGCCGTTGGCATCCAGCACGCCGTCCTGGCCATGGCTGGTATACGGGTCCAGCGCAACGTCGCACAGTACGCCCAGTTCCGGGAACCGCTCCTTGAGCGCCCGCACCACGCGCGGCACCAGGCCGTCCGGATTGGTGGCTTCGATGCCATCGGGGGTCTTCAGGGCGGTGTCGATCACCGGGAACAGCGCCAGCACCGGGATACCCAGCTTCACGCAGTCCTCGGCCACCGGCAGCAACGCGTCGAGCGACAGGCGTTCGACGCCTGGCAGCGAAGCCACCGGCGTGCGCAGGTTCTGCCCTTCCTGCACAAAGACCGGATAGATCAGGTCGGACGGGGTAATCACGTTTTCCTGCATCAGGGCGCGCGAAAACGCGTCGCGACGCATGCGACGCATACGCAGGGCGGGGTAGGCGGCGTGGGCTTGGGAGCGGCTATGGGAAGCTGGCATGGCAATCTCTACATACTGATTTGTCGTCAATGGACGGTAACTTCAAATAAATTCGATGAAATCACCCCTAAATTACGAAAATTGCGGATCTGGAGCAAAATCCGAAACTTTCCTTTTGGAGTCCCATCTTACGTGTGGGCAATTCGTTGCCTCCCGCTTCCCCTTCCCTCCCTGAGCGGGGCCGCTCGTGCAATCGAGAGGCGTTGGGCCCTGGAGATTGTTCCCCTTTCTCCAGGGCTTTTTTTTGTCTGCGGGGTTCAAATCGGTAGTTCGCCGGTCCAGTCGATTCTAATCACGAAGCTGGCTGGTCGCCTTGCGCTGCATCAGCCTGGGCGTGCCGGCCTTGGTCATCGTCGTGTTCGTCGCCTGGCGGGTGGCCGCCTTCGGCAGGCTCGCCGGTCAGGCCCGCCAGTTCCAGGATCCGGTCATTGGCTTCTTCCAGTCCAACCCGCTTGAGCGACGAGAACAACTGCGCCGTAAACGGGAACGGATTGCCATCGGCATCGACATAGCTGGCCAGGTAGGTGCGGGCCTGGGCCAGCGCCTTGGTGGCGTCGTTGCGATTGAGCTTGTCGCACTTGGACAACAGGCAATGAATGGGCTTGCCGGTCGGTGCGAACCACTCGATCATCTGGATATCGAGTTCGGTGAAGGGCCGGCGCGAATCGACGATCAGCACCAGCGCCGCCAGTTGTTGTCGATGCCGCACATAGTCGCCCAGCAGCGCCTGCCAGTGATGCTTGGCCGAGCCGGATACCTCGGCATAGCCGTAACCGGGCAGGTCGACCAGCAGCGCGCGGATTTCGTCCGGGCGCGCGACGTCGTTGCGGTGCTGCCCGACGTGGGCGCCGCCGATCGAGAAATAATTGATGTGCTGGGTGCGGCCGGGCGTCTTGGAGGCAAACGCCAGTCGCTTCTGGTTGCACAGCACGTTGATCGCGGTGGACTTGCCGGCATTGGAGCGTCCGGCAAAGGCGACCTCCGCG
The DNA here is from genome assembly GCF_000282575.1 of Herbaspirillum sp. YR522. Classification (GTDB taxonomy): domain Bacteria; phylum Pseudomonadota; class Gammaproteobacteria; order Burkholderiales; family Burkholderiaceae_D; genus Herbaspirillum. The sequence continues at coordinate 23,560 of NZ_AKJA01000034.1, read as the reverse complement.
ATGTCGGTCTTGGGCAGGTCCCGCAGATGATTGATGGTGTTGAAAAAGCGGGCTTGCCAAAGTTGCGACATGGTGGGGAGGGAAATTGAAAGAGGGGAAAAACGCGGAAAACCTATTGTACAATGGGCCGCTACCTCTTGCTGTGTTGCGCCGGATCAACAAAAAATGGCGGCCGTTGGAGACAGGTCAAATGACCAGCAAAAGGTATGGGGGCAGCCAGCCGCCAAACGGGCAAAATCTTCCAATTCACAATAAGTACTAGGGTGACGAATGAACCGTGCCTTTTCCCCATTGTTGCAAACCTTGTTTGTTGCATCGCTGGCAGTAGCATCCCCCGCACATGCAGCCGACCCCAAGACGCCACCCGCGAAGGCCGACCCGGCCAAGGGCGAGGCGCTCTACACCAACGGCGACAACACCCGCAACATCGTCGCCTGCGTGTCGTGTCATGGTGCCGCTGGCAACTCGACCATCACGCAAAATCCCAGGCTGGCCGGGCAGCACGAAGCCTACATCGCCAAGCAACTGGGCAATTTCCGAACCCCCGAGCGCAACAACCCGGTCATGTCGCCGCTGGCCAAGGCCTTGTCCGACGAGGACATCAAGAACCTTGCCGCCTATCTGGTGACCCAGGCGCCCAAGCCGGGCGCGGCCAGGAACAAGGACACCATCGACCTGGGCAAGCAGATCTTCCGCGGTGGCATTGCGGCCAAGAACGTGCCGGCCTGCGCTGGCTGCCATAGCCCCAACGGCGCCGGCATCCCCGCCCAGTATCCGCGCCTGGCCGGCCAGCACCAGGACTACACGGTGGCCCAGTTGACCGCGTTCCGAGGCGGTGCGCGCAACAATAGCGCGCAGATGACTACCATTGCCGAGCGCCTGTCGGACAAGGAAATCAAGGCGGTGGCCGACTACATCGCCGGTTTGCGCTGATCGACATTCGCCGAGCTCTACCGGGAGGCGGCGCCATGCCGCCTCTTTTTTTGCCGCCGCGCCGGCGCAGCCGCTCATCGGCGGCCAGGCTGCCGGAGCACGCCGGAAGGCGCGCGGCGACGCAGTTTCGCCTGGAGCGGTAAAATTGCGGGTTTATCACGCTCGGTCCTGCGACTGAACGATCGAATTAATGGCGGACCGGCAAGACGGATCCGATAAGGCAGAAATATGACCACGGGCAGTACCGAAGGAATTTTGATCAAGACCCGGCAGCGCTGGCTGGGTGAGGCCATCGAACTGGTATCGTCGATGCGGTTTGCGATCAGCCTGCTGACCCTGATTGCGATCGCATCGGTGATCGGCACGGTCATGAAGCAGAACGAGCCGATGCCCAACTACGTCAACCAGTTCGGTCCGTTCTGGTTCGAGGTGTTCAACCAGGCCGGCCTGTATGCGGTGTACTCGGCCTGGTGGTTCCTGCTGATCATGGGTTTCCTGGTGCTGTCGACATCGCTGTGCATTGCCCGCAACGCACCCAAGATGCTGCGCGACATGCGCAGCTGGCGCGACAATGTGCGCGAGCAGTCGCTGCGCAACTTCCACCACAGCATGGCTTGGACCCTGGTCGAAGGCGTCCAGGCCGGTGCCACCCGCCTGGCGGCCCAGGTGCGCGGGCGTGGCTACCAGGTCAAGCTGGCCGACAAGGACGGCGCCATCCTGATCGCCGCCAAGCAGGGGGCGGCCAACAAGCTGGGTTATATCTTCGCGCACGCGGCCATCGTCATCATCTGCCTGGGTGGACTGCTCGACTCGGACTTGCCGATCCGCTTCCAGCAATGGTTCTATGGCAAGGCAGCGTTCAACGGCAACGGCATCATCTCGCAGATCCCGGAGCGCTATCGCCTGGGCCTGGGCAACCCGACCTTTCGCGGCAATACGCTCATTCCAGAAGGCGCCAGCAGCAGCACCGCGATCATCCCCCAGAAGGATGGCGTGATGATCCAGGACCTGCCCTTCACCATCCAGCTCAAGCGTTTCATCATCGAGTTCTACTCGACCGGCATGCCCAAGCTGTTCGCCAGCGAAGTGGTGGTGCGCGATCACCAGACCGGGCGCGAGACCGCGGCCACCATCAAGGTCAACGAGCCGCTGATCTATGACGGCGTGGCGCTCTACCAATCCAGTTTCGAAGACGGTGGCAGCAAGCTCAAGTTGACCGGCTACGCCATGCGCGGCGGCGCCAACACCCGTTTCGACCTGGCCGGCGAAGTCAATGGCAGCACCCCCCTGGCGCAGGTGCCGGGTGGCTATACGGTGGAATGGAGCGGTTTTCGCCCGTTCAATGTGGAGAACATGAATGCCGGCGGCGGCAACGGCGGCACCACCAGCGGCGATGCACGCGCGGTCAATGTCGGCAGGAACATCAATCGCGGCTTCATGGATGGGCTCGACAAGCATCTGGGGTCCAGCGCCAAGAACGCCAACAGCAAGGACTTCAAGAACGTCGGGCCGACCGTCCAGTACAAGCTGCGCGACCAGACCGGCCAGGCGCGCGAATACCTGAACTACATGCAATCGATGCAGATCGATGGCGCCTATGTGTTCCTGGCGGGCATGCGTGAACAACCCGACCAGCCGTTCCGCTATCTGCGCATCCCGGCCGACGAAAACGACAGCGTGGTCGAATGGATGCGACTGCGGGCGGCGCTGGCCAATCCGCAACTGCGCCAGGAGGCCGCCCGTCGTTACGCCCAGCATGCCATTGCCGGCACACGCGAGACCCCGGCCGCATTGCGCGAGCAACTGCAGCAGTCGGCGCGGCGTGGCCTGGATATCTTTGCCGGGGACGGCAGCCAGTCCGGTTTCATCGCGGTCACCCGCTTCCTCGAGAAACTGCCGGCGGCCGAGCAGGAAAAGGCGGCCGATATCTTCATGAAGATTCTCAACGGCAGCATGTGGGAGCTGTGGCAGGCCGCGCGCGTCCAGGATGGGCAGAAGCCAGTCGCCAGCGACGAAGCCAACGGCCGTTTCCTGCAGCTGTCGATCAATGCGCTGGCCGACGCCGGCTTCTATCCGGCGCCGGTATTGCTGCAACTGGCCGGATTCGAGGAGATCAAGGCCTCGGTGCTGCAGATAACCCGTTCGCCGGGCAAGAAGGTGGTCTACTTCGGCTGCCTGTTGCTGGTATTGGGCGTGTTTGCAATGCTGTACATCCGCGAGCGGCGCCTGTGGATCTGGATCAAGCCGGGCGCCGATGGGCAGGGCAGCCAGGCGCTGATGGCCATGAGCACGCAGCGCCGTACGATGGATTTCGATCGCGAATTCGAGCAGATGAAGGTGCGGCTGGCACCGGCGTCGGCCTCACCCAGGCACTGATTGGCGAGACCGGCGGAGCAGCGCATCACAAGCCGGTGGCATACACGACGCAGACCGAGCCGCCGACCGATGGCGGTAATTTTCCTGCCCTTGGCAACCAGGGCAGGAGCGGATGCAGCAGGCTGCATTCATATGGAGAACGCAATGGATATCACGCAAGCAACCCAAGGTTATACCCAGGAGCCAAGCTTCGTGCGCCGGCTGGGCATCGTGGACTGGATCTACGCTGCGGCCCTGGTCGCAGGCGCGCTTTACGCGCTCTCGCGTTTCGGCGGCTACATGGATTACTACGAAAAGGCGGTGCTGTTGCTGGCGGCCCCGACCTTCGCCTGGCTTGGTTGGCACTGGAAGCCGGTGCGCACCCTCATCGCCCTGCTGGCGGTGCTGTCGCTGGGCGCCATCGCCATGTACGGCGGTGCGCTGGAGATGGCAGAGAAGAAATTCTTCCTGAAGTACCTGCTGTCGAGCCAGTCGGCCATCCTGTGGATGAGCGCCTTGTTCCTGCTGTCGACCCTGTTCTACTGGGGCGGGCTGGCCACGCGCGCCGGCACCGGCACTGCGATCGGCTCCAGGCTGTGCTGGGCGGCGGTGGTCCTGGGCTTCACCGGCATGATGGTGCGTTGGTACGAGTCGTACCTGATCGGGCCCGATGTGGGGCATATCCCCATCTCCAACCTGTATGAAGTATTCATCCTGTTCTGCATGATCACGGCGCTGTTCTATCTGTACTACGAGCAGCATTACGCCACGCGCCAGCTGGGCGCCTTCGTGCTGACGGTGATCTCGGCGGCGGTTGGTTTCCTGATTTGGTACACGGTCTCGCGTGATGCGGCCGAGATCCAGCCGCTGGTGCCGGCATTGCAAAGCTGGTGGATGAAGATCCATGTCCCGGCCAACTTCATCGGCTATGGCACGTTTGCGCTGGCGGCGATGGTCGCCGTGGCCTACCTGCTGAAGTCGCGCGGCATCCTGGCCGATCGCCTGCCGTCGCTGGAGGTGCTCGACGATGTGATGTACAAGGCCATTGCGGTCGGCTTCGCGTTCTTCACCATCGCCACCATCCTGGGCGCGCTGTGGGCGGCCGAGGCCTGGGGCGGCTACTGGTCATGGGACCCGAAGGAAACCTGGGCGCTGATCGTCTGGCTCAACTATGCCGCCTGGTTGCACATGCGCCTGATGAAGGGTTTGCGCGGTCAGGTCGCCGCGTGGTGGGCACTGGTCGGCCTGCTGGTGACCACCTTTGCCTTCCTCGGGGTGAACATGTTCCTGTCCGGCCTGCACTCTTACGGCGAACTCTGAAGGACAGGCAATGAATCCGGATAACGCCATCGACCTGGTCATCTTCGATTGCGACGGCACGTTGGTCGACAGCGAGGTCGTGGCCGCCCAAGCATGGTCCGAATACGTTGCCCGGTATGGCGTCGACCTGACCGCGCGCGAGGCGCTGCAGCGTTTTCGCGGCGTCAGCATGACGCTGTGCCGGGCCCACATCGAAGCCCTGCACGGCGCGCCCTTGCCGGCCAGCTTCGAGAAGGAGCTGCGCGAGGTGATGGGCACCATGCTGGAGGCGCGGCTGCAACCCATCGCCGGTGCGCTGGAAATGGTGCAGGCGCTGTCCATCCCCTACGCATTGGCATCCAATGCGCCGCACCCCAAGATCGAGCTGTGCCTGCGGGTGACCGGGTTGCTGCCGTATTTTTCCGGGCGTATCTTCAGCGCCTATGACGTGCAGCGCTGGAAGCCCGACCCCGCATTGTTCCTGTTCGCCGCGCAAAGCCTGGGTGTGGCGCCGGCGCGCTGCGCGGTGGTCGAGGACAGCCTGCCGGGGGTGCAGGCCGGGCTGGCGGCGGGCATGAAGGTGATCGCGCTGCAGGAGCACGGCGTGCATCCGGAGTTGCCCGATGGCGTGGTGGTCATCGAACGCCTGGCCGACCTGCATCCCCACTTGGGCGCTTGAACCGCATTTGTTGCATGCCTGCATTTTTGGGTAAGATGGCGAGCGTGGGCGGTCCTCCTCTCAGGCCGCCATCTCCAGCATGAACCAGCATATAGACCGCGACCGCCAAATCATCTACTGCGACAGCCACATCGAGGTGCGACCGCTGGCGTTGCGCGAGGCACCGGCCCTCTATCAGGCCGTACATCAATCGGCCACCGCCATCAGTCAATGGGAAGCCTGGTGCTCACCCGATTATTCCCCGGCCGATGCCAAGCGGTTCGTGCAGAACAGTATCGAGCAGTGGAACATGCGCGCCGCCTACGACTTCAACGTCATCGCGCGCGCCTCGCGAGAGGTCATCGGCTCGGTCGCCATCAACCAGATCAGTCATCTCAACCAACTGGCCAACCTGGGCTACTGGGTTCGCGACGGCTATACCGGGCGCGGCATAGCCGCCCTGGCGGCCCGCGTCGCGGCCAGCTTTGCCTTCACCCGGGTGGGGCTGACCCGGTTGGAAATCGTGGTCCAGGCGGCCAACCTGCGCAGCCAGCGCGTGGCGGAGAAAACCGGCGCCACACTGGAATGCCTGGCCCGCAACCGCCTCGTCTTTCATGGCCAGGCACGCGATGCCAAGGTGTTCTCGCTGGTCCCGGCCGATCTCGATCTGCGCTCCCCCTCCTAGCCACGTCGGCCGCGTAGACCCCGCCGCGCGTTTCTCCCAGGCATGCTCGACGAGCCGGTAATTGACTTCGCGTGTCGTATTTAAGTCGCCGATACGTTTGGCTACATTTGTTTCATCGTGTAGCGCTAGCTGGTCAATACGGTCGCAACTGACGGGAAATCGCCCGCAAACCTGCATGGTTAAGGCATTGAAGACGACACTGCGTCGCAACAAATGGCCATTGTCAAAAAATAAATTCGAATTGGCTGACAAAATCCTGACTTTTCACGTATTCCAAATCGCGACTTGAGCGTTACATAGTTAAAGCGCCAGTCAAGAGCGATGTGGTCGAAAAGATAAGTCAGAGTAGTCGTACCGGGGAGCATTGCCATTCGACAAGCTCGAGGCACTGCGGTTTTTCGATAGGGGAATATCGAAAAGCATAGAACGTCAGGTGACGTAGAAGGAAGAACGATGCAAGCCATTCAACGCAATAAATCCGTCAATCGCAATCACGCCGGCCGCGCCGCGCAGTTGGTCATGTCCGGCGAGTCGCGCCCATCGCGCCTGAGCAAGCGCATCAAGGACGAAGCCGACGACTGCTCGGCCTACGACAAGATTTCCAAGCACATGGACGACGTCGTCGAAGGTGGGTCGCCACAGCGCTTCAAGCGCCCGAAGATGCAGAGCGATATCATCGCGCGCTGAGTCAGGCGGCTGCCGAGCTGCGCTAGGCAGCATCCGAGGCCGTCACGAAAACAGTCCCCACCGGCGTCGCCGTCGGTGGGGACTGTTGTTTTTGCAGTGCCTAGACCGTTTCTTCCCGTGCGTCCCGCGCCAGCAGGCGCGCCACCATATCCTGCACTGACACCCCATCGAACAGGGCTGCGGCCACCGCGTCGGTGATCGGCATGTCTACCTGTCTCTCGCGCGCCAGTTCGCGCACGGCCTGGGCGCAGCGTACGCCCTCGGCCACGTGGCCCAGTTCGGTCACGATGTCGTCGAGCTTCTTGTTCTGCGCCAATCCCAGTCCGACCCGACGATTGCGCGACAGGTCGCCGGTGCAGGTGAGGATCAGGTCGCCCACCCCGGACAGCCCCATGAAGGTCTCCGGACGCCCGCCCAGCGCGACCCCGAGCCGGGTGATCTCGGCCAGGCCCCGGGTGATCAGCGCGGCGCGGGCGTTGAGGCCCAGTTGCAGGCCGTCGGCCACGCCCGTGGCGATGGCCAGGATGTTCTTGACGGCGCCGCCGATCTCGACCCCGATCAGGTCGTCGCTGGAATAGATACGGATATTGCCGCCGTGGACGGCCGTGACTACCCGTTGGCAAAGTGCGGCGTCGCCACCGGCGATGGTCAGGGCGCAGGGCAGGCCGCGTGCCACTTCCTGGGCGAACGAGGGCCCCGACAGGGCGCCGGCGGCGATCTTGTCGCCCAATACCTGCTGCACGATCTGGTGCGGCAGCAAACGGGACTGTTCTTCCAGTCCCTTGCATAGCCAGACCAGGTTGGGAATGGCGCGATCACGCAGCTGGCCGGCCAGGCCGCGCAAGCCGGCCACCGACGAGGCCACGATCAGCAATGATGATGGATCGCGGCAGACGTGATCGACCGCCAGGTCGAAGTCGGCGCTGACGGTGAGCGCATCCGGTAACGGCAGGCCGGGCAGGTAGGCACGGTTTTCGCGCGCCTGTTGCGCCTCGGCCATGGCATCGCGGTTGCGTCCCCACAGCACGACGTCATGCCGGCGCGCCAGTGTGATGGCCAGTGCCGTGCCCCAGGCGCCGGCGCCGAGAATGGTGATGTTCATGGAAGTAGGTGGCTCGGGTGCAGTGGGGCCTAGTCGCCCCATACGTCGCCGACCTTGGCCAAACCGCTCTGGCCGTCACGATGGCGAACCTTGACCCAGCCGTTGCTGGGGCTTTCGATCATCTCCAGCAGCACGTTCTTGTCGGCGGTGAAGACCACCGGGCTGGCTTCGTCGGCAGTGGTGAACACGCGCGCGTTGGCAGCACTGACGACCAGCATGCGCTTGGGGGTGAGGGCCTTGGACTGGATCCAGGACAAGGTACCGGCGGCGTCGCGCACCTTGCTCCATTCACCGTAGGTCACCACGACTTCGACCGGCATGCCGCGCGGCGCCACATACACGCGCCGGCCCTTTTCGGACGGTGCGTCGTACATGATTGCCGGGGCGCCACCGACGGATTTGAAATCGAGCGCGCAGGCCTGATGGGCCAGGGTCGATCCCAGGACCGTGGCCGCGATGAACAAGGGCAGTTTCATGGGAAGTCTTTCGCAGGATCGCTGGCCGGCGCTCGCATGGGCACCGGCCAGGCAGGAAATGGCCGGGCCGCCCGATGGCGGCCGGCACGCCAGATCAGTTGACTGCGTTCGAGCCGCTGACCAGGGTTGCGTCCTGTTGCTCGGCCAGCGCCTGCAGGCGCTGTTGATAGAACACCTCGAAGTTGATCTCGGCCAGGTGCACCGGCGGGAAACCTGCGCGGGTGATGGCATCGGCGATGTTGGCGCGCAGGTACGGATAGATGATGTTGGGGCAGCCGATGCCCAGCAGCGGGTCCAGTTGCTCGGCCGGCACGTTGCGGATCTCGAAGATACCGGCTTGCTTGCCCTCGACCAGGAAGGCGACCTTGTCCTTGATCTTGGCGGTGACGGTGATGGTCACGGCCGATTCGAACACGCCTTCGGCCAGCACTTCGGCGTTGACGTCGACGGCCACTTCGATCGAAGGCGATTCCTGCTCAAGGAAGATCTGCGGCGAATTCGGTTGCTCCAGCGACAGGTCCTTCAGGTAAACGCGCTGGATCTGGAAGACGGGTTGTTGTTCAGTCTGTTGGGTCTGTTCCGACATGGATCTCTTTCAGTATCGTTAAAGTCAGTTAAAAGTGTGCAGGCCGTTGCAGCGTCAGCCTTGCAGCAGGGGGTCGAGCTTGCCGGCGCGTTCGAGGGCGTTCAGGTCGTCGAAGCCACCCACGTGGGTATCGCCGATATAGATCTGGGGCACCGTGCGGCGACCGGTCTTCTGAATCATCAGGTCACGTTGCTGGGGTTCGAGATCGACGCGGATTTTCTGGATCTCGGTGATGCCCTTGTTGTTCAGCAGGCGTTCGGCCATGACGCAATAAGGGCAGACGGCCGTGCAATACATGACTACCGGGGCGCTCATTTTGCATCCTTTACGGTCAGCGGCAGGCCCTGGCCTTGCCAGGCGGAGATGCCGCCCTGGAGGCCATATACATCGGCAAAGCCGGCCTTTTTCAGGGCAGACTCGGCCTTCATGGCCTGGCTGCCGTTCTGGCACACCACGATCACCGGGCGGCCCTTGAGCTTGTCGAGTTCGCCGATGCGCTGTGGCAACTCCTTGAGCGGGATGTTACGGGCGTCGCGCAGGTGGCCGGCGGCGAACTGGTCGGCCTCACGTACGTCCAGCACCAGGGTCTTGCCCTGGTTGAGCATCTGGGTTGCCTGCAGCAGGGAAAGCTTGTTGCCGCGCTGTTGCAGGTAGGGCACCAGCAGTGCCACGCCCGATACCAGCGCCAGTGCGATCAGGAAAATATTGTCGATGATGAATTTCACGGCGGTCCAATGGGTTTACTTAATCCCGGCATTATAAAATAGAAGCAGTTGTCGATCCGCATTATCGGATCGCGCGGCCCTTCGGGGCCCGGAAGCTCTTCGGTGCATGGCGCCCCGCGCCGCCCCCGGACTTCCCTGCACCGCTTTTTCCATCCATCAAAAAGCCAACTATGTACAAAATCGTATTCATGCGCCACGGCGAATCGACCTGGAATCTGGCCAACCGGTTCACCGGCTGGGTCGACGTCGACCTGACCGAGAAGGGCGTGGCCGAAGCGCGCCAGGCCGGCAAGTTGCTCAAGGAAGCCGGGTTTGTGTTCGACCTGGCGTACACCTCGGTGCTCAAGCGTGCCATCCGCACCTTGTGGACCACGCTGGACGAAATGGACCAGATGTATGTCCCGGTCAAGAACGACTGGCGTCTCAACGAGCGCCACTACGGTGCGCTGCAAGGCTTGAACAAGGCCGAGACCGCCGCCCAGTACGGCGACGAGCAGGTGCTGGTCTGGCGCCGCAGCTATGACACCCCGCCCAATCCGCTGGCCGAGGACGACCCGCGTGCGTCGTACGACGATCCGCGCTACGCCGGGCTGGCACGCGAACAAATCCCGCTGACCGAATGTCTGAAGGACACCGTGGCCCGGGTGCTGCCGGCGTGGAACGATTCGATCGCTCCGGCCATTCGCGCCGGCAAGCAGATCATCATCTCGGCCCACGGCAACAGCTTGCGGGCCCTGATCAAGTACCTCGACGGCATCAGCGACAACGATATCGTCGGCCTGAACATCCCCAACGGCCAGCCGTTGGTGTATGAGCTGGACGCCGATCTCAAGCCGATCAAGAGCTACTATCTGGGCGACCAGTCCGCCATCGACGCCGCGCTCAAGGCCGTGGCCAACCAAGGGAAGTCGAAATAAAACTGCGTTTTCTCAGTCGTCCCGGCCGGACCGCCAGGTCCGACGACGCCCATCCCGGCAAAACCCTGCCATCGCTGCATGCCCGACCCCGGTCCGGCGTGCCGCTGGCGCTGGTTCGTCCGGCGGGTTGGCATCCGGCGTGCGGTGCGGCCGTCCTGCTGCTGGCGCTGGGCGTCATGGGCTTGCTGCCGGCTGGCACCGTGCAGGCCCAGGCGATCACCGAACGCACCCGCCAGAAGCAGGCGGCCGAGAAGGAGCAGGCCGACCTGCGCCAGCGCCTGTCGGCGCTCAAGCGCGATATCGACCAGACCGAGGCCGCCAAGGGTAACGCGGCCGATGCGCTGGCTGCCTCCGAGCAGGCCATCTCGCGCGCCAACCGCTCGCTGCGCGACCTGGCACTGGAGCAGCAACAGACCGAGAGCCGACTGGCGCAACTGGTACGCCAGCTCAACCAGTTGAGCGCCCAGGTCAATGCGCAGCAGGCGCAGCTGTCGCGATTGCTGCGCGAGCAGTACGTGGCCGGCAACGAAGACCGCATCAAGCTGCTGCTGTCGGGCGACAACCCCAATCGCATCAATCGCGAACTGCAATACCTGGGTTATGTATCGCAGGCGCAGGCCAAGCTGATCGACACGCTGCGTGCCAACCTGCAGGCCATTCGCAGCAACAAGGCCGAGACCCAGAACGCCAAGTTCGAACTCGAAGAGATCGCCCAGGAAGAGAACGAGCAGAAGCAGACCCTGGAGAAGGAAAAGGCCAAGCGGGCGACGCTGTTGTCGCAGCTGTCGACGCGCTTGAGCGCCCAGCGCAAGGAAGTCGGGCATATCGAACAGGACCAGCAACGCCTGTCGAGCCTGGTCGACCGCCTGGCGCAACTGATCGAGCAGCAGAAGAAGGCAGAGGCCGAGGCGCGCGAAAAGCGCCGGCAGGAACAATTGGCCAAAGCCCGTGCCGAACGCGAGAAGCGACTGGCCGAGCAGCGTGCGCGGGCCGCCGAAAGGGCCGCGCAGGCAGCCAAGGCCGGCAAGCCGGCCCCCAGGATGCCCGATCCGTCCGATGCCATCGACGACGACGAACCACCGCAATCGGCTTCGCTGGGACGCAACGACACGGTGCCTGAACCGCAGTCGGAGAATTTCGGCAAGCCGTTCGCCAGCCAGCGCGGCCAGCTGCGCTTGCCGGTAAGGGGTGACCTGGCGGCCAGGTTCGGCAGCCGGCGCGGCGACGGACCAAGCTCACGGGGCCTGTTCATTCGCGCCGCCGAAGGGGCCGAAGTCAGGGCCGTGGCCGGTGGGCGGGTAGTGTTTGCCGACTGGCTGCGCGGCTTCGGCAACCTGGTGATCGTCGACCACGGCAACCAGTACATGACCATCTATGGCAACAACCAGGCCATCCTCAAGCGCGCCGGGGATGTGGTCAAGGGTGGCGAAACCATCGCCACTGCGGGCAATAGCGGCGGTAACGAGCAATCGGGTTTATACTTTGAAATGCGGCATCAGGGCCGCGCATTCGACCCACTCACGTGGGTAACTACTAGGTGACACATGGGCAGCAAACTCAAGAATATCAGTCTGATCGGGTTGGGCATGGTGGCGGGCGCCACGGCGATGATTCAGTTCGACGCCATCGCGCAGAAGAATGTGATGGCGGCCTTGCCGCTGGAGGAGATGCGCCAGTTGACCGATGTCTTCGGTCTGATCAAGTCGGACTACGTGGAACCGGTAGAAGACAAGAAGCTGCTCACCGAAGCCATTTCGGGCATGGTGGCCTCGCTTGACCCGCATTCCGCCTATCTCGACAAGAAGGCCTACAAGGAGCTGCGCGAAGGCACCATGGGCAAGTTCGTCGGCCTGGGTATCGAGGTCGGCATGGAAGACGGCTACGTGAAGGTGATTTCGCCGATCGAGGATTCCCCGGCCTTTCGCGCCGGGATCAAGGCAGGCGACCTGATCACCCGTCTCGACAGCACCCCGGTCAAGGGCCTGTCGCTGGACGAGGCGGTCAAGAAGATGCGCGGCGAGCCCAACACCAAGATCACGCTGACCATCGCCCGCAAGGAAGAGGACAAGCCGATCATCCTGACCATCACCCGCCAGGAGATTCGCGTCCAGAGCGTCAAGTCCAAGGTCATCGAGCCTGGTTACGCCTGGCTGCGCGTGACCCAGTTCCAGGAACCGACGGTCGATGACATGTCGCGCCGCCTGGCCGCCATCTATGCGCAGGAGCCGAACCTGAAGGGCCTGGTGCTGGACCTGCGCAACGATCCGGGCGGCGTGCTGCCGGGTGCCATCGGGGTATCGGCGGCGTTCCTGCCGAAGGATTCGGTGGTGGTGTCGACCAATGGCCAGATCCCGAGCTCCAAGGCAACTTTCTACGCCAAGCGCGAGTTCTACGCTTCCAGCCCGCTCAACGATCCGCTGTCGCGCCTGCCGGAGGCCATCAAGAAGGTGCCGATGGTGGTGCTGGTCAACAGCGGTTCGGCCTCGGCTTCCGAGATCGTCGCCGGCGCCCTGCAAGACTACAAGCGCGCCACCATCATGGGTACCCAGACCTTCGGCAAGGGCTCGGTGCAATCGGTGATCGCGCTGCCGCCCGAGAAGAACACGGCGGTCAAGCTGACCACGGCGCGCTACTTCACGCCCAAGGGTCGCTCGATCCAGGCGCGTGGCATCGTGCCTGACATCATGGTCGACGAGTTCCCGGACGGCGACGGCCTGAACGGCCTGCGCCTGCGCGAAGCCGACCTGTCCAAGCACTTGAGCAACGACACCGACAAGTCGGCCGAGGTCAAGGCGCAAGCCATGGACGAGCTGGCCGAGGAGCGCCTGATCGCCGCCGAGAAGAAGCGCAAGCCGCTCGATTTCGGCAGCAAGGACGACTTCCAGCTGACCCAGGCGCTGAACCACCTGAAGGGCTTGCCGGTGCAGGTCTCCAAGGCCAAGCCGGAAGTGCGCAACGAGGAAGGCAAGAACGCCACGCCAGCCGCTCCCGCCAAGGACAGCAAGACGCCGCCCGAGAAAATCGAGAAGTGATGCTGCCCGCGATACCTCTAGGGTATCGCGGTGCATGCCTGGCGTAGTAGCGGGTCGCGTCAGCGGCCCGTTTTCATTTGGCCAACACCAGAGCCTGCCCGATGGACGATCGACAACTGCTGCGTTATTCCCGCCATATCCTGCTCGACGAGATCGACGTCCCGGGCCAGGCGCGCCTGCTGGCCGCACGGGCGCTGGTGATCGGCGCCGGCGGGCTGGGCTCTCCGGCGGCCATGTACCTGGCCTCGGCCGGGGTGGGGCGCATCACGCTGGTCGACGACGACCAGGTGGACCTGACCAACCTGCAACGCCAGATCATGCATACCACCGCGCGCGTCGGCCAGCCCAAGGTCGAGTCGGCGCGCCAGGCACTGCAGCAGATCAATCCCGAGATCGAGGTCGTCGGGCTGGCCGAGCGGCTCGCAGGCGAGCGGCTGCAGGCGCTGGTGGCACAGGCCGACGTGGTACTCGATTGCAGCGACAACTTTGCCACCCGCCATGCCATCAACCGGGCCTGCGTGGTCGCTGCGGTGCCGTTGGTGTCGGGAGCGGCGATCCGCTTCGATGGCCAGGTCAGCGTATTCGACTCGCGCGACCCTGGCAGTCCCTGCTATGCCTGCCTGTTCCCGCCCGAGCGCCAATTCGACGAAGTGCAATGCGCCACCATGGGGGTATTTGCGCCGCTGGTGGGCATTATCGGAACCATGCAGGCCGCCGAGGCACTCAAGCTGGTAGCCGGCGTCGGCCGCTCACTGGCCGGGCGGCTGCTCATTCTCGATGCGCGCGAGATGGAATGGACCTCGATCAACGTCGGGCGCGACCCGGGCTGTTCCGTGTGTGGCCAGCGACATACGTGAGGCGGCTCCCATTCGGGGCGATCTTCTGGTATAACTCTGCTGATCCGTCGACTATCAGCTGATCCTGGCAACATCATAATTTCTAAGCGGAATCAGCCGGCATGGCCTTACCCGTAGGGGGAGTGATGAAAGGCTCCGCGAAAGATGCTGTTTTCCGGTGCGTCGCCGCTGGTGCTGGCGGCCGCGGGGCGCATCATCCTTGCAGCCCTGCGCCGGCCCGGGTTGCCGCAGCGGCGCCTCGCCAGCGCCGCGCGAACTCCAACGACTTGCAGTGCCAGCGGTTGGTGTACAATCCTGACCGCGAAAATGGCAGTGTCTTCTCCGGCCCGTTTGGCCGCAAGAGGCAAGTCCGCCAGACACTCGCTCAAGTTTCAAGCCAAGAGGTGCAAGAACGCGACAAGGGAAGTGGATTCAAAAGCGACCGGTTCCGGCAGCGAAGCATCCGTCGGGATTTGGATAGTTGAAAAACCCGTAGTATTGAAAGTAAGCGAAGTGGCAACCAAAACTCCCAAAACTACCCCTGCAGCGCAACCATTGCTGACTGAAGAGCAAATCCTCAAGATGGACGAGAAGGACTATATGAACCCGGCCCAGCTGGCGTTCTTCAAGGTCCGCCTCCAACAGCTCGAAAAGGAATTGCTCAAGAACGCGGGCGAAACCACCGAACACCTGCGCGAAACCGTGCTGGTGCCCGATCCTGCCGACCGCGCCACCATCGAGGAAGAACACGCTCTCGAACTGCGTACGCGCGACCGCGAACGCAAGCTGCTCAAGAAGGTGCAGCAATCGATCGTGTCCATCGACAGCGGCGACTATGGTTGGTGTGAAGAAACCGGTGAACCGATCGGTGTTCCGCGCCTGCTGGCCCGTCCAACGGCAACCCTGTCGCTGGAAGCGCAGCAACGTCGCGAACTCAAGCAGAAATTGTACGGCGACTGATCGCGCGTGCGGGGTCGAGCCGCTCCGTGGCTGACGGGGCGCGAAGTGCCAGGCGGCTCACGCCGCTGGCAGCGCCGGGCTTGACCTTGCCAATCGAAGAAATTCAACGCCGAGCCCGCGGTATGTCGGCAGTCATCATGTATATCCCCATGTCCAACCAGCGTCCCGTGCGCACACAGATCTTCGTCACCTTGCTGGTGATGTCGCTGCTGTTCGCCCAGGCGTTGGGGCTGGTGCACGCCATCGCCCACGCCAACTGGCAGGGTAGCAGTGTGCATTCGCTGGTCGACGAGGCGCTGTTCGATGAAGCCCGCGCGTCCCCGGCAGCGCACCACGACGTGGATGGCATGGATCGCGCTGACCTTGCCAGCGCCCATGGTGGTGCCCACCACCATTCGTGCGAAGCCTACGACGGCGCCACCCTGGCGGCCGTGATGCACTTCGATTTCCCCTCCCTGTCCTTGCTGCCGCCGGTGCGCGTGCTGGCCTTGTGGCAGGCGTTCGCGTCCTGGGACGCGCCGGTCAATTGCCCCTTCCTCTCGCGCGCGCCGCCGCGTTGAATTCCACCCTGAACTGACCGGGGCCGACAGGCCCCTCGTTGCTGGTTGTCCTGCGTGATCGCGCTCGCCCTGCCCCCAGCGCAGGCGATGGGTACGCGTTGCGACGGCCGGCCTGAATGCGCCGCGCGTAGCCATGCGATGGAGCGCGATACGGCGCGCATGCACACCAGGAATTCAAATGTACAACCAACGCCAACATTATCTGGCAGCCGCGGTGCTGTCGGCTCTCGCATCGTGGTCGACCGCGGCCGCCGCCCAAGCCGGCGAAGGCGACGCGCCGCCGGCACTGCAACCGATCGTGGTCACCGCCAACCCCTTCGCTTCCGATGAAGACCTCCAGGTCCTGACGCCGGCCAAGGTGCTGGCCGGCGACGAACTGCGCAACAAGCTGGGCAACTCGCTGGGCGACACCTTGTCGTCCGAACTGGGCGTGTCGGCATCGGCCTTCGGCGCCGGTGCCTCGCGCCCCATCATCCGCGGCATGGAAGGGCCACGGGTCATGATCCTGCAGAACGGCATGGCGGTCTCCGATGTGTCCACCGTCTCCAACGACCACGCGGTGTCGACCGAAGCGGCTACCGCACGCCAGATCGAGATCCTGCGCGGCCCGGCCACGCTGCTGTACGGATCGGGCGCCATCGGCGGCCTGGTCAACGTGGTCAACGAGCGCATCCCCACGCTGCTGTTGCCCAAGCCGACCGGGGCCGTCGAAGGGCGATACGGTACGGTCGACGGCGAGAAGAACGGGTCCTTCGTGCTCGACACGTCGGCCGGCCCGATCGGCCTGCACGTCGATGGCAATTATCGCGATACCGACAATTACAAGATCCCGGGCAATGCCACCCGGGGCAATCCCGACAGCGCCAGCGGTCGCCTGCCCAACAGCTTCACCCATGAGACCAGCGGCGGAGCCGGCGCGTCCTATATCGCATCCTGGGGGCATGTCGGCCTGTCGGCCTCGACGCTGGACGATCACTACGGCATTCCTACCGCCGAGAACTCGTTCATCGACCTGCACCAGAGTCGCTACGACATCGACACGCTGGTACGCGACCCGTTTGCCGGCATCGAGAGCATGCGTTTCAAGTTCGGCTACACCGACTATACCCATGCCGAGAAGCAGCAGGATGGCACCCCCGCCACCATCTTCAGGAACCGCGCCCTGCAGACCCGCTGGGAACTGACCCACGCGCCGCTGGCCGGCTGGCGTGGCAGCTTCGGGGTACAGACCGAGCAGAGCAATTATTCCGCGTTGTCGGCCCAGTCGGGCAGCGCCGAGTTGACCCCGCCGACCCGTTCCAGTTCGTTCGCCGGCTTCCTGGTCGAACAGCGCCAGTTCGGTCCGGTACTGGCCAGCGCGGGCCTGCGCGGTGAAAGCGTCAAGCGCCGGCCCGATGCCGGCAGCGGCCTGGGTGGCCGCGATTTCAATCTGCTGTCATGGTCGGCCGGTGCCTTGTGGACCTTCACCCCCGGCTATGGCCTGGGCCTGACCTACTCGCTGGCGCAGCGGGCGCCGACGGTCGAGGAGCTGTACTCCAATGGGCCGCACGAATCCACCGCCACCTTCGACATCGGTGATGGCCAGCTCAAGAAGGAAACCTCGCATAACATCGAGTTGACCCTGCAGAAAACCGAGGGCCCGGTCCGCTGGAAGGGCAACCTGTTCCAGAACAAGGTGAGCAACTATATCTATGGACGCACCAATGGCCAGGTGGACGAAGAAGGCAATGCCGATGCCGGTGGCGAATTCACCCAGCGTTTCTGGTCGCAAGGCGATGCCACCATCCGTGGCGCCGAAGTGGAAGTGAGCTACAACTGGAACGGTGACGGTTTCGCGGCACGGACCTTTGCCGATACGTCGCGCGGCTCGCTCGACAACCAGGGCAGCCTGCCCTTGCAACCAGCCACCCGTTACGGGGTCGAATTGGCGTATCGCGCCGGGCCGTGGGCCAGCGGCATGAAGGTATTGCGTGCCAGGAAGCAGGACCGCCTGGCGTCCTTCGAGACCTTCGAGACGCCGTCCTACACCCAGCTCGACGCCAACCTCTCGTATACCCAGAGGTTGAATGGTGTGAAACTGACCTGGTTTGCCCTGGCGCGCAACCTGCTCAACCAGGATATTCGCCTGTCGACCTCGGTATTGAAGGAATCGGTGCCCATGGGCGGACGTAACCTGATCCTGGGGGTGCGCTCCAGCTTCTGATGCAGTGCGGGCCATGTCGCCGGTGTCTCGCCGGCGACGTGGCCGAACGCGGCGATTATTGGCCAGCGAAGAGGGCATCGGTTGTGTTTGTTTAGAATTAATTTTAGTATTGGCGTGCCTCTTTCTTTCCGGTTTCCGAACGCATGCAATCCACTGTCCTGGCCCGCGTTGCGCTGGCAGCCTCCCTGATGCTCGACGTCCTCGCGGCGCGCGCCGAGGTGATCGATACGCCAGAGCGGGTACAGATAGTGCGTGTCGGGTTCAGCGGTCCGCTGAGCGGGCCCAGCGCACCGATCGGCATCGATGCACTCAACGGCATGCAGATCGCCATCGACCGACTCAACCAGCAGGGCATGGAGCTCGATGGCAAGTCGCTGCGATTCGAGACGGTGGTGCGTGACGACGAGTCCGACCCGCAGCGTGGCGCCGAGATCGCCCGCGAGATGGCGGCCATCGGTGTCAGCGCGGTGCTGGGACCGATCAATTCGGGCGTTGCACTGGGCGCCGCCCGCGCCTATAACGATGGGCAGACGCCGTCGCTGACGGCGGCCTCCAACCCGCGGGTGACGCAGCTCGGGCAACCCTACCTGTTCCGTATCGTGGCCAGCGATGGCGACATCGGCGCCAAGATGGCGCGCTACGCTGCGCGCACCCTCAAGCTGGGCAGCGTGGCCATCATCGACGACGGCAGCGCCTATGCCGATGGCCTCATCGAGGCCTTCCAGCGCAGCGCCAAGTCGCAGGGCCTGCAGGTCGGGGCCCGCGAAAAGATCCCGCCCGGTGCGGATGAGGCCACCACCAGCGCCGTCTTGCGCCGCATTCGCGACAGCCATGCGGAGGCGGTCTTCCTGGGCACCTATTCACAGCATGCGGCAAGCCTGGTCAAGCAGCTGCGACGCATGAAGATGGGCCTGGCGGTGCTGGGCGGGGATACGCTGTGCTCGGCCGTGGTGGCGCGTTCGGCGGGCGCCGCCCTGGGCGACAACACCTATTGCGTGCTGGGTGGGGAATGGCTGACCAAGGCTACCGACGGCGCCGTGTTCGCCGCCGGCTTCCAGCGCAAGTTCGGGCGGGCGCCCGATGTCTATGCCGCTTCCTACTTCGACGGCGTCATGTTGCTGGCACATGCGATCCGTTCCTCGGGAACCACCGACGGCCGGCAACTGATGCCGGCGCTGGCGCGCGCCCGCTACAAGGGCATCACGGCCAGCTACGAATTCAATGCCCAGCATGACCTGAAGGAATCCACCGTCACCATCCTGCGGTTCAAGGGTACCGAGATGGTGCCCCTGGCCACCTATTGACCTATCGGGCAGGTACGGCGCGCAGGGATGCGTCGACGCCGGTCGGCGTTCAGCGGATCGGCAGGCGGATGGTGTTCTTGACTTCTTCCATCACGGCGTAGGTATGGGTCTCGCGCACACCCTTGAGTTGCAGCAGCGACTTGCCCAGGAATTCGCGGTAGGCGTTCATGTCCTTGACCCGCGACTTCACCAGGTAATCGAAACCTCCCGCGACCATGTGGCATTCCATGATCTCGGGAATGCTCTGCACGCTCTTCTTGAATTCGGCGAACACATCCGGCGTGGTGCGGTCGAGCACCACCTCGATGAACACCAGCAGTGACACATCCAGCAGTTCCGGATTGAGCTGGGCGGCAAAGCCAAGGATGTAGCCGGCCTCCTGCAACTTGCGTACCCGCTCCAGGCAAGCTGCGGGCGACAGGTTCACGCGCCCGGCCAGGTCGACATTGCTGATACGGCCATCGTTTTGCAGTTCGGCCAGGATTTTCTTGCTGATTTTGTCGAGTGCCGGCATGAATCCGAATTTAATTTAGTCCAGAATTTTTTTGGAGAATTTAATTTTGATTATAAAGGCAATAAACGCGCCTAATATCAGTAAAGAGTAAATAGAATCCTCCCTCATAAAAATATACAACGTAATGCGGGCATGGTGCGCCAACGGCGGTGCATCTGCGCGGACGACAGCAGTATTCCGGCAAACTTATCAACAGGTTTCACATGTTCGACCCTGCAACGGCGCAGTGCGTACAGCATCGACGGAATCGCTGCCATGGTTGCATGGTCAGCGGGATATCCTGCTATTGCGGCGTCGCAACCCATTTACCCGCAGTCTGACTTCTAGAGAGAGGAAACACTCAATGTTCAAGCGCGTCACCGGACTCAACATCATCGCCGCTTCGCTGGCCTTGATTCCAGCCTTCGCCCTGGCGCAGGAAACGCAGGTCGTCAAGATCGGCTTTTCCAGCCCGTTGACCGGCCCGCAGGCATCGGCCGGCAAGGATAACCAGGGCGGCCTGATGCTGGCCGTCGAGCGCCTCAATACCCAGGGTATCGTGGTGGGCGGCAAGAAGCTCAAGTTCGAAGTGATCGCCGAGGATGACCAGGCCGATCCGAAGTCGGGTGTGGGCGCGGCCCAGAAGCTGGTTGACCAGGGCATCAAGGCCATCGTCGGTCCGTACAACTCGGGCGTGACCATCCCTGCTTCGCGCGTGTTCAACGACGCCGGCGTGGTGGTGGCCACCGTGGCTTCCAATCCGAAGATCACCCAGCAAGGGTTTGCCACGCTGTTCCGCGTGGCCGCCAGCGATAGCCAGCTGGGCGGCAAGATGGCCCTGTACGCGGCCAAGGAACTGAAGGTCAAGCGGGTCTCGGTGATCGACGACCGCACCGCCTATGGCCAGGGCCTGGCCGAGGAATTCAGCAAGGTGGCCAAGGCCAACGGCATCGATGTGGTCAGCAAGGACTTCACCAACGACAAGGCAACCGACTTCACCGCCATCCTGACCTCGATCAAGGGCAAGAAGCCGGACGCCGTGTTCATCGGTGGCTATGCACCGCAAGGCGGCCCGATCAAGCGCCAGATGAAGCAACTCGGTATCAATGCCACGCTGATGGGCGGCGACGGCATCTGCTCGCCTGAAATGGGACGCCTGGGTGGCGACGCCATCGGCGAGTCGGTCTACTGTACCCAAGGCGGTACGATGCTCGACAAGGCCAAGGACGGCAAGGTCTTCGCCGAGGACTACCAGAAGAAGTACGGCCGTCCCGCCGAGACCTACGCCGTGTCGTTCTATGACGGCATGATGCTGATCGCCCAGGCCATGAAGGCCGCCAACTCGATCGAGCCCAAGCAGTTCGGCCCGGCACTGGCCAAGATCAGCTACAAGGGCGTGGCAGGCCAGTACGACTTCGACGCCAACCACGACCTGAAGCAGTCGCCGGTGACCGTGTACCGCTTCAAGGACGGTGTGCCTGTGCCACTGACCAGCTACTGATCCACTGGTCGAGGCAGCTGGCGAGCCAGCCTGCTGCCGGCCGCTTCGCCCCCGGTCTTGCTCGACCGGACGACGCGAAGCGGCCGTGGTCGCACCATCCTCCACCGTATCGTCATCGTTCCAGTTTCGCGCGTTTCCGCCTGGCGCAGGCGGGACATGCTCGCGACCGTCGGAACCAAGGATTTTCCATGCTCAGCTATACCCGTACCGTCCAGACCATCGACGCGCACACTGGCGGCGAACCGCTGCGCATCTTGGTGTCGGGTCTGCCGCCGGTGCCCGGCGCCAACATCCTGCAAAAACGGGCCTGGCTCAAGGAGCACCGCGACGACCTGCGCCAGTTCCTGATGAACGAGCCGCGCGGGCATGCCGACATGTATGGCGCCTACCTGCTGCCGCCGGTCACGCCCGAGGCCGACTTCGGCGTGATCTTCATCCATAACGAAGGCTATAGCGACATGTGCGGCCACGGCATCATTGCCCTGGGCAAGGTGCTGGTCGAGATGGGGTATGTCGAGCGTAGCGTGCCAAGCACCCGCATCTGTTTCGACGCCCCGGCCGGTTTCATCGAAGCCTTCGTCGAATGGGACGGCACCCGTGCCGGACGCGTGAGCTTTCGCAATGTGCCCGCCTTCATCTATCGTCGCGACGTGGTGGTCGACACGCCTGGCTTCGGCCGCATCCAGGGCGACATCGTGTTCGGCGGCGCGTTCTATTACTACATCAACGCCGCCCAGGCCGGCCTGACGGTCAAGCCCGAACTGGTGCGCCAGCTGATACAGCTGGGTGCCGAGACCAAGGCCGCGGTCAAGGCACAGGTGGCGATCCGGCATCCGCTCGAGCCCGGCCTGGATGCGCTGTATGGCACCATCATCGACAGCGAACCCAATTTCCCCGGCGCCGACCAGTCCAATGTGTGCATCTTCGCCGATCGCGAAGTCGACCGTTCGCCCACCGGCACCGGCACTTCCGGGCGCGCCGCGCAATTGTTCCTGCGGGGCCGGCTGGCGCTGGAGCAGCCTTACGTCAATGGCAGCATCGTCGGCAGCAACTTCGGCGTGCGCGTCATCGGTACTACCCGGGTCGGCGAATTCGACGGTGCACTCACCGAGGTCAGCGGCCACGCCCACATCATGAGTACCAACCAATGGGTGCTGGAAGACTCCGATCCCTTCCCGACCGGGTTCTTCCTGCGCTAGAGGCCGACATGCATATTCTCGACGCCCGGCAGACCGCCGTCGCGCTGCCCTACGCGCGACTGGTCGACGCCCTCGCCACCGCCGCGCAGCAATTCGCCAACGGCACCATCCGCGCCCCGGAGCGCCAGGTGGTGCCGATCGACCCATCCAGCGTATTGCTGGGCATGCCGGCCATCGCCGACGACCTGTCGGTCACCAAGCTCATTACCGTGCATGCCGACAATGGCCGCCACGGCTTGCCGGCGATCCAGGGTGAAGTGGTGGTCTTCGAGACCGATACCGGTCGTCGTATCGCGCTGCTGGACGGCCCCACCGTGACGGGCCGGCGCACGGCCGCCATGACCATGCTGGGCATTCGTACGCTATTGCCGCGCGCGCCCGGTTCGGCCTTGCTGATCGGCACCGGCGCCCAGGCAGTGGCGCACGCCGATGCCCTGGTCGAGATCTTCGGTGTGCGGCAGTTCTGGATCGCCGCGCGTGACCTGCCGCGCATGCAGCAATTCTGTGCTGCGTTGGCGCAGCGCCATCCAGGGGTGGTCGCCAGTCCGCTGCCGGCGCAGCTGCTGGCCAGCCAGGCACCCGTCACGGACGTGGTGATCGCACTGACCACGGCGCGCCAACCGGTCATTCCCGAGCATATCGGCGCCGATACGCTGGTCATCGGCGTGGGCGCCTTCAAGCCCGACATGGCCGAGTTTCCGCCGGCCCTGCTGCATGCGCGTCGGATCGTGGTCGATGACCCGGCCGGCGCCCGCCACGAGGCCGGCGACCTGATACAGGCAGGGATAGACTGGCAGCAGGTGCTAGCCATCGGCGATGTCCTGTCGGGCAAGGTGAGCGGCGCGAGCCTGTCGCGCAACGGTGCGCTGCCGGTCTTCAAGACGGTCGGCCAGGCGTCGTGGGACCTGGCGGCGGCGCGCGTGGCGCGGGCGGCACTGGACCAGCACGCAATTCATTCGTAATCCCATCAGTCAACCAGACTCATCCCATAAGTCAACCAGACAGGAGACTTCGTTTCATGGACATCTTCATCCAGCAGATCATCAACG
>NZ_AKJA01000033.1 GCF_000282575.1 Herbaspirillum sp. YR522 | reverse complement strand
GAACTATAGCAACGCCGCATAGACCGCGCAAGTACTTTTTGAACAATCATGCAAAATAATTTAGCGCGCCGTGAAAGACTGTCTGGCCAGCAGTCTGCAGCGCGTTGCGGCCTATATATAGCAGATCACCACATGCGCTGATATCAGGCGTCGGTGATCTTGCCCAGCTCCACCCGGTTCTTGCCCAGGCGCTTGGCTGCGTACATGGCCTTGTCGGCCATGGCCAGCAATTCCTCGGGCCCGATCTCGCCATCGCCATCGGGCAGGTAGACCGACACGCCGATGCTCGAAGAGATATGCACCGTCGAATGCGTCAGCTCGAATGGCTCGCGCATCGAAGCCAGGATCTTCTCGCCCACCGCCAACGCGTCCTTCTGCGAATGCAGGTTTTCCAGAATCACCACGAACTCGTCGCCAGCCAGTCGCGCCACCGTGTCGACGTCGCGCACCGCTTCCCGCAGCCGCTGGGCAAACTGGATCAGCAACTCGTCACCGGCCTCATGCCCATAGCGATCATTGACTCCCTTGAAACCATCGATATCCATGAAGAACAGCGCCACCAGCTCATTGGCCCGGCGTGCGCGCATCATCGCTTCCGGCAGGCGGTCCGAAAAAGCGCGCCGGTTGGGCAGGCTGGTCAACACGTCGGTCAGCGCCAGCTCGCGCATCTGGTCGCGAAATGCCAGGCGCTCCGTGATGTCGTGCAGGAAGGCAATGAACAGGTGGCCGGCATGCCGGCGCACGTGCCCCACGGTGATCTCCACCGGCAACTCATGGCCGTCATGATGCAGTGCCTGCAACTCGATGCGATTGTTGATGACCACGCTGGTGCCGTGCTCGATGAATTCCTGCATGCCACGATAATGCGCTTCGCGCATGTCGACCGGGATGATCAGTTCGGTCATCCGGTTGCCGATGGCCTCGGTGCGGCTCCACCCCAAGAGCAGCTCGGCCTGTCGATTCCATTCGACGATGATGCCGTTCTCGTCGGCAGCAATGAAGGCGTCCTGGGCGTTCTCGAGAATGGCGCGCAACTCGGCGGCACTTTCCTCGAGCCTGATCTGGTCGGCGTACTGGGTGTCAAGTGCCTGCTGCAGGGCGCTGGCCGTCTCGTGCAGGCGCCCGGTACGTTCGGCTACCCGCTGCTCGAGGCTTTCATTGAGCGAGCGCATCTCGCGCAGATAACGTTCTTCGCGCTCGACCATGCTCACCAGCGTCGACGATAGCAACTGCACCTCGCGGTAGCTGTTGACCAACGGAATGGTCACGTCCTGCACCCCCGAGGCGCGCAGTTCCAGCGCCGCCGACAGGCTATTGACGGGTGCCACCAGGCGCCGGGTCAGGAAAAACGCCAGCACCACCAGCACCAGCCCGATCAAGCCGCCGACCAGGATCACCCGTCGTTCGAGGTCGCGAAACGCCTGCAATGCCACCGGTTCCGGCTGGCGCACGATGACGCTCCACTTGAGCATCAGGCGGTTATCGGCGCCTGTATGCGAAAAACCGGTGATATAGCGCCGCCCGTCTGGCCAGCGTTCAAGTACCGCACCGCCGCCAGACAGGCGTTGCGAGGCACGAAAGCTCTCGGTGTCGATCCGGGTTTCCTCGAGTCCCTTGGGTCCCAGCAGCACCGTGCCATCCGACCGCACGATCAGTACCTCGACGTCATAGCGGTCGCCGGTCGGGTTGAGCAGCCTGGCCGCGATCTCACGCGCCCATGCCCACGACAGGTGCATGCCGATCACGCCTATATAGCGGCCCTGCTTGTCCAGCACCGGGGTGGCCAGGTCGACGAAGCGCCACGGCTCGGCCTGCGGCGGCAACTTCTTCTCGAGCAGCAACGCCGTATGGTAATCGGCCGAATACATGCGTTCCTGGCCTTCCTTGAACCATGGACGTTCGGCCACGCTATGCCCTTCCAGGATGCCGTTGGTGGCGGCCAGCACCATGCCGTCGGGGCGAGCCATGCCGATCCAGGCGTAATGGGGGACGTTGGATTGCAGTTCGTTGAGTATTTCACGGATGCGCGTTACGTCGCTCCCCTCCTTGACGGCAGGACGCGCCACCAGGATACGCAGGTCGATCTGGCGTTCCAGCATGCCGCGCTCGAGCGCGTCCTGCATTTGCCAGGCCAATTGCTTGAGTCGGGTCTCGGCTTCGGCGCGGGCGTAACCGCGCGTGAACTGATCCACCAGAATCAGCACCGAAATGGTCGTGATCAGCACTGTGAGCATCACCCCTGTCGTGATCAGCGACGATAGATTAGGCGGCGACGGGACTTTTTTCTTGTTCAATTCGGGCAACAGACGGCGATCCGGCAGGGAACGTGTCGACTCCCCCTGCGAGCCGCACGTGTTCAAGATCGCATCTTGCCAGAACGGTCATCTTTTTTCACCGGCTTTCAGAAATTTCATCAGCCCCATATTTCCGCCGGGAAATTGCGCCGAAATCCTGCCTGTTCCCGCCCGGTGGCACGCCCTGCAAAGCCGCACCGCAGGTGCCTAAACGAAAAAATTCTCATTCCACAGCTGGCGATACGAATCGTCTCCAAAGATGCGAAAAGACAACGCCTAGACCCCGGCGCAGATACCGTCGGCACGCGGGTCGGTCGCGCCCTCGATGACGCCGTCGGGGTGGATGCAGACGGCTCCGGCATGTCCCATCATGTCGCTGTAGTCCGGCACCAGCTCGATTTCGTGGCCGGCGCGGCGCAGCGCGTCCACGGTCCCGCCAGCAATTCGTCCTTCCAGCTTGAGGTTGGTCGAGTCCTCGCCCCAGGTGCGCCCCAGCAACCAGCGCGGCGCCGATACCGCTGCCTGCAGGTTCTGGCCGAACAGTACGTGGCGGGTGAAGACCGCCGCCTGGGTCTGGGGCTGTCCCTCGCCGCCCATGGTGCCGTAGGCCAGTGTGCGGCCATCGTCGAGCCGGGCCAGCGACGGATTGAGGGTATGGAACGGCAACTTGCCGGGCGCCAGCCGATTGGGCCCGTCGTCAAGCGTGAAGCTGGCGCCGCGGTTCTGCCAGACGATGCCGGTGTCCGGTACCACCACGCCACTGCCGAACTCCCAGAAGATGCTCTGTATATAGCTGACCACCCGGCCCTGGGCATCGGCCGCCCCCATCCAGATGGTGTCGCCCGGCTTGGCCGGATGCGGCCAGGGCGCCGCCCGCCGGGCATCGATCTGGGCCGCCTCGTGCTCCAGCGCGGCCGCCTGCAGCCAGTCGGCCGCGTCCACGCTCATGTGGGCCGGATCGGTCACATGGCGGTTACGCAGCATGAAGGCGCGCTTGGTAGCTTCGACCAGGCCATGGATATGCTCGAAGCCGTCGGCCTGGCTCACGCCCAGTCGATCGAACAAGCCGATGATCATCAGCGCCGACACCCCCTGCGTGGGCGGCGGCAGGTTGTAGACCCGACCCGACTTCAGCTGCACCATCAACGGCGCCAGCAGCCGGGCCCGGTAGGCCGCCAGGTCGCTGGCGCGCAAGGGGCTGCCGACCCGCTCCAGGCCGGCCGCGATGGTGGTCGCCAGGTCACCCCGATAGAAATCGTCGAGGCCGGCTTCGGACAGGCGCGACAGGGTCGCCGCCAGCGCCGGCTGCTTCAGCACCGCGCCCGGCAGCGGAACACCGTGGGCCGCATAGGTGGCGGCAAAGCCCGGCTGGTCCTTGAGCTGCGACCATTTGTCACGTGTCAGTTCGTGCTGCGAACGGGTGATCGGTATGCCGGCCCTGGCATGCCCGATGGCGTCGGCCAGCAGGACCGGCAACGGCAATGCCCGCCCGAAATGCTGCGCATGGT
Source organism: Herbaspirillum sp. YR522 (assembly GCF_000282575.1). Classification (GTDB taxonomy): domain Bacteria; phylum Pseudomonadota; class Gammaproteobacteria; order Burkholderiales; family Burkholderiaceae_D; genus Herbaspirillum. The sequence goes on along the minus strand of NZ_AKJA01000033.1, from coordinate 7,512 downwards.
CCAATGCCGCGGCCCAGCCTCCCACGGCGCCGGCCACGGTCAGGGCCGCCTGCGGTCCTCGCGGCGGGATGGCCGACAATCCATGCTGGGCGTAGAAGTCGGGCGTGGCCAATGCTGCCGACGGGCCGCAGGCCTGGATCGCGACCGGCTCGCGGCCCGGTTCGCTGATGACCCAGAAGCCGTCGCCACCAATGCCATTCATGTGTGGATACACCACGGCGATGGCGGCCGCCGCCGCCACCATCGCCTCGACCGCATTGCCTCCCTGGCGCAATACGTTGGCGCCGGCCTGGGCCGCCAGATGATGTGGCGCGGTGACCATTCCGCCAAGGCAGGTCTTGCTGTACAACATGGCTTGCTCCCAATGATTGATTAGCTATCGACGACCTCTACACCGCGCGTCATAGTGTAACTAGGTTGCCATCAACGACACGTGCGCGGCCACGATACGCCACCCCTGGGGCAGGCGTAGCCAGGTGTGGCTCTGACGCCCGATCCGGGCATCGCCGTCGCGGGTGAATTCGGTGTTGGCCACGGCGTAATCGCGACCATAGGTGGTAATGACGGTATTGCGCAAGTCCCGCATCAGGTTACTCGGCGAGCGCCCCACCCGAAACGCGCGGATCTGTTCCATGCCCACCAGGTTCTCGGTGGCGCCGTAGCGCACCGTATGGGGACTATCGAGGAACAGTTCGTCCAGCACCTCGACCTGGTTGGTGGTCAGCGCCACTTCGTAACGACCGAAGGCGGCCTCGACCTCGGCCAGCACCTGCGGATGATTGACTTCGAACGGTGCGGTCTGCTCCATGTCGGCTCCTCAATGCGCGCCCAGGTAGGCCCTGGCCAGTGCGTCGTTGGCGGCGATCTCGGCGGCACTGCCTTGCGCCACCACCCGGCCGCCCTCGATCACATAGGCCCGATCGGCCAGCGACAATGCCAGCGCCGCCATCTGGTCGACCAGCACGATGGTCATGTTTTCCTGCCGCAGGCGGTCGAGGGCGTCGAACAACTCGGCGATCACCTTGGGCGCCAGCCCCAGCGAGGGTTCGTCGAGCAACAACACGCGCGGGCGCGACATCAGGCCACGCGCAATGGCCAGCATCTGCTGCTCGCCGCCCGACAGCAAGCCGGCACGCTGGTGCAGCCGCTCGCGCAGGCGGGGGAAGCGCTCCAGCATTTGCTGCAGGCGCGCCTCGACGTCCTGTGGATAAAGAAAAGCCCCCAGGCGGATGTTGTCGGCCACGGTCAACTCGGCAAACACCTGCCGCCCTTCCGGCACCAGCACTACCCCGTGCCGCACGATCTGCTCGGCGCGCAGGTTGGTCAGGTTCACGCCGTCGACGTGAATACCTCCCTGCAACGGACGATGCAAGCCCGCCAGCGCCCGCATCAGGGTCGACTTGCCGGCGCCATTGGCCCCCAGCAGTGCCACCATCTCGCCGCTGCGCACCTGCAGGTCGATGCCATGCAATACCGGCTCGGCGCCGTAGCCGGTCACCAGTTGCCCCACGCCCAGCAGCTCGGCGCCGGTGGCGCCGGCAGTGCGCACGGCAGCGATGCTGGCCTGGCCCTGCTCACCCAGATAGGCCTGGCGTACCGCCGGATCGTTCTGGATCTGTTGCGGCGAGCCGATGGCCAGGCGCTGGCCGGCGTCGAGCACCACGATGCGGGCCGAAATCTGCATCACCAGTTCCATGTCGTGTTCGACCACCACCACGCTGAGACCGGCATCGGCAATCCGTTGCAACAGGCTGGCCAGCATGCCCTTGTCTTCGCGCGAGAGGCCGGCGGCCGGCTCATCGAGCAGCAACACATCAGGCTCGGTGGCCAGCGCCCGGGCAATCTCGACCAACCGCCGGTCGACATGCGCCAGGTCGGCACTCATACTCATCGGGTCGCCCCGGTAGCCGCAGAAATCCAGTAGCGCCAGGCAGCGCTGGCGCACCGCGGCATCGGACGCGCCGGCAGTCGACAGCGGATGGCCGAGGCGCCCGCGAGCGCAGGCCAGCGCCACGTTATCCAGCACCGACAGGCTGCCGAACAACTGCGAGGTCTGGTAGGTACGTGCCACGCCATGACGGGCAATACGAAACGCCGGCAACCCCGCCAGGGCCACCTCGCCCAGCATGAAACTGCCCGATGTGGGCCGGTAGAAGCCGGAGAGCATGTTCAACGCCGTGGTCTTGCCGGCGCCGTTGGGGCCGATCAGGCTGGTGATGGCGGCCGGTGGCACCTCGAATCCCAGGCCGCTGACGGCACGAACGCCCCCGAACACCATCGTCAAGCCGTCGGCGCGCAGGCAGCTGCGGGCACGCGTACCCGCCTGCGGCAAGGCGGCGCCGGGAGAAGCCGGAGACACTGGCACATCGGGCGTGGCCACGGTGCGCAGGCGCCGGGCCAACTTGGCCAGCAGGCCGGTGACGCCGTCCGGCGCAATCCATAGCACCAGCAACAGCAACGCGCCGAAAAACAGCAGGCGGTAATCTTCCATGCTGGCCAGCAGTTCCGGCAAGGCCCCCACGATGAGCGCGCCGATCACCGGCCCCATGATCGAACCGGAACCACCCACCACGACCACCAGCACGAACAGGATCGACTGCATGAAGCCGAAGGTGTCCGGCGTGACGAAGGTCGACAGCGGCGCGAAGAGTCCGCCGGCCAGCCCCGCCAGCGCGGCCGAGATGGCGAAGGCGGCAGTCTTGATCACCAACGGATTGAGCCCGATCGATTCGGCCGCGGTCTCGCTGTCGCGCACCGCCCGCATGGCCGCCCCCCAGCTGCCACGCGACAGCCAGCAATAACAGGCCAGCACCAGCGCCGCCGTCAGCAGGCCGACGATGGCAATGGCACGTTCGGCCTGCAGGCCCAACACCACCGGCGCGGTAATGCCCATGATGCCGTTCTGGCCCCCGGTAAGGTCGCGCAATTCGATGATGAGGTGCTGCACGATGAAGCTGAAGGCAATCGTGATCATGGCCAGGTAAGGACCTCTCACGCGCAATGCCGGCAACGCCAGCAAGACCCCGAAGACCCCTGCCACCAGCGCAGCGACCGGCCATGCCAGCCAGAAGCCGAGCTGCAGCTTGGTGGTCAGGATGGCCACCGTATAGGCGCCGAGGGCATAGAAGCCGATGTGCCCGAACGATACCTGCCCGGTCAGGCCCAGCAGCACATTCAAGCCGATGCCCACGATCGCCACCAACGCAATGCCGGCCAGCACGAACACATAGTAGCTGTTGACCGACAGCGCCAGCGTGATGGCGCCGATCAGGCCCAGCACGCTCCACACCAGTGCGCCCGGACTACCCAGGCCAAGCCGCACGGCGCCCTTTGATTGAGAAACCTGGTTCATACCTTTTTCACCTGTGCACGGCCGAACAGGCCATTGGGACGCATTGCCAGCACCACGATCACCAGTGCAAAGGTGATGATCTGGGTATAGCCGGAACCCAGCGTGGACGTGATCAACGCTTCGACGATGCCAAACAGCAGGCCGGCGATCATCACGCCCCAGGCGCTGGTGATGCCGCCCAGGATCGCCACGGCGAATGCCTTCAGGCCAAACAGCGTGCCCATGTCGGCGTTGACATTGAAGAGCGGTGCGATCAGCACTCCCGCCACCCCCGCCAGCAAGGTCGACAACGCAAAGGCGGCGGCAATGGCACGCGTGATCGGAATCCCCATCAGGCGCGCCGCATCGCGGTTCTGCACCACCGCCAGCAAGGCCGTGCCCCAACGGGTACGGCGCGATATCGTATGCAGCAGCGCCGCCAGCGCCAGCCCGGTGACCGGGATCAGCAGGTGCAGCGCATACACCCCCAGGCCCACCCCGCCCACTTCGATGGACGACTGCGCCAGCGGCGAAGGCAGGCTGCGCGGTTCCTTGCCGAAGGTGTGCATGACCAGGTTGTCGAGCACGATGCCCAACGCCACGGTCGACATCAGCCAGGCATTGGAACCCTGGCGCGCGAATGGACGCACTGCCAGCAGCTCGACCACCAGGCCGTACAGAGCACACAGCACCAGCGCCAGCACGACGGCCAGCCACATCGGCCAACCCAGCGTCTGGGCGAACGTGAAGCACAGCACGGCGCCCAGCATCATCGAACTGCCCTGGGCGAAATTGACGGTGCCCGAGACCGCATAAGTCATATAGAAACCCAGCGCCATCAGGCCGTACATGCTACCCAGCCCGAAACCGCTGATGAGTGCCGACAACAGCAACATCCCGCTCTCCTGAATTTATCCGGCCGCAGCGCGGCCGGTCACTGCGATTACTGCGACATCCCGACCGGCAGGATGCGGTTGTCGATGAACTGCGCCCAGACGTAGTCGTCCGACTGCAGCGCATCGTGGACGGTGGGGCTGAACGGCTTGACGTAGGTCTTGATCAGGCCTTCATAGCGATCGATCTTGTAGAAACCTTCACGGATCGCATCGCCGTTGGTGGAACCGGCCTTGGCGATGGCCAGCGCCGCCAGTTGCATGCCGTCGTAGGCATTGGCCACGCCCACCGCCGGGGTGATGTCGTCCGGACCCTTGATGGCGGGATACTTGGCCTTGAGCTCGCCGACCACCTTCTCGCCCACCGGCGATAGCTTGCCGAAGAAGCTGAAGGTCTGGATGAAATGCACGTTCTTCGCATTGGCACCGGCCAGTTCGGTGAAGCGGCCACCGGCCGGCCCCCAGTGCGACACCACCGGCACCTTCCAGCCCATCCGGTCGAGCGACTTGACCACCTGCGCCGAGGGGCCGACGTTGCCCACCAGGTACAAGGTATCGGCACCGGCGGCCTTCAGGCGCGTCAGTTGCGGCACCAGGTCCACATCGCTGGCCTCGAACTTCTCGACCGCAGCCGGCTTGAGGCCCTTTTCGGCCAGCGCCGCGACGATGCCCTTCTCGTTCGATTCGCCCCATGGATTGTTGACCAGGATCAGGCCGGCCTTGCTGCTCTTGAAGGTCTTCTGGGCGTAGTTGAACATGGCCCGGTCGACCTGCTCGTCGACGGCCGAGACGCGGAACGCATAGTTGGGATTGGCACCGTTCCTGGTCACACCGGTGCCCGCGGCCCAAGGCCCCATGAACGGCACCTTCTCTTGATTGACGATGGGCACGATGGCCATCGACACGGGCGTATCGAGGCCGCCGAACAGCACCGCCACCTTTTCCTTGAAGATCAATTCGCGCGCCGCCACCACGCCCTTGGCCGGGTTGCCTTCGTCGTCGCGCCGCACCAGTTCCAGCTTGCGACCGCCCAGCAAGCCACCCTTGGCGTTGATCTCGTCGATGGCGATGCTCATGCCGCGTGTCAACGCTTCGCCCGCCTGCGCGGACTGTCCCGACAGCGCCGTGACCAGCCCGATCTTGATCGTATCGGCGGCCAGCGCCGGCAGGCACAGCAGGGTCGAGGCGGCGCCGGCGACGGCGCTGGCAATAAGGGTACGGCGGGTAAAACGGATCATGGCGACTTCCCTCCAGGTTGGCTCGTTGATTGAGTGATTGCTGCTCCCGGCATGACTTATGCAAGGGCTGTGCCAAGCACGGCCCGCATACGATATTTTTGCCGACAATATTTATCTATTATCAGAAGCAAAAATAACCGCATATTGCCGCCGATATTGAATTTACTTTGCGAACAATAATGCACACTTAGCGTGCAAGGAATGGAGAAAATGATGCACGATGCACCAACATCAGGCGGCCCGACCGGCACCCCGGGCCTGCCCTACGACCCGGCGGCGCTGGTGGACCAGTACCTGCGCATCCTGATGATTCCCGATCCCGATGGCGCCCGGCGCCTGGTCTCGCCGGCCCTGAAGATCCGTTTCACCGGCGGGCGCGAGATGAGCGACCCGGCGCAATGCGCCGCCTTCAACGCCACCCGCTATCGCTGGGTCAGGAAGCGCTTCGAGGCCACCGAAGTGATGGCCGGCGCCACGCTGGAATCGGCTGTGGTCTACAACCGCGGCACCCTGTATGGCGAATGGCCGGACGGCGAGGCATTCGAGGGCAATCGCTATGTCGACCGCTACGTCGTCAGCCATGGCCTGATCGTACAGATGGACGTCTGGAACGACAGCGCCGAACGCATGCTGGTGCGCGCCGGCCTGGCCACCCTGTGAGCCGGTTGCCGATGCATACCATCCTGCCCCCCACGGCCGAGGACGCGCTCGGCCAGGACACCGCCGCCGGCTTCGGCCCCTTGCGCGGCCACGCCCGCTTCGACTATTCGCCGATTCACCGGCGGCCCGACTACTGCTGGCCCAATGGCGCCCGGCTGGCCGTGTACCTCGGGTTCAACATCGAGCACTTCGCCTTTGGCGAGGGACTGGGCGCACGGCTGGGCCCGGCTTGCCCGGAACCCGACGTGCTCAACTACAGCTGGCGCGAATACGGCAATCGGGTCGGTGCCTGGCGCTGCCTGGAACTGTTCGACCGCCTGGCGCTGCCGTGCGGCACGTTGATCAACACCGCCTTGTACGACCATTGCCCGGAACTGGTCGCCGCTTGCGTGGCACGCGGCGACGAGATCATCGGCCACGGCCATACCAATGCGCGCCAGCAGGGCACGCTGGCGCCGGCCGACGAATTGGCCCTGCTGCAGCATTGCCGCACCCGGATCGCGGCAGAAAGCGGAACACCCCCGTCGGGCTGGCTCTCGCCCTGGATCTCGGAGAGCCTGCATACACCCGACCTGCTGGCGCAGAGCGGCTATCGCTACAACCTGAACTGGAGCCACGACGACCAGCCGGTACGCATGCGCACCAGCGATGGCGGCAGCCTGTGGTCGGTCCCGTATCCGCAGGAGGTCAACGATATCCCGATGATCGTGGCGCGCCAGATGGATGGCCGCGACTTCGCACGCCTGATCGTCGACAACTTCGACGAGATGCTCGACCAGTCGCTGCGCCAGCCACTGGTCATGGGCGTGGCGCTGCATCCCTACCTGGTCGGCCAGCCCTACCGCCTGCGTCACCTGCGCACCGCCCTGGAACACCTGAGCGCGGCACGCGACCGGGGCGATATCTGGTTTGCCACGCCCGGCGCCATCTGCGAGCACGTCGATGGCCTTGAACAATGTCGCACCTGATCATTCACTGGAGCCTGCCTTGAATTCCTCCCGCCCCCCCGCCATCATCGACGCGTTCGATATCGATGACCGCATCGGCGCCTTCGTACCGCATGGGCGCTTTCGCATCAACGGCGCCAGCGACGGCCCGCTGGCCGGCCTGACCTTCGCCGCCAAGGACCTGTTCGACATCTGCGGGCGTACCACCGGCGCCGGCAACCCGGACTGGCTGCGCACCCACGCGCCGGCCACTGCCACCAGCCCGGTGGTCGAGGCGCTGTTGGCAGCCGGCGCCACGCTGGTGGGCAAGACCCTCACCGATGAACTGGCCTATAGCATCCATGGCGACAACCACCACTACGGTACCCCGCTCAACAGCGCCGCGCCGCAGCGCGTACCTGGAGGCTCGTCGAGCGGATCGGCGGCCGCCGTGGCCGCCGGAC
>NZ_AKJA01000032.1 GCF_000282575.1 Herbaspirillum sp. YR522 | reverse complement strand
GTTGCAAAGATCATCGCCTAAGATCAAGTAGTAAAGCATGATTGCCGCGTACGGATTTCGTTACGCGGCATTCGTGTCTAAGCGTTTCGTAGGGGCGTAGCTCAATTGGCAGAGCGTCGGTCTCCAAAACCGAAGGTCGGGGGTTCGAGGCCCTCCGCCCCTGCCACCTAATCAGGTGCAGGGTACCGAAAGTAAACAATGTCTAGCCAGCCTGTCCAAACCGTCAACACTTCCAACGACAAGATCAAGATTGCCCTGGCAATCGCTGCGGTCGTGGCGGGTGTGGTCGGTTTTTTTGTGTTGTCCGATCAGTCGACCCCGGTGCGCGCCGTTGCCCTGGTTGCTGGTCTGCTGGTGGCGATTGCGTTTGCCTGGACTTCAGCCCAAGGCCGCGGTTTCGTCGGCTTTGCCAAGGAGTCGGTACGTGAGACCAAGAAAGTCGTCTGGCCGACCCGCAAGGAAGCCATGCAGATCACCGCAGTGGTCTTCGCCTTCGTGCTGGTGATGGCGATCTTCCTCTGGGGAGCAGACAAGCTGCTGGAATTCCTGTTGTACGACGTAATTTTGGGCTGGAAATAATATGAGCGATAGCACACAGGACAGCGCACCGATTGGTGCGCAAGCCGTTTCAAGCGCAGGAAAAAAGCGCTGGTACGTGGTGCATGCATATTCCGGCATGGAAAAAAGCGTTCAGCGCGCACTGACCGAGCGCATCACCCGCGCCGGCATGCAAGACCAGTTTGGCCAGATCCTGGTGCCGACCGAAGAAGTGGTCGATATCAAGAATGGCCAGAAGTCGGTCACCGAGCGTCGTTTCTTCCCTGGCTACGTGCTGGTCGAGATGGAAATGACCGACGAGACCTGGCACCTGGTCAAGAACACCAGCAAGGTCACCGGTTTCATCGGCGGCAAGTCGAACCGGCCTACGCCGATTCCTCCGCATGAAGTCGACAAGATCATGCAGCAGATGCAAGAAGGCGTCGAGAAGCCGCGCCCCAAGGTGCTCTACGAAGTGGGCGAGATGATCCGCATCAAGGAAGGCCCGTTCACCGACTTCAACGGCAACGTCGAGGAAGTGAACTACGAGAAATCGCGCGTTCGCGTCTCGGTCACCATCTTCGGTCGTGCCACCCCGGTCGATCTCGAATTCGGCCAGCTCGAAAAAGTCTGATGACGCCAGGCGCAGGTCCACCGCGAACCTGGCCTAACGAAACAAGCGCCCGCAGGAGCGCATCGGTCGGGGCAGCCCGGCAGGTCAATCCGGCAACCGAGGAGCCACAGTAGGGCATCGCACGATACCCGACCCGGCGCTAAACTCATTCAATACAGGAGCCGTCATGGCAAAGAAAATCATCGGTTTTATCAAGCTGCAAGTGCCAGCTGGTAAAGCAAATCCATCCCCCCCGATCGGTCCGGCGCTGGGTCAGCGCGGTCTGAACATCATGGAATTCTGCAAGGCCTTCAACGCGCAAACGCAAGGTGTTGAGCCAGGTCTGCCGATTCCGGTCGTGATCACCGCCTTTGCCGACAAGTCCTTCACGTTCGTGATGAAGACGCCTCCGGCGACCATCCTGATCAAGAAGGCAGCCGGCATCCAGAAGGGTTCGCCGAAGCCACATACCGACAAGGTCGGTTCGATCACCCGCAAGCAAGCGGAAGAGATCGCTACCCAGAAGAAGCCGGACTTGACCGCTGCTGATCTGGAAGCTGCAGTGCGCACCATCGCTGGTTCCGCACGTTCGATGGGCATCACGGTGGAGGGTCTGTAATGGCTAAGGTATCCAAGCGCGTCAAGGCATTCAAGGAAAAGGTCGATCGTACCAAGGCTTATCCTTTTGACAATGCAGTTTCCCTGATCAAGGAATTCGCCACCGCCAAGTTCAACGAATCGATCGATGTGTCGGTTCAACTGGGCGTTGATGCAAAGAAGTCGGACCAGGTGGTTCGTGGTTCCGTGGTGCTGCCAGCCGGTACCGGCAAGTCGGTCCGCGTGGCCGTGTTTGCCTCGGGCGACAAGGCTGAAGCTGCCAAGGCAGCCGGCGCCGATGTGGTCGGCATGGAAGACCTGGCAGAGCGCGTGAAGGCCGGCGACATGCCGTTCGACATCGTGATCGCTTCGCCAGACACCATGCGTATCGTCGGTACCCTGGGCCAGATCCTGGGCCCACGTGGCCTGATGCCTAACCCGAAGGTCGGCACCGTGACCCCTGACGTCGCTACCGCCGTCAAGAACGCCAAGGCCGGTCAGGTACAGTACCGTACCGACAAGGCAGGTATCATCCACGCCACCATCGGCCGCAAGTCGTTCTCGGACGCAGATCTGAAGTCCAACCTGTTGGCGCTGATCGATGCACTGAACAAGGCCAAGCCGGCCAGCAGCAAGGGTGTCTACCTGCGCAAGATCGCACTGTCGTCCACCATGGGCGCCGGCGTTCGCGTGGATCAGGGTTCCCTGACTGCCTAAGCAAGAATCAAGTCCCCGTGTTCCTGGCGAACGCGGGGCACATCTTTGGGCTGCAGCCGTTGAAGTCTGACTGCTGCAGGCAATCAAAGACCGTTGGGCCGATACCGGTGGCAGCAATGCCGGTTGACGATAAACCGGGCGCATCACGCAACCGACCCAACGCAGATGGTGAACCCGATCAAGTTTTGTAGTCTCAGGCAGCATTTGCCGCTTTGCACTATGCTGCAATGAACTCCTAACCTCGGACGCCGTGTTCGAACCGGTGTAACGCAAGCGGATCCTTATCCGTGTTGTCGCGAAGCACTATTTTTGGAGGTTGATCTTGAGTCTCAATCTGAATGACAAGAAGGCCGTCGTCGCTGAAGTTTCCGCAAAGATTGCAACTGCGCAAACTGTCGTCGTGGCCGAATACCGTGGCATCCAGGTTGGTCACTTGACACAACTGCGCGCACAAGCGCGTGCCCAGGGCGTGTACTTGCGCGTGTTGAAAAACACGCTGGCTCGTCGCGCCGTGGAAGGCACGCAATTTGCCGACCTCGCCCCACAACTGACCGGTCCGCTGATCTATTCGATCTCGGAAGATGCCGTTGCCGCTGCCAAAGTCGTCGCCGACTTTGCCAAGACCAACGACAAGCTGGTTGTGAAGGCAGGTAACTACGCAGGCAAGCAGCTGGACAAGGCTGCCGTGACTGCGTTGGCAAGTATCCCAACCCGCGAAGTTCTGCTGGCCCAGTTGCTGGGCATGATGCAGGCGCCGGTGTCGGGCTTTGCACGTGGCCTGGCTGCCCTGGCAGCCAAGAAGGAAGCCGAAGCCGCGTGATGCGCGGTCGCCGCTGGCGACCTGCTCCGCAGCATCGACGATCCTTCGTCAAAACCAATCTGATGTTATTACCGAAATAAATTAGGAGTTTCAAATGGCAATTAGCAAAGAAGACATCCTGGAAGCCGTTGGCGCCCTGTCCGTGATGGAACTGAATGACCTGGTCAAGGCATTCGAAGAAAAGTTTGGCGTGTCGGCTGCTGCGATGGCTGTCGCCGGTCCTGCAGGTGGCGGTGCTGCTGCTGCTGCTGAAGAGCAAACCGAATTCACCGTCGTGCTGGCTGAAGTCGGCGCGAACAAGGTCGGCGTCATCAAGGCCGTGCGTGAAATCACCGGCCTGGGTCTGAAGGAAGCCAAGGACCTGGTTGACGGTGCACCGAAGCCAGTCAAGGAAGGTATCGCCAAGGCTGACGCCGAAGCCGCCAAGAAGAAGCTGGAAGAAGCTGGCGCCAAGGCAGAGCTGAAGTAATTACTTGCCTTCCAAGGCGAGTTGGTATGCCGGAGTCAAAGTGCAGAATCCCTTGAAAAAGGGATTCGGCTTTGGCTCCTTTGTCGTTTCTTATTTTTGTTCGTGTTTGGTCTGCTGCAATATCCCGATGCCGGGAATATTAAGCGCGAATGCAGCAAAAACCAAGGGTTGAAACTTGAAGATTTGAGTTGTCGATCATCCAGGTCCGCCAGATCCGCAGCAACATCGTAGATCCAGCTAGCCGGGTGTGCATCGAATCTTGAATTCTCTATCCTTCCTGTCACTCACGGAGTGTCCATGTCCATGCACTACTCATTTACTGAGAAGAAGCGTATTCGCAAGTCCTTCGCGAAGCGCGCAAACGTCCACAATGTACCGTTCCTGCTGGCGACTCAGATCGAGTCCTATCAGACGTTCCTGCAGTCCGAAGCCTTACCGTCGGCCCGCAAGAATGACGGTCTGCAATCTGCTTTCACCTCGATTTTCCCTATCGTGTCGCACAACGGCTTTGCGCGACTCGAGTTCCTCTCGTATGTGCTGGGTGCGCCTCCGTTCGACGTCAAGGAATGCCAACAGCGGGGCCTGACCTTTGCCTCGCCCCTGCGCGCCAAGGTGCGCCTGGTGATCCTGGACCGCGAGTCCCCCACCAAGCCGGTGGTCAAGGAAATGAAGGAACAGGAAGTCTACATGGGCGAACTGCCCCTGATGACCACCACCGGTTCGTTCGTCATCAACGGTACCGAGCGCGTCATCGTGTCGCAGCTGCACCGGTCGCCGGGCGTGTTCTTCGAACACGACCGCGGCAAGACGCACTCGTCGGGCAAGCTGCTGTTCTCGGCCCGTATCATTCCCTACCGCGGCTCCTGGCTGGACTTCGAATTCGATCCGAAGGATATCCTGTTCTTCCGCGTCGACCGTCGCCGCAAGATGCCGGTCACGATCCTGCTCAAGGCCATCGGCATGACGTCCGAGCAGATCCTGGCGAATTTCTTCGTATTCGACAACTTCAACCTGCACGCCGACGGCGCCGAGCTGGAATTCGTTTCCGAGCGCCTGCGTGGCGAAGTCGCGCGCTTCGACATCACCGACAAGTCGGGCAAGGTGATGGTCGCCAAGGACAAGCGTATCAACGCCAAGCACGTGCGTGATATCGAAGCGGCCGGCATCAAGCATATCTCGGTGCCTGAAGACTACCTGCTGGGCCGCGTACTGGCCAAGAACATCGTCGACGGCGACACCGGCGAAGTCATCGCCAGCGCCAACGACGAGCTGACCGAAGAGCTGCTGGCCCGCCTGCGCGAAGCCAACATCGACGCCATCCAGACCCTGTACACCAACGACCTGGACCAGGGCGGCTACATCTCGCAGACGCTGCGTACCGACGACACCGCCGACCAGACCGCTGCCCGCGTGGCGATCTATCGCATGATGCGTCCTGGCGAACCGCCAACCGAGGAATCGGTGGAAGCGCTGTTCAACGGCCTGTTCTACAGCGAAGACCGCTACGACCTGTCGGCCGTGGGCCGCATGAAGTTCAACCGTCGCGTCAGCCGTGACGAGCTGACCGGCACCATGACGCTGTCGAACGACGACATCCTGGCCGTCATCAAGATCCTGGTCGAATTGCGTAACGGTCGCGGCGAAGTCGATGACATCGATCACCTGGGTAACCGCCGCGTGCGTTGCGTGGGCGAACTGGCCGAAAACCAGTTCCGCGCCGGCCTCGTGCGTGTCGAGCGGGCCGTCAAGGAACGCCTGGGCCAAGCCGAGGCGGACAACCTGATGCCGCACGACCTGATCAACTCCAAGCCGATCTCGGCTGCCATCCGCGAGTTCTTCGGTTCGTCCCAGTTGTCGCAGTTCATGGACCAGACCAACCCGCTGTCGGAAATCACGCACAAGCGTCGCGTTTCCGCCCTCGGCCCTGGCGGCCTGACCCGCGAACGCGCCGGCTTCGAAGTGCGAGACGTGCACCCGACCCACTACGGTCGCGTGTGCCCGATCGAAACGCCTGAAGGCCCGAACATCGGCCTGATCAACTCGCTGGCGCTGTATGCCCGCCTGAACGAATACGGCTTCCTGGAAACCCCGTACCGCAAGGTCGAGAACAGCCAGGTCACCAACCAGATCGATTACCTGTCGGCCATCGAGGAAGGTCGCTATGTGATCGCCCAGGCCAACGCCACCATTACCGCGGGCAAGCTGTCCGATGAACTGGTGTCGGCGCGTGAAGCAGGCGAAACCATCCTGGTCTCGCCGGAGCGCGTGCAGTACATGGACGTGGCCCCCGGCCAGGTGGTGTCGGTGGCGGCGTCGCTGATTCCGTTCCTCGAGCACGATGACGCGAACCGCGCATTGATGGGTGCCAACATGCAGCGCCAGGCCGTGCCTTGCCTGCGCCCTGAAAAGCCGCTGGTCGGCACCGGCATCGAACGTACCGTGGCGGTCGACTCGGGTACCACCGTGCAAGCGCTGCGCGGCGGCGTGGTCGACTACGTCGACGCCGGCCGCGTGGTCATTCGCGTCAACGACGACGAGGCGCAAGCCGGTGAAGTCGGTGTGGATATCTACAACCTGATCAAGTACACCCGTTCGAACCAGAACACCAACATCAACCAGCGGCCGATCGTCAAGGTGGGCGACCGCGTGGCCAAGCACGACGTCATCGCCGACGGTGCTTCCACCGACCTGGGCGAGCTGGCACTGGGCCAGAACATGCTGGTGGCGTTCATGCCGTGGAACGGCTACAACTTCGAAGATTCGATCCTGATCTCCGAAAAGGTCGTGGCAGATGACCGCTACACCTCGATCCACATCGAAGAGCTGTCGGTGGTGGCGCGTGACACCAAGCTGGGCGCGGAAGAAATCACCCGCGACATCTCCAACCTGGCCGAGAACCAACTGGCACGCCTGGATGAATCCGGCATCACCTACATCGGTGCCGAGGTCGAAGCCGGCGATACCCTGGTCGGCAAGGTCACGCCAAAGGGCGAGACCCAGCTCACGCCTGAAGAAAAGCTGCTGCGCGCGATCTTCGGCGAAAAGGCCTCGGACGTGAAGGACACCTCGCTGCGCGTGCCATCGGGCATGGTCGGCACCGTCATCGACGTGCAGGTGTTCACCCGCGAAGGCATCCAGCGCGACAAGCGCGCCCAGCAGATCATCGACGACGAGCTCAAGCGCTACCGCCTGGACCTGAACGACCAGCTGCGCATCGTCGAAGGCGATGCCTTCCAGCGCCTGGAAAAGCTGTTGATCGGCAAGGTCGCCAATGGCGGCCCGAAGAAGCTGGTCAAGGGCGCCAAGCTGGACAAGGCCTACCTGGACGACCTGGACAAGTACCACTGGTTCGACATCCGTCCGGCCGACGACGACCTGGCCAATGCCCTCGAAGCGATCAAGGAATCGATCGCCGAGAAGCGCCACCAGTTCGACCTGGCCTTCGAAGAGAAGCGCAAGAAGCTGACCCAGGGCGATGAACTGCCGCCGGGCGTGCAGAAGATGGTCAAGGTCTACCTGGCCGTGAAGCGTCGCCTGCAGCCTGGCGACAAGATGGCCGGTCGTCACGGTAACAAGGGTGTGGTATCGCGCATCCTGCCGATCGAGGACATGCCGCACATGGCCGACGGTACGCCAGCCGACATCGTGCTCAACCCGCTGGGCGTGCCATCGCGGATGAACGTGGGCCAGGTGCTGGAAGTTCACCTGGGCTGGGCCGCCAAGGGCCTGGGCCTGCGCCTGGGCGAAATGGTCCAGGCACAAGCCAAGGTCGCCGAGCTGCGCAAGTTCCTGACCTCGATCTACAACGAATCGGGCAAGCAGGAAGAGCTCGACACGTTCAGCGATGACGAGATCGTCGAACTGGTCAACAACCTGAAGAAGGGTGTGCCGTTCGCCACGCCGGTGTTCGATGGCGCCCACGAAAGTGAGACCCGTCGCATGCTGGACCTGGCCTACCCGGACCCGATCGCCAAGCAACTGGGCATGACGCCGTCCAAGAACCAGGTCACGATGTATGACGGCCGTACCGGCGAAGCCTTCGAGCGCACCGTTACCGTCGGCTACATGCACTACCTGAAGCTGCATCACCTGGTCGACGACAAGATGCATGCACGTTCCACCGGTCCGTACTCGCTGGTGACCCAGCAACCGCTGGGTGGCAAGGCACAGTTCGGTGGCCAGCGTTTCGGCGAAATGGAAGTCTGGGCACTGGAAGCCTACGGTGCGTCGTACGTGCTGCAGGAAATGCTGACCGTCAAGTCGGACGACGTGAACGGCCGTACCAAGGTGTACGAGAACCTGGTCAAGGGCGACCACGTGATCGACGCCGGCATGCCGGAGTCCTTCAACGTGCTGGTCAAGGAAATCCGTTCGCTGGGTATCGACATCGACCTGGAACGCGAATGATGTCGGGCGCGGCGGCATGCGTCGCCGCGCCACTCGTCGTCTGGTGCGACGAGGCAGGGCAAGAGAATCGGAAATGTTAGTGCAGTACGGTCGGTAAAGCCTGTCCCGGTATTGTGCGGAACCGCGGAGCTCACAGCCCCGCTGGCTCTCCCGCCGATGCGAACAGGGTCAAGCAGGCAGAGCCGGCCACCCAAGATTTAGTTTTTTCACGCCAACCTGGAGTGATACATGAAAGCACTGCTCGATCTATTCAAGCAAGTTCAGCAAAATGAACAATTCGACGCCATCAAGATCGGCCTGGCGTCGCCCGAGAAAATCCGTTCGTGGTCCTACGGCGAAGTCAAGAAGCCGGAAACCATCAACTACCGTACTTTCAAGCCTGAGCGCGACGGCCTGTTCTGCGCCAAGATCTTCGGCCCCATCAAGGACTACGAGTGCCTGTGCGGCAAGTACAAGCGCCTGAAGCATCGCGGCGTGATCTGTGAGAAATGCGGCGTCGAAGTCACGCTGGCCAAGGTGCGCCGCGAGCGCATGGGTCACATCGAGCTGGCTTCGCCGACTGCACACATCTGGTTCCTGAAGTCGCTGCCGTCGCGTCTGGGCATGGTCCTGGACATGACCCTGCGGGACATCGAACGCGTGCTGTACTTCGAAGCCTATGTCGTGACCGATCCCGGCATGACTCCGCTCAAGAAGTGCCAGATCATGTCCGAGGACGACTACGCGGCCAAGTACGAAGAATACGGTGACGACTTCATCGCCTTCATGGGCGCCGAAGGTATCCGCGAACTGCTGCGCTCGATCGATATCGACCGCGACGCCGAGACCCTGCGCCAGGACCTGAAGGAATCGAAGTCCGAAGCCAAGATCAAGAAGTACGCCAAGCGCCTGAAGGTGCTCGAGGCGTTCCAGCGTTCGGGCATCAAGCCGGACTGGATGATCATGGAAGTGCTGCCGGTGCTGCCGCCGGAATTGCGTCCGCTGGTCCCGCTGGACGGCGGTCGCTTTGCGACCTCCGATTTGAACGACCTGTACCGTCGCGTCATCAACCGTAACAATCGCTTGAAGCGCCTGATGGAATTGCGCGCGCCGGAGATCATTACCCGCAACGAGAAGCGCATGTTGCAGGAAGCGGTCGACTCGCTGCTGGACAACGGTCGTCGCGGCAAGGCCATGACGGGCGCCAACAAGCGTCCGCTGAAGTCGCTGGCCGAAATGATCAAGGGCAAGGGCGGCCGTTTCCGTCAGAACCTGCTGGGCAAGCGCGTCGACTACTCGGGCCGTTCGGTCATCGTGGTGGGTCCGCAGCTCAAGCTGCACCAGTGCGGCCTGCCCAAGCTGATGGCGCTGGAACTGTTCAAGCCGTTCATCTTCAACAAGCTCGAACTGATGGGCCTGTCGACCACCATCAAGGCCGCCAAGAAACTGGTGGAAGCGCAAGAGCCGGTGGTGTGGGACATCCTGGAAGAAGTCATCCGCGAGCATCCGGTCATGCTCAACCGTGCACCTACGCTGCACCGCCTGGGTATCCAGGCGTTCGAGCCGGTCCTGATCGAAGGCAAGGCGATCCAGCTGCACCCGCTGGTCTGCGCCGCGTTCAACGCCGACTTCGACGGCGACCAGATGGCGGTCCACGTGCCTCTGTCGATCGAGGCACAGATGGAAGCCCGCACGCTGATGCTGGCCTCCAACAACATCCTGTTCCCGTCCAACGGCGAACCGTCCATCGTGCCGTCCCAGGATATCGTGCTGGGCCTGTACTACGCCACGCGTGAAGCCATCAACGGCAAGAACGAAGGCATGTTGTTCCCGGACGTGTCGGAAGTCATCCGCGCCTACGACAACAAGGAAGTCGAGCTGGCCACGCGCGTGACCGTGCGTATCGTCGAGCACCCGAAGGATCCGGTCACCGGCGAATTCGTGCGTACCGTCAAGCGCTACGAAACCACCGTGGGCCGCGCCATCCTGTCCGAGATCCTGCCCAAGGGCCTGCCGTTCTCGGTGCTCAACCGCGCGCTGAAGAAGAAGGAAATCTCGAAGCTGATCAACACGTCGTTCCGCAAGTGCGGCCTGCGCGCCACCGTGGTGTTTGCCGACCAGCTGATGCAGTCGGGCTTCCGCCTGGCTACTCGCGCCGGTATCTCCATCTGCGTGGATGACATGCTGGTGCCGCCACAAAAGGCGACCCTGATCGCTGCGGCCGAATCCGAGGTCAAGCAGATCGAACAGCAATACGCGTCGGGTCTGGTCACCGCCGGCGAGCGCTACAACAAGGTGGTGGACATCTGGGGCAAGGCCGGCGACGAAGTCGGCAAGGCCATGATGGACCAGCTCAAGGTGGAAGACGTCGTTACCCGCGAGGGCAAGAAGACCACCCAGGAATCGTTCAACGCGATCTACATGATGGCCGACTCCGGCGCCCGTGGTTCGGCTGCCCAGATTCGCCAGCTGGCCGGTATGCGTGGCCTGATGGCCAAGCCGGACGGCTCCATCATCGAGACGCCGATTACCGCGAACTTCCGCGAAGGCCTCAACGTTCTGCAGTACTTCATCTCGACGCACGGTGCCCGCAAGGGTCTGGCCGATACCGCGCTCAAGACCGCGAACTCCGGTTACCTGACCCGTCGCCTGGTCGATGTGACCCAGGATCTGGTGGTGATCGAGGACGATTGCGGCACCGCCAATGGCGCCGTCATGAAGGCGCTGGTCGAAGGTGGTGAAGTCATCGAAGCGCTGCGTGACCGTATCCTGGGTCGCGTGGTGGCAACCGACGTCGTCAATCCGGAGAACCAGGCTACGCTGTATGAAGCCGGCACCCTGATGGATGAAGATACGGTCGAAGAAATCGAACGCCTGGGCATCGACGAAGTCAAGGTCCGCACCCCGCTGACCTGCGACACCCGTTACGGCCTGTGCGGCAAGTGCTATGGTCGCGACCTCGGCCGCGGCCAGCTGGTCAACTCCGGCGAAGCCGTCGGCGTGATCGCGGCGCAGTCGATCGGCGAACCAGGTACCCAGCTGACCATGCGTACGTTCCACATCGGTGGTGCGGCATCGCGTGCGGCGGTGGCGTCGTCGGTCGAGGCCAAGTCGAACGGCACCGTGCGCTTTACCGCCACGATGCGCTACGTCACCAATGGCAAGAACGAGCAGATCGTCATTTCCCGTTCCGGCGAAGTGCTGATCACCGATGACCTGGGTCGCGAGCGCGAGCGTCACAAAGTGCCTTACGGCGCCACCCTGATCGTCAAGGATGGCCTGGTGATCAAGGCCGGTACGGCCCTGGCAACCTGGGACCCGCTGACCCGTCCGATCATCACCGAGTACTCCGGTACGGTGAAGTTCGAAAACGTGGAAGAGGGCGCTACCGTGGCCAAGCAGATCGACGAAGTCACCGGTCTGTCGACCCTGGTGGTGATCGACGCCAAGCGTCGTGGCCCGTCGTCGAAGGTGATGCGTCCACAGGTCAAGCTGTTGAACGAGGCAGGCGAGGAAGTCAAGATCGCCGGCACCGAGCACGCCGTGACCATCGGCTTCCAGGTGGGTGCGCTCATCACCGTCAAGGACGGCCAGCAAGTGCACGTGGGTGAAGTGCTGGCGCGTATCCCGACCGAATCGCAGAAGACGCGTGACATCACCGGTGGTCTGCC
Organism: Herbaspirillum sp. YR522; assembly: GCF_000282575.1. Lineage (GTDB taxonomy): Bacteria > Pseudomonadota > Gammaproteobacteria > Burkholderiales > Burkholderiaceae_D > Herbaspirillum. The sequence goes on along the minus strand of NZ_AKJA01000032.1, from coordinate 4,583 downwards.
GCGTGTGGCCGAGCTGTTCGAAGCGCGTTCGCCCAAGGATGCCGGCATGCTGGCCGAAGTCACCGGTACCGTTGCCTTCGGCAAGGAAACCAAGGGCAAGCAGCGCCTGGAAATCACCGACATGGAAGGCACCAAGCACGAGTTCCTGATCACCAAGGACAAGCAGGTGCTGGTACACGACGGCCAGGTGGTGAACAAGGGCGAAATGATCGTGGACGGTCCGGCCGATCCGCAAGACATCCTGCGCCTGCTGGGTATCGAAGCGCTGGCACGCTACATCGTCGACGAAGTGCAGGACGTGTACCGCCTGCAGGGCGTGAAGATCAACGACAAGCACATCGAAGTGATCGTGCGCCAGATGTTGCGTCGCGTGCAAGTGGTGGAGCCGGGTGACACCAGCTACATCACCGGTGAGCAGGTCGAGCGTTCCGAGTTGCTCGACGAGAACGACCGCGTCAATGCCGAAGGCAAGTTGCCTGCGACCTACGAAAACGTGCTGCTGGGTATTACCAAGGCTTCGCTGTCGACCGACTCGTTCATCTCGGCCGCATCGTTCCAGGAAACTACCCGCGTGCTGACCGAAGCGGCGATCATGGGCAAGAAGGATGGCTTGCGCGGCCTGAAGGAAAACGTGATCGTCGGCCGCCTGATCCCGGCCGGTACCGGTCTGGCCTACCACCGCGCCCGCAAGGAAAAGGACGTGTGGGAAGCCGAAGAGCGCGCAGCATTGCTCGAGTCCGAGCGCAGCAACCGCACCTCGGCCGAAGAAGCGGAAATCATCTCTTCGATCGAAGCCATCGGCGGCGGCAGCAGCGAAGGCGAGGCTTGAGTCACACCCCGGACCGGCGGCTGCGGCCGTCGGCGCGGGGTAAGGCGATGTCAGGCTGACAAGACGGCGCCGGGTTGATCCCCGGCGCCGTCTTTTTACATGGCAAGCGGCAGTTGTCGGGAAGGAAGTTTACGTGGCAAATCAGCCTCAAAAGCCCGTGCGGCCTGGCGAATTCATGCTCGCGGTTGACCCTTGGCCGGATCAGGAATATACTCGCGAGTTCTCGAATTTAGGCTCGCCCGGGCTTATGCGTTCTTTGGTCTGACGTCTCGCCACCGCGACGTTCTTCCCCTCCGGTCTTAAATCGAAGCGCGTCTTGCGCGTGTTCTACCTAGTTTTCCGTGGTTCCGGGCAACCGTTTCCGGAACCTGTTTTCAATGCTGTACTTTGTTGGATTAAAACGATGCCAACCATCAATCAACTGATTCGCAAACCACGCGTCTCCGCGATCGTGAAGAGCAAATCGCCGGCGCTGGAAAACAGCCCGCAGAAACGCGGCGTTTGCACCCGTGTTTACACCACCACCCCGAAGAAGCCGAACTCGGCGCTGCGTAAGGTGGCCAAGGTTCGTCTGACCAACGGTTTCGAAGTCATTTCGTACATCGGCGGTGAAGGCCACAACCTGCAAGAACACAGTGTCGTGCTGATTCGCGGCGGCCGTGTAAAGGATTTGCCAGGTGTGCGTTATCACATGGTTCGCGGTGCACTGGATACCCAGGGCGTCAAGGATCGTAAGCAAGCTCGCTCGAAGTACGGTGCCAAGCGCGCCAAGGCAGCCAAGAAGTAATTTTGTCCTTACCCGGTGCAAGCCAGGCAAGGTGAGTCGGCCCGGATGGGCTGAGTAAGTGGGAGCCATGATGGCTTTCCGCGAGTGCAGGCGATGTTTAGATCTGCGGTTCGCCCACTCAACTGAAGATTGAAAGGAATTGAAATGCCACGTCGTCGTGAAGTACCCAAGCGGGATATCCTGCCAGATCCAAAGTTCGGTAACGTTGATGTTGCCAAGTTCGTCAACGTGCTGATGCTGTCGGGCAAGAAGTCGGTTGCCGAAAACATCATCTACGGTGCCTTCGACCACATCCAGCAAAAATCGGGCAAGGACCCGCTGGAAGTGTTTGCCGCTGCCCTGAGCAACTGCAAGCCGATGGTTGAAGTGAAGTCGCGTCGCGTTGGCGGCGCCAACTACCAGGTGCCGGTCGAAGTGCGTCCAGTGCGCCGTATGGCCCTGTCGATGCGTTGGTTGCGTGAAGCTGCCAACAAGCGCAGCGAGAAGTCGATGCCCCAGCGTCTGGGTGGCGAGCTGCTGGAAGCCGCCGAAGGCCGTGGCGGTGCGATGAAGAAGCGTGACGAAGTGCACCGTATGGCCGAAGCGAACAAGGCGTTCTCGCACTTCCGCTTCTAAGTACCGCTTTTTACAAGACTGGACCAGGTTTTTTGAATCGATCAAGAGACCTTGTCACCATCTGAAATTGGTTCGAGCCGAGCGTTTATTTGAATAAAGTAGCGCTCGGTTTCGTGCATTAAAGACTTAGGAATAAATCATGGCTCGCAAGACCCCCATTGAGCGCTACCGCAACATCGGTATCTCCGCGCACATCGATGCCGGCAAGACCACCACTACCGAGCGCGTGCTGTTCTACACAGGCGTGAACCACAAGATCGGTGAAGTGCACGATGGCGCCGCCACCATGGACTGGATGGAGCAAGAGCAAGAGCGTGGCATCACCATCACCTCGGCTGCTACCACCTGCTTCTGGAAGGGCATGGCGAACAACTTCCCGGCTCACCACATCAACATCATCGACACCCCGGGTCACGTCGACTTCACCATCGAAGTCGAGCGCTCGATGCGTGTTCTGGATGGCGCCTGCATGGTCTACTGTGCAGTCGGTGGCGTGCAGCCGCAATCCGAAACCGTGTGGCGTCAGGCCAACAAGTACAAGGTCCCGCGTCTGGCCTTCGTCAACAAGATGGACCGTACCGGTGCCAACTTCTTCAAGGTCTACGAACAGATGCGGGCGCGCCTGAAGGCCAACCCGATCCCGATGCAAGTACCTATCGGCGCAGAAGAAAACTTCGAAGGCGTGATCGACCTGGTCAAGATGCGCGCGATCTACTGGGACGACGCTTCGCAAGGCATGAAGTTCGACTACCGCGACATCCCCGAGCACCTGAAGGCCGACGCGCAGAAGTGGCGTGAAAACCTGGTCGAGGCCGCGGCCGAAGCTTCCGAAGAGCTGATGAACAAGTACCTGGAAGAAGGCGACCTGACCGAAGAAGAGATCAAGGGCGCGATTCGTCAACGTACCATCGCCAGCGAAATCGTCCCGATGATGTGCGGCACCGCCTTCAAGAACAAGGGCGTGCAAGCGATGCTGGACGGCGTGATCGAGTACCTGCCTTCGCCGGTCGATATTCCACCTGTCCCAGGCACCAACGAAGATGAAGAGCCGGTCGTGCGCAAGGCCGAAGACACCGAGAAGTTCTCGGCGCTGGCATTCAAGATCGCCACCGACCCGTTCGTGGGCCAGCTGTGCTTCATCCGTTGCTACTCGGGCACCCTGAATTCGGGCGACACCGTGTTGAACTCGGTGAAGTCGAAGAAGGAACGTATCGGCCGTATCGTCCAGATGCACGCCAACCAACGTGAAGAAATCAAGGAAATGCTGGCAGGCGACATCGCCGCCGTCGTGGGCCTGAAGGACACCACCACTGGTGACACCCTGTGCGACGACAAGGCAGTGGTCGTGCTGGAGCGCATGGTCTTCCCCGAGCCGGTGATCTCGCAGGCCGTCGAGCCGAAGACCAAGGCCGACCAGGAAAAGATGGGCCTGGCGCTGAACCGCCTGGCTGCGGAAGATCCGTCGTTCCGCGTGCGTACCGACGAAGAATCGGGCCAGACCATCATCGCCGGTATGGGCGAGCTGCACCTGGACATCATCGTCGACCGCATGAAGCGTGAATTCAACGTCGAAGCGACCGTCGGCAAGCCACAGGTTGCCTACCGCGAAACCATCCGCAAGACCTGCGAAGAGTCCGAAGGCAAGTTCGTCAAGCAGTCGGGTGGTCGTGGTCAGTACGGTCACGTGGTGCTGAAGATCGAACCGCAAGAAGCCGGCAAGGGCTTCGAGTTCGTCGACGCCATCAAGGGCGGTACCGTTCCACGCGAATTCATCCCTGCAGTTGAAAAGGGTGTGCGTGAAACACTGAACACCGGCGTGTTGGCCGGTTACCCGGTGGTTGACGTCAAGGTCACCCTGTTCTTCGGTTCGTACCACGATGTGGACTCGAACGAAAACGCGTTCCGCATGGCCGGTTCGATGGCGTTTAAGGACGGCTGCCGTCGCGCCAGCCCGGTCATCCTCGAGCCGATGATGGCCGTGGAAGTCGAAACGCCTGAAGACTACGCCGGTACCGTGATGGGCGACCTGTCGTCGCGTCGCGGCATGGTGCAAGGCATGGATGAAATCGCCGGTGGCGGTGGCAAGATCATCAAGGCTGAAGTCCCGCTGTCGGAAATGTTCGGTTACTCGACCACGCTGCGTTCGGCGACTCAAGGCCGTGCAACGTACTCGATGGAATTCAAGCACTACTCCGAAGCACCGAAGAACGTGATCGACGCGATCGTCACTTCCAAGGCCAAGTAAGCTGCAATCAAATTCGGCCCATCCCGTGTGGGGTGGGCCGGCACCGATTATCGAAACATTGAACGTAACGTTCTCTTGAAGGAATTCTAAAATGGCAAAAGGCAAGT
>NZ_AKJA01000031.1 GCF_000282575.1 Herbaspirillum sp. YR522 | reverse complement strand
CCGCCAGTGGCCAGGCGGGCCGCCACCAGCCCTCCCATGCTGTGACCGAACAGCATCGGCGTACAGCGCTGGCGGCGGGCGAAATCGTCGAACACCAGCTTGAGGTCCTGCAGCAGATCGTCCGGCGCGATCAGGCTCCCGCGGCGTCCGCCCGAGTGGCCGTGCCCGCGGTGGTCGCAGATACGCACCGACCACCCGGCCTGGTTGAACAACGCCGCCAGCGCCGCGTAACGCCCGCCGTGCTCGCCCAGTCCATGCACCATCTGTACTGCGCCGACAGCGCCCGCTACCGACCAATCGCGACAAAACAGGCGGGTGCCGTCGGCGGCGTCGAACCAGCTTTCCTGCGCGCTCTGGGCTTGTTGTTGCATCGCTGCCTCGGCCGGGATGACGCGCTGGGCGCCGGTTGATCAGGGTTCCTGCGAGGCGCCGCCTTCGGCGTAGCGCCGACGCGCCCGCCACACCTCGCGCAGCCGGCGGCTCTGGCGAATCGCCAATTGCAGCGATGCACTCCAGGACAATGGCCGCGGATGCACCACCGCCCGCAACGCACGGGCATAGTCGAGCACCAGTCCGGGCGTCCACGCCATGGTCAGGGCGCGCTTGCGAATCTGGCTGGCGACCCAGATCTCGGGCGTGAGCATCATGCGCACCGCGTTGAACCAATGCCGGTCGCGGCGACCGATGACGCCTTCCAGCGCTGCCTCCAGTGCACGCGCCACGGTACTGGAGCAATTGCGATAGGTCAGGTTGTAGACCTCGCGCTTGCGGTAGCCGGCCCAGAAGCGCTCCAGGTGGGCGCGATGATAGTCACGGAACACGATCTTCTCGGTCGACTCGCACCAGGCTGCGGCTTCGCTGCGATAGTCGCTCAGGTAGCGACCGCCCACATCGTTCTCGGCGGTGGCACGCAACAGGCGAGCAAACTGGTCGGGCGAGCGGTCGATCTCCTGCGCCGGATACAGGCTGATGTACAGGTCGGGCTGGATTTCGAGCGAGGCATGGCCGGTCGAGATGACGCCATTGGTGTCGACCGCGGCGATGTAACGGTCGACCACCGGCTGGCGCCGGGCCGGCCCCTTGGCACTGCCGGTCGGCGTCCAGACATGCACGGTCAATGGCGCCAGGCCACCTTCGAGCACCTGCTCGTCGGCCTGCGCAGGCTGGGCTGGCGCGACGCTGGCCGGGCCGGCAGGGTCCGCCGGCGTCCCCTTGCCCTGGCCCTTGCCGCCCAGGCGCAATGCGGGCTTGGGTTCGTCGCCGCGATACAGGCCGGCATCGAAGGGGCGGTCGTCGCCTTCATTGTGGTCTTCCAGCATGTCGACCGAGACCCGCTGGGGCAGCATGCGCGAACGCAAGGCCAGCCAGATCATGTTCCAGCCGCCGAACATCAGGCCCAAGGCCAGGCAGAACGGCACCGTCCCCTTGTAGTGCGTCGGATAAGGCTGGAAAAACAGGATCGCCAGCACGATCTGCACCGCGCCGCCGGCAATGGCCATGCGCCAGCGCGGAAAACGCACCAGCGCCGCCGATGTGATCTGCAAGCCGCCGCCGATGGCGAATGCCGCCCCGAACAGCATGGCCAGCACCATGCCACTGGCGTGGTGCGGCGAAATGATCAGTATCGAGATCAGCAGGAACAGACCACCCTTGACGTAGCGCAGCGTCTTCTGGGCGCCGATGCCGCTATTGGCCACCACCAGCGTCACCAGGCTTTCGATGAGCAGCAGGTAGCCGAACAGGCGTAACGGAAAATTAAGCACGCCGTCGAGCGCGTCGATCATCAGCGACACGCCGATGGCGCCCCACACCAGGCCAGCCGTGGCCAGCACATGCCAGTTGCGACGGATGAAATCCGCGCCCAGCAACAACAAGACTAAACGTATCATTTTTTCCCCGAGCTTCGGGCTCTCCCTTGGCAACCACCCGATTTTGCGGCTTTCCGTAACGGGTGGCAACTCGCCATCGCGGCAGTGGAACAAAATGCTGCATTGCATGACAATGCAGCCTTCCGGTCTTCTGGCCTTTTGCTTGCCACTCCTGCCTTCCCCCATGCCTGCTACCGTTCTCGTTTCCCTCATCGCCAGCGTCATCCTGTTGCCACCGATCAATTCCCTGCTGTTGTGCCTGCTGGGGTACCTGCTGCGCCGGCGCCATCCGCGGCTCGGCAAATGGCTCACCGTACTGGGCGTGGCCATGCTGGTGGTGCTCAGTACCCGCGCCGGCGCCCTGCTGCTGGTGCGGCCACTGGAAAACACCTATCCACCGCTGGCCGCCGTCGGCCAGGCGCGCGCCATCGTGATCCTGGGCGCCGGGCGCCTGGCCGCGGCCGCCGAATACGCCGATACCGACCAGCCCAGCCTGATCGGCCTGAAGCGACTCGAATACGGTGCCTACCTGCACCGCCAGACCGGCCTGCCGGTGCTGATCACGGGCGGCAGCCCGGACGGATCGGCCGAAAGCGAAGCGGCGCTGATGGCGCGTGCACTCAAGCGCGACTTCGGCATCGAGGCGCGCTGGCAGGAGCCACGTGCCAACACCACCAACGACAACGCCACGCTGTCGGCGGCGATGTTGCGCGCCGATCGCATCGGGCACATCCTGCTGGTGACCGACGCCATCCACATGCCGCGTTCGATGGGCGCCTTCGCCAGCGCCGGCATGCAGGCCACCGCCGCACCGACGCTGTTTACCAGTCGCGGACCGACTCGCTTTAGCGATTTTTTGCCGAGCCCTTCGGCATTGATGCTGTCTACCTACGCAATGCGCGAGTGGATCGGGCGCCTGTGGTATCTGGTGCGGCACTGAAGCGCAGCGGGCATTGCATGAAATCGGTGGTGAAGATGCTTCTATTCGCATGCTTGACTTAACGTCATGCAGGCTAGAGTTGCCATTGCACCGGGTCAACCCGGTGTGCGGATAGTCCGCAGCCACGCTGGTCGATCAAGTAAAGCGGAATACCCAACTCCGGAATTTCCAGGCGCGCAGACGCCAGACAGCATCATTCGATTTCAAGGGAGACTCCATCATGGGCCAGCTGTCCTTCAATAAAAAACTCTGGTTGCCGCTCGTGCTGAGCCTGATCGCCTTGCTGGCGGTTTCGCTCTTTGCCGCGTTCATGGCGCGCGACATCCGGATCGAGGAGCGCCGCGCCGACCTGACCAATATCGGCCAGACGGCGTTGTCGGTCGTCAAGGGCTACGGGGCCCTGGCAGACAGCGGCACCTTGTCGCGCGAGGAAGCGCAAAAGCGCGCCATCGCCGCCGTGAAGAGCATCCGCTATGGCACCGATGGGTATTTCTCGGTCTCCACCTCGGGCCAGGTGATCGTGATGCATCCGATCAAGCCCGAACTGGACGGCAAGGACCTGTCCAATTTCAAGGACCCGGCCGGCACCCTGCTGTTCGTCGAGATCTCGCGCGCCGGCGCGCAGCCGGCAGGCAGCTTCGTCAATTACCTGTGGCCCAAGGTGGGCGCGGCCGAGCCGGTGCCCAAGACCTCCTTCGTGATCGGCTACAAGCCCTGGGACTGGATGTTGACCACCGGCGCCTACATGGATGACATCAACGCCAGCTTCATGTCGACCCTGTGGCGCCTGGGGGCGTTGTTTGCCGGCGTGGCGCTGGCGCTGTCGGCGCTGGTGGTGGTCATCAACCGCGGCATCATGCGCACCATCGGCGGCGACCCGCAGCATGCCGCCGCGGTCGCCAACCGCATCGCCCAGGGCGACCTCACCCCGAGCATCGACACCCGTGCCGGCGACAGCACCAGCCTGCTGTTTGCGGTGCGAAGCATGCGCGATTCGCTGCTCACCACGATTGCCGCCATTCGCAGTGCGGCCGATACCATCTCGACGGCGTCGGGCGAGATCGCCAGCGGCAACCTGGACTTGTCGTCGCGCACCGAACAGCAGGCCGGGTCGCTGGAGGAAACCGCCTCGGCCATGGAGCAGCTGACCTCGACCGTCAAGCAGAATGCCGATAACGCGCGCCAGGCCAACCAGATGGCAGAGTCGGCCTCTGAGGTAGCGGTCCAGGGCGGCAGCGTGGTGGGCGAGGTGGTGCAGACCATGGGATCGATCAACGAATCGTCGAGGAAGATCGTCGACATCATCAGCGTCATCGACAGCATCGCTTTCCAGACCAACATCCTGGCATTGAATGCCGCCGTGGAAGCCGCGCGCGCGGGCGAACAGGGCCGCGGCTTTGCGGTGGTGGCCTCCGAGGTACGTTCGCTGGCGCAACGCTCGGCCGGTGCCGCCAAGGAAATCAAGGCGCTCATCGACGACTCGGTGTCCAAGGTCGACGCCGGCAGCAAGCTGGTCGAGCAGGCCGGTGCGACCATGACCGAGGTGGTGGCCAGCGTGCGCCGGGTGACCGATATCGTGGGCGAGATCAGCGCCGCCAGTAGCGAACAGAGTACCGGCATCGAGGAAGTCAACCGCGCCATCACGCAGATGGACGAGACCACCCAGCAGAACGCGGCCCTGGTGGAACAGGCGGCAGCGGCGGCCGGATCGCTGCAGGAGCAGGCCGCCGCGCTGGCCGGCATGGTGTCGCGCTTCCAGCTCGACAATGGCCAGCAGCGGCGCCCCCTCGCGGCAGCCGCGCCGGTGGCGGCCGGCACCTCCGCCGGCCAGGCCGTCAAGCCGGCGCCCAAGCCGCTGCCAAAGCGGGCGACGCCGCCCCGCCCTGGCACGCAGCCCACGCAAGTGAGCGCTGCTGTGCCGACGGCGGCCAAGGTGGCCGTCCCGGCCGCCGCACCGGCGCCGGCGCGTCCCGCCTCGAAGTCGCCGTCGCGACTGCCCGCGGCCGATGACGGCGACTGGGAAACCTTCTGAACGCCCTATCCAGGTTGCAGACACCGAAGCCCGCTGATGCGGGCTTCGATATTTTCACGGTGATAAATCGCAAATTATAAGAATCCTGCAATACAAGGCCGGGGGACGAATCGGGACAATGCCGTCATTACACAACATTGCGACAACTCAAGGCATAGCTCCCGATGAAACTCCCTTCCCTGCTCCCACGCCTGCTCCGACTGTTGCTGCCTGTCATCCTGGGCAGCCTTGGCGGCACGGCAGGCGCGCTGCCATCGGTCGAACTGAAGGTGAAAGGCACGCTGCGGCCATCTGCCTGCACCCCTACGCTCAGCACCGACGGCGTGGTCGACTATGGCGTCATCCCCATCGCCAGCCTGAACCCGTGGTATCCCACCGCGCTATCGATGCACGACATGTCGTTTACCGTCGATTGCCAGGAGCCCGCCAGCATCGCGCTGACGGTGGTCGACAACCGTGCGATGTCCAGGGTACCGGGATTGTTCGACGACACGCCCGGCAGCATCGACTCCACTTTCGGACTGGGCATGGCGGCCGGCTACAAGCTGGGGGGCTATCGGATTTCCTTCAGCGCCGGCGCTACCGCCGATGGGCGGCGGGTGCGCGGCATCGTGTCGTCCGACAAGGGAGCAAGCTGGAACGAGGACATCGGCTACATCCGGCACACCGGCCAGTATTTCAGCTTCAGCCTTGACGGCGCCACGATGTCCACCCAAAGATTGCTGAGTGCGCCGTTGCGGGTGCAGGCGGTGATCAACAGCGGACAGAACCTGCCCAAGGGCGAAGAGTTGCAGCTGGACGGTTCGGCCACGATCGAATTGAAATACCTCTGATGCAACGGCAAAGACACGCGGGCATTGCCGCTGGCAGCCCTATCGCGGCCGGGGCGCATCGGCCGTGACCACGGCAGCCAGCAATATTATCAAACCGACATCAATCGTCAGGCGACGGTTTTTTATTGCACTTTTAACGTCGTCGAACGTCGAAACGCAATTCGTCATAGTATTCTCGGATACTTAACTTTTTAGTGATCTGGTCCGAAAGATGTGAGGCGTACTGGCTTGACCTGCCGCATGGCGCAGATGATCGCGTGCTCGACGAGCATGAATTCTCGAAAGGAAGCAGACATGACGCAACCTCCAAAAAACATCTCTGCACTCATGTGCGAACTGAGCGTGGCGCTGGCCGACCTGTCCGAGAAGATGAGCAATCTCTCGGTAACGCTCGAAAACCATTACCTGGAATCGGGCGCAGCCGAACCGGTGGCCATGCTGGAAGCGGCACGCGAAACCATCGAAAAGGCGCGCGGCGGTTGAGCCCGGCTCGAGGCGCGCGCAACGCCGTCGTCACCCTGACTCCGCCTGGCCACCAGCATGCCTGGCGCCACCGTCCCAGCCCCTTTCACACTCCCGACTCGACCAGCCACAACAACGCCAACGGTGCGGCCGCGTAGGCCGCCCAGCGCGCAAACCCGGGCATGCGTGTCGGCATATAGGTCAGCGACAACACCTGCAACACACCGGCGATGGCCAGTATACCCAGGCATGCCACCGCACCGATGGTCCAACCCTGCATGCGCACCGCCACCGAGAACACCAGCACGATGCCCAGCGTGCCCACTGCGCGCATGCGTCGGCGCAGGGTCGGCGCGGGCTCGATGCCCCTTCCGTGGATATCGGCATGATGGCGGTCCATCGCCATGGCCAACGCCCCCCAGGCCCCGTACGCCAATGCCAGGGCCAGCGTGAATCCCAGCAGGCTCATGCGGCCTCCTTCAATTTGGCCGACGCGACCTTGTCCGTCGGTGGCAACTTGGCCCGCTTCTTTTCTCGCCGGTGCAATACCCGCACCACGCACGCCAGGGCGATACCCAGCAGCAATACCGTGATGTCGAAGCCCGCCACCGACCATGGCCCGCGGCCCTGCAACAGGGTCACGCCCAGGTGCGAGTGGGTGGTCACTGCGTTGAGGATAGGAATGCCGATGAGCATCGCCGCACCCGCCGACAACTGCCAGCGCCACATGCCCATGCTGGGACGCAACTGCGCCAGCACGGCCGAGATCGCCCACGCGGTGAAGAAGCAATTGATCTCCATCTGCGGGCGCTGCGGCAGGTCCACCGGCAGCAGCCGGTTGGCCCAGAAATAGGCCGCGAACGCGATCGGCAGGCCGGCGATGGCGCCGATATTGAGTGCATCGACCAGGCGCAGGCCGAAGCTGCGCGCCGCGCCCTGGGCCAAGGCCTTGGCCTGCTTCTGGCGCGTCTTGACGGCCCACAGCAAGGCACCACTGGCCACCATGATGCAACCCGATAAGCCACAGATGAAGAACAGCACCCGCAGCCAGGCATCGGCAAAGTGTGCCATGTGCAATCCATACAATGCACCGCGGGTGACCGCCACTGCGCTCGGATCGTCGCCGGCCGCCGAGGTCTGGGCGCCGGTGACACCGTCGAACACGATCGCCGGCTGCAGGTAGGACAGCGTGCGGGTGCGCTGGCGGGTGATCACGACCGATGCATTTTCATGCCCCGGGTGGTTGACCACGATTGTCGCCAGTGGCGCGCCGTTCCAGTGTGCCTGCGCCTGTTCGGCGATCGGCGCCAGCGCGGCCAGCCTGGCCGGGCCGCCGGCCTGGCCGTCACGCCCCGTGACCGTTGGAAAGACCTCGGCGAAGAATGTGTTCTCGCCCTGTTCCTTGTAGGCGCTCTGGATACCCCAGGGCATGATCATGAACATCAGCGTGATCAGGCCGGTGTAGGTGATCATCAGGTGGTAAGGCAAGGCCAGCACCGCCGTGGCATTGTGTGCATCAAGCCACGAACGCTGCCCCTTGCCCGGCCGGAAGGTAAAGAAATCCTTGAAGATGCGCTTGTGGGTGATGATGCCGCTGACGATCGCCACCAGCATGAACAAGGCGCAGATACTGACGATCCAGCGGGCCCAGATGACCGGCATGTAATGCAGGTCGAAGTGCAGGCGATACAGGAACTCGCCGCCACGCGTGTCGCGTGCAGCGCTGCGCTTCTGCCCGGTGGCCGGGTCGAGTATCTCGCTAGTGAAGCGGCCGCGGGCGTTGCCCTTGGCCCCATCCTTGGGGGGTTGCGCGACCCAGCCTACCCGCATGGCGCTGCTGCGCTCGGCCGGCAGCGTGATGAACCAGCGTTGGGCGTCGGCCGCGTTGCGCTCGAGATGGGCGACCGCATGTTGCAGCGCGACCTGCTGCGAGACCGGTTCGGGCGACGACACGTGCAGCTCTGGGGTCATCCACAGCGTGATCTCTTCCTTGAAGTAGCTGGCGGTGCCGGCCGAAAATACCAGCAGCAGCACCCAGCACACCAGCAGCCCGCTCCAGGTGTGCAGCCAGGCCATCGACTGGCGGAAACCTTCTCTCATGACGCGCTCCGCCGTAGCCATTCCAGCGTTGCCAGCACCAGCAGCGGCAACACCAATCCACCCCAGGCGCGCCAGGCGTCACGCGCGGCGAATACCCATATCACCACCACGGTGAAGACGATGAAGCTGAGCATGGTGGCCGTCATCACCGCATCGGCCCGGGTCATCGGCAGCCAGGCGGCCAGCAGCGAAGTACTGAGAGAGGCCAGTGCATAGCCGCCGGCAACGGCGGCTACCAGGCGCGAAAGGACGGCCAGGCGATAGATTGCCGTCGGGCCGGATTGCGTCGTCGATTTCATTGTTTCCGCACAGTCCCGCGTTACTTGTTAGGCTTGGCGGCAGGACCTGCCGGCACGGCCTTGATACCCTTGGCTTGCACCAGCGACAGCGTGGTCACGAAGCTGGCGGTGTCGAAGGCCTTGCCATCGCGCTCGCCGGTAACCTTGTCGGTATGGTGTACCTCGGCTACATAGGTGCCTTGCCATGGCAGGTCGAACTGCACCAGGCCCTGGTCATCGGAATGGGCTTCCTTGGCCCAGCCGGACTGCACCACCAGGCCGACCTTGGCCTTGGGCAGGGGTTGGTTCTTGTAGGTGACCTTGAACTGGCCTGGCTTGCCGGTCGGCAGCAGGTCCAGCGTCAGGCGCGGCTCCTGGGCGGCGTCGGAAGTCACCAGGCGCGCGGCCGGCGTCCATGCGGTGCGCACCGGGGTGCCGCCGCCGTGCTTGTTCTCGAATACCGGGTAGTGCGCCTCCTCGGCCACGATCGATTCGCCGCGCGCAGCCTTGGCCGACAGCACGAAGGCATTGGACTTCTTGCTCAGTTCCAGGGTGCGGTCGCCATTGGGCGTGATCAGCACGGCGCTGGGGTTGACGAACTTGTCGAGCAGGCCCGGCGATGCTTCACGCAGGTTTTCGCCGAACTCGCCAAAATACAGTTGGGCGCCCTTGGTATCCTGCTGCAGCCAGATCTGGTGCGCCGAGGCTGGCGCCAGGACGAAGGTGGACAGCAGAGCAGAGACGATCGCCAAACGCTTCATGAGGTTATTCCTTTCAGTAATTGTTATCCGGATGAGATCCAGTGGGCAAACGGCACTGGCGTGACCAATGCCGTTTCGTTTGGCGCGAATCGGTGTCATCGGGACTGGCAGGAGGCGATGCGGACAATGCAACACGATCAATGGCGGTTCCCGACGGCTGGCGTCCCTCTTCGCCACGCAGGCGGCGAAGGGATGCGCTCTGTTTTATCTCATGTCACTCAAATTTTTGAGAATGATTATCATTATATTGCCAGCCCGCACATCGGGCAAGACGCATCTCTGCACTGCCCGGCCACTCGCATCCTGCCTGGCCCCTTCCAGGACATGCACATACGGCTGCGGGCCGCCGCGGCAAGACCGGGGCAGCCGATAATCGGTGTGATGCGGACTTAACTACCGCGATAAGTCGAATACGCCCAGGGCGAGACCACCAGCGGCACGTGATAGTTCTGGCTGGGATCGGCGATGCCGAAGGCGATCACCACTTCATCGACGAAGCGGGGTTCGGGTACCTGTACGCCCTGGGCGGCAAAATAATCGCCGGCACCGAACACCAGTTCGTATTTTCCGGTGCGCAGGGCGTCGCCAGCCAGCAGCGGTTCGTCGCAACGACCATCGTCATTGGTGATGGCCTGCCGCACCAGGCGGCGTTGTCCCTGCTCGATGGCATAGAGCGCGACGGTCACGCCGGCGCCCGGTTTTCCCTTGGTGATGTCCAGCACGTGGGTACTCAGCTTGCCCATTGTTTTATCTGATGTCGGAGTCGATGGAAGAAGACCTCATGATATACCGACGCCTGGCTGATTTGACCCGGCTCGTGACCGACCACACTTCCGTCTAGGCTGATGTGGGCCAATCAAGTGCAACGCCGACCGCACCCGATCCCGCCACGCAGGAAAATGCCGATCAGGTGCACCTGACCGGCATGTCCTGCCGGACTGTATTCGAGCGTCACCGGCGGCGATGCCCAGCCAGCCTCAATTCCACGCGCTGGCAGTGGCGCCCTGCCGATGCCCCTGCCACAAGGCATGCGCGGCAGCCGAGGAGGCCGTCAATGACTGCATGGCCATGGCCATCTGCTCGGCATCACGGCTGGACAAGGCTTCGCCGCCGTCCAGGGTGATCGCCTCGAGCTTGTGTCGGGTGGCCGCGTACCAGCCACGCACGATGATCTGGTCGCGCGCAGCGTCGTTGGCATCCTGGCCCAGGATATCGATCACCATGTCTTGCCCCTGCTGGGCGAACCACAGGTCCTGCGCGGCAATGCCGGCACCCAGCGCCAGCACATCGCGGTCATCTGCCGCACCGCCAAGCTCGCTGATCGTGTCGCGTCCATCGCCCCGATTGAACAGGTAGGTGTCGTCCCCCCGTCCACCCATCATCACATCGTTGCCCGCGCCACCAGCCAGCACGTTATTGCCGCGGTTGCCCACCAGGGTGTTGTCGAGCGCATTGCCGGCGCCATCGATATTTTCTTCCCATAGCTTGATCGGCTCGATGGAATAGATGGCATAGGCGTTGGCGACATCGGCCTGCCGGCGGAAATCGTCGATGGCGACATAACGCGTCATGTCGCTGACCAGCGCCCGACCGGAATCGGCGATATAGAAGCCGTTCAGTGCGCCGCTGGCCGCGTCCAGCGCCACCCCTGTGACCGTGACGATGTGATTGACGCCGCCGTGACCGCGATAGGCTTCTTCACCCCACAAGGCACCGGCATTGAGTCCGACGATGACGCCACGTCCGCCGCGCACCAGGTTGGCCAGCGCCTGTTCGTCGTAGCCGGCCAGCAGGCGGTTGCGAATGCCATAGCTGTCCAGCAGGGCCTGCTGGTCGATGTAGTTGGAGCCGCCGCGTTCATAGTCGCTGACGGCCGAATCGGTGACACACCATGCGTTGTCGATGGCGCGACCGACCACGTCGGCCTCGCCCAGGCCCCAGCCACCCTGGGTGGCCATGTTGGCGATGCCGACCATGGCGCAGGTCCCCTGGTAGCCCTTGACGGCATTGCCCTGCATGTAGTCCAGCTCGTTGGCCTTGGGGTAGCCGTAGACCAGGATATCGACGCCGTCGGCGCGCCCTTTCTCGGGGGTCGAAAAATCCAGCAGGACCAGGTTCTCGAGGTGCTCGCCGAGCGTATGGCCGATGCTCGCGTTGACGGTATCGATCCCCTCGCCCTGGTGTTCGATCACCTGGTCGTTGCGGTTGTCGACGTGATAGGTGTCGTTGCCCTTGCCACCGATCATCACGTCGGCGCCGGTGACACCATCGATCAGGTTGTCGCAGTCGTTGCCGACGATGGTGTTGTCGCAACGGTTGCCGGTACCGTTGATGGACAGCCCCTGCATCAGGTGCAACTGTTCGATGTGCTCGCCAAGCACATAGTCGACGCTGCTCAGCACGGTGTCGTTGCCGGCATCGTTCAATTCGAGGATGACATCATTGACGCTGTTGACGATATACAGGTCATCGCCTTGGCCGCCCTGCATCCGGTCCGCGCCGGCGCCGCCATCGAGAATATCGTGACCGAGCCCGCCCAGCAGCAGGTCGCTGCCGGCGCCGCCGTACAAGTGGTCATTGTCGGATTCGCCCGCCAGCAAGGATTGCTTGAGTTCGTTGTTGCCGGTGAAACCCACCAGGACGTCGTCACCCTCGCCACCGTAGAGCACGTCGTCGCCCACGCCGCCGAACAGGCGATCCGTGCCGGCGCCACCATAGAGCAGGTCGTGACCCTGGCCGCCCTGCAACTCGTCGTCACCGTCGTCACCCCAGAGCAGGTCCTGTCCCAGTGCGCCCAGCATGAAGTCGTTGCCGGCGCCGCCGTGCATCACGTCGTCGTCGGTTTCGCCCGCATCCAGCCATTGCTTGCGCTCGTTGCTGGCGGTGAATCCGAGCATGACATCGTTGCCATCGCCGCCGTACATGGTGTCGTTGGCACCGCCGCCGAACATCTTGTCGTTGCCCGCCCCGCCCGTGAGGGTATCGCGCCCGCTGCCACCATTGAGTTCGTCGTGGCCGGCGCCACCAAACATCGTATCGTCACCCGCCCCGCCCAGCACCAGGTCGTCGCCCACGCCACCGTCGAGGTAATCGTTGCCCAGCCCGCCGTCGAGCTGGTCGTTGCCTGCGTCACCCTGCATCAGGTCGTCGTCGGTCTCACCGGCGGCCAGGGTCTGGACCCCCTCGTTGGCACCGTTGAAGCCGATCAGGAGATCGTCGCCGGCGCCGCCGTGGAGCTTGTCATTGCCGACCTGGCCGAACAGGCGATCATTGCCCGCGCCGCCCAAGAGCAGATCATTGCCGGCATGGCCCTGCAGTTCATCGTCGCCTTCTTCTCCATACATGCTGTCGTGGCCTTGGTAGCCAAGCAGGACATCGTTGCCGGTGCCGCCCCACAGCTTGTCGTCGCGGGTGCTGCCTCCCATGACGTCATTGCCACCGCCAGCGTAGAAGTTCTGGACCAGATCCAGGTTGAAATAGCGCCCGTGGTAAGGCCGGTAATAGTCGATGTCGAAGCTGTCGTCGCCATCGGTGCCGACCAGGTTGCGCTGGTCGCGGCTCAGCTTGATCTGGCCAGGTTGCCAGGTAATCAAGCCACCGCCGGCGACAGCGAACACCCCTTCGCCATGGCGCAACAGATCGTAGTTGCTGGCCAAGGTCCGCGGCAGGTCGTAGCGCATGACCGGCGCGATCGCATCGCGCTGGGCGCCAGTGCGAAAATTGGCATTGCCCACGGTGTACCAATGGTAAGCAGCGCCGCCCAGGCTGGCCAGTCCCAGGCCGGCGAGCGCCGCGCGCAGGGAGACCTTCTCGTCGGCGCCGCCGGCGTCCTGCATCACGCCATCTTCATTGCGGTCGATCCATGCCGACAATCCATCGAGCTCGCCATCGGCCAGCGATCCATCGCCGTTGGCATCGCGCGCGCGTAATTGCTGCGCGCTGACGGCCATTGACTTGTCATCGAGGATACGGAAAGTGCGCATCGCGACCGACTCGGCGGTGTCGACCGCAGCCGAGCGGCTTTCATAGAAAGCGCCGATGGGGTTTTGCCCGGGCATTTCAAAGGTGGGCCGGTAGGTATAGCCAGGGGTGTAGGTAAAGGGTTTGTCTTGCACCAATTGGCGCGTGGACCAATCGGTATACATGCCCCAGGTGCCGGAGCCCAACTGCCCAAGCCGATACAGGCTGTGCATCTGGCGGTCGGCGTCGAGCATCTGGTCGAAGGTGGTTCCGGTGTCGATCCGGCGTTCAGGAGCGCCGTCATGCGCCGGGGCGGCGGTGAATCGAAAATCGTCCCATCTGCCGTCCCCGTTCTGGTCGGTCTGGGTGATGGTGCTCTGGTCGGCTTGCGATGATGTTTTTCGTTGCGACAAGATGGCCCCATCGGAGAGATCGAAATCGCGTGTGATGGTGGTACATGCTGCAACACCATCGGAAGGATGAAAATCGATCGTGACTGCCTTGCCGACGCGCTTCTCCCAATCGTAGGAGTAACTGGTCTCGCGCTGCAGGACCTTGCGACTCATATCAGCATAGGTACGCATAGCGCGGAACTCCCAGTTGCCATCGTCCTTGGCATCGCGATAGACAGAGATGGACCGGCCATCGTCGCTGATCTCGATCCGCTCGGTGGGCGCCGCGCGAAAGAGCACACATTCATAGGGATCTCGACCAGCCTGTGCAACGATGCAGGTGGGCGGCTCGCCAGGTTGATCCGACGACATCAGCGTAATTGAGGCCTGCTGGTCTGTTGTCGACAGTTTCCACCCCTTTTCATGCGGCTCGATGTAGGCCACGACCTTGTTATCCTTGTCCTTGAACACAATAACGTCGGACGTGCTTGCCTGCCTGAAAGGATCTTGACCCAATACTGCAGCCAAGGACTTGGCATCCATCGTCAACACTGTCTTGCCCAGCGCCTTTTCAAGGCCGGCCGCGAGATGCATGGTTCGCTCGATGCCGTCCATCGAATGCAGGGCATCGATATTGACGCCGACGGCGCCGATAATGGAGGTAACGACTCCTTTGACCACATGCCCGACCGCACCGCCAGCCATGAACAGGACTGCGCTGGCCAGGCCGGCGAGACCGATGGTGTTCATCGTCAGGAGATCCTGCACTTTTCCGATGTGAGTGCCGACACTGGAGATGACGCTACCACCGACCCGGTAGTTGCTGAAACCGTCTTTTATCCGTCCGGAGCTTTCGGGAGCGAGGATTGCCTTGAGTGCAGCGAATTGCGGATGATCGGTGATTCTTCGCGCGCCAGGAGCATCGAAACTTGCGCCATCCAGATTGAACATCGCCCCTACAATTTGGGATATGGCGCCGCCATGGCTGTGGCCCGTGACTATGAGATCGAACGCATCATCACCATAAACTTCTTTGAAGTCATTACTATTCACGTCATCAAATATTCGCTTTGTAAAACTCAGCGCCTCAGAGAACTGCTGGTGCCATCCACCGACTGTGTACATCACATCGGGAATGGCATCTGATAGCCCATCTGTTCCGCGAAATGCAATCGCAATTTCTCGTGTCGCCTGATTCACATATACAGAAGCAGAGAAGCCTGATTCACTCTTCTCCGCTTCCCCATATCGATGCCAGTCACCGACCGTTCTCGGGCCACCATCAACATAACTTGCATTCGCAAGTGTGCTCAATTGAGCATTTCGGTCAAGATTCGAGGTCGTCATTTAACTCTCCATTAAAAAGTTAGCTGTTTGAAAAGGCGCCTGATTTATCGCCCGAGTTTTCACCTGGTCGTTTAATTTCCAGGGAAAATAGGTACGCTTCTTACTGTGTTTTCACGCAGCTCTCGCAACACTTTCTTCCCTTCCTCTTTCAAAAATACATCCAGGTGTCGCTCCTTCTTTTTGTCTGCCAGCGTCTTTCTTCGGCTCCAGAAATCAGGCAGGTCCACGGTTTTCACAACGCCCAAACTCATTCGTCCCCTGGACATCAGGAATTCTTCGGTCACCAAATCCAAGTGATTTACCCCAATAAAGCAGCCGATATTCAGCGTCACGAGATCTATCTGATCAAACACATTTCTCTCATATCCACTACTAAGTGCGAACCCACTTCCACGGCCATCCTTATTACTAAACCGGTATCGCCATGTGATGCCTTTTCCACGCGCCGAATCAATTAATGGCGAGGTCCTAACTATGCGGTTCTCTCCTTGTCGGATAGGTGACCGATAGCGAGGCGTCGGACTGATGAATTTTGTCGAGTATCTATCGAGCGGGTACCTGTACGGCGGATGCCTCTCATCCCAAAACAAAGGATTACGCCTCTGATCAAAATAGAGGTCCAGCTCACACCGGGTGTTGTGTCTGAAACAGGTGTCCAGCTTCCTTGCCCAGCCACAACTCGCATAGGTGGGCATGACCCGATACGCCACCGCATCCACCCCGTGCAGTTCATCGGAAACCCATATCTCAGGCATCCCGAACGTCTTGGCGAATTCGGCGGTGTAGGCGTAGATATGCGGATCGAACTGGATTTCATCGGGGCCTGTCTCGACCGCGTGTGCGATCTGCAGTGACAAGAAAGCACCGCAGCAGAAAGACAGGAATCCTTGTGCCACAAACCGGCAAGGCAACCTGGGATTGATCATGGTCGGCGTCTCCGTTATTTGTTTGAGGTGGCAGCCGCTGCCGGCTTGGCGGCCGCTGCGGCTTCATGCAGGGCATGGGCCACCCTTTCCTGCCACGAACCGGGCAGCGTGATCATCAGGAAATGACGATCCATGCCGGCCATCGCCTCGCCATCCGGCGCCAATACCAGCGCTGCTGGCGGGTCGTCGCAAGGGCCGGCAAGTGAAACCCGCGCGGTGGAGGCCAGCGCACTCCGGTCATACGACAGCAACGCCATGGGACGGACATCGTTGCCTGGTCCGGAAGATAGGCGGCTCCACACCATGGGCTTGCCATCGGCAGGGCCCACGAAAGGTTGCGCCGGTAACGACGACTGCTTCATTGCTGTTGTGCCACCTGTCTTGCGCAGGGCCTTACTCAGGAAATATGACGACGACCAGTAATTGCTATCCCAAAATTCGGGCGCATCGACATGCCAGGGCAAGCCGTGATCGCCGTGGTCGAAATAAAGGTCGATCTCGCATCGCAAGGCAACGCGTTCGCAGCCCAACCGCTCGTCATCCCAGCGACAGGATCCGTAGTCGGGTACCACCCGCCATGCCACTGCATCCACATGGCGCAGGCGGTCCGACATCCATTCATGCGGCATCTTGAAATTGCGCTCGAACCTGGCGTTATAGACGTAGACATTCGGGTCTACCGGCCTGACTGTATTGCGCTGGGGCAGCGTGCGCCAGCGGGTGTTGTAGTCCTGTTCGCTATCCGGAACGCGCGCCATGGCGTCTATGGTCATGGCAAGGCAGAGGGCCACGCTCGTTGCACTAAAGGCCAACTGGCATGCACTGGAAGAACCTGGTTTGCTGGTCTGAATCATCATTTACAGTCCGGTTGGCTATTGCGCCACGCTCTCGGACGTGGTTGCGCATCTTCAACCAGCGGCAACCCGCTTCGAATTCCTGTGCCCCTCGAAGCCCCTACAATTCAAATTTCATGGACCAAGGCGGCGCGGCGCAACCCGGTGGCGTATCGACGCCTCACATACTTGATGCCAACCCGCACCAGATGTCTTAAAGTCTAGGTTTTATAGAGAACGGCCCGGAATCGCCGGCCTGCAGAACATCGTCGGCGACACTGAGAGCTCGACAATCGCCTTCAACAATTAGCCGCTGCGCTGCCAGCCAGCTTCACCGATGCGCTCAATGGCATCTACGAGCATTCCCCATGGATCCCCCACCGCGCTGCGGCGCAACGGCCATTCGCCACACTGGCCGCGCTCAAGCTGGCGCTGCAGAAGGTGGTGGTGGAAGCGACTCGCCACGAACAACTGGGCCTGGTGCGCGCGCACCCCGAACTGGCAGGCAAGGCTGCCTGCTGGCGGCCAAATTCGCCAGTCTCACCCCATCCCCAACTGCTTCAAAAATGATGCGCGACGGCATGATACCGGTTTTCCCACCGCCATTTTTCCAGTGATCATTGCAGAAACTTTTAGGTGGAAGAAGATCTTTGTCCCAAATTACTTTCTGCCATAGAAAACTCCTTTACTAATTAGTTATGCGGCACAACGTCAATATCATTTCCGTTCACTACACAGGCCATCTCGGGTGTGACCCTCGTCCTTTCTGCAATCAAACAATGCTCCCTAAACCGTATTTCCTTTAAAAGAAGAAAAAATCTTTTCCTCCCTTCTTCCGTCATACCTTCACTAAACTCAGCGTCACGCGAAATTCCGTTTAGCCAATACCCCCGGTCAACCAACAACAGATAGAACTGTTGCTCCACAGAGCCCGAGGCCTGCTCCCTAGCGTCGTAGTTCGGCCAGAAAAAATCCATGCTGAATATGGCTGCCAAAAGCGCAAGAAATGACGCCATGAGGTAAAAGGCAAACCATTCCCATCTTTTCCGAACTTCAGCCATTGCAATAGCCTCACGGGTAAACCTCATGTAATGCTTGAATAAATAATTAAAGACCTGGTGCACGTCGCTATGAGAATAAAAGGATTGATGCTCCCTGCCATCGCCATCAATGGCAGTACAAGAAATATCAAGCACCTCCCCAACCCACATTGGCCGGCGACGACCCTGGCAATTGCCAGAGTCGAATTCGCGCAGGGTCGATCGATCGTTCTTGACGATGTCGCAGCATGCACTGGAAGAACCAGTTGCTGGTCAGAATCATCATTTACGGTTCGGTTGGCTATTGCGCCACGCCGAGCCGCTTACTGAACGAAGTAAATCCATTCACCATTTACCGTACACTCCATTTGTTTCTCGTTTTTCCTATCGTCCCCGCCCAGACAGTCCCTGCTGAATCTGACGTCGTGCAGAAGTTTTGTGAAACGCTCCCGTCCCTCTCTTGTCATTCCATTTCTGAAGTGACTGTCACGAAAGTGGCCCGTCATCCAATAGCCTCGGTCAACCAGTAATAGATAGAACTGCTGCTCCATGGGCCCCGACGAATGTTGACCAGCGTCGTAGCTGGGCCAGAAAAAATCCATGCTGAGCATCGCCATCACGAACGCAGAAAATGACGCCATCAGGTAAAAGACAAACCATTCCCATTTTTTTCGAATTTCAGCCATTGCAATAACCTCCACGGGTAAGCCTGAGGTAATGCTTGAAGAAATAATTGAAGATCAGGTGCACGTCGCTATAGGAATAAGAAAATTGATGTTCCCGGCCATCGTCATCAGTGGCGGTACAGGAAACATCAATCACCTCGCCAGGCCATATCGATCTGCGGCGCACCTTGCACTTGTCAGGGTGGAATTCGCGCAGGGTCGATCGGTCGTTCTTGACGATGTCGCAGGCGTGCATGCGGATAGCCGTGTAGTACTGAAACTCGACGTCACTGCCATGCCACGTAATGAAACCGAACAGAACGACGAGGGCCACGCTCAACCCGCTGAAATAAATCGTGAGTGCCTTGAGATTCATCCACTTCCTTTATTCTTCGTGATGACGAACGTATCGACGCGCAGGCTCGTCAGCAGCTGAATCGAATTTCCATCTCCTTGACGAAACCTGAAGGCATCCGCCGGTACGCAGTGGAAGACTGCCCTTCTCGTTCTGAATCATCGTTGTCGGTCCGGTTGGCTATTGCGCCACGCTCTCGGACGTGGTTGCGCATCTTCAACCGGCAAGAAAGCGCTAACACTTCCTGCGCGTGACGATCCGGCCACAATTCAAATTTCATGGACCACGGCCGCTACGGCGCAGGCGGCTCGCGCATCGACACCTCACATACTTGATGCCAACCCGCACCAGATGTCTTACAGTCTAGGTTTTAAAGATAACGGCCCGAATCGTCCGCCTGCGCACCATCGTCGGCGACACCGCGAGCTCGACAATCGCCATCGACAATCCGCCGCCGACCTGCCCAGCCAGCAAGCCTTTCGCCATGACCATGACCCTCGACCAACTCAATTCCGCCGATGCCACCGCCTTTGCCCACGCGCTCAATGGCGTCTACGAGCATTCCCCGTGGATCCCCCAGCGGGCGGCCGCGCACCGACCGTTCGCCACCGTGGCCGCGCTCAAGCTGGTGCTACAAAAGGTGGTGGCGGAAGCGAGCCGAGACGAGCAGCTGGGCCTGGTACGCGCGCACCCCGAACTGGCAGGCAAGGCCGCCATCGCCGGCGAGCTTACCGCCGAGTCGAGCGGCGAACAGGCGCGCGCCGGGCTCAACATGTGTACCCCCGACGAATTGGCCACGCTGCAACGGCTCAACGCCGACTACAACGCCAGGTTCGGCTTCCCGTTCATCCTGGCGGTCAAGGGCCCGACCGGGCAGGGGCTGGCGCGCAGCCGGATCATCGCTACCTTTACCCGCCGCCTGAAGAATCGGCCCGAGGATGAACTGCGTGAGGCGCTGCGCCAGATCGGGCGCATCGCCGAGCTGCGCCTCAACGACCTGCTGGGCCACCAGCCGGCGCTGGGCGCGCTGGTGATGCAGTGGGCCGAGGAGATCGGCGCGCTGTCCGAGGACGAAGGCGCGCTGACCTGCACCTACCTGACCGAGCCCCACCGGCAGACCGCGCAACACCTGGCGCAATGGATGCGCGAGGCAGGCATGCAGGTGCACATCGATGCCGTGGGCAATGTGGTCGGCCGCTATCTTTCCAATGATCCCCAGGCCAAGACCCTGATGACCGGCTCGCACTACGACACGGTGCGCAACGGCGGCAAATACGACGGCCGCGAGGGCATACTGATCCCCATCGCGCTGGTGAAGCATTTGAAGCAGCTCGGCGAAACCCTGCCCTACCACCTCGAGGTGATCGGGTTTTCCGAAGA
Organism: Herbaspirillum sp. YR522; assembly: GCF_000282575.1. Taxonomy (GTDB): domain Bacteria; phylum Pseudomonadota; class Gammaproteobacteria; order Burkholderiales; family Burkholderiaceae_D; genus Herbaspirillum. Next base: position 8,574 of record NZ_AKJA01000031.1, on the reverse strand, counting down.
AGAAGGGGTGCGCTTCAAAAGCACGTTTCTGGGCAGCAACGCCGTCATCGGCCAGTTCGACATGAACCTGCTGGAACTGCAGGACCGCGACGGCGTGCGCATGCGCGACGTCATCGCCCAGGCCGGCCATGACGCGGCGGCGATCCCGCATATCGCACGCAACCCGGCCGACCTGCTGGGCTACGTCGAGGTCCATATCGAACAGGGCCCGGTGCTGCTGAACCGCGACTTGCCGGTGGGCATCGTCACCTCCATCGCCGGCAGCTCGCGCTACCTGGTCGACCTCAAGGGCGTGGCCAGCCATGCCGGCACCACCCCGATGGACATGCGCCGCGATGCCGCGGCCGCGGCCGCCGAGATCATCCTCTACGTCGAGCAACGCTGCGCGCAAGACCAGCATGCGTCGCTGGTCGGCACGGTCGGCCAGCTGCAGGTGCCGCGCGGCTCGACCAATGTGATCCCGGGCGCCTGCCAGTTGTCGCTCGATATCCGCGCCGCGCGCGACGACATCCGCCTGGCGGCGGTGGCCGATGTGCTGGGGCGTATCGGCGAGATATGCGCGCGCCGCGGCATCGAGGTCGATCTCGAGGAAACCGTCTCGGCGCCGGCCGCGCCCTGCGCGCCGTGGCTCATGCAGCAACTGGCGGCAGCCACCGGCCGCGCCGGCATCCCGCCGTTCGAACTGGCTTCCGGCGCCGGTCACGACGCCATGACCATCGCCCGGCTGACCGACGTGTGCATGTTGTTTACGCGCTGCGGCAACGGCGGCATCAGCCACAATCCTCTGGAAACCATGACCGCCGACGACGCCGACGTGTCGGCCCGGATCCTGCTGGATTTCCTGCGCAACTTCCGGCCCCGGCAAAGCACCTAGACTGCGTACCAGCCGATCGCCTCGATCCTGCCCCGACCTGCTGCGGGGCGCAGCCGCTCCTGCACGCGGGGGCTTGCGCCCGGCCTGCCATTTTCCGGTGCACAATACCGTTACCTGAAACCCGCGCCTGTCGCATTGCCTCCTCCGATCATGAACCAGAATCGCACGCCTGCAGCCAATCACGTCCTGGACCGTTTCTTCAAGCTCTCCGACAACGGCACCACGGTGCGCACCGAACTGCTGGCCGGACTCACCACGTTCCTGACGATGGCCTACATCATCTTCGTCAACCCGGCCATCCTGGGCGACGCCGGCATGCCGCGCGACGCCGTGTTTGTCGCCACCTGCCTGGCCGCCGCCGTGGGTACGCTGATCATGGGCCTGTACGCCAACTACCCGATCGGACTGGCGCCGGGCATGGGGCTCAATGCCTATTTTTCGTATGCCGTGGTCAAGGGCATGGGGTTTCCCTGGGAAGCCGCGCTGGGCGCCGTGTTCATCTCGGGTTGCCTGTTTTTGCTGGTGAGCGTGCTGCGCATTCGTGAAGTGATCATCAAGAGCATTCCGCGCTCGCTGCGCATGGCGATCCCGGCCGGTATCGGCCTGTTTTTGGCCATCATTTCATTGAAGAGCGCCGGCATCATCGCCGCCAACCCGGCCACCTTCGTCACCCTGGGCGACCTGCACCAGCCGGCCGCCATCATGGCGGTAATCGGCTTCATGGTGATCGTCGCGCTGGACCGACTCAAGGTGCGCGGTGCGTTGCTCATCGGCATCCTGCTGGTGACGGTGCTGAGCTTCCTGTTCGGCGGCAACCGCTTCAGCGGCGTGTTCGCCGCACCGCCTTCGCTGGCCCCCACCTTGCTGGCGCTCGATCTCAAGGGTGCGCTGTCGATGGGCCTGCTCAACGTGGTGCTGGTGTTCTTCCTGGTCGAACTGTTCGATGCCACCGGTACCCTGATGGGCGTGGCGCAACGCGCCGGCCTGATGAAGGATGGCCGCATGGACCGCCTCAACAAGGCGCTGCTGGCCGATAGCGGCGCCATCGCCGCCGGCGCCTTGCTGGGCACCTCCAGCACCACGGCCTACATCGAAAGCGCAGCCGGTGTCCAGGCCGGCGGACGCACCGGCCTGACCGCCGTGGCCATCGCCGTATTGTTCCTGCTGTGCCTGTTCATCGCGCCGCTGGCCGGCGTGGTGCCCGCTTATGCCACGGCGCCGGCCCTGTTCTTCGTGGCCTGCCTGATGGTGCGTGAATTGATGGATATCGACTGGGAAGACACCACCGAGTGCATCCCGGCCGTCATTACCGCCCTGGTGATGCCATTCACCTATTCCATCGCCAATGGACTGGCGCTGGGTTTCATCAGCTACGCGGGCCTGAAGTTGCTGACCGGGCGGGCACGCGACGTGTCTGTCGTGATCTGGATCATCGCCGCCGTGTTCCTGTTCAAGCTGGTCTGGCTGGGCGAGTAGCGGGCAACGCCGATATTGTCGCGCTCGCGGGCCCGACAATATCGGCCGACCGATTCGGGGCGCACAATCGGCAGTACCGATTGCAGGCCCCGGCATGCTTCTTGAATGTGGTCGAAGGCACGCAATTTTGTTAACAATCCCATTGAACCGCACCCCATGTCACAAGCCATCCGTTTCTACTACCGCGGCAAGATCCACGAGGTGCACGATGCGTCGCCCACCCGCACGGTGCTGCAGCACCTGCGCGAGGACTTGCATTGCACCGGCACCAAGGAAGGCTGCGCCGAGGGCGATTGCGGTGCATGCACCGTGGTGGTGGGCGAGCTGCGGCAAGACGGCGAGCTCGACCTCAAGACCGTCAACGCCTGTATCCAGTTCTTGCCGACCCTCGACGCCCGGGCCCTGTTTACGGTGGAAGACCTGCGCCAGCCCGATGGCTGCCTGCACCCGGTGCAGCAGGCCATGATCCAATGCCATGGCTCGCAGTGTGGTTTCTGCACCCCCGGCTTCGTGATGTCGCTGTGGGGCCTGTACCTGCGTCACGAACATGACGCCGTGGCGCCCACCAGGCGCGAGATCGACGATGCGCTCTCGGGCAACCTCTGCCGTTGCACCGGCTATCGTCCCATCGTCGATGCCGCCCAGCGGATGGGTCAATTGCCGCGCGCCACGTTCGACCGCACGCCGGTGAGCCAGGCACTGGCCACGCTGCGGCGTGACACGCCGCTGGCTTTCAGCGACGGCCGCCAGACCTTCCATGCGCCACGCACGTTGGAACAACTTGCGCAGTTGCGTGGCGCCCTGCCGCACGCGCGGCTGCTGGCCGGGTCCACCGACGTCGGCCTGTGGGTCACCAAGCAACTGCGCGAGCTGGGCGACCTGATCTATATCGGCCAGGTGGCGTCATTGCGCCAGGTGCGCGAGCAGGACGGCTGGCTGCAGATCGGCGCCGCCGTCAGCCTCGAACAGGCCTATGCGGCCGCCCATGCCCACTATCCCGACCAGTTGTCCGAGCTGTGGCAGCGCTTCGCCTCGCTGCCGGTGCGCAATGCCGGCACGCTGGGTGGCAATGTCGCCAACGGCTCGCCCATCGGCGACTCGATGCCATGGCTCATCGCCCTGGGCGCAAAGGTAGTGCTTTACAGCGTCGGTGGCCAACGCAGCATGCCATTGGAAGACTTCTACCTGGACTACCAGAAGTCGGCACTGCAAGCCGACGAGTTCGTCCAGGCGGTGCATATCCCGCTGCCGCGCGCCGATGTGCGGTTCCGGACCTACAAGCTGTCCAAGCGCTTCGACCAGGATATCTCGGCCGTATGCGCCGCCTTTGCCCTGACCATCGTCGATGACCAGGTGGTCGCGGCGCGCATCGCCTACGGCGGCATGGCCGCCACCCCGCGCCGCGCGGCCCGGGCCGAGGCCGAGCTGGTGGGCCAGGCCTGGGACCAGGCCCGGGTACGCGCGGCCATGACGGCGCTGGCGCAGGACTTCGCGCCGCTGTCGGACATGCGCGCCAGCGCCGCCTACCGCCTGCGCACCGCGCAGAACCTGTTGTACCGCTATTGGCTGGAAACCCGCACCGAAGCGCCGCTGGCGCCCGAGGCGGTACGCGCCTTCGCGGTCACGGCCGCCGCGTGAGGCGGCCATGGGAGAATCGATGAAACACCAGCTCCTGGCGGTCGAGCCCGCTGCCGACGCCCTGCAATGGACGCAAGTCGGCAAGCCCCACCCGCACGAGTCGGCCACGCTGCACGTGACCGGCGAAGCCACCTATACCGATGACATCGCCGAGCTGCAAGGCACCCTGCACGCCGCGCTCGGCCTGTCGCAGAAAGCGCATGCCCGCATCGGCGCCATGGACCTGTCCAAGGTAGCGGCCGCGCCCGGGGTGGTGGCGGTACTGACCGCGCGCGACATCCCCGGTGAAAACCAGTGTGGCGCGATCCTGCAGGACGAACCGGTGCTGGCCGATGGCCTGGTCCAATACGTCGGCCAGCCGATGTTCATCGTGGTAGCCGACAGCCACGACCATGCCCGGCGCGCCGCGCGGCTGGCGCTGGTCGATTACGAAGAGTTGCCTGCCATCCTGACCCCGCGCGCCGCGCATGCGGCGCAATCGTATGTGCTGCCGCCGATGCAACTGTCCCGTGGCGACGCCGCCGGCGCCTTTGCGCGGGCGCCACACAAGCTTTACGGCCAGCTCGATGTGGGCGGCCAGGAACAGTTCTACCTCGAAGGCCAGATCTCGTACGCCATTCCCCGCGAAGGCCGCGCGCTGCACGTCTACTGTTCGACCCAGCATCCCAGCGAGATGCAGCATCATATTGCCCAGGTGCTGCAACTGGCCTCGCATGACGTGCTGGTCGAATGCCGCCGCATGGGTGGCGGCTTCGGTGGCAAGGAATCGCAATCGGCGCTGTGGGCCTGTGCCGCAGCGGTGGCGGCGAGCCACCTGCGGCATCCGGTCAAGCTGCGCGCCGACCGCGACGACGACATGATGGTCACCGGCAAGCGCCACTGCTTCGCCTACGACTACGAGATCGGCTACGACGACGATGGGCGCATCCTGGCGGCCAAGGTGGTGATGCTGCTGCGCGCCGGTTTTTCTGCCGACCTGTCGGGTCCGGTGGCCACCCGCGCGGTGTGCCACTTCGACAATGCCTATTACCTGTCGGATGTGGATATCCGCGCCTTGTGCGGCAAGACCCATACCCAGTCCAATACCGCCTTTCGCGGGTTCGGCGGACCGCAAGGGGCGCTGGCCATCGAATATGCCATCGACGATATCGCCCGCACGCTGGGGCGCGACGCGCTGGACGTGCGCCGCGTCAATTTCTATGCTGCCAGCGACGCCAGCGGGCCGCCGGCGCGCAATGTCACGCATTACGGGCAGCAGGTCGACGACAACGTGATCCATGCCCTGGTCGACCAGCTCGAAGCGAGCAGCGATTACCAGCGCCGTCGCGCCGCCATTGCCGCCTTCAACGCCGGCAGCGAGGTCCTGAAGAAGGGCCTGGCGCTGACGCCGGTGAAATTCGGCATTTCATTCAACGTGCCGCACCTGAACCAGGCCGGCGCGCTGGTACACGTCTACACCGACGGCTCGGTGCTGGTGAACCACGGCGGCACCGAGATGGGCCAGGGGCTCAACACCAAGGTCGCACAGGTGGTGGCCCACGCCCTGGGCGTGCCGCTGCAACAGGTGCGTTGCAGTGCCACCGATACCAGCAAGGTCGCCAACACGTCTGCCACTGCCGCCTCCACCGGCAGCGATCTCAACGGCCGTGCCGCCGAGGACGCGGCCTTGCAGATCCGTGCCCGCCTGGCCCAGGTGGCCGGCGCGCGCTTTGGCGTGGACCCGGGGCAGGTCGTCTTCGCCGCCGGCCGGGTGGCCGCGGGCGCACAGTCGATCGCCTTTGCCGAACTGGTGATGCAAGCCTACCTGGCGCGGGTGCAGTTGTGGTCCGACGGCTTCTATGCCACGCCGACGGTGCATTGGGACAGCAAGACCATGACCGGGCACCCCTTTTTCTACTTTGCCTATGGCGCGGCGGTGTCGGAGGTGGTCATCGACACCCTGACCGGCGAATTCAAGCTGCTGCGCGCGGACCTGCTCTACGATGCCGGCCGCAGCCTCAATCCCGCCATCGACGTGGGACAGGTGGAAGGCGGCTTCATCCAGGGCATGGGCTGGCTGACCACCGAGGAACTGTGGTGGAACCGGGACGGCAAGCTGATGACGCACGCGCCTTCGACCTACAAGATCCCGGCCATCTCGGATTGTCCGGCCGACCTGCGCACCACCCTGTTCGACAACAGCAACGTGTCCGACACCATCCATCGCTCCAAGGCCACCGGCGAGCCGCCATTGCTGCTGCCGTTCTCGGTATTGTTCGCCATCCGCGATGCGATCTCGGCCGTGGGCGGGCATCGCATCAACCCGCCGCTGCGCGCGCCAGCCACCAGCGAAGCCATTCTCGACGCGGTCGATGCGGTACGCGCGGCGGCGCTGGAGCAGCGAGCATGAGCACCTGGCTGGCGGCGCTGGAGCGATTGCAGGACCGCGCCGAGGCGGCGGTGCTGGTGTCGGTGGTGGCCACCCGGGGTTCGGCCCCGCGCGAGCCGGGGGCGCGCATGGTCTATTCGGCCCAGGCGCAATTCGATACCATCGGCGGCGGCCATCTCGAATGGCGCGCCGCCGCCATCGCGCGCGACATGCTGCTCAAGGCGCCGGCACCGGCGCGCCTGGAGCGCATTGCGCTGGGCCCCAGCCTGGGTCAATGCTGCGGCGGCGTGGTCACGCTGTCGTTCGAATTGGTCGCGCCAGGCTCAACCCGGGAGTTGGCCAACTGGGCGGCGGCCGAGCAAATCCGCCAGCAGGCATTGCCGCAGGTGGTGCTGTTCGGCGCCGGGCATGTGGGTGCGGCCATCGTGCACATATTGCGTACCCTGCCCTGCCGGGTGCTGTGGGTCGACGAACGCGAAGACATGTTCCCCCCCGGCCTGGCACCGCAGGTCACCATCGAGGCCACCGACGTGCCCAATGCGGCCGTCGACCTGGCCGACAGCGGCGCCTACTACCTGGTCATGACCCACAGTCATGCCCTCGACCAGCAATTGGCCGAACGCATCCTCAGGCGCGACGATATCGCCTGGTTCGGCCTGATCGGTTCGCTCACCAAGCGGCGCCAGTTCGAGCATCGCCTGCAGGCGCGCGGATACACGGCGGCGCAACTCGACCGCATCACCTGCCCGATCGGCATCGACGGCATCGACGGCAAGGAACCCGCCAGCATCGCCCTGGCCGTCGCAGCGCAACTGATGCAGCTATGGCAACGGCGCGCCAGCACCGATGCCCGGCCCCATGCCGACTCATGCCTCAAGGAAACCCCATGACGACTTCGCTGCAAGCCTATCGCGCCAGCCTGCTGCACTTTTCCAACGACCCGGCCTTCGATGCGCAAGCCACGCACTGGCACAGCGACGGCCTGCTGGTGGTGGAACAGGGAAGGATCCGCGCCGCTGGCGACTACGCCCGACTGGTCGCCAGCCTGCCGCCGGAGCTGGCGGTACAGGACCTGCGCGGCAAGATCATCGCGCCCGGCTTCATCGACACCCATGTGCATTACCCGCAGACCGATATCATCGGCTCGCCTGCCCCGGGCCTGCTGCCCTGGCTCAACAACTACACCTTCCCGGCCGAGCGGCGCTTCGACAGCGCCACCCACGGCAGCGAGGTGGCCGAGTTCTTCCTGGATGAACTGCTGCGCAACGGCACCACCAGCGCCGCCGTCTACTGCACCGTCCACCCGCAATCGGTGGACGCCTTCTTCGAACGCAGTCATGCGCGCAACCTGCGCATGGTGGCCGGCAAATGCCTGATGGACCGCAACGCTCCGGATTTCCTGTGCGACACCGCCGAGGGCGGTGTGCGCGAGAGCCAGGCCCTGATCGAGCGCTGGCACGGTCGCGGCCGGCAAGGCTACGCCATCACCGTGCGCTTTGCGCCGACGTCGACCGAGCAACAGATGAAGCTGGCCGGCGAGCTGGCGGCGCAGTACCCCGACGTCTACATCCAGACCCACCTGGCGGAGAACACCGAGGAGGTGCAGTGGGTCAAGGCGCTGTATCCGGATGCGCGCAGCTATCTCGATGTCTATGACCGCTATGGATTGCTGCGCCAGCGCGCGCTGTACGCGCACTGCATCTGGCTCGACGACACCGACCGCGCCCGCATGGCGGCCACGCAATCGGCCGCCACGCTGTGTCCGACGTCCAATCTTTTCCTGGGTAGCGGGCTGTTCGATTTTGCCCGCGCCGACGACGCGCGGGTACCGTTGTCGCTGGCCACCGACGTCGGCGGCGGCACCAGTTTCTCGATGCTGCAGACCATGAACGAGCTCTATAAGGTGGCACGCATGGGCGGCACCTACCTGCCGGCGCTGCGCATGTTCTACCTGGCCACGCTGGGCGGCGCACGGGCCCTGCAGCTGGAAGGCACCATCGGCAACTTCGCGGTCGGCTGCGAGGCCGACTTCGTGGTGCTCGATCCGCGCGCCACGCCGCTGCTAGCGCGCCGCAGCGCCACCACCGACAGCCTGGAGGAACAACTGTTCGCGCTGGCGATCCTGGGCGACGACCGCACCATCGCCGCCACCTATTCGGCAGGCCGCCTGGCCCACAGCCGCGACTGATCCGGCCAACGGCCGGTGCCGCCGGCAGCC
>NZ_AKJA01000030.1 GCF_000282575.1 Herbaspirillum sp. YR522 | reverse complement strand
GGCGCGCCGGCTCGCCGGCACCCGGGCCGGCAGCGGCGTTGTCGGACGCGCCGCTCGCGGCGCGCAGCGTGCCGGGGGGAAGGTATAGTTCGTAGAAGCGCGACACCAGCCGCACATAGCCCTGGGTCTCGGGATAGGGCGGGATCTTGTTGCCGTACTTCTGTACCGCACCTTCGCCGGCGTTGTAGGAGGCGATGGCCAGTTCGACGTGCTGCGGGAACATCGCCATCAGATCGCGCAGATAGCGCGCGGCCAGGCGGATGTTGATCCTGGGGTCGGTCAGTTTCTGGTGCAGGCTCCTGCGCTGGTCGCCGCGCAGTCCATAGCGCTCGGCCGTGTCGGGCAGGATCTGCATCAGGCCCACGGCCCCCTTGCTGGACACGGCCGTGGCATTGAAGCCGGATTCGGCCGTCATCACGGCCTTGAGCAGGGCAGCATCGAGGCCGAATTCGCTGGCCGCTTCGGTGACCAGGCTGTCGTACTTGCGCGCGTCGCGATGCGCCAGCATGGTACGCACGAAGGGCGGATCGGCCGGCGTCTGCGCTGGCTTGGTGCCCGGGTGATTGAGCAGCGAGGCGCTGCTGGCCATCAGCTTTTCGGGATCTTGCAGCTTCTGGGCATAGAAGTGGAAAACACCGTCGGCATCGGTATAGCGGTAGACGATGGTATCGCGGTTCTTGCCACCGGCGCCCTTGCCGGTGGCGTTGCCGGCCTGGTTTGCCGCTTCCACGCGCATGTGCTGCACGCCGTCGGCGTCCGTATAGCGCACCACCTGCTGCGAGCGTAGCGGCCCGGCACACAGCAGCAAGGCCACGCCCAGCACGCCGAGGGCGGCCATACGGGGGGGCGGCAACGCGATGGGCGGCATGTCAGATGTCCGCTTCGGCTTCGTTGCCGTGTTCCTCGATCCAGGCCCGGCGAGCCGCGGCTTCGCCCTTGCCCATCAACATGGTGAAGCGCAGCTCGGCGAGCTCGGCGCCGGGTTCGCCAAAGCCGATCGGCAACAGGCGCCGGGTGTCGGGATTCATGGTGGTTTCCCACAACTGCTCGGCGTTCATCTCGCCCAGGCCCTTGAAACGCGAGATGCTCCAGGCGCCTTCCTTGAGGCCGTCCTTGCGCAGCTTGTCTTCGATCGCCTCGAGTTCGCCGTCGTCCAGCGCATAGAGCTTCTGCACCGGCTTCTTGCCACGCGCCGGGGCGTCGACCCGATACAGGGGCGGACGCGCCACGCAGATGTTGCCGTTTTCGATCAGCCGCGGGAAGTGACGGAAGAACAGCGTCAGCAGCAATACCTGGATGTGCGAGCCGTCGACGTCGGCGTCCGACAGGATGCAGATCTTGCCGTAACGCAGGCCCGACAGGTCGGGACTGTCGTTCTTGCCGTGCGGGTCGACCCCGATGGCCACGGCGATGTCATGGATCTCGTTGTTGGCAAACAGCCGGTCGCGTTCGGTTTCCCAGGCATTCAGGACCTTGCCGCGCAGCGGCAGGATGGCCTGGAATTCCTTGTCGCGACCCATCTTGGCCGAGCCGCCGGCGGAATCGCCCTCGACCAGGAACAGCTCGTTGCGGGCGATATCGGTCGATTCGCAATCGGTCAGCTTGCCGGGCAGCACCGCGACCCCGGACGACTTGCGCTTCTCGACCTTCTGTGCCGAGCGCAAGCGGCTTTGCGCCTGCTTGATGACCAGTTCGGCCAGTTTCTTGCCGAACTCGACGTGCTGGTTGAGCCACAGTTCGAGCGCCGGGCGCGAATAGCCCGCCACCAGGCGCACCGCATCGCGCGAATTGAGCCGTTCCTTGATCTGGCCCTGGAACTGCGGGTCCAGTACCTTGGCCGACAGCACGAAGGACACCCGCGCGAAAACGTCTTCGGCCAGCAGCTTGACACCCTTGGGCAGCAGCGAGTGCATCTCGGCGAAGCTCTTGACGGCGCCGAACAGGCCTTCGCGCAGGCCCGATTCGTGGGTGCCCCCGTTGGAGGTGGGAATCAGGTTCACGTACGACTCGCGCACCACCGCGCCGTCTTCGGTCCAGGCCACCACCCAGGCCGCGCCTTCGCCTTCGGCAAAGCCCTCGGCGTCGCGCCCGGCATATTGCTCGCCCTCGAACAGCGGGATCAACGGTTCGCCATTGCTCGATTGCGCCAGCTGCTCCATCAGGTAGCCGCGCAGGCCCTGGTCGTATTGCCAGCTCTGGACGTCGCCGGTCCTGGCGTTGGTGAAGGTCACCTTCACCCCCGGCAGCAGCACCGCCTTGGAACGCAGCAGGCGTTGCAGTTCGCCCAGCGGGATCAGCGGCGAATCGAAATATTTCGGGTCAGGCCATACGGTGACCCGGGTGCCGGACTTCTTGTCGTCGCGGCCGGCCGGGCGCGACTTGAGCTTTTCGATCACGTCGCCGCCCGAGAACACCAGCGTATGCACGCCGTTGCCCTGGTCGTCGCGCCGCCAGACCGTGATCTCCAGCCGCGTGGCCAGCGCATTGGTGACCGACACGCCCACGCCGTGCAGGCCGCCCGAGAACGCGTAGGCGCCGCCCGAACCCTTGTCGAACTTGCCGCCGGCATGCAGGCGGGTGAACACGATCTCGAGGGTAGGTACCTTTTCTTCCGGGTGCAGGCCGACCGGGATGCCGCGGCCGTCGTCCTCGACACTGATGCTGCCGTCGGCATTGAGAGTCACCGCGATACTCTTGCCGTAGCCGCCCAATGCCTCGTCGGAGGCGTTGTCGATCACCTCCTGGACGATGTGCAGCGGGTTCTCGGTACGGGTATACATGCCCGGGCGCTGCTTGACCGGCTCCAGGCCCTTGAGGACGCGGATCGATGATTCACTGTAGTCGGACGGGGATGTTTTCTTGGTTGCCATGCGGGTAGTAGGTGGTCGCCTCCGGCTTGGCCGGCGTCGGTATGGATGGTGGAAGGTCAACGTTGGCGCGCTGCCGGGCCGCTCGATCGCCCATATGGTGCACTGCCAACTGCGCATTCTAATGAAAAATCGGCGGCGCAGGCGGCGGCCGTTGCGAAAGCTTGTCTTTTTGGCATCGGTGCGGCACCGAAGCGGATGCGGGCGGCGCTGATGGCCGCCCGCGGAGGGGAGGTCGAACGTCAGCCGCGCAACAACGCCTCGACTGCCGATGCGATCGACAGCAGGCGCCGGTCGTGGCCGGCCGGGGCCGCCAGCGACAGGCCGACCGGCGCCTCGCCGGCGGCGTGGCACGGCAGCGATACCGCGCAACCATCGAGGAAGTTGATCAGCGTGGCATTGCGCAGCATCAGGCCGTTGGCGCCGTAGTAGGCCTCGTCGCTGGCCTGCAGGTCGGCGATGCGGGGCGCGACGATGGGCACGGTCGGCATCACCAGGGCGTCGAAGCCGTCCAGTTGCGCCTCGGTGTTGGCGATCCAGCGCGCGCGCGCATGGATCACGTCGAGCAGGTCGGCCGCGCCCATGTCGCGCCCGCGCAGGATGCGCGAGACCACGCGCTGGTCGTAGCCGGCGTGGTTTTCGGCAATCAGCTGGCGATGCCAGGCGTAGGCTTCGGCGGCGGTGAAGCCGCCCTTGGCATTGATGGCCGCCAGTTCGCCCAAGGCCGGCACGGCCTGCTCGACGATCACCGCGCCGGCCGCCGACAGTGCCGAGAGCGCGTTGCGGTAAGCCGCAGCGACGGTGTCGTCGATGCCATCGAGCACGACGTTGGTCGGCGCCAGCAGGCGCAGGCCGCGCAATGGGTGCGCCAGCGGCGCACGGTAGGGCTGGCCGGCCAGCACGGCGTCGACGATGGCGCAGCATTCGACCGATGCCGCCAGCGGGCCGATCGAATCGAGATAGGTCGACAGCGGCAACACGCCCTGCATCGATACCCGGCTGGCAGTGGGCTTGAAGCCGGTCAGGCCATTGAGCGCCGAGGGGATGCGCACCGAGCCGCCGGTGTCGGAGCCGATGGCCGCCGCCGCCATGCCGTCGGTCACCGAGATGGCCGCGCCCGAGGACGAGCCGCCGGGAATGCGACCGCCGTCGACATCGCGTTGCCAGGCGTTGCGCGGGGTGCCGTAGTGCGGGTTGATGCCCAGCCCGGAATAGGCGAACTCGGTCATGTTGGTCTTGCCCATGACGATCGCGCCGGCGTTGATCAGGTGCTGCACCGCCACCGCATTGGCCGTTGCCACCGGCTTGCCGCGCAGCACCACCGAGCCGGCCAGGGTGGTCTCGCCGACCACGTCGAACAGGTCCTTGACCGAGACCGGGATGCCATCGATCGGTGAGCGGCGCACGCCGGCCGCGCGCAGGGTGTCGGCGGCGCGGGCGGCGGCGCGCGCCTGCTCGGCATACACGCTGGTAAACACCCGTGCGCCTTCGCCGTGGGCGTCGCCGATCCTGGCCAGGGCCTGTTCGGTCAGGTCGGAAGAGGTGGTGCGGCCGCTATCGAGGTCGGCGGCGATTTGGGAAAGTCGCGGGTACATAAGGGGTCCGGTGGGTCGATGGGAAGAAGCAGTATCGCATCATCAGCGCTCTGCCGGCGCAGGCCCCGGCGCTGGCCAGGGCTTGCGACAGGCGCGATGATGGGCAGGGCAGGACGGAGTGGCCCGCGCCTACGCCATCACCGGCAGCGATTGCGTCACATAGGTGTGGCGCAGCGAGCGCTGGCGACGCGGGTCGAACAGCTCCATCGTGAACGAGGTGGCAGCGCGGATGCCGCCGATGGCGCCGACGGTGCCGCAGGTCATGCCGCAGCCTTCGGGCAGCGTGGCGCTGCCATCGGTGAAGCGGGCGATCAGGTCGCCCGGGGTGCGCAGCGACGACAGCGGGCCCTCCTGGTACAGCACGCTGCTGCCGTTTTCCTCGATCCAGGAGCGGATCACCAGTTCGTCCCAGTATTCCAGCACGTCGGAAAGCTTCCAGGCGCCGGTGGCCACCGGCTTGATGCAGGCCTGCTTGGAGAACGCCACGCTATGCGCTTCGAGCTTGCGGTCGGTGTGGTCCGAGGCGATGCTCACATACAGTTCGCCACCGGCGTTGAAGACGAAGGTCTCGACTTCGCCGGAGGAGTCCTGGCCCAGCACCTGCAGCTCGGGTTGCTGGGTCAACTGGTTGGCCGCCACGCGATAGAACAGGGGCACCGCGCTCGGGCGCGAAATGCCCAGCGCCTCGAGTTCTTCGATGTGGTGCTCGATGGCCGCCATGTCGCGGCCGGCCCAGCCGGCGATGACCAGGTTGTCGATGTCGGCGTCGAGTACGCCATTGTCGGGCAGGGAAAAAGTCAGTTTCATGTCGGTACCTCTGGGTAGATTGAACGTGCTTGTTGCGTGGTGCTTACGGCTGCTTCTTGACGAACACCACCACCAGGAAGCTGGCGAGGAATTCGAGTGCGGCCACGAAATACAGTCCCGACGACAGCGAACCGGTGCTGGTCTTCAAGGCGCCGATCATGTATGGCGCCACGAAGCCGGCCAGGTTGCCGATCGAGTTGATCAGGGCGATACCGCCGGCGGCAGCGGTGCCGGCCAGGAACGCCGCCGGGATCGACCAGAACACCGGGAAAGCCGCCAGGATGCCGATGGCCGCGACCGTCAGCGAGATCAGCGCCAGGCTGGCGTTGCCCAGCGTGAGGCCAGTGGCGATCAGACCCGCCGAGGCGATCAGGGTGGCCACGGCGCTATGCATGCGGCGTTCGCCGGTCTTGTCCGAATGGATGCCGTTCCACACCATGGCCAGCGTGCCGGCGATGAAGGGGATGGCCGAGATCAGGCCGATCTGCAGGTTGCCCTTGATGCCGATCTCCTTGATGATCGACGGCGCCCAGAAGGCAATCGTGGCATTGCCGCTGACGACGCAGAAATACACCGCCGCGCAGATCCAGACGCGGTAGTTGCTACAGGCATCCTTGAACGAGAGGTGCTTGCCGGCGCCGGTATTCTCGGCCACCAGCGCCTGGGTCACGGCCTGCTGCTCGGCGGCCGACAACCAGGTCGCATTGACCGGCTTTTCCGGCAGGTACATCAGCACCAGCACGCCTGCCACCAGCGAAGGGATACCTTCGAGGATGAACAGCCACTGCCAGTTCGACAGGTGGCCGACGCCTTCCATGCCGCTCATGATGAGACCGGCGATCGGACCACCCACCGCGCCGGCGATGGCGAACGAAGTCATGAACAGGCCGTTGACGCGGGCCCGGCGCTGGGCCGGGAACCAGTAGGTCAGGTACAGCACCACGCCGGGGAAGAAGCCGGCCTCGAACACGCCCAGAAAAAAGCGCAGGATGTAGAACGACGTCGGGGTGGTGACGTAGGCCATGGCCATCGAGGTCAGGCCCCACAGGATGGTGATGCGGGCCAGGGTCTTGCGGGCACCGATCTTTTCCAGCAGCAGGTTGCTGGGCACCTCGAACAGGAAGTAGCCGATGAAGAAGATGCCGGCACCCAGGCCGTAGATGGCTTCCGAGAATTGCAGGTCCTGCAGCATCGACAGCTTGGCGAAGCCCACGTTGACGCGGTCGATCCAGGCCAGCACGAACAGGAACACCAGGAATGGAATCAGGCGCCAGGCGATCTTGCGATAGGTCGCATCCAATGCGACCGGTTGCCCGACCGCGCTGGCGGTTGTGGAATAAGTCATGTACTACCTCCCTTGAATTTGAATGTCGACGAACCGTTGGTCCGCCCCGTGTCTGGCAAGCTCAGCTATGTTGTTGTTGTCGCCGTGGGATGCAAAAAATGCTGCTGAAGGCGGGCGTCGGTGGCCAGGCCATGATGGCTCGCTTCAATCCAGTATGGGGAGCGCGGGCGGGTGCTGTCCAACAAGAAAATGTGAACGGAAACGATTGCAAAATCTTATGAGCAAAAATGGGTCGCCGAACGCCCTTCGATGGTGCTGCGCAGCATGCGCCGCGGGTCGACCGGCAGGTCGCTCAGGCAGCCGCGGCAGGGCCGGTTGCAGGCTTTGCGGCGGCTAGCGGCGAGGGCAGGCGGGCGATCTCGTGGCCCCAATTGAGTGCGAAATCGGAGGCCGTTTCTTGTGCGATGCGGGCGACTGTCTCGGTCAGCGGATTCTCATGGTCTGAGCGCAGGCAGGCGATCAGCGCCAGCGCCGGGAACTCGGTATCGACCCGCAACAGGTGCAGGCTTTGTTCGTTGAGTTCGCGCTGGATGATCGCCGGCGGCACGGCGGCAATGCCGAAGCCATCGGTGGCGAGCCGGATCATGGTGGCCACCGAGGCGATGCAATTGATATGCGGCACGCCACCGCTGCCGGAAAACAGGCGCTCGATGACCGCATGCGGTCCGGAATTGCGGGCAAAGCTGACTACCGGGAAGGCGGCCAGGTCCGACAGGGTCAGGGTTTCGCTGCCGATGTCGAGCTTGGGGCTGCCGACCCAGCGCATCGGGAATTCGCACAGCGCCAGATTGCTGACCTGGGGGCCGATCACCGGTTCGGCCTGCAGCACCAGCTCCAGGTTGCCCTTGTTGAACTGCTCGTGCAGGTGGATGGTGGTGTCGCTGGCGATCTCGATCTGCAGGCGCGGAAACGCCTTGTGCAACCGTCCCAGGAAGTCGGGAAACCAGCTGTGGACGATCGATTCGATGACCCCGATGCGGATCACGCCGGCGTAGTCTTCGCGGTCGGACATGTCGTCCTTCATCTCGCGCATCAGCTTGACCATGCGCTCGGCATAGACCAGCGCCTTGCCGCCATCGGCCGTCAGCGCCACTTCGCGTGCGCTGCGATCGAACAGCCGTACGCCGAAATCCTGCTCGAGCGACGCGATGCGGCTCGACACTGCGGCCTGCGTGGTGTGCAAGCGCTCAGCGGTCAAGCGGAAATTGCGCAGCCTGGCCAGCCAGACAAAGGTTTCGAGAAAGCGGATATTCATGGCAGCAGACAGTGACGCGAAGTGGCGTATTTTAGCTGGTGGTCATACCGCAAGGGGAGCAAAGGGCCTTCCTTTTTTGGTGCGATGCGGTAGAAAAGACGGCGACAAGCGCGCAATTGCGGTGCATTTCTCGTCTGATCGCGCAAGCTCGTGGTGCGATATATCGATATTTGATTTTTGAAAGTATTTTTTCTTTACGGCGTGCAAAAATGAAAATATATTTACATTTTTCGCATTTTCGAAACCGCGGCCATGGCACAGCAGTCGACCGATATCACGTTGCAGGGAGCAGGAGCGGTGGCGCAAGCCGTCGGCAAGCTGTACCCGCACCTGTCGAAGTCGCACCGCAAGGCCGCCGACTACGTGCTGGGCCATCCATTTCGCGCCGCCACCATGACCATCGATGAATTGTCGGAGGCCGCCGGCATTTCGGTGGCCACCGCCAACCGCTTCGCCCACGCGCTCGGCTTCGATGGCTATGCCTCGTTTCGCGCTGCGCTGGTGGCCGATTTCGCCACCACCCTGGCGCCGGTCGAGAAGTTGCGCCACGAGGTGCAGCGCTCGGCCAGCAGTGCCGAGATCATGGCCGCCGCGTTCGATCACGACATCCGCAATATCGAAGCCACCCGGCGCCTGCTGGCACCGCAGGATTGCGAACGGGCGGTCGACATGATCCTGGCCGCCGAGCGTATCTTCATCACCGGCTTCGGCGCCTCGGCCTACCTGGCCGGCCTGATGGCCCATGCGCTGGAACCCTATGTACGCACGGTCAGCTCGGTGGCGCTGGCGGGTGGGCCGTCGCAGGCCGGGCGCCAGTTCTTCAAGCTCGACGGGCGCGACCTGGTGATCCCGATGGTGTTTCCGCGCTATGCGGCCGACACCGTGTGGCTGACGCAGCGCGCGGTCGAAAAAGGCGCCAGAATCCTGGCCATCACCGATAACCCCGGCTCGCCGCTGGTGCCATTGGCCGACGTCAGCATCTACGCCCATACCGAGCGCACGCTCTCGCCCACCTCGGACGCGGCTGCGCTGATGCTGATCCAGGCCTTGTGCGACGCCGTCGCGCATCGTGCGCGGCATTCGGTGCAGGCGGCCTCGCAGATGGCCGAGTTCGTGCTGCCGTGGCTGTACCTGCCGCAACAGCAGCAGCGCGCCGGCACCACGGCGGTGGGCAGACTCAACAAGAAAGGTGGCGCCAGCGCCGCCGCAAGACTAGGGAAGACCAAAGCATGAATACACCGGTTATCGCCATCCACGGCGGCGCAGGGACCATCACCCGCAGTTCGCTGTCGGCCGAGGATGAGGCGCGTTACCACGCGGCCCTGGCCGACATCGTCGGCGCCGCCCAGGCGCTGCTCAACGGCGGTGGCTCGGCGCTCGACGCCGTCACCGAGGCGGTGCGCCTGCTGGAAGATTGCCCGCTGTTCAATGCCGGCCATGGCGCGGTCTATACCAGCCAGGGGCGACACGAGCTCGATGCCTGCGTCATGAGCGGTATCGACCTGGCCGCCGGTGCGGTGGCCTGCGTCACCAATATCCGCAATCCGGTGCTGGCCGCGCGCGCGGTGATGCACCACAGCCAACACGTGCTGCTGGTCGGGCAGGGCGCCGAAGCGTTCGCCCAGCAGCAAGGCGTGGCCACGGTCGGTCCCGATTACTTCCATACCGATGCCCGCCACGAGCAATGGCTGCGCGTGCGCGGCCAGGCCGGCACCGTGCTGGACCACGACGCGGCGTCGTTCGCGTTTGCCCAGCAGCAGCAAGAGCAGGCCCCGATCGACCCCGACCACAAGTTCGGTACCGTCGGTGCGGTGGCGCTGGACCGCTTCGGCAACCTGGCGGCCGCCACCTCGACCGGTGGCATCACCAACAAGCAGCCGGGGCGGGTCGGCGATTCGCCGCTCATCGGCGCCGGCTGCTATGCCTCCAACTCGACCGCCGCGATTTCGGCCACCGGCACCGGCGAAGCCTTCATGCGTACCAACGCCGCCTATGACATCGCCGCCCGCATGGCCTATGCGGGCGACACCCTGGAGCAGGCCGCGCACAAGGTGGTCTTCAAGTTGTTGCCGGTGGTGGGCGGACGTGGCGGCCTGATCGCGCTCGACGCCCAGGGCAACCTGACGCTGCCGTTCAACACCGAAGGCATGTATCGTGCATATGGTCGCGGCGACGCGGCGCCCGTGACTGCCATTTACGCTTGACCCGGGCATGACCCGGCTGGAGAAACATCAGATGCAACCATCCCAACGCGTGCTGGACGTCAGCAACCTGAGCGTCCGTTTTGCCACCTCCGAACGGACGGTGGATGCGGTGCGCGACCTGTCATTCCACGTCGACCGCGGCGAGACCCTGGCCATCGTCGGCGAGTCCGGCTCGGGCAAGTCGGTGTCGTCGCTGGCCATCATGCGCCTGATCGAACATGGCGGTGGCAAGATCGTGAACGGCAGCATGCAGTTCAGCCGCCGCGATGGCCGTTCGCTGGACCTGGTGCGCGCCGACAACGCCACCATGCGCGGCATTCGCGGCGCCGAGATCGCCATGATCTTCCAGGAGCCGATGACCTCGCTCAATCCGGTCTTCACCGTCGGCGAGCAGATCGCCGAATCGATCCGCCTGCACCAGCGCAAGAGCCGCGGCCAAGCCCAGGCCGAAGCCCTGCGCATGCTGGAGATGGTGCGCATTCCCGAGGCCCGGCGGGTGCTGGGGCGCCATCCGCACCAGTTGTCGGGTGGCATGCGCCAGCGTGTGATGATTGCCATGGCCTTGTCGTGCAAGCCGCAGCTGCTGATCGCCGACGAGCCCACCACGGCGCTGGACGTGACCATCCAGGCCCAGATCCTGCAACTGATCCGCTCGCTGCAGGAAGAAATGCAGATGGGCGTGATCTTCATCACCCACGACATGGGGGTGGTGGCCGAGGTGGCCGATCGCGTGGTGGTGATGTGCCGCGGCGAGCAGGTCGAGGAAAAACCGGTCACCACCATCTTTGCCGCGCCCGAACACCCGTACACCCAGGCCCTGCTGGCGGCCGTGCCGCGCCTGGGATCGATGCGCGGCACCGATCGCCCGCGCCGCTTCGGCATCGCCATCGAGGATGAAGTCCTGCCCGAGGCGATGGCGACCGAACTGCAGGCCCAGGAAGCGATCGCCCAGCAGCGCCAGCCGATCCTGAAGGTGCGCGAGCTGACCACCCACTTCGATGTCAAGAGCGGCATCTTCGGTCGCGTCAGGCAGCGCGTGCATGCGGTCGAGAAAGTCAGCTTCGACCTGTTCGCCGGTGAAACGCTGGCCATCGTCGGCGAATCCGGCTGCGGCAAGTCGACCACCGGTCGCTCGCTGCTGCGGCTGGTCGATATCGCCGGCGGCCGGGTCGAGTTCGGCGGGCGCGACCTGGCGCAGTTGCCGCGCAGCGACCTGCGCCAACTGCGGCGCGACATCCAGTTCATCTTCCAGGACCCGTTCGCCTCGCTCGACCCGCGCATGACGGTCGGCTATTCGATCATGGAGCCGCTGCTGGTGCATGGCATGGCCGAGGGCGCGCAGGCGCGGGTCGATGCCTTGCTGACCCGGGTCGGCCTCACGCCCGAGCATGGCCAGCGCTATCCGCACGAGTTCTCGGGCGGCCAGCGCCAGCGTATCTGCATCGCCCGCGCGCTGGCGCTGAACCCGAAGATCGTCATCGCCGACGAATCGGTGTCGGCGCTGGACGTGTCGATCCAGGCCCAGATCGTCAACCTGATGCTCGACCTGCAGGCCGAGCTGGGCATCTCGTTCATCTTCATCTCGCACGACATGGCCGTGGTCGAGCGCATCAGCCACCGGGTGGCGGTGATGTACCTGGGCCAGATCGTCGAGATCGGGCCGCGCCGGGCGATCTTCGAAAACCCGCAGCACCCCTATACCCGCAAGCTGATGGCAGCCGTGCCGATTGCCGATCCGACCCGGCGCCGCACCGACCGCAAGCTGCTCACCGATGAAATCCCGAGCCCGATCCGGGCCATCGGCGATGCGCCCAAGGTGGCGCCGTTGCACGAGGTAGCACCGGGCCATTTCGTGGCCAGGCACAGTATTTCCAGCCTCTATTGAAGTTCCAGATGTAGTTCTTGCAGTCTTTAACCACGCAGTCAAATCGATCAGGAGAGACATACATGTCTACAGCACGATACAAGGGAAGCTCCGTCGCCAAATTGCTGGCAGTTGGCACGCTGGGCGCCGTCCTGCAATTCGCAGCGGCCCAGGCCTTCGCCGCCAAGACCGCAACCGTGGCGGTGGCCTCGACCTTCACCACGATGGACCCGTACGACGCCAACGACACGCTGTCGTTGTCGGTGGCCAAGTCGTTCTACCAGGGCCTGTTCGGTTTCGACAAGGACATGAAGCTCATCAATGTGCTGGCCGAAGGCTACCTGGTGAGCAAGGATGGCCTGGAATACACCATTCGCCTCAAGCAAGGCGTGAAGTTCCATGATGGCACCGACTTCAAGGCCGATGCCGTCAAGGGCGTGTTCGACCGCGTCACCAATCCGGACAACAAGTTGAAGCGCTACAACCTCTTCAACCGCGTGGCCAAGACCGAAGTGCTCAACGACTACACCGTCAAGATCGTGCTCAAGGAGCCGTTCTCGGCGTTCATCAACGTGCTGGCGCATCCGTCCGCGGTGATCATCTCGCCCGCCGCGCTGAAGCAGTACGGCAACAAGGACATCGCCTTCCACCCGGTCGGCACCGGCCCGTTCAAGTTCGTCGAATGGAAGCAGACCGACTACCTGAAGGTCACCAGGTTCGACGGCTACTGGAAGAAGGGCTATCCCAAGGTCGACGAGATCCTGTGGAAGCCGGTGGTCGACAACAACTCGCGCTCGGCCATGCTGCAGACCGGCGAAGCGCAGTTCACCTATCCGCTGCCCTACGAGCAGGCCGATCTCCTGAAGGCCAAGAGCAACCTGGACGTGGTGGCCGGTCCGTCGATCATCCAGCGCTACATGTCGATGAACGTCAAGCAGAAGCCGTTCGACAACCCGAAGGTGCGTGAGGCGATCAACTACGCCATCAACAAGCAGGCGCTGGCCAAGGTGGCCTTCAACGGTTATGCCGTGCCGATGGATGGCGTGCTGCCACAGGGCGTGGACTATGCCTACAAGAGCGGCGCCTGGCCCTACGACGTGAAGAAGGCCAAGGCATTGCTGGCCGAAGCCGGCTACCCCAACGGTTTCGAGACCGAACTGTGGTCGGCCTACACCCATACCACCGCCATGAAGGTGATCCAGTTCCTGCAGCAGCAGCTGGCCCAGGTCGGTATCAAGACCAAGATCGCCGCGCTGGAAGCGGGTCAACGGGTGGAGCGTGTCGAAAGCGCCCAGAACCCGGACACCGCACCGGTACGCCTGTACTACGTGGGTTGGTCGTCGTCGACCGGCGAAGCCGACTGGGGCCTGCGCCCGCTGCTGGCGTCCGAATCGTTCCCGCCGCGCCTGTTCAACACCGCCTACTACAAGAACGACAAGGTCGATGCCGCCATCGGCCGCGCACTGACGGTCAGCGACCGCAAGGAAAAGGAAGCGCTGTACAAGGAAGCCCAGCAGGAAATCTGGAAGGATGCGCCATGGGCCTTCCTGGTGACCGAAAAGCTGCTCTATGCACGCGCCAAGAACCTCAAGGGCATCTACATCATGCCTGACCAGGCCTACGAATTCGAGAACATCGAATTCACCAAGTAAGCAGGGTGCGCCTTAGTACCTAGTGGTATCCGGATTGCAGCCAGGCTGCAATCCGGTGTTTTTTGCAGCATCCAGGGTTTCGTTCCACCAGCAACGGGCGGTTTATTTCGAGAGCACCATGTTTTCCTATGTCATCAAACGCCTCCTGGGCCTGATTCCCACCCTGTTACTGGTGGCAGTGCTGGTATTCCTGTTCGTGCACATGTTGCCGGGCGATCCGGCACGGCTGGCCGCCGGCCCCGAGGCCGACGAGGTGACCGTCGCGCTGGTGCGCGCCGACCTCGGCCTGGACAAGCCGCTGCCCCAGCAATTCGTCAATTTCTTCGTCAATGCGGCCCAGGGCGACTTCGGCCATTCGATCCGCAGCAAGCGCCCGGTGGCCACCGAGATCGCCGAGCGTTTCTGGCCGACCCTGTGGCTGACCATCACCGCCATGGTGTGGGCGGTGCTGTTCGGGCTGGTGATCGGCATCGCATCGGCGGTGTGGCGCAACAAATGGCCGGACCGCCTGGGCATGACGCTGGCGGTCTCGGGCATCTCGTTTCCGGCGTTTTCGCTGGGCATCCTGCTGATGCAGGTGTTCTCGGTGCAACTGGGCTGGTTGCCCACGGTGGGCGCCGATACCTGGCGCCACTACATCCTGCCGTCGCTGACGCTGGGGGCCGCCGTGGCCGCCGTCATGGCGCGCTTCACGCGCTCGTCGTTCATCGAGATCCTGCAGGAAGACTTCGTGCGTACCGCGCGTGCCAAGGGCTTGTCCGAGCGTGTGGTGGTGATCAAGCACTGCCTGCGCAATGCGCTCATTCCGGTGGTCACGATGATGGGCCTGCAGTTCGGCTTCCTGCTGGGCGGTTCGATCCTGGTCGAGGTGGTGTTCAACTGGCCCGGCATGGGCCGGCTGCTGGTCGACGCCGTGGAGATGCGCGACTACCCGGTGATCCAGGCCGAGATACTGCTGTTCTCGCTGGAGTTCATTTTCATCAACCTGGTGGTCGACGTGCTTTATGCCGTGATCAATCCCAGTATCCGTTTCAAGTGAGTTGATCATGTCGCTGTCCAATTCCCCCTTGCCAGAATCCGGCTTGCCGTTGCCGCCACCGCAGCCCGTGGCAGCCGCCGCCGGCCAGCCGG
>NZ_AKJA01000029.1 GCF_000282575.1 Herbaspirillum sp. YR522 | reverse complement strand
CGGCAGCAGCCGCTCACCCACGTCGCCCACCAGTACCGCCACCGAGATCGCCATGCAACGCTCGCCGGCCGAACCGTAGGCCGCGCCGATGAGGGCGTCGACCGCTTGTTCGAGATCGGCGTCGGGCATCACCACCAGGTGGTTCTTGGCGCCGCCCAGGGCCTGGTAGCGCTTGCCGAAGTGGGTGGCGCGCTCACCGATGTAGCGTGCGATAGGCGTCGATCCGACGAAGCTCACGGCCTGCACGGCGGGATGCTCGAGCAGCGTGTCGACCGCCACCTTGTCGCCCTGCACCACGTTCAATACACCGGGCGGCAATCCGGCCTCGGTAAACAGCTTGGCCATGAAGATGCTGGCGCTGGGGTCGCGCTCGCTGGGCTTCAAGATGAAGGCATTGCCGGCGGCGATGGCCACCGGGAACATCCAGCATGGCACCATGCAGGGGAAATTGAATGGGGTGATCCCGGCTACCACGCCCAGCGGCTGGCGCAAGGTCCAGTTGTCCATGCCGGTGCTGACCTGGTCCGAGAAATCGCCCTTGAGCAGTTGCGGTATGCCGCAGGCGAATTCGATGATATCGATGCCCCGTGCGACTTCACCCTGCGCATCCGAGAACACCTTGCCGTGTTCGGCGGTGATGATCGCCGCCAGCTCGTCGCGGCGCTCGTTCATCAACTGCAGGAACTTGTTGACGATGCGCGCCCGCCGCACCGGCGCCGTGTCGCCCCAGGCCGCAGCCGCCCTGAGCGCCGACTGCACCGCCGCATCGACTTCTTGCGGGGCGGCCAGGGCCACCTTGCGGGCCGCCACGCCGGTGGCGGGATTGAACACGTCCTGCGAGCGGCCGCTGGTGCCCGCCACGACCTGGCCATCGATATAGTGCTCTACCGCTTGTGACGATGCGTATGCTGCAATCTTGTTCATTTGTTACGTCTCCGGTGTAAGGGTGATGTCGAATGATCGCGCTTTTGCGCAGTGAACTCAATAATCTAAAATTTGATTCATTGTTAAATTTTATGAACAATAGCGCACCACTCATTTCATCATCGTCATGGACAAATTAAACGGCGAACCCCTCTGGGGCCACATCTTCACCTTGATCGTACTGGGCGAGACGGGCAGCTATACCGCAGCCGCCACCCGGCTGGGGGTGACCAAGAGCGCCGTGAGCCAGCGCATTGCCGAGCTCGAGCGCGTGGTCAAGATCGAGCTGGTGCAACGCACCACCCGCAGCGTGCGGTTGACGGCCGAAGGCTTGCGCTTCATCGAGGCCAACCGGGCCTACTACGAGGGTATCGACCGCAATTTCCAGGAACTGTGCGATTCGATCCGCGAGCCGCGCGGTATCGTCAAGGTGAGTGCGCCGGTGGCGCTGGGTCGCCAGCAGATCGTGCCGCGGCTGGCCGCTTTCCTGGGTCGCTTTCCCGATGTGCGCATCGAGCTTGAATTGAGCGACCAGCTGGTCTCGCTGGCCAAGGAGGGTTTCGACCTGGCGATCCGCCACAGCAACGCGGCCCCCGACACCCATGTGGCCTGGACCCTGTGCGAGACCCGCGCCGTGCTGGTGGCGTCGAAGGCCTACCTGAAGCGGCGCGGCCACCCCGCCACGCCGCAGGAACTGGCCGGGCACGAATGCCTGCACTACCTGCGTCGCGGGCAAGTACCGATGTGGAGTTTTGCGCGCCTGGGCCATGGCGACCAGCAGGTGAGCGTGCCGCTGCGGGGGCCGATGGCTACCAACAACAGCGAAGCCCTGCGCGAGTGCGCCCTGGCCGGGCTGGGCATCACGCTGCTACCGGATTTCTCGGCCCAGAAAGACTTGGAGAGCGGCAAGCTGGTCAGCGTGCTGCCCGACTGGAAGTCGGTAGGCACCTTCGGCGACCGGCTCTACGTCATCCGCCCCTACAGCCCCTATATCTCGCGTCCGGTGCGCGAGTTCGTCGACTACATCCGGGCGGCGCTGGGCGGCGGGTTCGGTTCGGCGGCGCTGCAGGCGCGGCAGGACCGGGGTCGGTGAGCCGGCCGGGTCCGGCCGATGCCAGGACCCGGCACGTCGCCATCCATTGCCCGGCCGCACCGCGACCAGGTCGACCTCACCGGTCGTTGGCCAGCTCCAGCAGCACCTCGGTCAATACCCGCGCACCGGCGGCGGCATCGGCCGGGGTGATGGCCTCGGCTTCGTTGTGGGTGATCCCGAGATGGCAGGCGATGAAGATCATCGCCGATGGGCACACCTCGTGCAGGTACCTGGCGTCATGCCCGGCCGCCGACAGGATGTCCTGGTGGCTTACCCCCAGCTTGCGCGCGGCCGCGCGGATCCGCTCGCGCATCGCTTCGGGAAACTCCAGCGACATCGCCGTCGACAATTCCTTGACGGTGACCTCGCATACCCCGGCGTATTGCTGGCAGATGGGCGCGATGGCGTCGCCCAGTTCGCGCAGCACGGCCGATACCGGATGGCGCAGGTCGATCGAGAACGTGACGCTGCTGGGCACGACCGAGGGCGCATTGGGCGTTACCGTAAAACGGCCCACGGTGAACTTGACGATGTCCTCGGCGTCGTGAATGCGTCGCGTCAGGGCCTGCACCATATCGATGGCCGCCAGCAAGGCATCGCGCCGCTCGGCGCGGGTAGAGGTGCCGGCGTGCGCCGCCTCGCCCTGCACGGTCACCTGGAAGGTGCGCTTTCCCTGGATACCGGTGACCACGCCGATGGTGGTGTTGTCGCGTTCCAGCACGGGTCCCTGTTCGATATGGGCCTCGACATAGGCCGCCAGCTGGCCACCGATCGGCCGCAGCACGATGTCGTCCAGCGCCACGGCCGCATCGGCCAACGCATGCTTGACGCTAGTGCCACCGCTGTCCTGCACCGGTTCGATATCGGCCAGGCGACGGGCGCCGGCAAATACGGCCGAGCCCATCATGCCGGGGGCGAAGCGCGACCCCTCTTCGTTCATCCAGGCCACCACTTCGATATTGCGACGCGGCTTGATGCCGGCCGCATGAATCGCTTCGCAGGCTTCCAGGGCGGCCAGTACGCCATACACGCCGTCGTACTTGCCGCCGGTCGGCTGGCTGTCGAGGTGCGAGCCCGACAGCACCGCCGGCGCCGCTGGATCGCTGCCGGGCAGCGTCAGGAAGACGTTGCCGGCGGCGTCGCGCGAGGCATGCATGCCGATGGCCTGGCCCCATTGGATCAATTGCCGGCTGGCCACGAAGTCCTGTGCCGACAGCGCCTGCCGGTTCACGCCGCCGGTGGCCGTGGCGCCGATCGTGGCCAACTGCTCGTGGCGCTGCCAGAGCCGCGCTTCGGATACCTGGGCAGACACCGCGCTCATGATGTCTTCATGATCTGCGACGGTTGCGAACGCGCATCGCGTGGCAGCCAGGCATCCTGCGCCACGCTGGCCAGGAACTCGGCCACCAGCTGGTTGAACAGCGCCGGGTCTTCCAGGTTCAGGGTATGCCCGGCCTTGGGCATGACCGCCAGGCCCGAGGCCGGGATGGCGCGCTTCATGAAGATGCCCGGTTGCAGGCAATGGTCGTCTTCGTCGCCGACCACGATCAGGGTCGGCACGGGCATCGCCTTCAATTGCTGTTCCAGGTCATACAGCGATGGACGGCGGGCCTGCACCCCGCGCATGGTCATGGCCGAGCCCAGCGCCGAGTGCTGCGACAGATGATGCTGGAATTCCTGCCAGCCGCGCGGGTCCTTCTGCAGGAACGGGATGCGCGAAGCCGCCAGCGCGTAGGTCTTGGAAAACTGTTGCGCACCCTGCTTTTCGAACTGCGCCGCGACCTCCAGCGAGACATCGCGGAAATAATCCTCGTGTTCCTTCTCGGCGCCATAACCGGCGCCTGCCACCACCAGCGACAATGCGCGTTCGGGCGCGATCAGGCCGAAATGCACCGTCGCGAAACCGCCCATCGACAAGCCGACGATGTGCGCACGATCGATCTCCAGGGCGTCGAGCACGTCGCGGATATCCTCGGCCGCACGTCGCTGCGAATATGCCTCGATGTCTTCCGGCACCGCCGACGGCGGATAGCCGCGGGCATTGAAGGTGATGCAACGATAGCGGCGCGAGAAATAGCGCACCTGCGGTTCCCAGCTGCGCATGTCGCCCCCGAACTCGTGGACGAACACGATGGCCTGGCCGCTGCCGGTGTCTTCGACGGCCAACTCGACCTGGTCGCTGGTGGTAATGATGGGCATGTCGGCTCCTTTCAGAAGAGGTCCTTGGGGACATCGATGGTGCGTGCCAGCTCGACCATCTCGGGCAGCAGCTGGCAGAAGCGATCGGCCCACTCCTCCGGCACGGTCAAGCTGACCTTGACGAAGCGCTCGCCGAACATCCTGGTGTGATACGCCCCCTGGCGGATCATGATGCCGCGGGTCTGGTAGGCCGCCACCAGCGCCTCGGGCTTGATGCCGGCGCCGATGGTCTCGATGATCAGCAGGTTGGCCTGGGACGGATAGACCGGCACCGCCAAGCCGTCGATCTTCAATGCCGCCTCGGCCACCACCTGCTGGTTGCGGCGCTGGCGGCGCCAGATCTCGGGGAACCACTCTGCCTTGCTCTTGAGGCCGGCAATCGCCGCCCGCTGCGACAGCACATTGCTGCCCAGGTTGTTGGGCGGTGCGGTGGCCAGCAGCTCGATGATATCGGCATGCGCCAGCACCGCGCCCAGGCGCATGCCGGCCAGGCCCAGCCACTTCGAGAAGCTGTAGATCTGGATCGACTTCTCGGGATAGAACCGGAACGCCGGGGTGAAGCTCTCGGCAAAGCTGCTGTAGGTCGAATCGTGGATCAGGTAGGCGCCTACCGATCGGGCGATCTCGGCGAAGGCGCGGATCTCGTCCTCGGTATGGCAGGTTCCCAGCGGGTTATTGGGATCGACCAGGTAGATGACGCGGGTGTTTTCGTTGACCGCGTCGCGCAATTGCTGCGCCGTCAGCTTGTAGCCCTGCTCGGCGTTGTAGATCGGCAGCTCGATCACGTTGGCGCCGGCCTTGCGCGCAAAGTGCATCGGCCATGCCCAGCTGGGGTTGGTGGTGACGAAGTCGGTACCGGGCTTGCAGATGTTGCTGCAGACGTTGTACAAGGCCTCGACCGCGCCATCGGTGACCAAGACCGAGGCGTCGGGAATGCCCATGTCCTCGCGGATCAGCTTGCGCAGTTCCTCGAAGCCGGCCGGTGGTGCATAGGCGTGGTACTCGCCGCTGTCGATGGCGTCGATCACGGCCTGGCGCACCGACGGGTGAGGCGCGTAGTGGTTGGTGTTCTGGCCCAGCCACATCAAGCCCTCGGTGTTGCACAGCTTGTCGAAGTACTGGTTGCGGATCTCAAAGGTCTTCATGGTTTTTTCCTAAACGTCGAGACGAGGTTTGCCCATGGAGCCGCCGCTTGCGGCCCCGCTGGAAGGGTTCTGCGCTGCTGCGATCGTGCCGCTGCTGCAATGGCGGGTTACACCACGCTGCGTCGCGAGGCGATGCCACCATCGACCGTGAATACCGTGCCCGAGGTATAGCCCGAGCGGAACGACGCCAGGAACAGGAACAGGTCGGTGATCTCGTGCACCTTGGCCGGACGCTTCAACGGATATTTCTCGAGCAGCTCGTCATAGCGCTCGGCGTCGCCCAGCTTGTTCTGGGCGAACTTCTTGAGCATGTTGTAGATGCGGGTGGTATCGACCGGCCCCGGGTTGACCCCGACCACGCGGATGTTGTCGTCCAGGCTGACCCCGCCCAGGGCGCGCGTCATGGCCATGATCGAGGCATTGCCGGCCGCGCCCTCGATGTAGTTGGGATCGCACACCTCGCCGCCATTGCCGATGTTGTTGAGGATCACGCCGCCGCCGCGCTGCTTCATCTTCGGATAGACCAGGCGAATCATGTCGGCGTAGCCGAAGCCCTTCAACGCCCAGCCGTCACGCCACTTCTCCGGGGCGATGTCGAACAGCGTGCCGCTGGGGATGACGCCGGCATTGTTGATCAGGATATCGATGTCGCCGGCGTCCTCGACGATCTTCTCGCAGGCCCCGGCGGCGGTCATGTCGGCCGCCGTGTAGGTGATCTTCACGCCGAAGCGCTCGACCAGCCCGGCGCTCATTTCCTCGAGCTTGTCCTGCGAACGGGCCGTCAGGTGCAGGTCGCAGCCTTCTTCGGCGAACGAGTGCGCCAGTCCTTCGCCGATGCCCTGCGAGGCGCCAGTGATCAGTACCTTCTTACCTGCCAGTTGCAAATCCATCATGATGTTGTTCCACCGTGTCTTGTTAGCGATTGAAAGTAGTCTGCCGTGTCTTCGGTTCGGTCATTGATCCGGATTCATGATGCGCGGCAGTTGCGCAATGAAGTCGACCATGTCGTCGCCCAGCAGGCTGACGTGATCCGACGCCGCCGCTGCAGCCGCCTTCGGGTCCTTGGCCTGGATCGCCGCGATGATCTGGGCATGTTCCACCAGCGTGGCCTGCATGCGCCCCGGCAGGTAGGTCACGTGCTTGCGGTACATCGATACCCGGCGGCGCAGCTGGCGCGTCTGGTCCACCACGAATTCGGTATGCGACGCGTGGTACAACGCATCGTGGAATTCGGCATTGATGGCGTAGAACTTCTCGGGGTCGGCATTGACGATCTCGGCTTCCAGGCGCCGCTGGATATCCAGCAGCTGTGCAATCTCGTCGGCCGTGGCGCGGCGCGCGGCGTACCTGGCGCACATGCCCTCGAACATGGCCATGGTGTCGAACATCTCCATCAACTTGGGGATCGACAGCACCGATACCCACACGCCCTGGCGCTGGCGCACCTCCAGCAGGCCGGTCGCCACCAGCGCCTTGATGGCTTCGCGCATGGGCGTGCGCGAGACCCCGAATTGCTGGATCAGGGCCTGCTCGTCGACCCGGGTGCCGGGACGCAACAGGCCGCTGACGATCATCTCTTCGAGCGCGTCGCGCAATTGGTCGGAGCGGCTTTCGCGGGCGGCATCCATCGGTTCGAATGGGTTCGGTGACGGTTCGGTTGGTTCGATCGCTTCAATTTGCATGATTTACTCGCTACTTTCTTATCGTTGTTGCTTGCTGCCACGCCAGGGCAGGCTCAATTCCACCAGATGGTCTTTCTCAGCACGCCCACCAGCATCGCGTACAGCAGCAGGCTGGCCATCGACGACAAGGCGACGGCGGCCCACACGGTGGTCGAGTCCATCTGGGCGGTGGCCTGGTAGATCACCTGGCCGATGCCGGCATAGGCGCCCAGCATCTCGGTGACGATCACCACCACCGTGCTGCGGGCAA
Organism: Herbaspirillum sp. YR522; assembly: GCF_000282575.1. Lineage (GTDB taxonomy): Bacteria > Pseudomonadota > Gammaproteobacteria > Burkholderiales > Burkholderiaceae_D > Herbaspirillum. Next base: position 19,306 of record NZ_AKJA01000029.1, on the reverse strand, counting down.
ACCCGACCCGCAGGCCATTGGCCAGCGACGGCAGCGCCGCCGGCAGGCGCAAGCGCCACAGGATGGCCAGGCTGCCGGCGCCAAAGCTCTTGTACAGGTCGACGTGCGCCTGTTCGGGACGGCGCAGGCCGGTCAGGGTGTTGATCAACACCGGAAAGCTGACCGCCAGCGCCGCGATGGCCACCTTGGAACTCATGCCCACGCCGAACCAGATCAGCGCCAGTGGCACGAAGGCGACGGTGGGTACCATGCTGATGGCCACCGCCACCGGCATGACCAGCGCCTCGACCGGCTTGACCTGCATCACCAGGATCGCCAGCAGCACGCCGATCACCGAGCCCAGGGCAAACCCGGCCACGGTCTCGCCCATGGTCAGGCCCAGGTGGCCCAGCATCTGTGCGATGTTGCCCAGCACGTGGGCGGCAATCAGGCTGGGCGTGGGCAGCACGAATACCGGCACGTGCATCAGCGTAACCACCAGTTGCCAGCCGATCAGCGCGGCGGCGATGGCCAGCAGCACCTGTGCCTGCGAAGCCAGGCGACTCATTCGACTCTCCACCATACGAACTTCCTCTCCAACAGGCTCACCAGGCCATACAGCACACTACCCAGCAGGCCGGTGGCAATGATCAGCACCCATACCCGCAACACGTCTTCCACATACAGCGCCTGCAACAGCATCACGCCCAGGCCCACCGTGTCGCCGAACCACTCGCCCACGATCGCACCCACCAGCGCCAGCGACAGGCCGGTCTTGAGGCCGACCATGATGGCCGGCATGGCGGTGGGCAACTCCACCAGCCGGAAGACGTCGACCTGGGAGGCACCGAAGCTGCGAAACAGGTCGATGCGCTGGCGCTCTCCCATGCGCATGCCATGCAGCGTGCTGACCGAGATCGGGAAGAACGCCAGGAAGAACGAAATGAATACCTTCGCCATCAGGGTGTTGCCGAACCAGATCACCACGATGGCCCCGAAGGCCACCACCGGAATCGTCTGCAAGGCCACGAAGATCGGAAACAGCGAGCGTTCGAGCCAGGCCACCTTGGCAAACAGGATGCCCCACGCCACGCCGAAGACGATCGCCAGCAGGAAGCCCAGCACCGCTTCCCAGCCGGTGTGCAGCACGCTGGCCAGCAGCTCGGCACTGACCGCCTGGGCGTTATGCAGGATCGGGCCCAGCGCCGGCAGGTAACGATCCGGCACCGACAGCGCCGGCACGATGAAGGCCCACGCCAGCAACAGCAGCAGCGGCGCGGCGATGGTCCTGGACAGACCCTTGGCGTTCATTTCCGGCTTCCTTCGAAGGACTTCAGGCTCTCTTCCTCCACCACCGCCAGCAGCCGCTTCTTGATGGCGGCAAAGGCCGGCGTGGTGGCGATCTCGGCCGCGCGCGGACGGGGCAGGTCGATCTTCTCGCTGTACTTGATGGTGCCGGGACGGGTCGACATCACGGCCACCTTGTCGCCCATGAAGATCGCCTCGTCGATATCGTGGGTGATGAACAGCACCGTGCGCTTGTGATGGGCCCAGATGTCGAGCAGCCAGCGCTGCATCATCGAGCGGGTCAGGGCGTCGAGCGCACCGAAGGGCTCGTCGAGCAGGATCAGGTCGCGCTCGAACAGGAAGGTGCGCATCAGCGCCACGCGCTGGCGCATGCCCCCCGACAGTTCATGCGGGTACTTGCCCTCGAAGCCGGCCAGGCCGAACTCGGAAAACAGGGCACGGGCCTTGTCGCGCGCATCCTTCTTGCGCATGCCCTCGACTTCGAGCGCGACGATGGCGTTGTCGAGCACGGTTCGCCAAGGCAGCAGCAGATCGCGCTGCGGCATGAACGATACCTTGCCCAGCAGCTCGCCATGGCGCTGCTCGCGACCGGCGAAGACGATGCCGCCGTCGGCGTCCGGTGCCAGCAAGCCCGCGATCATGTTGAACAGGGTCGACTTGCCGCTGCCGGAGGGGCCGATCAGGGTCACGAACTCGCCCTTCTGCAGCGACATGTTCACACCCTTGACCGCCACCACCTGGTTGGCGCCCTCGCCGAATCGCTTGGACAGGTTGACCAGCTCGATCAGGGGCTGTCCGGATTGCGGTGCTTGCATCATGCTCATGGCAGCTTGTACTCCGCAGGCACCTTGTCCCAGAACTGGTTGGTGAAGGCCGGGCCGACATCGATGGACGACTTCAGGGCCTGGTACTTCAGCAGGTTGGCGTTGGTGATGGTGGCCGCTTCCAGGTCGACCCAGCCCAGGCCGCGGGTCTTGCCCTGGGCGGCCTGCATCAGCTGCGCATAGGCCGCCAGCATGTTGGTCTGGTGGGTCTTGTTGAGGCCGGAGCCGTTCTTCATGACGATATCCACCGCCTCGGGCTGGTTCTGGATGGCGTACTTCCATCCCCGCAGCGTGGCGTTGAGGAAGGCCTGCACCACTTCGGGCTTGTCCTTGATCATCTTCTCGGAGGTGATGATGGCGTTATCCTGCACCCGTACGCCGTAGGCATCGGCGCGGAAGATGTTGACCGCAACGTTCTTGTCCTTCAACACCAGCAATTCGTTGTACATCGTCACGGTCGAGACGTCGTACTTGCCATCGATGAAGGGTTGCATCGAGAACGGCTGCGACACGATGCTGACCGACTTCTGGTCCACGCCTTCGTTGCCCAGCGCCGTGAAGAGCTGGTATTGCGATCCGGTGAACCAGGCCGATACCGTCTTGCCGCTGAAATCCTTGACCGACTTGATGCTCGATGCCTGGTGCGACACGAAGGCATACGGCGTGGTCTGCAGCGTCATGCCGATGGCGACGATGGGCAGTTTCTTTTCGCGCGCGAAGAGGATGGCGTCGGTGGCGCCCGACACGGCGAAGGTATCGGCGCCGGAACCCACCAGTGTTTCGGTCGAGATATTGGGGCCGCCCGGATTGATCTTCACGTCCAGGCCTGCCTGTTTATAGAAGCCTTTTTCCAGCGCCACGTAGACGCCGGCAAACTGGGTCTGGGTGACCCAGCGCAAGCGCACGGATACAGACTCTTCGGCATGCGCGCCGCACGCTGCCATCAGCGACATCGCGGCCGCAGCGTATACAAGACCTTGCTTAACAAATCTCATAATTTCCTCCTGGTATCCAATGAACGAAAGATTGCATCCTCGCCGTTCATTTAGCATTTATCGTGCCATGTCCTTTTGCGGTACTGGCCGTGTCTTCTGCGCTTGGTATGCACTAACTCAGATTCAATATCCAATAAATGCACTTTTTGTATGCAGAGTTATACCTCTCGTAGTGCAAAGCGACAAGAAAGCACGCGTGAGAAGTTTGAATGCGAGGGAAAAAACTTAACCAGTTATTGTTATGACAACATCGACGGCGCGCGGCCGTGGCACGGGGCGCCTGAAGCGGGCAGATGCCGTTCTGGGAGGGGGCGGGAAACGGGCGTTTGCCGCAACCGGAGTGCCCGGCCTGGTTCGAAGCCTTGGCTGGCGAAGCTTCCGCGCCGTCGACCTGGCGCCGCCATGGAGCCTTTCAATCGGCGGCCGGTCCCGGCGTCGGCCGGAACCGTGATGCATTACCGGGCCGATCGTGCGGCGCCCGGCGACCGGGATCGACCTGCTAGACGCGCTGCTTGAGCGCCTTTTCTATCTTCCGGTCGGTCTTGTACTGGCTCAATGCATAGACGGCCCAGATCGCCGCCGGCAACCAGCCGATCACGGTGATTTGCAGCAGCAGGCAGATAATGCCTGCAATGGGGCGGCCGATCGTGAAGAACGTCAGCCAGGGCAGAATCAGGGCAATCAAGAGTCGCATATCGTGGTTTCATCCTGCCCCTGTGCCGCGAGGCGCCGGTCGAGCGGATGCTCGGTACTGTGGACCCGTTACTTGACCACGCTCCAGACGGCCAGTTCATCGCCATAGGGATCGTGTCCGGAGTTGTCTCCGATGATACGGCAGGTCCCCGGCGGCCAACGGATTCGGCCTCAGCCGACCGGCATCACCCTGACCCGGTCGCGTCCGGCACGCTTGGATTCGTACAGCGCGGCATCGCCCAGTTCGAGCAGGGCGGCCAGGCTCGCCGGCGGGCGCTCGAACAGGGTCGCGCCCACGCTCAGGGTGACCGCCTTGGGCGTGACGAACATCTCGCGCGCGATCTGCCCGAAGGCTTCGCGCAAGCCATTGCCCAACCGCACCACCGCCTCGCCGGAAGCCTCGCGCAGCAGGATCACGAATTCGTCGCCGCCCAGGCGGGCCGCCAGCGAGCCTTGCGGCAGCACCTCGCGGATCATCTCGCTCAGCGCCACCAGCAGCTTGTCGCCGGCACTGTGCCCATGCAGGTCGTTGGCCTGCTTGAAGTTGTCGATATCGATCAGCAGCAGGGCGCCCGGGCTGGCCGCGCTGGCATGTTCGAGCAAGGCCGGCGCGCGCAGGTCGAGGGCGCGCCGGTTGAACAAGGCGGTGAGGGGATCGCGCGCGGCGAGCTGCTCGATGCGTTCCTCGCGGCGATGGCGCTCGGTGCCGGTCATCGACAAGGCGATCAGCATGATCGCCATGGCCCCCTCCACCAGTGACACCTGGATCACTTCGCCCCGAAATGCGGCGAGGTCGAGCGAGGCGCCCAGCGCCAGCACCGACAAGGCCTTGGCGAGATAGAACAGGCCATGCACCAACAGCACGTAGCGCAACTGCACGGCACCGACGCTGAGCGAAACGCCATGCGGACGCAGCAGGAAGCTGGCGCGCAACGTAATGCCGGCGATCAGCAGCGACTGCACGCACAGCATGCCCCTGGACCACCAGGGCGCGCCCGGCAACAGCAGCATCGACAACCAGGCGATGGCCACCAGCGACCAGCCGCGCGAGAGCCGGGTGCGCGTGAAGCGGGCGACGCCCGCCAGGAACAGCCAGTGGGCGGCGATGAGCAAACCGTTGGCAAACCAGATGCCGACCACCAGGTAGCCGCTGGAGCGCAGCAGCGCCAGCACGCAACCGACGGCGATGACACCGAATCCGGCGCTCCAGTACAGCAGCGATCTTTCGCCCACGCTGGCCCACTCCACGGCCAGGTAGAGCGCTGCGGCCGCGGCCAGCGCCGTGGAGAGAACAAGGATGGTGGAGGGATCGAGTGCCATGACGTAACCATTCTGCAAAAGCCTGGCCGCACGCCCTGGGCGAGCGTGCGGCATCGAGCGGCCGTATTCTACGTCGCCTGCGGGCTTTGGTTCCATCAGCGTTTTCCCTGACCGGTACGACACCCGGGCTCGCGTGTCAGAGCGCTGTCAGGCCGGTATGCGACCATGGGCGGAAAATCGATGGGGAGGAAAACATCATGCGCCAGCAATACTGGATCGGGCTGGTCGTCGCCGGCACGCTGGCGTGGCCATGGCCGGCGCAGTCGCAGGAGGTCCCGGCCCACCTGGCCAGCGCCAGGTACCTGCTGCAGGACGTAGCGCCCGAAAACAATAGTTACCAGTATCGAGGGTGGATCCGGTTCAGGGGCGACAAGACCCCGTTCGGCCAGGCCGCTGTCTCGGAAGTGCATACCGACTGCAGCGGCCTGGTGGGGGCATTGCTGGCCCGCGACGCGCCGCGGGTGATGCAGGCATTCGAGCACCAGCGCTGGAAATCGTATCCGAAGGCCGAGAATTTCTACGCCGCCATTGCGGCCGGTGATGGCTTCATGCCCAGGAAGAGCATGGAAGAAGTCGAAGTCGGCGACATCTTCGCCGCCAGGTTCGTCAACGACAGAAATACCGGCCATGTCATGCTGGTCGACGCCAGGCCGCGCTTGATCGAGACTCCGATCGAGCCGATCCTGCCCGATACCAGGCAGTGGGAAATCGTGGTCATCGATTCGTCCAGCGCACACGGCACGACCGATACCCGCTATCGGCCAGGCGGCGCCAGGCAGACCGGGATCGGCCGCGGCAGCGTGCGCGTCTATACCGACGCCGACGGCCGCTTGGTCGGCTGGGTGATGACGATGGCGCCGCGTACCCGCTTGCGCAGTAGCGGCGACCTGGCCATCGGCAAGCCGCTGCCTTGAATATGGCCTGGCCGCAGCCGCTCAGCGCCGGGCAGCGGCGCGGATCTCGGCCAGCAACACACCGTCGGCGCGCGCCAGGTGGTCGAGGATACTGAAATGGTCGGCCCCCTCCAGCGCCACGGTGGCGCCCGGCAGGCCGGCCCGGTACTGGCCGAACAGGCGGCTTTGCGCCTGCAGCTGGGGCAGCTCCGCGGTGCCGTAGGCGATCACGAAGGGGGTGGCGGCCGGTGCACGGCGCACCGGACTGAGCCGGTCGATCTCGCTGGACGTCAGTTGCAGCGCGGCGTTGAGCTTGGTCAGCGCCAGCGGCGCCAGGTCGTAGATGCCGCTGATGCCCAGCCCGGCGATGACGCCCGGGCAATCCATCGCCATGGCCGTCAGGTGGCCGCCGGCGGACCAGCCGCTCAACAGGATGTCGCCCGCCCCGCCGTGCTCGAGCGCATGGGCGCGCACCGCCGCGATGGCTTGCCGCACTTCGGCGTCGATACGGGTCAGGCTGGCCTCGGGCGCCAGCGTGTAGCCGACCAGCGCCGCGCCCAGGCCCTGTGCGAGCGCCCCCTCGACCACGAAGCGGAAGGTATTCTTGTGCCGCATCTGCCAGTAGCCGCCGTGGATGAACAGCAGCGTCGGTGCACCCGGCTGCCCCGCAAAGAAATCGTAGCGCTGGCGCTCGGCCGGGCCGTAGGGGATGTCCAGCCGGACCTCGGCCTGGCGTACCAGCGCATCGCTGCGGCGTTCATAAGCCGCCAGTTGCCCGGCGCTGTCGGCCACCGCAGCCGAATTGTCGTAGGCGGCGTCGCGTTGGGGCTGCGACCAGTCGACAAGGGACTGGAGCATCAGTGCGCCTTTGCATGGTGCGCGACATGGCTGCTGAGCATGTCGGTCAATTCCTCGCGCACCCGGTTGAATTCGGGCGAGGTGATGCGCCGCGGACGTTCCAGCGGAATGGTGTAGTCGCGCTCCACCCGGCCCGGCCCCGCCGTCATGACCACCACCCGGTCGGCCATCAGCACCGCTTCCTCGACCGCGTGGGTGACGAAGATCACGGTCAGGCGCGTCTTGTGCCAGATATCCAGCAATTCCTTTTGCAGCACCTCGCGGGTGAGCGCGTCGAGCGCGCCAAAGGGTTCATCCATCAGCAGCACTTCGCAATCGTTGGCCAGCACCCGGGCGATCGACACGCGCTGCTTCATGCCACCCGACAGCTGGCTGGGAAAGTGGCCCTCGAACCTGCCCAGGCCCACCATGTTGAGGTAATGATCGGTCAGCTCCTTCAAGCGGGCTTGCGGCAGGCCGCGCTGGCGCGGGCCGAAGGCGATGTTTTCACGCACCGTCAGCCACGGAAACAGGCCGTAGTCCTGGAACACCATGCCGCGCTCCGGGCCCGGTTCGGTGATGGGGCTGTGATACAGCCTGGCCTGGCCGGTCGATACCGATTCGAAGCCACCCATGATGCGCAGCAGCGTCGACTTGCCGCATCCGGAGGCGCCGATGAGGCAGATGAATTCGCCCTTCTGGATCTGCAGGTTGACATCCTTGAGCGCATGGATGGGACGACCGTTGAGATCGAACACCTTGCCGACGTTGGCGATATCGAGGATCGGCGCCGGGGTGCGTTGCTTGATCGGCTCAGACATTATGTTGCGGGCTCCACTTGAGCAAACGGTTGTTGAGGGCGACGATGAACCGGTCGGTGACGAAACCGCTCACGCCGATCACCACCATGCCGGCGATCACGACATCGGTGCGCGAGAGCATGCGCGCATCCATGATGGCCGCGCCCAGGCCCTGCTGGACCCCGGTCATCTCACCCACCACGATCAGGAACCACGAGATGCCGTGTCCCAGCCGCAGGCCGTTGAAGATCGACGGCATGGCCGCCGGCAACACCACCTGGCGAAACATCGAGGTTCCCTTGCAGCCCAGCATGGCGGCCGCTTCGAACAGTCGGCCATCGACCGACTTGACGCCGAAGGTGGTGTTGATGACGATCGGGAAGAATGCTCCCAGGAACACCAGGAAGATGGCGGCATTGGGGCCGACGCCAAAGAAGATCATCGACAGCGGCAACCATGCCGTGACCGGCACCGGTCGCAGCATCTGCAAGGTGGGATCGACGAAGCGCCTGAAGGCGGCATTCTTGCCGATCACCAGGCCGAGCGGTATGGCCACCAGCGACGCCAGTGCGAATGCGCCGTAGACCCGGGTGATCGACTTCCACCAGTGCACCGCCAGGCTGCCGCTGAAGGCATCGTCGTAGATTCCGCCGAAGGCGAAATCCCACAGCATCAATGCCACCTCCTTGGGCGACGGCACCAGCATGGTCCCGCTCCAGGTGACGGCCAGGTCCCATGCCACCAGCAGCAGCAGCGGCAACACCACCGGCACCAGCCACCTGGAGAGCCAACTGCGCACCGCGCCAGCCTGCGCCGGCAGTGCCGCCGCCACGCTGCTGGCGGCGCCGACGTCGGGCTGCGCGGTGGCAGTCGCCGCCGGAGCGTGCGAATTCAAATCTGAAGTTGACATGATGCGGTTTCCAGGTGATCTGCGGTGGGGCAGGTGCTTACGACTTCGGCCCCAGGTCGGGGACGATGAAGCTGCCGTAGTCGGGCAGCTTGCGGATCTGCTTGCGCTCCAGCATCAGCGAGCAGTAGTACTGGATGCGCTGGGTCCACTGCGCGTCCGGCTTCCAGGCGAAGGTGACGTTGTCGGCGGCCAGCTTGGCCACGTCGGCCGACAATCCCAGCTTGGCACTGGACATCTCGACCACGGCAGCGCGGTTGGCCATGGCGTATTCGGACGCCTTCCTGTGGATCTCGAGGAACACCTTCACCAGCGCCGGATCGGACTTGATGGTGTCGGCATGGGTGGTCATCACCATGTTGAGGTTGCCCACCGAGGTGCTGTACGGGTATTCCAGTACCTTGCCCACGCCGCGCACCACGCTGATCGACGGACCCGGCTCGGCGCCTACATAGGCGTCGATGTCGCCGCGTTCGAGCGCACCGGCCATCTCGCTGAAGGACAGACGCACCGATTGCACGTCCTTGATGGTCATGCCCTCGGCCTTGAGGCGATCCAGGAACACCGCTTCCTGCGTCGAGCCCGGCAGGATACCCACGCGCTTGCCCTTGAGCGCCTTGAAATTGTCGATCCCGGCATCCTTCTTGACCACGATCCCCATGCCGCCGTTGCCGCTCTGGGCGATCACCACCACCGGCTCGCCGACGGCCGCGCCCAGGATCGATGCCGCCACGCCATATGTGCCGAAGTCCACCGACTTGGTGACCACCGCATTCTTGCCATCGGTCGGGGTCTCGAACGGGATGACCTCGATCTTGTAGCCCGGCGGCGTGAACTTGTCATAGAAGTACGGCACGATGGAATGGATCAGTTTCAATCCCCCGACCTTGATGACCTTGTCGGCAGCGTATGCCGGCGAGCCCAGGGCAACTGCCAGGGCGGACGAGACTACGGAAGCGAGCAAGAGGCGGCGCGACAGCATGGAGGTTTCCTTTTCAGAGAGAGCACGGATGGAAGCGGGCCGTTGCATACCATGTCGTACGCAACATGACCGAATTCGAAAAGCAAGCGACGTGCCAAGCTCGGGCACTGCCGCTGGCACCAGGCAGCCGGTGCGAATGGCTCACTGGCACAGGTACACGCAAAGATCGGTCTCGGGCGGTTGCGCACCGACATCGAAGAACATCTGGCTCACCCAACCACGGTGATAGGTCTTGTGATTGATGATGTGCAGGAACATCGCACCGCGCGTCATCTGGCACGCCTGCCCGGTGACGAAGTTGAACGCCAGCCGTTGACTGAAGCTTTCCTCGGTCTGCGCGCCGGCCCAGTCCAGGTACCACCGGTTGATCTTGCATTGCTGCGCCACCAGGTCGTCGAAGGCCGGGTACAGCACATCGCGCCGGGTCGAGAACCCATGCTGCTGGCCGCACAGGTGCGACCGCCAGATGAGATCGACCACCAGGTTGTGGTTCAGGGTGCCGAGCATGGACTTGAACAAGGTCGCGCCTTGTCGGTCGATGGCGCCCTCGGGCAACGCGCCCATCGCCTCGAACAGGACCCGGTCGGCCCAGTCGCTGTAGCGTGCCAGCATCACCGCGGTGTCGCTCGTCATCATGATCCGTTTCCCTTATCCGGATGGCACTCGGCAGCACATCGTCAGGGCGCCGGCTGGCCTGCCTGCGCCAGGCTCGCCCGGTAGGCGCGCCAGCCGCCAAGGTGCGTGATGTCGCGCGCCTGCTGCAGCGCATAGGGTTCGCACAGGAAACCCTTTACGGTACTGCCGTCTTCCAGCGTGACGGTGCCGATGCCCAGTGGTGCCGGGATCTCGTCGACGAACGCACCGAAGCCGGCCAGCGGCAGGTCCCAGATCTCGACTTCGATGTTGCCCGCCGCCGAGGCGTCGCGGATCATCCCCGGCTTTTCCGGCGTGGTGTTGGCCAGCGCGTAGAGGGCATACCCCGGCGCGGTACGGGTGCGCGAGCGCAGCCGTGCGCCGCGCCCGGTGAGCTGGTGATTGAGCGGCTGGCCCGACAGGTGGGCACCGACCACGGCCACGGCGATGGTCTCGGCCACGGCCGGCGCCGCCGACGGCACCGCCGGTTGCCCGCCCTGCTGGTTGGTGAAGGCGCGCGCCAGGCAAGCGATGGCGCCATCTTCGAACGCCCGGCCCACGAAGGTCACGCCGAACGGCAAGCCATTGCCGCGCAATCCGGCCGGCACCGCGATGGCCGACAGGTCCATCAGGTTGACGAAGTTGGTGTAGTAGCCCAGGTTGCTGTTGAGGAGCACCGGGTCGGCCAGCATCTGCTCGACCGTGTAGATGGTGGGGGCGGTGGGCAGCAGCATGACATCGATAGCTCGCCAGGTCTGCTCGGCCTGGCGCACGTAGTCCGCCAGCCGGTAGATCGCATTGAAGGTATCGACCGCGCTCATGCCCCTGGCCGACAGCACGATGTCGCGCACCACCGGATGCACTGCCTCGGGCTGGCGCTCGACGAAGTCCTCGATCGCCGCCAGGCGCTCGGCCACCCAGGGGCCGGCATACAACAGCTGCGCGGCTTGCTGGAACGGCAGGTAGTCGAACCTGACACAGGTGCCGCCCTGCCCTTCGAGCTTCTCGATGGCTTGCGCGAACAGCGCCTCGGCCTGGTCATCGCCGAAGAATTCCAGCTGATGCGCGGCCGGCACGCCAAAGGTGAAACGGTTCGGCCATTGCTTCTCGGCCAGCGCGGCGGGACCGGCCTGGCGCGAGAAGGCATCGGCCACGTCGTAGCCCGCCGCGACCCGTGTCACGGCCAGCGCATCGTCGACCGTGTGGGCAAATACGCTGATGCAGTCCAGGCTGCGCGCCGCCGGCACCAGGCCCGATCCCGAAAACAGGCCCTTGGTGGGTTTCAGTCCCACCAGGTTGTTGAACGAAGCCGGTACCCGGCCGGAACCGGCCGTATCGGTGCCCAGCGCAAACACCACGCTGCCATTGGCCACCGCCACCGCAGAGCCGCTGCTGGAGCCGCCCGATACGTAATCCTGGTCGAACACGCAACGCGGGATGCCGTACGGCGAACGGCTGCCGTTCAAGCCGGTGGCGAACTGGTCGAGGTTGGTCTTGCCCACCGGAATCGCCCCCGCATCCACCAGCTGCTGCACGACGAAGGCGTGCTGCTGCGGTTCATAGGCAAACTCCGGGCAACCGGCCGTGGTCGGCAAACCCAGTACATCGATGTTGTCCTTGACCGCGAAGGGGATGCCGAACAACGGCAATTCGCCCCCCGCATCCCGGCGCGCCTGGGCCGCGGCCAGCATCGCCATGGCTTGCGCCAGCGGCATCACGCTGATCCAGACCGGTGCCGGGCCATCGGCCTCGATACGCGCCAGCAGGTCGGCGATCACCTGCGCCGGACTGGCGCCAGCGGCGTAGGCGCTGCGATAGGAAGCCAGGTCGTGCAAGGGCCCGAGCCGGGTGGCCGGGGCTCCAACAGCGGAACGGGTGGTGTCGGTGGTCATCGTTGGCGGTCAATTCGGGAATCGATGATCCGAGCATAGAAGATAACGGTGATGCAATCCATTGCTTGATTTTCACCATCCCGTTGCTCAAAATGGAACACCCCGCTCCCACCAGACCCGCCAGCCCCATGAAACACCTCCAGACCTTCCGCTTCATCGATGACGTGGCGCGTCGCGGCTCGATCCGCAAGACCGCCGAAAACCTGAACATCACGCCGTCGGCGCTGACCCGCAAGATCAGGGATTTCGAGGAGGAACTGGGCGCGGCGATCTTCGAACGGCTGCCGCAAGGCATGCGCCTGAATGCGGCCGGCGAGCTGCTGATTCGCCACATCCGGGACCAATTGGCCGATTTCGACCGGCTGCGTTCGCAGATCGCAGACCTGTCGGGCGTGCGCCGGGGGCATGTCACGGTGGCGTGCAGCCAGGCCTTCGTCGATAGCGTGCTGCCCGATGAAATTGCCGCCTACCGGACCCAGTTCCCGCAGGTATCGATCTCGGTGCAGGTGCGGGATCACTCGGCCGGGCTGGCCGCGCTGGCCAGTTTCGAGGCCGACCTGGCCTTGCTGCTCGACCCGCCGCTGGCCATCGATATGCGCGAACTGCTGGTCACGGCCCAGCCGTTATGCGCCGTCATGAGCAGCAGCCATCCGCTGGCGCGGTTGGACTCGGTACGGCTGCGACAATGTTGCGAGTATCCACTGGCCATGCCCAGCCAGGCGCTGGCCATCCGCGCCCAACTGGACAAGGCGATCCACCAGCGCCAGTTCACGCCGGAGATCCCGGTCCAGTCCAGCTCGCTGGAATTCCTGCGCAGCTACGTGCTGCGCGAGCATGCCGTGACGTTCCAGATCCAGAGCGGCGTGCCGCGCAACGACACGCGCATCTGCGCGCGGCCCATCGATGTGCGCGATATCGCACCGATGCGCATCGTGCTGGGCCAGCTCAAGGGACGGGCGCTGTCGATCGCGGCGGCCAAGTTCGCCGACCAGTTGAGCAATCACCTGGCCTAGCCGCGCCCGACTCCCGCAAGAATCTCCAGCAGGCGTTCGAGCGACGCCGGCTTGGTCACATGGTGGTCGAAGCCGGCGGCGAGCGCGCTGGCCTTGTCGGTCTCGGCGCCGCGGCCGGTCAGCGCGACGAACCTGGCATGGTCCAGGCCCGGGATCTTGCGCAGTGCTGCCGCCACTTCATAGCCGGACATGTCGGGCAGCCCGATGTCGAGGAACACCACATCCGGCCGGCTGGCAGCGGCGATCTCGAGCGCCTGGCGGCCGCTGGCGGCAATGCGTGCGGCGTGACCGTGATAGTCCATCAGCATGGACAGCATCTCGGCGCTGTCGACGTTGTCGTCCACGATCAGGATATCCAACACCCGTGCCCGACCCGATGGCACCGGCGCGCCCGCTCGCCCGCCCGGGCGCTGCTGGTGCACGCGCGGCAGCCGTACCGAAAAGCGGCAGCCCTGCCCCAGGCCTTCGCTGGCGACCGATACCTCGCCGCCATGCAGGTCGACCAGCCGCTTGACCAGGTGCAGCCCGATGCCCAGGCCACCCTGCGCCCGGTCCACTTCGGCCTGGACCTGGGCGAACATGCTGAAGACGCTGGTGATGTGCTCGGCCGACAGGCCGATGCCGTTATCGGTGACGGTAATGACGGCGTAGTCGCCATCGGCGTGCGAGGCGACCACGATCTTGCCGCCGGGCGGCGTGTACTTGGCGGCATTGTTGAGGATATTGCTGATCACCTGGGTGATGCGATTGGGATCGGCATCGATGACCAGGGTCGGATCGGGCACCTCGACGATCAGCTTGTGCTGGTTCTTCTCGATGAGTGGCATGCTGATCTCGACCGCATCCGAAAATGCCTCCTTCATCGACACCTGCTGCTTCTGCAACTTGATCTTGCCCTCGGTGATACGGGCGATATCGAGCAGGTCTTCCACCAGGTGGCCCAGGTGCCGCACCTGGCGCTCCATCATCTGGTGGATGCCGCGCTGGCGCTCGTTGTCCGAACCCAGCATCTTGATGACTTCCAGGCCGTTGCGGATCGGCGCCAGCGGATTGCGCAGTTCGTGCGCCAGGGTCACCAGGAACTCGTTCTGGCGCTGGTTCACCAGGGCCAGGTCATCGGCCAGTATCTCCAGCGTGCGCTTGGCTTCGCGTTCATCGTGCACATCGATGATCGAGCCCACGAAGCCGACGCCCTGGCCGGCTTCGTCGAACAGGGGCGTGCCGGATACGGCTGCCCAGCGGTAGGCGCCGCTGGCATGGCGCAGCCGATAGACCTGGTGGAAGGCGACGCCGGCATCGCGCCAGGCGGCGATGTCCTGCCCGGCGCGTTGCCGCTCGTCGGGATGGACGCTGGCCACCCACCCGGCATCCGGGTCCGGCCCTGCCTGTTGTCCGCTGAAGTCATACCAGCGTCGGCTCAGGTAGGTGGTGCGACCGGCCTGGTCGGTGGTCCAGATGATCGCGGTGGAGGCATCCACCAGCGACCTGAAATACTGTTCGCTCAGTTCCAGCGCCGCCCGCGCGGCACGGCGGCGGCGACTGGCGTCGACCTGGCCCTTGATGCGGCTGAGCAATTCGTTGGCAGCGAACGGCTTGACCAGGTAATCGTCGGCGCCGGCCTGGATGCCTTCGATCTTGGCTTCTTCACCGGCGCGGGCCGACAGCAGGATCACCGGCACATCCCTGGTGGCGTCGTTGGACTTGATCCTGGCCAGCAGGCCGAAACCGTCCAGCACCGGCATCATGACGTCGCTCAACACCAGGTCGGGCGGCGCGGCACACACGGCGGCATAGGCCGCCTGGCCATCGGCACAGGCCTGCACCGTGGCATAGGATTGCAGCAGGCGCTTGAGGTACTCGCGCATGTCGCGGTTGTCGTCGGCGATGACGATATGCACCGGGTGCGCCTGGCCGGCCAGCGACAACGGCGAAAGCGACGACAGCGGCGGCTCGTCGACCGCCTCGATAGCGCCGGGCTGCGCATCGGGCAACCAGGCTTGCGCCTCCTGGATGAAGGCGATGCCGGGTTGGGCATCCTTGCTCACGGCCACCGTATCGAGGCCGGCGATCTCAGCCTGCTTCAGGTGCGCGCTACCCAGCGGGATCTCGACATGAAAGCGCGATCCCTGGCCCGGGGTACTGGTGGCCCCGATCTGGCCATGATGCAGCTTGACCAGTTCCTGGATCAGGGCCAGGCCGATCCCGGTGCCTTCGTAGGTGCGGCCTTGCGCGTTCTCGATCCGGTGGAAGCGTTCGAATACCCGCGGCAGCTCTTCGGCGGCGATGCCCGAGCCGGTATCGGCCACGACCAGCCGGGCCAGCTCGCCCACCCGTTCGAGGGTGACCCTGATCTTGCCCGCGAAGGTGAACTTGAAGGCATTCGAGAGCAGGTTGAAGACCACCTTTTCCCACATGTCGCGGTCGACGAAGACCGGCTCGCCCAGCTCGGCAATGTCGACCTCGAAGGCCAGCCCGGCCTTTTCGATGGTGGAGCGAAACACGCTGGCCAGGTCTTCGGTCAGCGCCGCCAGGTCGGTGGCGACGAAGCTGGCCCGGGCCCGACCGGCCTCGATGCGCGAAAAATCGAGCAACGCATTGACCAGCTTGAGCAAGCGCTGCGAATTGCGATGCGTCACCTGCAGGCGCACACGTTGCGCCGGGCCCAGCGGCTCGCTGGTATCGGCCAGGGCGTCGTCCAACGGGCCCACCATCAACGTCAGGGGCGTACGGAACTCGTGCGAGATGTTGGAAAAGAATGCGGTCTTGGCACAGTCGATCTCGGCCAGCTCCTCGGCCTTGCGCTGCTCGTGCAGATAGACCAGCACGTTGGTCACGGCAGTGCTGACGGCGTTGCCGAGCAACGCATAGAAGTCCAGGTATTCGGCATCGAGTGCCCGACGCGCGCTGACCCCGGCCACCAGGAACCCGAACGGCAGCTCCGAGCCGGCCGCCATCACCGGCAGGATCACCGCCTGCACCGGCGCCTCGGGATAGGGCCCGGCCGCCACCGTGCCGAAGCGTTCGGCCAGGTCGGGGACCTGGATGATGGCCCGCGCCTGCATGGCCGCGGCGAACGGCCAGCCGCCGACGCCGTCCAGGGCGACACTGTCGGGTGCCATCGGCGCGACCGCAGCGAGGCCGGCAACGCCGCGGCGCTGCAGGGTATCGCCCTGCAGCTGGTAGAACAGCGTGAAGGGCACATCCAGCGACAGCGATTCGTGGCGCTGGACCAGCCCCTGGCAGAGTTCGTCGATCGACAGGCACTTGGCCAGGCCGGCCGCCAGGTCGCGCAGGCATGAGGTACGGCGCGCGCCCAGCACCTTATCGGTCGATTCGGAAATGGGGTGGAACACGCCGCCCACCTCGCCCGATTCGACCCGGATCGGTGAGAACGAAAAAGTCATGAAGGCTTCTTCGAGGTAGCCGTAGCGGTCGAGGAACATGCGCTGGTCGCGGATGTAGGTGCCCTCGCCCTGGTGCGCACGATCGAAGGCATCGCCCACCACCGGCAGCGCCGTGGCCCAGCAGATCTTGAAGTCCTCGCCCATCGATTGCGGATGCTTGGCGCCGCAGATGGGGCGATAGGCGTCGTTATAGATCTGGATATCGTGCGGGCCCCAGGCGATCAGGATCGGGAAGGTCGATGACAGGCACAGGCTGACGGCAGTGCGCAGGCTTTGCGGCCATTGGTCGATCGGCCCCAGCGGCGAATCGCTCCAGTCCATGGAGCGGATCAACTTGCCCATCTCGCCGCCGCCCGACAGCCAGCTGATCTTCGAATCCTGTTCGGCCACTCTATTGCCCCCGCATTGCCTGGTTATTCAAGTCGGACGCCATGCTACTACCTTCCAGGCGCGAGTGTCCGACTGGCGGGAGTTATTTTCTTGCCCGCTGGCGCGGCCAGGACCGGCCTACGGAGCTGGCGGGGCCTGCTCCGGATGCCCACTGGCCGCCGCCCGTGCCAGCTCTTGCGTCACCCGGATCTCGGCGCCGATCGGGGTCATCTGCGCGGCGGCGGCAAAGGGCGCGGCCGGCGCCGAGGCCGGGTGGTGCCTGTGACGCCACAGGAAGAACGCCGCCAGCGCCGCATGCAGCACCAGGAAAGCCCAGAACAGGCCATTGCCGCCGACCCGGTTCATCAGTGGCGAGATGACCATCGGGCTGATCGCCGATCCCACCGAATTGATCAGCAGCATGCCCTGGATCACGCGCACCAGCTCTTGCGCGTCGGCGCGGTCGGCCGAGTGACTGACCGCGACCGGATAGATGGCAAAGATGCAACCGCCGACCAGGAACAGCAGCAGCATCAACAACGGCGGATAGGCCGGCAGCAGCAACACCAGCAACGACAATAGCGCGCAGGCCGCGCTCAATGCCAGCAGCACGCTCTGCCGGTCGCGCCGGTCCGACCAGCGCCCGACCGGATACTGCAGCAGCATCGCGCCGCAGATGGTGCTGGCCATCAATTGGCCGACCTGGCCGATAGCGAGCCCTTCGCGTTGCAGGTAGATGGGCAGCAGGGTGTAGACCGCGGCGATGCCCACGCCGGAACCGAAACTGCCGACCACGCCGGCCGGCGTCATGCGAATCAGATGCTGCGGCATCAACGGTTCGACGGCACCGACCTCGGGCGAGATCCTGGGCAATATGACCATCGGCAGCACCGACATCGAACCCAGCACCCCGGCCAGCATGAAAGGCGCACCGCTGCCCCAGGCGTCGATGCGGCCCAGCAAGGCCTGCGCCAGCATGATGGAGCCATAGAGCGCGATCATGTAGATGGCCAGCAGGCGACCGCGCGACTTGGGGTCGCCCGCCAGCAGCAGCCAGCTCTCGACCACCAGGTAGATGCCGACCATGGCCCAGCCATTGATGAGTCGCAGCAACAGCCAGAACCAGGGATCGAATACCAGGCCCTGCAACAGGAAGGTGATGGCGGTCAGCGAGGCAAAGCCGCTATAGGCCCGGATATGTCCGATGCGGCCGATCAGGCGGTCGCTGGTGACGGCGCCCACGGTCAGGCCCACGAAGTAGGCCGATGAGATGGCGCCGATCATGATGGACGAGACATGCGCCGCGTCCAGTCGCAGCGAGGTCAGGGATGAAATGAAGCCATTTCCCAGGCTGACAAGGAAAAGTCCCAGTAAAGGCCCCAGTACCATGGCCGACGTGTTTCGCGACAAAACGCCCTCTCAACGCAAACCAAATAAAGGGGCGAAGGATACTCGATCGAGCGCTTGCCGCCGGCCCCCGTGATAACTCCGCACCGCTACCCACTATTTCAATGCCGCCGCAGGATCGCCTTGAGGAAAAGCTTGAGGTCCTTGTCGAGATCCATCCCGAAGTCCTGCCGGGCCACGCCGCGAAACACCAGCATCTCCGTGAGTGGGTCGGCGTCGCCGGTGGTTCGCTCGGCGCCCCCCAGGCCGTCGAATTTGATCGCGTAGGAATAGGTCGGGTTGGTCACCGGATGGGGCTCCCGGTCTGCATAGCGGCGGACCTCGAAGCCCAGGCTGACGTAATGCGGCCGGTCGGCGTCCTCGCCCAGTTCGCCAGCCCACCACCCGGCGGCCAGCAACTCCGCGCGCAATGCGGCAACGGTGTTCTTCACGGCGAAAATGGCGCGCGAGGTGATGATGTCGAAGTCTTCCAGCGCCTGCCGCAGCTCGTCCTCTGCGGCCTGTTTCTCCAGGCTTATCTCGCGTATAGCGTCTTCCAGTATGCCCACGGGTGTGCTTTCGTTGGTGTGAAGACGAGATGGTAGCCGACAACCGGCACTGCTGCCGCCGTGGCGGACTGGCGTCGATGCCTGGCCTGTTCGCCTTGGTCGATCCGGGCCGGCAGTGGCGCCGATTCCCATGCGGCGATATTTGATCGACGGTATGGCTGCCGCCCTTTTCTTTTTTTAACAAATCTTATCTTTAACTGATCCTTTTTTGACGCTCGCGTGTCACGCAAATAAGAACGCTTCTTTTTCTCAATATGAGAACGCGTCTTTATTCCTAGTCAACAACGAAAGGTTAGATCATGGGGCAGGTCCGGGCGTCGAGGCGCCAACGTCATTCCGTATTCCAATTGAAGGCCGTGGCATCGGCCGCGCGTCACCTGGTGCTGATGGCGCCGATGCTGGCAGCGCCGTTGGCCCATGCGCAGAGCGCGCCGGCCGCCGACGCCGCCGCCTCCACCACGCCCGCTGCCCCTGCCGGCATCGGCAGCAACAGCAACGCCGT
>NZ_AKJA01000028.1 GCF_000282575.1 Herbaspirillum sp. YR522 | reverse complement strand
GGCGGCGGCCGCCGATGCTACCGATGCAGTCTTCAGAAAATGACGACGCGTGATCTTGCCAGTGGGTTGTCCCATCTGCTTGTCTCCTGTTTGTTATAGAAATCGCTGAAATCCGGCGCGGCTGGATGCGCATGACGCAAACGCCGTTCCTGGTAACAACACTGCCTGTACGACTCCAGAGCAAATTGAATGCCATGCCGCCGAACGGGTGTCGGCAGGCTGGCGTGCCCTCCCCTGGAATCCGCACCGCGCCTGTATTCTCTGCGATAACGATGGGCCCGCACAAGGGCCGTAGGGGAGATCGCAAACGACGGCAGTCGATGCGACACCTGTCGCATTTGTGTCGCAGCATTGTCGCACCGGATGCACACCTGTCGGTCCGTTGCATGACGCACTGCAGCGACCGCGCCGCAGCATAAAACCCTGTCCTGCCCGTGCTATCGTCGCCGTAACGCGCCCGGGATGCACCCGCTGCGCCACCCAACGCAATGACCGCCACCGGCTATCCAATGTGGTGATTGCCCAGCGGCAGGCGTGGCACCGTTTTTGCATTGGGGGTTGCGTCAAGTGGCGCAGGTGGCCTGATCCGGGCGCACCGATGCACCGACCTCTATCGCGTCTCAAGTCTTATAAGGACATCCCATGACTGCATCCTCCCCCTGCATTACCGGCTGGCATCATTCGCAATTCGGCAAGCTCGACGGCATCGATCCGGAAGTCCTGATCGGCCAGGTGGCCAAGGCCGCCATCGAACATGCCGGGCTGCAACCGGAAGATATCGACTCGGTCCACATCGGTACCTTCAATGCCGGTTTCCTGTACCAGGACTTTCCCTCTTCGCTGGTCTTGAACAGCTTGCCGCAATTGCGTTTCAAGCCAGCCGTGCGGGTCGAGAACGCCTGCGCGACCGGGTCGGCGGCGATCCATTCCGGACTGCAGTCGATCAAGGCCGGCGATGCCAGGCACGTGCTGGTGATCGGCTTCGAGAAGATGACCGAACTGGCCACGCCGCAAGTGGGCGAGGTCTTGCTCAAGGCCTGCTATGCCAAGGAAGAGGCGGGCATCCCGGGTGGCTTCGCGGGCGTGTTCGGCCAGATCGCACAGCGTTATTTCGATCGCTTCGGCGACCAGTCCGACGCGCTGGCGATGATCGCCGCCAAGAATCACAAGAACGGCATGGCCAATCCGTATGCCCACATGCGCCGCGATTTCGGTTTCGATTTCTGCCGCAATGTCTCCGACAAGAACCCGTTCGTGGCCGGTCCCTTGAAGCGCACCGACTGCTCGCTGGTGTCCGACGGCGCCGCCGCCCTGGTACTGAGTGCGGCCGACGCGGCCAGGTCGATGCCGCGCGCGGTGCAGTTCCGGGCCGCCGTGCATGTCAATGACTACCTGCCGCTGTCGCGCCGTGACGCGACCCGCTTCGAAGCCGCCGAGCTGGCCTGGAAAAAGGCATTGGGCCAAGCTCGCCTGAGCCTGGACGACCTGTCGCTGGTGGAAACCCACGACTGCTTCACGGTCGCCGAGCTGCTCGAATACGAGGCGATGGGCCTGGCGCCGCATGGCCAGGGCGCACGCGTGATCCTCGATGGCATCACCACCAAGGACGGCAAGCTGCCGGTCAACCCTTCCGGCGGGCTCAAGTCCAAGGGCCACCCGGTGGGCGCGACCGGGGTGTCGATGCACGTGATGGCGGCGATGCAGGCCGCGCATGACGCGGGCGACATGCAGATCGCCAATGCCCGCCATGTCGGCGTGTTCAACATGGGCGGCGCCGCCGTGGCCAACTACGTGAGCATCCTGGAACGCGTGCACTGATCATGGCCAGGACGCTGCCCGGCACGGCCGGCAGCGTCGGCCAGAAGACTAAGACCAGCCACGCCAATTTCTTAGAGAACGAGTGAGACGATGTTAAAGAAAGTCATGAACCTGGGCCGCCTGCTGTCGGATGTGGCGCGCCGCTTTCCCGACCAGCCGGGCCTGATCCTCAGCCGCGCCGATGCCGACGGCGGCGACCGCATCGTCACCTGGAAGCAGATCAACGACCGGGTCGATGCGCTGGCCCACGCGCTGGCTTCGCGCGGGGTGGTCAAGGGCGACAAGATGCTGGTCCATTCGCGCAACAACCAGCAGATCTTCGAAAGCGCCTGGGCCGCCTTCAAGCTGGGGGTGGTCTGGGTGCCGACCAATTTTCGCATCACGCCACCCGAGGCGGCCTACCTCGGCCAGTCCAGCGGTGCCTCGGTGATGATCTACGACCACGGTTTCGGACACTACGTCGACGCCGTCAAGGCCGCCTCGCCTGCCCTGCGGCATGTGGTGGCGTTGCGCGAGCCGCGCGCCGGAGAGCTCGACTTCGAGGCACTGGTATCGGATGCCGGCGGCCAGGCCTTCGACGAGGTCGAAGTCGACTACGAAGACCCGCTCTGGTTCTTCTATACCTCCGGCACCACCGGCCACCCCAAGGCTGGCATCCTGTCGCACGGCCAGATGGCCTTCGTGGTGACCAACCACCTGGCAGACCTGATGCCGGGCCTGAACCACGAATCGCGTTCGCTGGTGGTGGCGCCCCTGTCGCACGGCGCCGGCATCCACGCCGTGATCAACACCGCGCGCGGCGCGGCCAGTATCTTGCTGGCCAGCGAACGGCTGGTGGTGGAAGAGGCCTGGCAGCTGGTTCAGAAGTACAAGGTGGACAACATGTTTACGGTGCCCACCATCGTCAAGATCCTGGTCGAGGATGAATCGGTGGACCGCTACGACCACAGTTCGCTCAAGCATGTGATCTATGCCGGCGCCCCCATGTACCGGGCCGACCAGGTGTATGCGCTCAAGAAGCTGGGACGGGTGCTGGTGCAGTACTACGGCCTGGGCGAAGTGACCGGCAACATCACCTTTTTGCCGCCCTACATGCACCAGGAGGACGACGCCCATCCACAGGCGCGGGTCGGCAGTTGCGGCATGCCGCGCACCGGCATGGAGATCGCCATCCTCGATGACGACGGCAGGAAACTGGCCGCCTTCGAGACCGGCGAGATCTGCGTGCGCGGGCCGGCCGTGTTCATGGGCTACCACAACAACCCCGACGCCAACGCCAAGGCCTTCAAGTTCGACTGGTTCCATACCGGCGACCTGGGCCATGTGGACCGGGATGGCTTCCTGTATATCACCGGCCGTTCGTCGGACATGTATATCTCCGGCGGCTCCAACGTCTATCCACGCGAGATCGAAGAGGCACTGCTGACCCATCCGGCGGTGTCGGAAGTGGCAGTGCTGGGGGTGCCCGATCCCAAGTGGGGTGAAAGCGGCCTGGCCGTGATCGTGGCCAAACCCGGCCGCCAGGTCGACGGCGAGGCACTGCTGGCGCACCTGGAAGAACGCATCGGCAAATACAAGTGGCCGCGCCGCTTCGTGTTCTGGGAAACCATGCCCAAGTCGGGCTACGGCAAGATCGTCAAGAAACAGATCAAGTCGCTGCTGGAGGAAAAAGGAGAATATCGTCTATGAAATTGTCGAGCAAACCGGATGATGGCCATCCCGGCTTCGTCGAGGTGCGCAAGTTCCTTCATGCAGGCCAGCCCAGCTATCCGCGCACGCTGGACCTGGAGGCCAACCCGGCCGAGGAATTGCGCATCACGCTGCAACCGGGTACCAGGGTGGGCGATGCGCTGCGTCGCGTACTGGCGCGCTATGGCCAGCGCGGCGGCGTCGGCCGCATGTGCGGCGGCACCGCACGGATACTGCAGTATCACCGCATCGAGAACACCGGCGACGCCAACCGTCCCTATGACTACGGCCCACCGCATGTGCTGCAGGGCACGATCAGTTTCGTGACCGGTGCCATCACGGTGGGCCAGAACCAGGACGGCAAGATCCTCTTGCATTGCCACTCGGGTTTCATCGACGGCGACGGCACCATCCATGGTGGCCATCTGCTGCTCGACACGGTGGAAGTGGGCGACGATCCGCTCATCATCCGCCTGTGCCTGTTTTCACAAGGCGCCTTCGTCGTCAACAGCGATGAAGAGACGCTATTCAGTCTATTGCATCCGACACCCATGGAATGATGATGACGACCTCGACCATCGCAAACAACACCCCCCCCATTGAGACAGGCAACGATATCCAGGTAGAAGAAGGCACGCTGGGCAAGCTGGTGATGGCCCGCCTGAAACCCAACCAGGACCTGACCGAAAGCGTCGAGGCGCTGTGCCTGCAGCATGGCATGCAACGCGCCATCGTGCGCGGCGCCATCGGTAGCCTGGTCGATGCCAGGCTGCAGTATGCGGGCCATGATGGCGCACGCCAGATGGAAGTCAACGGCCCCGGCGTGGAAATACTGAATGTCTTCGGCGAGATCGGTTTTGGCGACGCCAGGTCCAATCCCCATCCGCTACAGGGGGTAGTGGCCGACACCGACGGCAAGATCTTTGCCGGGCGCTTCGTGCGCGGCGCCAACCTGTCGTTCATCACCATCGAGATCACCTTGCAGGAATGGATCCCGGCAGGCGCCGCGCCGGCCAGGGTGGAGCAGGCGGTCGCGGCCTGAGCTATAAAAAAAGGACGCCCTGGGGCGTCCTCGTATCATCCATGCAGCTTGAGTTCGGCCTCGCGCTCGATCTCGCGTTCGGCCGCGCTGGCCTCGGCTTCGGACAATAGCCCGCCCTCCCATTTGGCCACCACCGCCGAGGCGATCGAATTGCCGACCGCGTTGGTGGCGGAGCGTCCCATGTCGAGGAAGGTATCGATGCCCAGGATCACCAGCAGGCCGGCTTCCGGGATGTTGAACTGGTGCAGCGTGGCGGCGATCACCACCAGCGACGCCCGCGGCACGCCGGCAATGCCCTTGGAGGTCAGCATCAGCACCGCCATCATGGTGATCTGGGTGGTCAGCGACAGCTCCATGCCGTAGGCCTGCACGATGAACAGCGTAGCGAAGGTGCAGTAGATCATCGAACCATCGAGGTTGAACGAATAGCCCATCGGCATGACGAAGCTGGAGATCTTGCGCTTGACGCCGAACCGGTCGAGCGCGTCGAGCAGCTTGGGATAGGCCGCTTCCGAACTGGCGGTGGCAAAGGCCAGCAGGAACGGTTCCTTGATCAGCACCAGCAGGCGTACGATGCGCGCACGCAGGAACACGAAGCCGGCGCCGATGAGCAGCACCCACAGCACGGCCAGCGAGAAATAGAAGTCGCGTATGAACACGGCGAAACTGAGCAGGATCTCCAGGCCGTTGATGGCCACCGTCGCGGCCATCGCGGCAAACACCGCCAGCGGCGCCATCTTCATCACGTAGCCGGTGATCTTGAGCATGGCGTGCGAAAGATCGTCGACCACGCCCAGCAGGTTCTTGCCGCGCTCACCCAACGCCGCCAGCGCCACGCCGAAGAACATCGAGAACACCACGATCTGCAGGATCTCGTTCTGCGCCATGGCCTCGGCCACCGAGCGCGGCACCAGGTGGTTGAAGAACTCCTTGAGGGTGAACTTGCTGGTGGCCAGGCCGGCGGTGGCCGCGTCCGGCGTCGGCAACGCCACCCCGGCGCCCGGTTGCAACAGGTTGGCCATCACCATGCCCAGCGACAGCGACACCAGCGAAGCCAGGAAGAACCAGCTCAGCGACTTGGCGAAGATGCGACCCACCGAACGGGCGTCGCCCATGTGGGCGATGCCGACGACCAACGTGGAAAAGACCAGCGGCGCGATGACCATCTTGATCAATCGCAGGAACATATCCGAAATGATCGAGATGTAACCGGCCAGTTCCTTGGCATGCGCCTTGTCGTAATGGGAGAAGATCAGATACCCCACCAGGATGCCGAGCAGCATCGCGATGAAGATAATGACGGCGGGGGGAATGCGTTTTTTCATGAAGTCTCCTGCCCCCGCCTGGCAATGCGGGAACCTGCTGCGCTGGTTGTGGAACGGAATCGGCACTGCCGACACCATGTCTTGCTACACGGGATTTACCGCCTGGAAACAAGCCATTTTTCTCGACCAGCGATAAAAAAGGACGAAGCTTATTGGTCTTGCACGGCATCGTCAAGGTCGATGCAATGCCCGCGTGCGGCCAATTGGCAACGCTTGCCGGGATCGTGTGGGCCACCCGTGGTCCACTGCCGCCTGCCGCATGGCCCAACCCGATGCAGTCCTTATTGGCTTTGCCTGGTTTGGTCGCCCGCAGCTCGTCGCCATGGCGGCAGATCGACCGCTTGCAGGACTGTCACGGAGTGGAAATATTTTTCTCTGATGCCGCGACCTTGGGCGGGGGCATGCGATGCCCTCGATACGGAAAAAAGATGCGACGGCGACCGGGGTGCAGACTTCGTCGCTGTTCATCCGGCGCCAGTTCGCGCCGGGCCCGGTCGGCCAGGACATGGCGATGAGCCCGGCCACCATCCTGTGTACCGCCACGGCGATGGTGGCGGCAAGCGCGTGGCGGCAGCGCCAATCGGTGGCCGCCCACGGCGATCGTCAGTACGACAGGACGCTGTCGATCAGCTCGATCCAGTGCTTTACCGGGGTATCGGTGCCTGACTGCAGGTGCGTCACGCAGCCGATGTTGCCACTGACGATGAGCTGGGCGTCGGTGGCGGCCAGGTGCCTGAGCTTGTTGTCGCGCAACTGGTAGGACAGCTCCGGCTGCAGTATCGAATAGGTGCCGGCCGAGCCGCAGCAGAGGTGGCTGTCGCCGCACAATTGCACGTCGACCCCGGCGGCGCGCAAGATGGCCTCGACCTTGCCCCTGATCTTCTGGCCATGCTGCAGCGTGCACGGTGGATGGTAGGCCACGCGGGTGGCGGCCGGCACCCGCAGCCTGGGCAGCAATTGCTGTTCGAACTCGGGCAGGATCTCGCTGATGTCGCGCGTCAGGTGCGAGATCTGGCGCGCCTTTTCGGCATAGGCATGATCGTGCTGCAACAGGTGTCCGTACTCCTTGACCGTGACGCCGCAGCCCGAGGCATTCATGAGGATGGCCTCGACCTTGGTACCGGCACTGCCATCCACATAGGGCCACCAGGCATCGATGTTGCGCCGCATGTCGTCCAGGCCACCTGGCTGGTCATTCATGTGGAAGCGAATCGCGCCGCAGCAGCCCGCCTTGGGCGCAACGATCAATTGCACCCCCAGTGCATCGAGCACGCGCGCGGTGGCGCTGTTGATGTTGGGCGACATCGACGGCTGCACGCATCCTTGCAGCAACAGCATGCGACGCGCGTGGGATGCGGCAGGCCAACGCCCGGCTGGCTGCGGTGGCGGCACCTTGTTGCGCAACACGGCTGGCAGCAGCGCTCGCATCGCCTGCCCGGCCTTCATGGCGGGCCGGAAGATCCATCTGCGCGGCAGCAGCTCCTTGAGCGCGCTGCGCACCAGCCGCTGCGACAGCGGGCGCGGCACCTGCTGCTCGACCACCTTGCGCCCGATATCGACCAGGCGCCCGTACTGCACCCCTGACGGACAGGTCGATTCGCAGTTACGGCAGGTCAGGCAACGATCCAGGTGGGTCTGGGTCGATTGCGTGGCCGGCTTGCCTTCGAGCACCTGCTTGATCAGGTAGATGCGTCCGCGCGGACCGTCGAGTTCGTCGCCCAGCAACTGGTAGGTGGGGCAGGTCGCGGTACAGAAGCCACAATGCACGCAGCTGCGCAGGATGGCGTCGGCCTCCTGGCCCTCGGCGGTGTCGCGAATGAAATCGGCTAGATTGGTTTGCATGGTCTTCTGTTGGCTGGTGGCGATGCCTGGCTACAGGTCGGGGTACATCCGCCCCGGATTGAAGATGGCCTGGGGATCGAACTGCTGCTTGAGCCGGCGATGGATGGCCAGGACCGCCGGCGCCAACGGATGAAACACCCCTACCCGCTTGTCGCCGCCGCGATGCAGGCTGGCGTGGCCACCGGCGGCCACGGCGACGGCGCGCACGCTGGCGGCATCCAGATCCGGCGGCGCACGCAGCCAGCGCTGCGCCCCACCCCATTCGATCAACTGCGCGCCCGGCAATTCGACCGGTGCGGCCACCGAGGGCAGCGACAGGCGCCACAGGGGCTGTTCGGGCTGGTCGAAGAATGCGTGCCGCTGCTCGCGCAGGTCGCGCCAGAAGTCGTCGCCGTTGGCCAGCTCGCTGCCGCCCAGGCGGGCCACGGCGGCGGCGACGGCCGCGCTCGCGCCGGCCAGGCCAATGGTCAGCACGTTGTTGGTCCAGGCGCTGGCCACCAGCGGCAGCGGTTGCCCGCCCCACTGGTTGAGCAGGCGCAGGGCGCCTGCCTGGTCGATATCGAATACCCGGGTGCTGCTGGCCATGGGCTTGGGCAAGACCTTCAGCGACACCTCCAGGATCAGCCCCAGCGTTCCCAGCGAACCGGCCAACAGGCGCGAGACGTCATAGCCGGCGACGTTCTTCATCACCTGTCCGCCGAAATGCAGCTGCTCGCCCTGGGCGTCCATCAACACGGCACCCAGCACGAAGTCGCGCACCGCACCGGCGGCGGCCCGGGTCGGCCCCGACAGGCCGGCGGCGACCATCCCGCCGACGGTGGCGGCGCCCCCGAAACGGGGAGGCTCGAAGGCCAGCATCTGGTCGTTGGCGTCGAGCGCGGCATCGATCTCGCCCAGGCTGGTGCCGCAGCGCGCGGTAATGACCAGCTCGGTCGGCTCGTAGTCGACGATGCCGGCGTGGCCCCGGGTGTCGAGCAACTCGCCCACCGGCGCCTGGCCGTACCAGTCCTTGCTGCCGGCACCGCGAATCTGCAGCGGGCGTGCCTGGGCGATGCGCTCGCGGAAGCTGTCAATCAATGAGCCTTGCATCGTCAGAACCTCGGCAAGTCGGGGTGACGCAGCTGGCCTCGCTGCACGTGCATCTTGCCGTATTCGGCACAGCGGTGCAGGGTCGGGATAGCCTTGTCGGGATTGAGCAGGAAAGCGGGATCGAAGGCGCGCTTGAGCTTGAAGAAGGCTTCGCGCTCGGCCGGCGAGAACTGCACGCACATCGAATTGATCTTCTCGATGCCCACCCCGTGTTCGCCGGTGATGGTGCCGCCGACGGCCACGCACAGTTCGAGGATCTCGGCGCCGAACAATTCGGCCCGGTGGAATTCGTCGGCCAGGTTGGCGTCGAACAAAATCAACGGGTGCAGGTTGCCGTCGCCGGCATGGAACACGTTGGCGCAGCGCAGGTGATACTTCTTTTCCATCTCGGCAATGCCCAGCAGCACCTCGGCCAGGCGCTTGCGCGGGATGGTGCCATCCATGCAGTAGTAGTCGGGCGAGATGCGGCCGGCCGCCGGGAAGGCGTTCTTGCGACCGGACCAGAACCGCAGGCGCTCGGCCTCGGACTGCGAGCAGGCGATGGCGATGGCGCCGCTGGCGTTGAGCACTTCGGTCATGCGGCCGATTTCTTCTTCCACCTCTTCGGTGGTGCCGTCGGATTCGCACAGCAGGATGGCTTCGGCATCGACGTCGTAGCCGGCCTTGACGAAGGGCTCGACCATGCGCGAGCTGGTCTTGTCCATCATCTCCAGCCCGGCCGGGATGATGCCGGCCGCAATCACGTTGGCCACCGCATTGCCGCCTTTGACCACGTCGTCGAAGGACGCCATGATCACGCGCGCCTGCTGCGGCTTGGGTACCAGCTTGACGGTCACTTCGGTGACCACCCCCAGCATGCCTTCGGAGCCGATGAAGACCGCCAGCAGGTCCAGGCCCGGAGCGTCCAGCGCGCCACTGCCCAGCTCGACCACCTCGCCTTCGATGGTGACCATGCGCACCCGCAGCACGTTATGGACGGTCAGGCCGTACTTGAGGCAATGCACGCCGCCTGAATTCTCGGCCACGTTGCCGCCGATGGTGCAGGCGATCTGCGACGAAGGATCGGGGGCATAGTACAGGCCGTGCGGCGCGGCCGCCTCGGAGATGGCCAGGTTGCGCACGCCGGGCTGGACCACCGCGGTACGCGAGAACCTGTCCATGCCGATGATGCGATTGAACTTGGCCGTCGACAGCACCACGCCATCGGCAATCGGCATGGCGCCGCCCGACAGGCCGGTACCGGCGCCGCGCGGGACGATCTGCACCTGCAGCGCCAGGCAGGCGCGCATGATCGCCACCACCTGCGCCTCGTTCTCGGGCAGCACCACGGCCATGGGCAACTGGCGGTAGGCCGCCAGGCCATCGCATTCATAGGGACGGGTGTCTTCTTCGTCGAACAGCACGCACTGCGGCGGGACCACCCGGCGCAGGGCATCGACGACCTCGCGCTGGCGGGCCGGCGCAAAGGAAGGGGTGACGGGAGCGTTCATGCCGGCGGTCTCGAGGTTATCGTTTTCCGCCAGTGTAACCAGATTTGCAGCCGGTGCCGCAAAAACGGCCACTTGCCGCGCACTGAAAAGAATTATTTATTGCAATGAATTAATTTCAGCGGCGGCCGCCGTGCGCGACCTAGAGGTTCTTGAATGCGTTCTGCATCCAGCTGATGAAGCTGTCGACCTCCGGCCGCTCGCGGGCCGAGCGCTCGTACACCACGTAGTAGGCATGCGGCGGCGTGCGCAGGCGCACATCGAACAGCTCGACGATCTCGCCGCGCGCCAGCAGCTCTTCGGCAAAGTGCTTGCGGGTCAGGCCGATGCCATAGCCGTGTCGCACCGCCTCCAGCAGCAGGCCCAGGTCATCGATGCGCAGCCCGCTGGCGGGCTCGGCCCAGTCCTTCAGGCCGGCCGCCTCGAACCAGGGTTGCCAGGGTTCGAGCGCCGAGCGCAGCAGGTTGGCGTGTTGCAGGTCGGCCGGGGCCTGCATCGGCGGCAGGCTCTTGAGATAGGCCGGGCTGGCCACCGCGAAGGCCGGCTCCTCGAACAGCTTCTCGGTGACGATATTGGGATAGTTGCCGGCACCGAAGCGGATCTCGACATCGCTCTCCGACAGGCTCAGGTCGTACAACGGCACCGACAGGTAGAGCTCGACCACGATCTCGGGATGGCGCTGGGTGAAGTCGGCAATGCGCGGCATCAGCAGGTGGCGCGCAAAGGTCGGCGGCAGCATGACCTTGATCTTGGGCTGCACCGTGGCGTTGCGGTGCGGCATCGGGAAATCGGTCAGGGTGCGCAGCGCACTGCGTACCACGTCGAGGTAACGGCGCCCGAACTCGGACAGGCCGATGGAACGGCCGTCCCGGTAGAACAGCCGTTCGCCGACGAATTCTTCCAGCAGGCGGATCCGATGCGACAGGGCCGACGGCGTGATGCAGAGCTCCTCGGCGGCGATGGCAAAGGAGTTGTGACGCGCCGCCGCCTCGAAGGCGGACAGCGCGTGGACGGGGGGAAGCCTGGTTGCCATGGATTGTCTTCACGCCTCCCAGCGCAGGATCTTGCCGGGATTGAGGATGTTCTTCGGATCCAGGGCGTGCTTGATGGCACGCATGACGGCAATGGCGCCGGCGCCGTGTTCGTCGATCAGGAAGTCCATCTTGTGCAGGCCCACGCCGTGTTCGCCGGTGCAGGTGCCGTCCATGGCGATGGCGCGCGCCACCATGCGCTGGTTGACGCCCTCGGCACGCGCCACGTCGGCGGCGTCGTTCGGGTCGACCATCATCTGTACGTGGAAGTTACCGTCGCCGACGTGGCCGATGATGGCGTGGATGAGGCCCTGCTCTTCGCAATCGGCCTTGGTCGCCAGCACGCATTCGGCCAGGCGCGAAATCGGCACGCAACAGTCGGTGGAAATAGCGCGCGCGCCAGGACGCAGCTGGAGAATCGCAAAATAGGCGTTATGCCGCGCGGTCCACAAGCGGTTGCGATCTTCCGGCCGGGTGGCCCACTCGAAACCGGTGGCATGGTTCTCGCTGGCCACTTCCTGCACCAGCTCGGCCTGTTCCTTGACGCCGTTGTCACTGCCGTGGAATTCGAACAGCAGCAAGGGATTGACCGGCAAGCTCAGCTTGTCGTGCGCATTGAGGGCGCGTACGCCGTTTTCATCGAGCAGTTCGACGCGCGCCAGCGGCACCCCCATCTGGATGGTCTGGATCACCGTAGTGACCGCATCGGCCACCGTGGGAAACGAGCAGATGGCGGCCGAGATCGCCTCCGGCTGGGGGTACAGGCGCACCGTGACCTCGGTGATGATGCCCAGCGTGCCTTCGCTGCCGACATAGACCCGGGTCAGGTCGTAGCCGGCCGATGACTTCTTGGCGCGGGTGCCGGTCTTGATGATCTCGCCGCCGGCTGTGACCACGGTCAGGGTCAGTGTGTTTTCCTTCATGGTGCCGTAGCGCACGGCATTGGTGCCCGAGGCACGGGTCGAGGCCATGCCGCCGAGCGAGGCATCGGCGCCAGGATCGATCGGGAAGAACAGGCCGGTGTCCTTGATTTCCTGGTTCAGCTGCTTGCGCGTCACGCCCGCCTGGACGGTGGCGGTGAGGTCTTCGGCATTGATTACCAGCACCCGGTTCATCTGCGACAGGTCCAGCGAGATACCGCCCTGCAGCGCCAATATGTGGCCTTCCAGGGAAGTACCGGCGCCATAGGGGATGATCGGCGTTTCGTACTGACTGCACAGTCGCACGAACGCGGCGACTTCTTCGGTTGTGTGCGCGAACACCACTGCATCGGGCAGCATCGGGTCGTACGACGATTCGTCGCGCCCGTGGTGCTCGCGCATGGCGGCGGTGGTCGACAGGCGGCTGCCGAAGAGCGCCTGGAGTTGGTCCAGCAATGCCTGGGGCACCGGCTTCTTGAGTTTCTGTGCGTCAACGATATGGTTCATAGGGCAATCTTCCGTGTCTCCGTTATCGGTTTTCTTATGGTCTTGTCATTGTCAACAGCGTGCAGTGGCCTTACCAATGCACGCACTGATGAATTTTACTCTCTTGCCGCGATCCGATCGCGGCGATATCCAATGCCGTTTCGGCTTCGGGCGGCTTGCAAGTGAATTTTTTAGTGGTTTATTGCGGCGGCGACCGCTAAGCTCGCCCTTCTTCATTTCAGGAGTCTGTCATGGGCAATCGTCTTTCCAGGATCGTCACACGCACCGGCGACGACGGCAGCACCGGCCTGGGCGATGGCAGCCGGGTGGCCAAGGATAGCCTGCGCATCCATGCGCTGGGCGAGGTCGACGAACTGAACTCGCAACTGGGCCTGCTGTTGTGCGAAGCGTTGCCCGCGGCGTTGGCGCCGGCGCTGCGCGATATCCAGCACGACCTGTTCGACCTGGGCGGGGAACTCTGCATCCCGGGTCGCGCCGTCTTGAGCGACGACCACCTGGCGCGGCTCGACGGCCTGCTCGACCACTACAACGCCACGCTGCCGCCGCTGCGCGAATTCATCCTGCCGGGCGGTTCGCGCAGCGCAGCGCTGGCGCATGTCTGCCGTACCGTGTGCCGTCGTGCCGAGCGCAGCGTGGTGGCGCTGGACCACGACGAGGCAGTCAATCCGGCGGCGCGCCGCTACCTGAACCGCCTGTCGGACCTGTTCTTCGTACTGGCGCGGGTGCTCAACCGGGCAGCGGGCGGCGCGGACGTATTGTGGAGGAATGGCCGCGCATCATGAGGGCTGGCTGCGCTGAACAACAATGAAATGCGGGGCCCTCGACTGCACCTGCTGCGGCGACCTGACGAATTCGATGTCGCTTCCGTTGAGTAACAGATCATCATCGGTCCGGCGCGCCGCAGCGATTCGGCGGGCAGCATCGCCGTGGTCTTTGCCTGACACCTGCCTGGGCCGTGCCGCATGAAAAATGCCGTTCAGTTTGAACTGAACGGCATTTTTCATCATGCAGCGGATGGAACGACTAGCCGTTGTTGACCACCAGCCGCGGTTGGTCCTTGCCGAAACGCTCGACGATGGACGCTGCAATGCCGGCCCCGTCGAGGCCGCACTGCACCAGCAACTGCGCAGCATCGCCATGGTCGATGAAGCGATCGGGCAAGCCCAGGTGCAGTATCGGCTTGACGATGCCGGCCGCCGCCAGCGCCTCCGATACCGCCGCCCCGGCACCGCCCATGATGCAACCCTCCTCCACCGTCACCAGCGCATCGTGATCGGCGGCGAGCTGCCGCACCAGGTCGACGTCGAGCGGCTTGACGAAGCGCATGTTGGCCACCGTCGCATTGAGCTTGTCGCCCGCCTGCAGCGCCGGCGCGACCATGGTGCCGAAGGCCAGGATCGCGATGCCGCGCCCTTGGCGCCTGACTTCGCCACGCCCCAGGGGCAGGGTTTCCAGCGACTTCTGCACCACCGCGCCCACCCCGGCGCCGCGTGGATAGCGTACCGCCGCCGGCCCCGGGTACTGGTAGGCCGTGGAAAGCATCTGGCGGCATTCGTTCTCGTCCGAGGCCGCCATCACCACCATGTTCGGAATACAGCGCAGGAAGGCCAGGTCGTAGTTGCCGGCATGGGTGGCACCGTCGGCGCCCACCAGTCCGGCCCGATCGAGGGCAAAGGTCACGTCCAGGTTCTGCAAGGCGACGTCGTGGATCAGTTGGTCGTAGGCACGCTGCAGGAAGGTCGAATAGATCGCCACCACCGGCTTCATGCCTTCGCAGGCCATGCCGGCGGCGAAGGTCACGGCGTGCTGCTCGGCGATACCGACGTCGTAGTAGCGTTGCGGGAACTGCTTCTCGAAGGCCACCATGCCCGAGCCCTCGCGCATGGCCGGGGTGATGCCCACTGCCCGCTGGTCGGCGCCGGCCATGTCGCACAGCCACTCGCCGAACACCTGGGTGTAGGTGGCCTTGCTGCTGGTGCTGGGCTTGATGCCTTCGCTGGGATTGAATTTACCGGGGCCGTGATACAGCACCGGATCGGCCTCGGCCAGCTTGTAGCCCTGGCCCTTGCGGGTGACCACGTGCAGGAACTGCGGGCCCTTGAGCTGCTTCAGGTTCTGCAGCGTCGGGATCAGTGAATCGAGGTCGTGGCCATCGATGGGGCCGATGTAGTTGAAGCCGAATTCCTCGAACATGGTGGCAGGCACCACCATGCCCTTGGCATGCTCTTCGAGCCGCTTGGCCAGTTCGAGTACCGGGCCGGGCAATACCGACTTGCCCACGTCGCGGGCCTTGGCGTAGAACTTGCCCGACATCAGGCGTGCCAGGTAGCGATTGAGCGCTCCCACCGGCGGCGAGATCGACATGTCATTGTCGTTGAGGATCACCAGCAGATTGACGTCGTCGTGCACCCCCGCGTTGTTGAGCGCCTCGAAGGCCATGCCGGCCGTCATGGCGCCGTCGCCGATGACGGCGATGGCGTGGCGATCCGAGCCCTGGGTGCGGGCCGCCAGCGCCATGCCCAGCGCGGCCGAGATCGAGGTCGACGAATGCGCCGTGCCGAAGGTATCGTAGTCGCTCTCGTCACGCCGTGGAAAACCGGAGATGCCGTCCTGCTGGCGCAAGCTCGACATGCGCTCGCGCCGGCCGGTCAGGATCTTGTGCGGATAGGTCTGGTGGCCGACATCCCATACGATGCGGTCGTGCGGCGTGTTGAACACGTAGTGCAAGGCCAGCGTCAGCTCGACCGTGCCCAGGTTGGACGACAGATGGCCGCCGGTCTTGGACACGGAGTCGAGCACGAAACCGCGCAACTCCTCGGCCAGGGGCTTGAGTTGTTGGCGGGACAGTCGGCGCAGGTCGGCCGGTTCGTTTATGGTGTTGAGCAGCATACTGTGGGTATCGTTTGTGTGGGTCTGCAGGCAACCGCCGCGCATGCCTGATACAGGCAGTTCGACAGGTGCCTCATGCCTTTCGTTGCACGATCAGGTCGGCCAGCTCACGCAGCCGCTGCGCCTTGTCGCCGAACGGCGCCAGCGCCTGGTGCGCACTGGCGCGCAGCCGTTGCGCCAGCGCCTGCGATTCGGCCAGGCCCAGTATCGACACATAGGTGGGCTTGTTGTCGGCGGCGTCCTTGCCGGCGGTCTTGCCCAGCGTGGCCGAGTCGGCGGTGGCATCGAGGATATCGTCGACCACCTGGAACGCCAGGCCGATGGCGCCGGCATACTCGTCCAGTGCCGCACTCTCGGCGTCACCGAGCGCCTTGCCGCCCAGCGCGCCCAGCATCACTGCCGCGCGCAACAGGGCACCGGTCTTCCTGCGATGCATCTGCTCGAGTTCGGCCAGCGACAGGGTCATGCCGACGCTGGCCAGGTCGATCGCCTGGCCGCCGCACATGCCGACCGAACCGCTGGCCTGCGCCAGCAGGTTGAGCATGCGCAATTGGCGCGCTGCCAGGCCGGGCTGGTCGGGCGCGATAGCACCCGAGAGCACCTCGAACGCCTGCGCCTGCAACGCGTCGCCCACCAGCAGTGCGGTGGCCTCGTCGTATTGCACATGGACCGTCGGTCGGCCACGGCGCAGCGCATCGTCATCCATGCACGGCATGTCGTCATGCACCAGCGAATAGACGTGGATCATCTCGACTGCGGCCGCGGCGCGTTCCAGCAACGCCAGCGGCGTATCGAACAACTCGCCGGCGGCATGGACCAGCAACGGGCGTACCCGCTTGCCGCCGTCCAGCGCCGTATAGCGCATCGCCTGGTGCAGTCGGGTCGGCATTACCGACGGCGGCGGCAGGAAACGGTCCAGCACGGCTTCCATGCCGGCCTGCACCTGCTGCATCCAGTCAAGGAAGGACATCGAGGCGGCCATGCAGGCACTCATCAGTCGTCCCCGCCGGCTACGCCCTGGTCGGCACTGAAGGGCTTGAGCATCTCGCCTTCGAGCACCTTGACCTGGCTGTCGACGCGGTCGAGCTGCGTGGCGCAGAACTTGACCAGCTCCGAGCCACGCTTGTAGGCGGCAACCGAAGCTTCCAGCGGCAATTCGCCCGCTTCCATCTGCGCCACGAGCTGCTCGAGTTCCTGCATGGCTTGCTCGAACGAGACGGGAGCGGCGCAAGCCGTGGCGGCGGTGGCGGAAGTTCTTGGCATATCGACCCAAATTGAAAATCTAACCCTGTATTTTAGAACAAACCTCAGTGTGCGCACTGAACAACGCGCTTGATTTGCAGTGCGACCGGACTCGCAAAAGGCAAATTCGGTTGAAATGATGACAAATTAACCACCACTTAAGGTCGCTTAAAGTGGTTTTATGGCATAATCCTTAGTTCTGTCCGAAATTTCCTCTTCATATTACTTGAACGGTTTTTGCGGATTTTCTTCCTTAGGTTGGTGCAAATTAATTTGGGGGCGGAAATGTCCGATCTTGCGACTTTTGCCAAATTGGCGCGTTCAAACGCGCAACTTCCAGTCGACGTCTATTTCGACGAACCGCTATACCAGCGCGAACTCCAACAACTGTTCCAGAATGGGCCTCGCTACGTCGGCCACGAACTGATGGTGCCCAATGTGGGCGACTATTCGACCTTGCCTTGGGAAAACGAAGGTCGCATGCTGGTGCGCAATGCGCAGGGCATCGAACTGGTGTCGAACGTGTGCCGCCATCGCCAGGCAAAGATGCTCGACGGACGCGGCAACGCGCGCAACATCGTCTGTCCTCTGCATCGCTGGACCTACGACCTCAAGGGCGACCTGATCGGCGCGCCGCATTTCGGCGAGACGCCATGCCTGAACCTGTCGCGCACGCCGCTGCAGAACTGGAACGGCCTGCTGTTCGAGAGCGGCGGCAGCAACGTGGCCGCCCTGCTCAAGGACCTGGGGGTGGCGGGCGACCTGGATTTCTCCGGCTACCTGTACGATCACACCGAAGTCCACCAGTGCGACTACAACTGGAAGACCTTCATCGAGGTCTACCTGGAGGACTACCATGTCGAACCTTTCCATCCCGGCCTGGGTAACTTCGTGTCGTGCTCGGACCTGAAATGGGAGTTCGGCCGCGACTACAGCGTGCAGTCGGTGGGAGTCAATCACGGACTGGGCAAGTCGGGCTCGCCGACCTATGCCAAGTGGCAGGAAAAACTGCTCCAGTTCAATGGCGGCACGCCGCCCAAGTTCGGCGCGATCTGGCTCACGCTCTACCCCAACATCATGGTCGAGTGGTATCCGCATGTGCTGGTGGTGTCGACGCTATGGCCGAACGGTCCGCAGAAGACCACCAACGTGGTCGAGTTCTACTACCCCGAAGAGATCGCCCTGTTCGAACGCGAGATGGTCGAGGCCGAACGTGCCGCCTACATGGAGACCTGCGTCGAGGATGACGAGATCGCGCTGCGCATGGATGCAGGTCGTCGTATACTGCTGCAACGCGGCACCAGCGAGGTGGGTCCGTACCAGTCGCCGATGGAAGACGGCATGCAGCACTTCCACGAATGGTACCGCTCGCAGCTGGCGGTCGGACCGGGTACCAGGGACGGATGACAACAACCCATGCGCAGATGGCGCATGAACCTCGAGGAGCAGGCATGCAGGCGCAGCGGCAGGAGCTGGACAGTTCGGAACCCTCCTGTCGGCCACCATCTGCACTCTTGCAACAACGCCAACTCCACTCGACGGTGGAATCTCTTGCAGCGGCAGCATCGGCACGGTCCGGTGCTGCCGTTTTTCATCGGCCGTCCGGATTGCCGGAGCGCGCCTGTCACAGCTGTTCAATCCAACAATAAACCAACTCGTCATGCAATCGCTCTGGATGCTGGTCGCTTCTTTCCTGTTCTCCATCATGGGGGTCTGCGTCAAATTGGCCGGTGAGCACTACACCACCGCCGAAATCGTGCTCTCGCGCGGACTGGTCGGCGTGATCGTCATCTCGGCCATGGTATGGGTGCGCGGCGGCACCTTCCGCACTCCTTTTCCGCGCGACCACCTCATTCGCGGCGGCGTCGGCGTGGTCTCGCTGTGGATGTGGTTCTACGCCTTCAGCCTGCTGCCGATTGCCACCGCGACCACGCTCAACTACATGTCGTCGATCTGGATCGCGGCCATGCTGTTCGCCGCCGGCTGGTGGAAAGGCAACAAGCGTTTCGAATGGGGGCTGGCGGCGACGGTGCTGCTCAGTTTCATTGGCGTGGCCATGCTCATGCGGCCTTCGCTCAATCCGGAGCAATTGATCGGTGGCGTCATCGCCCTGATCTCGGGCGTACTGTCGGCCATCGTCTACCTGCAGGTGCGCAAGCTCGGATTGTTGGGGGAACCCGAGTACCGGGTCGTGTTCTACTTCTCGCTGACCGGCGTGGTGGCCGGCCTGGCCGGCAACCTGGTGGCGGGCAAGATACCGCTGTGGCATGCCCATTCGGTCACCGGTGCCCTGCTGGTGCTGGCCATCGGCTTGACGGCGACGCTGGCGCAGATTGCCATGACCCGCGCCTACCGGCTGGGCAATACCCTGGTGACGGCCAACCTGCAGTACGCCGGCATCGTCTTCTCGAGCCTGTTCGGGGTGCTGATCTGGAACGACGCGCCGGGCTGGCTGGGCTGGCTGGGCATGGCCATCATCCTGTGCAGCGGACTGTGGGCCACCTGGCACAACCAGCGCAGCAACCGCAACAGCGCCAAGAATGTTCCCAAGGTCGACCCGATCGCAACCGAAGTCTGAACCCGTATTGCAAAGGAAAGCATATGACCTATTCCACCCTGATCAGCGCCGCCGACCTGAAGTCGCGCGCCCAGTACCTGAACCTGGTGATCGTCGATTGCCGGCACGACCTGGTCGATCCGCGCGCCGGGTCCGACGCCTATGCCATCGGCCATATCCCGCAGGCGCGCTTCGTGCACCTCGATGATGTCCTGTCCGGCCCCAAGGTCGATGCGCACGGTCGCTTCCACGGCCGCCATCCCCTGCCCGACCGCCAGCAACTGGTCGAGGCCCTGCGCGCGCTGGGCATCAACAACGATACCCAGGTCGTGGCCTACGATGCCCAGGGCGGCATGTTCGCGGCCCGTCTCTGGTGGCTCTTGCGCTGGATCGGCCACAGCGACGTGGCGGTGCTCGATGGCGGCCTGGGCGCCTGGCAGCAGGTCGGCGAACTCAGCGCCGAGGTGCCGCCGCCGGCGCCGCACGGCAATATCCAGGACCTGACCTCGATCGTGCGCACGGTCGACGCGCAGACCCTGGTCGACAATCTCAGGACCGCTGCATTGCAGGTGGTCGACGCCCGCGCCCCTGACCGCTTCCGGGGCGAGAACGAGACCATGGATGCAGTCGGCGGTCACATTCCCGGCGCCAGGAATCGTTTCTTCAAGGAGAACCTGGCCGCCGATGGGCGCTTCAAGAGCGCCACCCAGCTACGCGAGGAATGGCTGTCGGTGGTGGGAGACCCGCATCAGTCCGTCATGCAATGTGGTTCGGGCGTGACCGCCTGCCACAACCTGCTGGCGCTGGAAGTGGCCGGGCTCGGTGGTGCCAGCCTGTATCCGGGTTCGTGGAGCGAATGGAGTTCGGATCCGTCGCGACCGGTCGCCACCGGCAACTGAACCGCTTGCCCGCGCCAGCCGGCGCCCGGTCGCGGCCTCAATGTGCGTGGGAATGGCTGGTCAGCGTCACCACGATCAGCACGCCCAGTGCGATCAGGATGACCTGCGGCACGGTCTCGCGCAGGGTTGCCCGGCGCTGCATCTGCGGCATCAGGTCGCTCACGGCGATATAGATGAATCCCGACGAGGCAAATACCAGTACGTAAGGAATCCACTGGGTGCCGCGCTCGAGCATGACATAGCCCAGCACGCCACCGGCCACGGCCATGAGGCTGCAGATGAGGTTGTAGACATACGCCCGCGTGCGCGAAAACCCGGCATTGAGCAGCACGATGAAGTCGCCGATCTCCTGCGGGATTTCATGGGCGATGATGGCCAGGCCGGTCACCAGCCCCAGGTGCGGATCGGCCAGGAACGCGGCGGCGATCAGGATGCCATCGGTAAAGTTGTGCAGGCCATCGCCGACCAGGATCATCCAGCCGGCCTTGCCCGCTTCATGCTTGTCATGCCCGTGGTGATGGCCGTGACCGTCGTCCTCGTGGTGATGCGAATGGCGCAGGATGGCCGTCTTCTCGAGCAGGAAGAACGCCAGCAGCCCGCCCAGCAGAACCGCGAACAGCGTATGCGGCTCGGCCTGCGACTCGAACGCCTCGGGCAGCGCATGCAACAGCGAGGTCGACAGCATGATGCCGACCGACAGGCTCACCAACCGCTCCACCATCTTCGACAGCAGCGCAAACGAAAACACCGCAGCGGCGGTAATGCTGACGACTCCGGCCAGGGTCGTGGCAAGCAGGATGGAAATGAGTATCGGATCGATTTTATGGCCTCGGAATGCTGGTCTGGGACGCCGCTTGTCAAGCTGACATCTGTCGATGGCGTCGCAAGCGCGCTATTTTAGCCCAGCCGCGCCATGACGGCCCCTAATACAGTACATCGCTGAAGTCGTCCGGCGGCAACTGGTCGGGCGCGCTGGTATAGGTGGCCAGCAGCGACAGCAGTTGCTGGTCCTGGTAGGGCTTGCCCAGGTAGTAATTCACGCCCAGCTCCATGGCGCGCTCGCGATGCTTGGCACCGGTGCGCGAGGTGATCATGATGATCGGCCGCGCACGCGTGGCTTCGTTGTCGCGCAGGTGGCGTACCAGCGTAAAGCCGTCCATGCGCGGCATTTCGATGTCGACCAGGAAAGCGTCGGGCGTGACTCCATGCAACTGGCGGATCGCATCGTAGCCATCGGTGGCCGTCACCACTTCGTAGCCCTCGCGGGTCAGCAGGCGCTGCATCACCTTGCGTACGGTCAGCGAGTCGTCGATCACCATGACGATGCGCTTCCTGGTCCGGCGCGACTGCTCCCGCATGGCGCCGTCCTGGCGGCGATAGCCGCTGCGTCGCTCCAGCAGCAAGGGATTGAGGATCAGCACGATCTCGCCGTTGCCCATGACGGTCGCCCCTACCACCCCGGGCAGCGTGTCGAGCTGCGGCCCCAGCGGCTTGGACACCACTTCGCGATTGCCGCTGACGTGGTCGACCATGATGGCGACCAGGTCGCTGCCGCTCTTGACGAACACCACATAGACCGATTCCGGCGCCGGCCGATTCGCATCGGCCGCTTCGTCCAGCATGGCGGCCAGGGCATGCAGCGCCACGCTGCGTCCGCCCTGCTCCAGCGTGCCGCTGGCCAGGGCGTCGTGCATGTGCTGTCCACGCAGCTGCACCACTTTCTCGACCAGCATCGAAGGGATTGCATAGCTCTGCACCCCTAGCCTCAGCAGGCACACCTGCTTGACCGCCAGCGACAGCGGCAGGTGCATCGTGAAACGCACGCCTACGCCGGCCTCCGAATGCACCACCACCCGGCCGCCGAGCGCGGTGACCTCGCTGCGTACGACATCCATGCCGACGCCGCGTCCGGCCAGTGCGGACACGTTCGCCGAGGTCGACAGGCCCGGCTCGAAGATCATCTCGATCACGCGCGCCTCGTCCCCGACCTGGGCCGCGCTGAGCAGGTTGGCCGCCAATGCCTTGGCCCCAATGGCAGGCAGGTCCAGTCCGGCGCCATCGTCATCGATGCGGATGGTGGCCTCGCTGCCCTCCTGCACGGCCTGGATACGCAGCCGGCCGACGGCGCTCTTGCCGGCTGCAGCCCGTTGCGCCGGCGCTTCGATGCCGTGCACCGCAGCGTTGCGCAGCAGGTGCTCGAACGGACCGATCATCTTCTCGAGGATACCGCGGTCGAGCTCGACCTCGCCGCCGCTGCACACCAGCTCCAGCGCCTTGCCGGTTTCGCGGGCCAGTTGCCAGACCAGGTGGCGCAGGCGTGGCTCGACGCTCTTGAACTTGACCATGCGGGCATACATCAACTCCTGCTGCAGC
This sequence comes from Herbaspirillum sp. YR522, assembly GCF_000282575.1. Lineage (GTDB taxonomy): Bacteria > Pseudomonadota > Gammaproteobacteria > Burkholderiales > Burkholderiaceae_D > Herbaspirillum. The sequence continues at coordinate 3,260 of NZ_AKJA01000028.1, read as the reverse complement.
TCGCGAGTCAGGCGCGCCTGCCGCTGCAGTCCGTTCTGGGTACTGGCGGCACTGTCGGCCAAGAGCTTCTGGAGCGATGCGACATCATTGACGCTCTCGTCCATCATCCGCGTGAGCTCCTGCAGGTGCGTGTAGCGGTCCAGTTCCAGCGGATCGAACTGGGCACCTTCATGGCTGTGGTGCGAGGCGGCAATCCGGATCTCGGCCTGGATCGCGATATTGCGCAGCTGCGCCGACAGCTTGCCGATGTTGTCATCGAGGTCGATTGCATGGCGCCGCAGCTGGCTGACCTCGTTCTCGAGTTGCGAGCGGGCGATCGACACTTCTCCGATCTGGTTGAGCAGTGTGTCGAGCAGGCTGACCTTGATGCGTACCGTCGGCACGGAAAGCTTGCGCTCGCCATCGACCAGCGGGTGCGCGCCGGCCATCTGCTCCAGCGCCGAGAAACGCTGCAACGCATCGTCGTAGATCGCCAGCAGTGCATCGAAGCCGGCGGCGTCGGCGCCGCTGCGCAGCAGGCGCTGTATTCCGCTTTCAAGCTCGTGGATGCGCTGGCCCAGTTGCAGCGCACCAGCCATGCGGGCATTGCCCTTTACCGTGTGCAGCGGTCGCAGCACCTGCTTCAAGACGTGGTCGTCGCCTGGCTGGCGCTGGAACAGGTGCAGCCCCTCGCCGGCCAGCGCCATCAGGTGCGCACCCTCTTCCAGAAACACCGGCAGCAGTTCGAGATCGATCTCGTCCTGCAGTCCATGTACCTCCTGCGGTGGCGTATCATGCGCCGCCACCGTACCGGCCGGCGCGAGTGCTGGTACAGAGGGCGCCGGCGTGCGCAGATCCTGCTGCAACTGGTGCAATGCCTGCAGTGCGGACTGGTCGGCCACGGGCTCGGCGCCGGCAGCATAGCGTTGCTGCATGTCCTGCATGCTGGACAGCACGCGTTCGACCACGCCCAGTTGCACCGCATCCAGGCCCAGCCCGGACTGCTTGAGATGCTCGATCAGTTCGTCCAGCGCCGCCGCCATCTGGCGCATGGCGTCGAAGCCGGCTGCGGCACTGCAGCCGCGCAAGGTGTGGACCGCCCGCAAGTAGAGCGCGGGAGCACCTGACAACAAACCGCTATCGGCCTTGGCGCGCCAGCTGCTGCCATGCTGGCGCAGGGTACGGAACAGGCCGGCGGCTTCGTCCAGATAGATCTGGCGCAACTGCCGATCAGCACCGGCGGCCTCGCCCACCAGCGCTGGCGTCGCCGGTGTCGTCGGTGTCGTCGGTGTCGTCGATGTCGATGTCGATGTCGATGTCGATGTCGATGTCGATGTCGATGTCGGTGTCGGTGTCGGTGTCGAAACTGGACCCGGGACCGGTGGTTCAATGGCCGCCCCCATGCCCTGGCACAGGCGCTGGCAGATGTCGACCAGCTGCGGCGCCTGGCGGGAGGAACCTGCCTGCCGCTCCAGCTCGCCGACCCATGTCGCGAACAGTGCGTGCACCGATTGCAGCAGCAGCTCCACCGACGGCGGCACGGCCCTGGCCGGTTGCTCATCCACGGCCACCAGGCAAGCGCCGACCAGCCTCTCGACGGCATGCGCGGCCTCCGACAGTGCCAGCAGGCCAACCATGCGCCCGCTCCCCTTGATGGTGTGGAAACAGCGCCGCATGCTGCCCAGTCGTCCCGGGTTGGTAAACGCGACCGCGCCGCCGGCCAGGGTTTCACGCAACTCGTCGAGCAAGGCATTGGCTTCGGCGATGAAGACCGCCAGCATTTCGTCATCGGCCGGTTGCGGTTGCCAGCTGCCGCTCAGGTCATCGGCCAGCGAGCCCGCCTCCATCACCTGCACTGCGGTGGTCGTCGCCGCCGGCGGCAGGTCGCCCTGGGTCAATGCACGCCGGATGTCGGCCGCCAGGCGCCGATCGGGGCGAGCCGGCCGGCGCCAGCGATTGGGGGGCGAACGCATGGCTTGCTGCAACTGCTGCTCGAAGCGCACGATGTCGCGCACCATGACCGCGCGCGCGTTATCGGTACGCTCTTGCTGCCCGCTACCTTCATCGGCGGCACTGGGCAGGGTGGCGGCGAGCTTACCCACGATCCGTTCGCGCAGGGTGATGGCCAGGCCACGCCACTGCGCCCACGGATGCGCCGCACACAGCGTCTCCAGGCGCCCGAGCTCGCTATGGATGTCGGTCAGCATGGTGGTCAGCGATGGCTGGCTTTCGACCGGCCAGTCGTCTTGCGTCACGTCGGTCGGCAGCACGACCTGGGGCGGCACCTCGGCGTGGCCGGACCAGAACCACTCCAGGCCGCTTTCGACCTTGGCCAGCGCATCGAGGATGTCCCGTTCGGCCACGCCGGGCATGCGGCGCGTCATGTCGGCGCGCAGCTCGCGCGAAAACCACGGGAACGGGGCGCAGGTGAGATTGCCAAGCAGTACGCCGGCCAGGTGCTCGACGATGCAATCGGACTGTTCGATGAAGTCTTCTTCCTGGTAGAAACGCCGGCGCAGGCATTCCTCCAGGAATATCTGGCAATTGCTGAATTCCCGCTCGCCGTCTTCCCGCCATGCGGCCGGGTCGACTGCCGCCGCCAGGTGCGCCAGCGAACGCAGCAGGCCCGACAAACCGGGCTGACGCAGGCGCGGCCAGATGCGGCGCGCGAGGGCGGCCGCCACCAGTACACTGGTCATCCATGGCAACAGCAACGCCGCGCCCGCCGGGGTGGACGCAGCCGTGACCAAGCGCCCCCAGGCTGCCTGCATCTCGTCGACCTGCATCATCAATTGCACCATCAAGGGCGATTCGGGCGCCTGCACCAGCGCCAGCGACGGTGACCAGCCGGCACGCTGCTGCAGGGCCTCGATGCGTGCGGTGACGGCGGGCCCGGGCACCATGTCGAGCACCGCAAGGGCATGCCGGTCCAGTGGTTGCAGACCGCTGACGATGCGGCCCACGAAGCCCTGCAGTGCCGCCTGCCACGACGCATCATCGGCACCGGTTCCGGATGGCAGTGCTGCCGCGCCGTCGTCGATGGCCTGCAAGAGCTGCAGCATCTGCTCCAGATCGTGCATATAGGCCAATGCAACAGGCTGGTCTGCCCCGGATGCCCCCGCGCTGGCGCTGGGACCGGCACCGGTCGGAAGCTGCAGCCCCAGCAGGCGCCATCCCTGGAACAGCGTCGGATCGAATGTATCGGTGTCGCCACTGCGATCATGCAGGTCATCGAGGTAGTCATGCAGGCACCATAACGCCGTCACGGCGGCGGCCGCCTG
>NZ_AKJA01000027.1 GCF_000282575.1 Herbaspirillum sp. YR522 | reverse complement strand
TACCTCCACCAGCGACCCGCATGATGTGTGTGTGGGATATTGTAGAAGTACCGTATTTGTCCCCTTCGTCTAGAGGCCTAGGACATCACCCTTTCACGGTGAGTACGGGGGTTCGAATCCCCCAGGGGACGCCAAAAACCAAATAGCCCGCGATAGCGGGCTATTTGCTTTTTGACGTCCCCTAGCGATGTGCCAGTGCACATCGCGGGGGGGGCGAGGTGGCGTCTGGCGCTCGATTAACGGCATCTGACGCCGCATCTTCTTAGCGTCGGCAAGCCATACGCCACCGTGACCCGTCCCCGTTCGTACTGAGGTGCTGCCTTGGCAGCGTATCGAAGGCGCGCATGCCGGTGCGCCTTCGATACGATCCTTCGGACCTACTCAGTCCTAACGGTCTTTATCGAGTGTGCGAACGGTTCCGAGATTGATTTGGTTTTCCGCATCACCATCACCCCGTCAATGCCCTCGCAAGCCACAGGCATAGAGCCGGGCCGAGGACGCGGCAATGACTGCTTCCTTGGCACGACAACCGCCGACTTTCGGCATGGCGACAATAAGTCGAGAAAAACTAAGCTATCCTGCTCCAGAACAGCGCCCCCAAGACGCACCTTTGACATCAGGAGATCCAATGACCGAGGCAGCACAACTCGATATCGACAGCCGTGGCGTGGCCACCATCCTGCTCAATCGCCCCGACATCCACAACGCCTTCGACGACCAGTTGATCGCACACCTGATTGCATTGATGGCCCAGGCCGCGGCCGATCCGCGTACCCGCCTGCTGGTGCTGGGCTCGACCGGCAAGTCGTTTTCGGCGGGCGCCGACCTGAACTGGATGCGCCGCATGGCCGATGCCTCGCGCCAGGACAACCTGGACGATGCGCGACGGTTGGCGCAATTGATGGCGAGGCTGAATGATTTTCCGGCACCTACCGTGGCCCGGGTGCAGGGCGCGGCAATGGGCGGCGGGGTCGGGCTGGTGGCGTGTTGCGACATCGTGGTGGCCGCCGAACCGGCTTTCTTCTCGCTGTCCGAGGTCAAGCTGGGACTGGCGCCAGCCGTCATCAGCCCGTATGTGATCGCCAAGATCGGCGTATCGCAGGCGCGCCGCTATTTCGTCTCGGGCGAGCGCTTCTCGGCCATTCGCGCCGCTGCCATCGGCCTGGTGCACGAGGTGGTGTTGCCGCCCGAGCTCGAAGCCCGAACCGAGCAATTGATCGCTACGCTGCTGGCCAATGGGCCGCATGCCATGCGCGCAGCCAAGCAACTGGTGCATACCGCCAACCCCCTGCAGATCGCGTCGCCCTTGACCGAATACACGGTGGGCGTGATCGCCGACCTGCGGGCCTCGGCCGAGGGGCGCGAAGGCCTGCGGGCATTTCTTGAAAAAGACGCCCCGGCCTGGGCGGTCAAGGCCTGAGGCGAAGGCGGGCGGCCTCAGTGACGATTGCGATGGCGGCCGAAGCCACACATGCGGCCACCCAGGCGTTCGCGTTCTTCCGGCGTCATGGCCTGCCAGCGCGCGCGCATGCGGCGCTTCTTGTCATGCCAGTGACGGTTGCCGCGAAAGCCGCCGAACAGGATCCGGCACAGTACCAACAAGCCCAGCGCGCGCCAGAAACCGATGTCGGTGGCCGCCGGGAAGATCGGCGGCACCACCCAGTTCCACAGCAACATCACCGCCGTGCCCAGCGCCAGCACGCATACCGCCACGCAGGCCAGCTTGAGCAGCCAGCCCATGCCGAAACGACCACGGCCGCGGCCAGGTTGCCCTTGATTGATCTGATCCAGTGGTTCCATCTATATCTCCAATTCGTCATAGACCGCCTGCAAGCGACGTCGCAAGTGCAGTACGGCATAGCGCTTGCGCGCCAGTAAGGTGTTCTGTGGCACGCCGCTGTCGGCCACCATCTGCTTGAAGCTGACGCCATCCAGTTCGTGTGCCACGAATACCTCGCGTTGTGCTTCCGGCAATTCCTCCAATGCCTGCTGCAAGGCCTGCAGCAGCCGTGAGCGCGCATAGGCCGCCTCCGGGCCGCCATCGGCCGCCGGCAAGGCCAGGTCCAGGCGAACACTGTCGTCGGCGCCGTCGAGCTGGTCGATATCGCCGGGATCGACCAGTTGCTGCTCTTTCTTCTTGCGGAAGCGATCGATGATGCGGTTGCGCGCCACCCGGAACAGCCACGCCCCGACCTGTTCGATCGGTTCCGGCAAGCGATAGGCCTGGACGAACTCCAGCATCACATCCTGCAGGATGTCCTCGGCCTCGCCGGCGTCGGCTACGCGGCGGCGAATGAAGCCACCCAGCCGGCCGCGCTCGCGCAGCACGGTGGCGGTGATTTCGTTTTCCTTGTCGCTCATTGCAAGGTGGGTGGATGTGGACTGCATGCCTTGGAGACGGATCATCTCCAGCGATATTGTCGACGCCAGCGAAAAATCCCGGCGTCGAGCGCGATTCTAGCGGTTGGCGGGGATGACGGGGCGGTGCGCCGCGAATCCGGGCGCCAGCACCGTGCTGATGCGCTGGCCGAATCACGCGCATGGCCGCCGACGCCGCCGGCTAGCGCAGCGACTGCATGTGGGGTGCCTGGCCCATCAGGAAGGCGCGGTTCAGCTCTATGCATTCGCGCAGGTAACTCCATAACGCCGAGACCCGGGCCACATGACGCTGTTCGCTGGCCGCCACCAGCCAGAAGGTGCGCGTGATGCTCACCTGCGACTGCAGTATCGGCACCAGCTTGTCCGACTGCTGGGCCAGGAAGCACGGCAGGATGGCCAGCGCGTGGCCGCTGCAGGCGGCCGTGTATTGCGCCACCACGCTGGTGCTGCGAAAGGCACGAAAGGCGTCCGGTGCCACGGTGTCCTTGTAGCGCAGCTCTTCGCTGAAGACCAGGTCATCGATATAGCCGATGAAGTTGTGCTGCGCCAGGTCGCTCACGTCGTTGATCGGCGCATGGCGGGCGAGATAGTCGCCGCTGGCGTAGAGCTTGAGCACATAGTCCGAGAGCTTGGTGACGACGTAGTTGCCCGACAGCGGCCGCTCGATCGACACGCTGATGTCGGCTTCGTGCTTGGACAGGTTCACGAAGCGGGGCATCGGCAACATGTCGACCGTGATGTGCGGGTTGCGGGCGCAGAAATGCGCAATCTGCGGGGCCAGCACGAACGTGCCGAAACCTTCGGTGGCGCCCAGCCGCACCTGTCCCGACAATTTGCTGTTCTGGCCCCCCAGCTGCTCGGCGGCGGCATAGATGGTGCTTTCGATCTTCTCGGCATATTCCACCAGCCGATAACCTTCGGCGGTGAGCTTGTAGCCATGGTTGTTGCGGTCGAACAGCTGGCTACCCACTTGCTGTTCGAAGCGTTTCATGCGACGCGACACGGTCGAATGATCGATGCCCAGCTTGCGGGCCGCATCGACCAGGCCCTGGCTGCGGGTGAGTTCCAGGAAGATCCTGAGGTTGTCCCAATCCTGCATCGTGTCTCCCACCCGTGGTTTTGCATTAATGCAAAGGGGTTTTGAATTTGTGGTTATTGTGTCGATATTAACGCAAATGCAAAATGGCGCACGACCTGGCGTCGACGTAACGCCGGGCGTGCAGACAACAACGACAATATCCAGGAGACAGCAACATGCGTAGAACCGTATCCGGCCATGTCCTCATGGCCGCCGTGGCAACCTGTACGTTCGCATTTGGCACCAGCCCGGCCCGGGCCCAGAACAACGACAGCGTCAAGATCGGCATCCTGACCGACATGTCCGGTCCGTATTCGGCCATGGGCGGGCAGGGCTCGGTGGTGGCCGCCAGGATGGCCGTGGAAGATTGTCTCAAGGCCGAATGCCGCGGCATGAAGATCGAAGTGCTGTCGGCCGACAACCAGAACAAGCCCGACGTGGGCGTGACCCGCGCCCGCGAATGGCTCGATCGCGACAAGGTCGAGGCGATCGCCGACCTCACCAATTCGTCGGTGGCGCTGGCGGTGCAGAAGCTGATCAAGGAAAAGGGCGGGGTGGCCATGTACAGCGGCCCGGCTACCGGCGCGCTGACCACCAGCGAATGTGCCAGCAATGGTTTCCACTGGATGTTCGATACCTATTCGCAAGCCGCCGGTGCGGCCGCGGCCCTGACCAAGCTGGGCAACAAGTCGTGGTATTTCGTTACGGTCGATTACGCCTTCGGCCATTCGCTCGAGAAGGACGCCTCCGATGTGGTCAAGGCCAATGGCGGTACCGTGGTGGGCTCGGTGCGCCACCCCTTGAACGCGTCCGATTTCTCATCCTTCCTGCTGCAGGCCCAGGCGTCCAAGGCGCAGGTGATTGGGCTGGCCGACGGCGGCACCGACGTGGTCAATGCCATCAAGCAGGCACGCTCGTTCGCCGTGGGCGGCAAGGACCAGCGCCTGGTGGCGCTGCTGGTGTTCCTGTCGGACGTGCATGCGCTGGGCCTGGATGCGGCCCAGGGCCTGGTCTATACCGACGGATTCTATTGGGACTACGACGAACAGACGCGCGCCTTTTCCCGGCGTTTCGAAACCCAGTTCAAGAACAACAAGCCGACCATGGTACAGGCCGGCGTGTATTCGAGCGTGTATCACTTCCTCAAGGCACGCGCCGCGGCAGGCACCGCCGACTCGAAGGTGGTGTCGCAGAAGATGCGCGAGATCCCGATCAACGACGTGGTCATGCGCAATGCCTCGATCCGCCCCGATGGCCGGGTGATCCACGACATGTACCTGTACCAGGTCAAGACCCCCGCCGAATCGAAGGGCGCGTGGGACTACCTCAAGTTGCTGTCGGTGATTCCGGCCCAGCAGGCCTTCCGGCCGATGGACGCGGCCTGCCCGCTGACCAGATAAGTCCTCGCCCGGGCGCCTGTGGTTGCCCGGGTCTTCTCTCTTTCACAGGAACCCACGATGAGCCAAGCCCAGATCCCCAACGTGCCCCTCTTTCTCAACGGCGAGAAGGTGCAATCGAGTTCGACCGAATGGCGCGACGTCAGGAACCCGGCCACGCAGGAAGTGGTGGCGCGCGTGCCGTTTGCCACCAAGGCCGAGGTCGACCGCGCCGTGGCCAATGCCAAGGACACCTTCAAGACCTGGCGCAATACCTCGCTGGCGCAGCGCATGCGCATCATGCTCAAGTTCCAGCAGCTGCTGCGCGATAACATCGCGCCATTGGCCGAGCTGATCACCCGCGAACACGGCAAGACCCTGCCCGACGCCGAGGGCGAAGTCATGCGCGGCCTGGAAGTGGTGGAGCACGCCTGCTCGATCACCTCGCTGCAGCTGGGCGAGCTGGCCGAGAACGTGGCCGGCGGCGTCGATGTCTATACGCTGTACCAGCCGCTGGGCGTGGGGGCCGGCATCACCGCCTTCAACTTCCCGGTGATGCTGCCGTGCTTCATGTTCCCCATCGCCGTGGCCTGCGGCAATACCTTCGTGCTCAAGCCGTCCGAGCAAGACCCCACTTCGTCGCTGTTCCTGGTCGAGCTGGCCAACCAGGCCGGCCTGCCGCCGGGCGTGTTGAACGTGGTCCACGGCGGGCCGGAAGTGGCCAACATGATCTGCGACCACCCCGACATCAAGGCCGTCTCGTTCATCGGCTCGACCCATGTCGGCACCCACATCTATCGCCGCGCCAGCGAAGCCGGCAAACGCGCGCAATGCATGATGGGCGCCAAGAACCACTGCATCGTCCTGCCCGACGCACCCAAGGACCAGGCCATCAACAATCTGCTGGGGGCCGCCTTTGGCGCGGCCGGCCAGCGCTGCATGGCCAATTCGGTGGTGCTGCTGGTAGGACAGACGCGGGAGTGGATCGGCGAGATCGTCGAGCGCTCCAGGGCCATGAAGGTCGGGCCGGGCAGCGACCGCAGCGCCGATGTCGGACCGCTGGTGTCGGCTGCCGCCAAGGAGCGGGTCGAGCGCCTGATCGGCATGGGCGTGGAGCAGGGCGCCAGGCTGCTGCTGGATGGTCGCAACTGCAAGGTGGACGGACACGAAAAGGGCAACTTCGTCGGCCCCACCGTGTTTGCCGGGGTCAAGCCCGAGATGGACATCTATACCCAGGAAATCTTCGGCCCGGCCATGTGCATCGTCGAGGTCGACACGCTGGACGACGCGATTGCCTTCATCAACGCCAACCCGAACGGCAACGGCACATCCATCTTCACTAGCTCGGGCTATGCGGCGCGCAAGTTCCAGAACGAGATCGATGTCGGCCAGGTCGGCATCAACGTGCCGATCCCGGTACCGGTGGCCTACTTCAGCTTCACCGGGTCGCGCGCCTCCAAGCTGGGCGACCTGGGCCCCAACGGCAAGCAGGCGGTGCAATTCTGGACCCAGACCAAGACCGTCACGGCACGCTGGTATGCGCCCGACGAACAGGCCGGCCAGGTCAATACCACCATCACCCTGAAGTAGCAGAGGAGAACTTCATGAGCGCCAATATCGTATTCATCGGCCTGGGCAACATGGGTTTGCCGATGGCGCAGAACCTGGTCAAGGCGGGGTATGCGGTCAGTGGCCATGACCTGGTCAAGGCCAGCGTGGACAAGCTGGTGCAGGCCGGCGGCAAGACCGGTGCCGATGCGATGGCGGCGGTGGCCGAGGCCGACGTGGTCATCACCATGCTGCCGGCCAGCCGCCATGTCGAGTCGCTCTACCTGGGGGCGCAGGGCGTGCTGGCGTCGGTGCGTCCCGGGACGCTGTTGATCGACTGCTCCACCATCGCCCCGGAGGCGGCACGCAAGGTGGCAGCAGCCGCCGCCGACAAGGGGCTGGCCATGCTCGATGCGCCGGTCTCGGGTGGCACCAATGGCGCCGCCGCCGGCACGCTGACCTTCATGGTGGGCGGCCCGGCGCAGGCCTTCGAGGCTGCGCAGCCGTATCTGCAGAAGATGGGGCGGGCGATCTACCACGCCGGCGACAGCGGCAGCGGCCAGACCGTCAAGGTATGCAACAACATGTTGCTTGGCATCCTGATGATCGGCACATCCGAAGCGATCCGGCTGGGCGTGGCCAACGGCATGGACCCGGCGGTGCTGTCGGAGATCATGTCCAGGAGTTCCGGACGCAACTGGACGCTGGAAGTCTACAACCCCTGTCCGGGCGTGATGGACAGCGCGCCGGCGTCCAAGGCCTATGCGGGGGGATTCGGGGTCGACCTGATGCTCAAGGACCTGGGCCTGGCGGTGGAAAACGCGCTGGCCACCGGATGCGCGGTTCCGCTGGGGGCGGCAGCGCGCAACCTGTACGACATCCATAGCAAGAACGGCGCGGGGGCGCTGGATTTTTCCAGCATCTATGACTTGCTGGGCCAGGCCAGGTAGCCTGCAAGACCCGGTGTAGCGACCATCCCGTCGCCGGCGACGGGATGGCGCGCAGCCTACTTCTTGACTTCGTCTTCGATGTGCGCGCGGACGATATCGGCGAAGCTGGCGTCGGCGGTGAAACCCAGTGCCTTGGCGCGCTTGGCCTCGAAGGCGCCTGGCCACGAATTGACGATGCGCTTGATGGCTTCGTCTTCCTTCCACTCGATCAGCTTGACCACCTCGGGGCCGGCTACCTGTTCCAGCGCGGCGACCATGTCGCCCACCGTCACGCACAAGCCGTCGATGGACAGGAAGCGCGCCAGGCCGAGGTCGGCGCCATTGATCTCGTGACCGTAGATCAGGTTGGCGATGGCCTGGCGCGGCGACATCAGCCACATGCGGGTATCGCGACCCACCGGGCACACCGATGGCTGGCCGTTGAGCGGTTCGCGGATGATGCCCGAGGCGAAGCTGGAAGCGGCCTTGTTGGGCGCGCCGGGGCGCACCGAGATGGTCGGCATGCGCAGCGCGCGGCCATCGATGAAGCCCTTGCGGCTGTAGTCGTTGACCAGCAGCTCGCCCATCACCTTCTGCGCCCCATAGGAGCTTTGCGGCATCAACAGGGTGTTGTCCGGCACCACCGCGGGCAGGTCGCCGCCGAACACCGCCACCGAGCTGGTGAAGACCACGCGCGGCTTGGTGCCGACGGCGCGGGCGCGTTCCAGGATCACCCGGGTGGCATCGAAGTTGATCTTCATGCCCAGCTCGAAATCGGCTTCGGCGTGGCCGCTGACGATGGCGGCCAGGTGGAAGATCGATTGCGTCTGGGCGGTGATGACGCGCTCGATGACAGCGGCATCGGCGATGTCGCCGGTGACGGCTTCGATGCGCGGGTCATCGAAACCTTGGGCCGGGACCACGTCGAGCAGGGTGATGCGGGTGATCTCCTGCTGCTGGCCGTTGCTGCCGGTCAGCTTGCCGCGTTGCAGCAGTTGGCGAGCCAGTCGGCTGCCCAGGAAGCCGGCGCCGCCGGTGATGACGATATGCATGTGTTCTCCTCGGTATCTGATGGGACTGCTGGGTGCTTCGACTCATTGCGGCTGGCATTATAACAGAAAGTTGTCATACAACTTTTGATGGCCCATGTCGGTAGTTGTTTGTGCGGATCGAAAAGCAGGCAGTGGCGGTATCATGGCGACTTCATGAATCCCGATCCAGCCATGCCTTCGAATCCTGCCAGCCGTGCCGCGCGCGGCAAGGGTACCCTTGCCGACCACGTCACCAGCCAATTGGCCCAGCAGATCCGTTCGGGGCAGTTCGCGCCCGATGCCCGCTTGCCATCCGAGATGGAGCTGACCGAGCGCTTCGCGGTCAGCCGCACGGTGATCCGCGAGGCCATTTCGCGCTTGAAGTCGGAAGGCCTGGTCGGTTCGCGCCGGGGCAGCGGTACGGTGGTGCTGGGCGCCAACCAGGCCACGCCGTTCCGGCTCGACCTGCAGGTGGGGGATGTGCGCGATTCGATCCAGGCGGTGCTGCGGGTGATCGAGCTGCGGCGCGGCGTCGAAGGCGAGATGGCAGCGCTGGCCGCGCAACGTCGCACCCGGGCGCAGAGCCGTGCCATCGGCCAGGCCTTGAAGGCGATCGACGCGGCAGCCGCGCAAGGGCGCGACGGGGTGCAGGAAGACTTCGCCTTCCATGCCGCCATCTCCAACGCCGCGCACAATCCGCTCTATACGTCGCTGGTGCAGTTCCTGAGCCAGTTCCTGCACGGGGCGATCCGGGTGGCGCGCATCAACGAGGCGCGCCGCGCCGACTTCCAGCAGCAGGTGCGCAGCGAACATGCGGCCATCGCGCAGGCCATCGCCGAGGGCGACGCCGCGGCCGCGCGGGCGGCGGCGTTGCAGCACATGGAGAATTCCGCGCGTCGCATCCAGGCCGCCGACAGCGAATTCTGGGCCAGCGAGGGCGGCAAGGCGGCGCGCCACCTGGCGCAGGTCAAGGCGAGCGGGGTGGAATGATCCCGGGCGGCGTGCGCTGCCTCGGGCATAAAAAAACGCTGCACGAGGCAGCGTTTTTATCGAATGGCAACGGCAATGCTTAGTTGCGCACGACCTTCTTGTATTCGTTGGTACGGGTATCGATTTCGATCACGTCGTCCTGGCTGACGAACAATGGCACCATCACCACGATCTGGTTGGCTTCGATCGCGTTTTCGATCTTGGCTTCCTTGAGCACGTTGCCCGAGGTGTTGCCCTTGACGGCCGGTTCCGAGTAGGTGATCAGGCGTTCGATGGTGGTCGGCATTTCGACCGAGATCGCCTTGCCGTCATAGAACACGGCTTCGCATTCCATGCCATCCTTGAGGTAGTTGATGGCTTCGCCCATGTTCTCGCCTTCGATCTCGTACTGGTTGTACTCTTGATCCATGAAGACGAACAGCGGGTCGGCGAAGTACGAATAGGTGACCGGCTTCTTGTCCAGCACCACCACGTCGAACTTGTCGTCGCCGCGGAAAACGCTTTCCATCGGGGTGTTGGTCAGCAGGTTCTTCATCTTCCACTTGTAGGTGAAGCCAGTACGGGAAGAGCCGTTGATGTCCGAACGCAGGACGATCATGGGCTTGCTGTCGACCATGATGATGTTGCCGACGCGGATTTCTTTTGCAAATTTCATAGCGGATAGTCGTGAAAAGGTAGGTTTCTTCAAACTGTCCGTAGCCTGATGGCAAAGAGCACCGCAAGCCCACGTACGTTGAATTCCAAACTGCATAAAAGTTAGCCCGCTATTCTACCCTATTTTCGGGCCTGTTTTATTCGAGCCTGCGGGCGAAGCTGAGCAAATTGGTCATGAAGTCGCCATTTGCCAACAGCGTATCGACCCATTGTCCGGCGCCGGCGGTCAGTACCGGCAAGTCCTGCAACACGGCGCTCCAGGTCGCCGCCCAGTCGATCTCGCCGGGCGCGGCGCCATTCCAGGCCCGTGCCAGGGTGGCCAGCTCGGCCGTGGCCGGGCGATAGATCGCGAGGAAGGCGTTGAGCTTGACGTGATGCAGGTTCTTGTCCTGCTTGTAGATGTTCCAGACGAACGGCCTGGCGGCCCATTGGCCCCGCACCCACGAATCCTCGCCGCGCACGAAGTTGAAGTCGCAACTCCAGAGCAGCTTGTCGTAGTCGGGTTGTGGCACGAATGGCAACACCCGCATTGTCAAGGCGCCCCGCGTGGCGAATGCACCGGGCCGCGCGGGGGCGCCGAGAAACCGCTCGATCGCGGCACTGGCCACGCCATCGGGCACCAGGCAGGTGACCGGGCGCGGGCTGGCTTGCCAGGCGGCAAGCAGGTCGGCCACCGGTGCATAGTCGTAGCAGAACAGCGAAACCTTGCAGCCCTGCATTTGCTCGGCGGTCACGCCCAGGCTGGCCAGAAAGGCCTGGCGTTCGCCCTGCTCGACGAAGGCCTGGCGCCGCGCCTGCAGGTCGGCCTCGAAACTGAGGCCACCGGTCTTGTCGTTGAAACCTGGGAAGAAAAAATACTTGGTCAGCTTGAAGGAGCGATGCGGCGAGGGCAGGGTGTGGCAGCCTTCGACCCATTGCTCGGCCGACAGGCCTTCGAGGTTGAACCACAAGGGACGCACGTTGCGTTGTGCCATCGCCGCCACGTACCCGTGCGGGATCTCGCAACCGAAGAATTCCATCACGATGTCGGCCACGTCGTCCGCGGCGAAGCTGGCCTCCTGGTCTTGCGCGTGCCAGTGGCGCACGGCCACACCGTGGACCTGCTGCAGCTCGGCGCTGGTATCGACCTCGGGGCACAGGCGCTGGAAACTGACCAGGTCATCGACCCACAGTCTTACCGCAATGCCATGTTCGCGCACCAGTTGGCGCGCCAGGCGCCAGCAGATGCCGATATCGCCGTAGTTGTCGACTACCTTGCAGAACAGGTCCAGGGTGCGCAGCGGATGGCCGGCGGCGGTACGGATTTCATTGGGCATGGCGGGGCCGACGCCGGGCGTCGGTATAAAGCTGGCAGCGGGAGTGCGCATGATACCTAACTTGCCGGATTTGGCGCACCCGGCCTGGCGCGTGCAAGCGCAGGGGCAACCGGCCAGCGATATCAGGCGATATGTTCAATCGCTTGAATTTAAATAGCTTGCAATTTAATTTTGTACGATCTATTATGCATGCATGGACGGCGCAACGATCCTGGAACACGCAAGGTGATGCCCGAACAGATTGCAGCAGGAAATATCGTCAGGATTTGATGGTGTTAATTAAATAGTTCGCTATTCTGTCGTTCGAGATTGAACCCGCGGGCACCAGCGGGTTCGCATCGGGATAGAACCTGATCTAGAGTTGTCTCGAACTGGCGGCAAACGCTAGACGGTGAAAGTTGTAGTTGATGCAAGTCGGTGCCTGCAGGCCATGCCTGCGGTCACGATGTGCAGGCAGTGATGCTGGATAAGATGAATGGTTGTCATGACCGATGCGGCCTGCGGGCCTTAACCTGAACCGAAAGGAAACATCATGAAAAAACTCGAAAAAGCCCTGTACCAAGCCACCGCAACCGCCACTGGCGGCCGTGAAGGTTCCGCCAAGTCCTCCGACGGCGTGCTCGACATCAAGCTGTCGACCCCGAAGGAACTGGGCGGCGCCGGCGGTGCCGGCACCAACCCGGAACAACTGTTCGCAGCCGGCTACTCCGCCTGCTTCCTGGGTGCGCTGAAGTTCGTGGCCGGCCAGGACAAGGTGACCCTGCCGGCTGACGCCAGCATCACCGGCACCGTGGGCATCGGCCAGATCCCTGCCGGTTTCGGTATCGAAGCCGAACTGAAGATTTCGCTGCCGGGCCTGGATCGCGCAGTGGCGCAGACACTGGTCGACAAGGCGCACCAGGTCTGCCCTTACTCCAACGCCACCCGTGGCAATATCGACGTCACGCTGACACTGGTATAAGCCAGTGGCGACTGCGCGGTGGCAAGCCACGCCACCGCCGCCGCCGCAACCTGCAAGCAAAAAAATCGCGCATCCCCGATGCGCGATTTTTTTTGCGTGGCCATCCTAGCTTGCGCCGCGCGCCTCGACATACAGCGAGTAAAGCGAATGGCTGCTGGCCATGAACAGGCGATTCTTCTTGGCGCCGCCAAACACCAGGTTGGGGCAGCGCTCCGGCAGGTGGATATGGGCGATGGCCCGGCCTTGGGGATTGAATACGCGCACGCCGTCGAGTTCGGCCGCATTGGCCTCGAGTGAGCCGTTGCTGCCCCAGCCGCACCACAGGTTGCCGTCGGTGTCGAGCTTGAAGCCGTCGATGCCTCCAGGTCCGTTGGCGTCGACCGCCAGTCGGCGCTGGCCCAGGCGGGTGCCGTTGTCGGTCAGTTCGTAGGCCCAGATCACGCGATTGGGCGTGGCACGCGACTCGTTGATGTAGAGCAGTTTTTCGTCTGGCGAAAACGCCAGTCCGTTAGGGCCGGCCAGGGTATCCGTGACCAGGCTCAGCTTGCCGCTCTGGCCGTCGATGCGATAGACCGAATGCGGCAGTTCCGAGGTCTGCTTGTCGCCTTCCCATTCGCCTGCGATGCCGAACGGCGGGTCGGTGAACCAGATCGAGCCATCCGACTTGACGATGATGTCGTTGGGCGAATTGAAACGCTTGCCGTTGTAGCGTTCGGCCAGCACCGTGATGCTGCCATCGTATTCGGTGCGGGTAACGCGGCGCGTGAGATGTTCGCATGCCAGCAGGCGGCCCTGCCGGTCGCGCGCCAGGCCATTGCTGAAGTTGGAGGGCTGGCGAAACACCGAGGTCTGGCCGGTGGCTTCATCCCAGCGCATGATGCGGTTGTTGGGAATGTCCGAAAACAGCAGGAAGCGACCATCGCCGAACCATACCGGACCTTCGACCCAGCGAAAGCCGCTGGCCAGTTGTTCCACGCCGGCGCTGAACAGGCGATATTTCAGGAAGCTCTTGTCCAGCACTTCGATGGCGGGATCCGGATAACGCTGGCTGGGCTTGAAATCGAATGCCTGCGCCGAGGCATCGAGCGCCGCGCCGGCCATCGCCAGGCCGCCCAGCAGGACGGTGCGCCGTGTGGTGTTGACGGGGTTGCCGTGATCGTGTTTGGACATGTGGTTTCCAGTGAATTCTATGTGATCAGACATCGTATAACATCTCGTGCATTCAAGGCAACATGGCAGCCGCGCCGGGCGGATTGCCTGTGGGGCGGGTTCCTCGCGCTGTCCTACAGCGTCAGAAGAGATCGGCTGATGGGGCATATTGGCGGTTTGCTCTAAGCTTTCGGTCAAGCTCAGCCGTGCTGCGGATCGTCTGCAGCCAGCGCGATGATTGCGGTCAGGGGACCGATGCGTGCTGGGCGTCATCCAAAGGTTTTCTATGCTGGGTTTCGATTTGCGCATCGCCAGGATCGTCTGGACCGTGGCCCTGGTGGCGTTGCTGTTCTTCATCACCTATACCGTCTCGGCCACGCTGCTGGTGCTGGTGTTCTCGGTGTTCTTCAGCTATCTGGTCTATCCGCTGGTGGAGCAGATGGAGCGGGTGCGCCCGCGCCGGGTGCCACGTACGGTATCGATCGCAGTGGTATTTGCGCTGGTGCTGGCCATCGTGGCAGCGGTGGCCGCCGTGTTCGGCTCGCGCATCCAGGAAGAGGCGCTGCACCTGAGCGAGCAGTTGCCGTCCCTGTTGCGCTCCAACGATATGGTTGCCCGCATCCCGCTGCCGGGGTTTGCCGAGCCGGTGCGCGAGCGCATCCTTGGCTTCCTGCGCGACCAGCTGGCCAACGGCACCGACCAGGCCATGCCGCTGGCCAAGCAGTTCGGGGTGGGCGTCATGCATGCCGCCAGCAACCTGATCTACCTGGTGCTGGTGCCGATCATCAGCTTTTTGCTGATCAAGGATGCGCCGGCCATCCGCGACGAGATGCTGTCCTGGATGAACGGCGGTAACCGTCGGCTATGGAATAACATCATCAAGGACCTCGACGTGCTGCTGTCGCGCTACGTGCGCGCCTTGCTGTTCCTGTCGATCGCCACCCTGGCGGCCTACAGCATCGCCTTTTCGCTCATGGGCGTGCCCTATGCGATGCTGCTGGCAGGGCTGGCGGCGGTACTCGAATTCATTCCCTTCGCCGGACCGCTGGCGGCCAGCGCCGCGGCCTTGCTGGTGGCCGGCTTCAGCGGCTATCCGCACCTGCTGTGGCTGGTGGGCTTCATCGTGGCCTACCGCCTGTTCCAGGATTACGTGCTCAATCCCTACCTGATGAGCGAAGGCGTCGAGGTCAGTCCGCTGATGGTGATCCTGGGCCTGCTGGCCGGTGACCAGCTGGGCGGGGTAGCCGGCATCTTCCTGTCGGTGCCGGTGATGGCGGCCCTGAAGATCATCTTCACGCGCGCCTCGGCGGCCAGAAAGGCCCGGCGCGCAGCCGAAGAACGCGAGGCACAGGCTGCCGCCGACGCGCTCGAGCAGGCGGCCCTGGCCGCGCCGCAGGCGGCGCCGACGGTGGTGCAGGTGCATATCGAAAAGCAATGACGATGTGCTGCGTGGCAGCGACCCCGGTCAGTCTGAACCGGGGAACTGCAGCGTGAACCTGATCCACCCCGGTTGCGTACATTCCACGGTCGCCGTGCCCCGATGCAATCCCATGATGGCCTTGACGATGGCCAGGCCCAGTCCGTTCGACTCGGTCAGCGCGGTGCGCGAGCGGTCGCCCCGGTAGAAGCGGTCGAACATGCGCGCCATGCTGTGCGGTAGCGCATCGGCGCTGCGATTCTCGACCACGATGCGGCTGCCGCTCGCATCGGCCCGGGCGCTGATGCGAATGGCGCCGTCGGCTTCGCCATGGCGGATTGCATTGACCACCAGGTTGCCGACCGCGCGGCGCCACATGTCGAGATTGGCGTGGCAGCTGCCGTGCGCATCGAGCACCAGCTGCATGCCGCGCTCCTCGGCCAGGCCTTCGAAGTAATCGGCGATGCGGCGCAGCTCACGCTCCAGTTCGAAATCGCTGCAATCGACCGCCAGCGTGGCATGGTCGGCCTGGGCCAGGAACAGGATGTTGTCGATGATGCGCGACAGGCGTTGCAGTTCCTCGACGTTCGATTCCAGCAGTTGCTCATACTCTTGCGGCGAACGGCGCTGGCCCAGCGCTACCTGGCTCTGGCCCATCAGCACATTGACCGGCGTGCGGATCTCGTGGGCCAGGTCGCCCGAAAATTGCGACAGGTGGGCATAGCCGGCCTCCAGGCGATCGAGCATGGCGTTGAACGATAGCGCCACGCGACGTAGTTCCTCGGGCATGCCGTCCTGTTCCAGGCGGGTGCTCAGGTGGTCCGGCGTGATGCGCGCTGCGCGTCGACTCATCTCTTGCAGCGGGCGCAAGCCGTGATGCAACAACAGCCAGCCCAGCAGCGCGGTCAGCAATACCGCCGCGGCGGCGGCCGCAACCAGGCGCCAGCGATACGAACGCATCATGCGCGCCTCTTCCACCATCACGTAGCCGGCCACGATCTCGACCGTATTGCGGCCATCGCGCTCGTTGCCCACCTCGGCCAGCGCCGCGGCCCAGCGTACCTGCACGCCATCGGCGCGGGTACTGGTAAACAAGTCGTCGGCCGACAACGGGGTGCCGACCGGCACCGCCTCCATCTCGGGCGGCACCAGCCGCTCGGGGTTGCTCTGGATGAATGGCGCCTCGCCCTGGCGGCGGAAGATGCGCACATCCTGTTCGTTGCCCATCATGCTTTCGAACAGGGCCGGGCGCTGCTCCATCTGCTGCACATTGACCAGGTCGCGCATCAGGGTGCGAAAGTGCTCGACCCGCCCGGTAAGGGCCTGGTCGGCGCGCAATTCGAGCGACTCGCGCGCGCTGCCGTACAGGTACCAGCCCAGGGCGGTGACCACGGTTGCCGCGATCAGCGCAAACAGCAGCGCCACCCGCAAGGTCAGCGGCAGGTGCCGCATCGTACCGCGCCGGGTGGCCATCATGGATGTTCCGAGAACATGTAGCCCACGCTGCGCACGGTGTGGATCAGCTTGTGCTCGAAGGGGGCGTCGAGCTTGGCACGCAGGCGCTTGATGGCGACATCGACCACGTTGGTGTCGCTGTCGAAGTTCATGTCCCATACCTGGGAGGCGATCACGCTGCGCGACAGCGCCTCGCCGCGGCGCTTGATCAACAAGTGCAGCAACATGAATTCCTTGTTGGTCAGGGCGATGTTGACGCCCTGGCGCGTGACCTTGTGCCGCACATGATCCAGTTGCAGGTCGGCGATCTGGTAGACCTCGGCTTCACGCTGCACGCCCCGGCGCAGCAGGGTGCGGATGCGCAATACCAGTTCGGTGAACGAAAACGGCTTGACCAGGTAGTCGTCGGCGCCCAGTTGCAAGCCTCGGATCCGGTCGTCGACATGGTCGCGTGCGGTCAGGAACAGCACCGGCAGGTCGCGCCGGGCGCGCAGCGCACCCATGACCTGCCAGCCGTCGAGGCCGGGCAGCATTACATCCAGTACCACCAGGTCGTAGTCGTTTTCGAGCGCCAGGTGCAGGCCATCGGTGCCATTGCGCGCCAGGTCGACCGCATAGCCGGATTCGCGCAAGCCTTTTTTCAGGTAGTCGCCGGTCTTGGGATCGTCTTCGATTACGAGAATGGCCATGCGTCTTCTTCGAGGATGAGAGAGAATCGAGCATCATGAAAGCAATCGCCGGATTCTAGCAACCACACCGGTTTTGTTCATGACAAAATTGTCATCAGAATGCCATCCGGCTGTCACCGTGTGGTCCCTAGCATGCATCATGTCAGCAAGGCCGTTGCCTTGCACCAACCCTGTTCGATGGAGCCCCCATGCTGATCAAGATCCGTCCCGACCAGATCGAGATTCCCACCGCGTCCGAAATCACCCCGCGTGAGATCTACCAGGCGCGCCGCAGTTTCATGGGGCGGGTGGCCGCCGGTGCGGCCCTGGCCGGCCTGGGTGGGCTGGGGGCGGTGGCCTCGGCGTTTGCCCAGCAGGGCCGAAAGTTGCCGGCCAGGTTGAACAATGCCTACGCGGTGATGGAAAAACAGACCGCCTACAAGGACGCCACGACCTATAACAACTTCTACGAGTTCGGCACCGACAAGTCCGATCCGGCCAAGAACGCCGGCACGCTCAAGACCAGCCCGTGGACGGTGTCGATCGAGGGCGAGGTCAAGAAGCCGTTCACGCTGGACCTCGATGCACTGATGAAGCTGGCGCCGCTGGAAGAACGCATCTATCGACTGCGCTGCGTGGAGGGGTGGTCGATGGTGATCCCCTGGATCGGTTATTCGCTGTCGGCGCTGCTCAAGAAGGCCGAACCGACCGGCAATGCCAAGTATGTCGAATTCGTCACGCTGGCAGACAACAAGCAGATGCCGGGGCTCAACGACCCGATCCTGAAGTGGCCCTATCGCGAAGGCCTGCGCATGGACGAAGCCAATCACCCGCTGGCCTTGCTCACCTTCGGCATGTATGGCGAAGTGCTGCCCAACCAGAACGGCGCGCCGGTTCGCATCGTGCTGCCGTGGAAGTACGGTTTCAAGTCGGCCAAGTCGATCGTCGCCATCCGCTTCCTCAAGGAAGAACCGAAGACCGCCTGGAACCTGTATGCCCCGCAGGAATACGGTTTCTATTCCAACGTCAATCCCAACGTCGACCATCCGCGCTGGTCGCAGGCCAGCGAACGCCGCATCGGCGAAGACGGCTTCTTCGCCCCCAAGCGCAAGACGCTGATGTTCAACGGATACAACGACGTGGCCAGCCTGTATACCGGCATGGACCTGCGCAAGTTCTACTGACGGAGCGGCGATGCCATTAGCTCCGGCCTGCGTACGCAATCTTGGACCGCGCACCGTCACCGCCATCTGGTGGTTGCTGCTGCTGCTGGCGGCCACGCCCCTGCTGCGGCTGCTGGTGCTGGGTTTGACCGGCGGCCTGGGCGCCAACCCGCTCGAGGCGATCACCCACGGCACCGGCGACTGGACCCTTTATCTGCTGTGCATCACGCTGGCCATCACTCCGTTGCGCAAGTTGACCGGCATCAACTGGCTGGTGCGCATGCGGCGCATGGCAGGCTTGATGGCCTTCCTGTACATGGCGCTACACTTCACCGCCTTTGTCTGGTTCGATCATTTCTTCGACCTGGCGGCGATCTGGCGCGACATCGTCAAGCGTCCTTTCATCACGGTAGGCGTGATCGCGCTGGTGCTGACCATCCCGTTGGCCATCACCAGCACCAACGGCATGGTGCGCCGGCTGGGCGGCAAGCGCTGGGCGCAGCTGCACCGCCTGATCTACCTGATCGTGCCATTGGGGGTCTTGCACTACTGGTGGGACAAGTCGGGCAAGAACCTGATTGCCCAGCCGCTGCTGTTTGCGGTCATCGTCGGCGTGTTGCTGGCGCTGCGACTGCTTTGGCGCCGCCGCGCCGCGGGATGAGACAATAGCGCGGTTCGCACCCGATCGCACCGCCATGAATCCCACCGAATCGCTCCGACAGGCCCACCAGCTGTTCCAGCAGGACCAATACTCCCAGGCCGAACAGATCCTGCTGGCATTGCTGCAGGATACCCCCGACCAACCCCAGGCACTGCACCTGCTGGGCAGCGTGGCCGCCGCCCAGCATCGCTTCGACGAGGCGGCACTGGTGTTGCAGCGCGCCCTGCGCGGCCTGGCCGCCGATGCCGAGCAGAGCGTGGCCGTGCGCTACCAGCTGGGGCGGGTGTTCTTCGAGCTGGGGCGTCATGAAGACGCCTTCCTGCTGTTTCGTGCCCTGATCGAGTCGGGCCAGCAGCGTGCCGAGATCTTCCTGGCTGCCGCGGCCGCCCTGCAGGCACTTGCCCCGTCGGGGCGCAACGACGGGCAGGCACTGCAACTGATCGAACAAGCCACGCGGCTGCAACCCGAACTGGCCGATGCCTGGCATCGGCGCGCCATGCTGCAAGAGCGTGCCGGGCAATTCGACAGCGCCCGCCGCAGCATGGCCCAGGCGTTGCGCCTGGATCGCCAGCGCGCCGGTTACTGGCTCGATGCCGGCCTGATCGAACATGCCGACGGCATGTTCGAAGACGCCCTGCGTTATTTCGACGAAGCATTGATCGTCGACCCCGAACTGACGGATGCCCACGTCAGTCGCGGTACCAGCCTGGCACGCCTGCGGCAATACGAGCAGGCCATCGACAGCTACCGACGCGCACTGCGCCTGGCACCGGACGACGCCGATGCCAAGGTCAACCTGGCACTGTCGTTATTGATCATGGGCCAGTGGCAGGAGGCCTGGCCGCTCTACGAATGGCGCTGGGAAGGGCGCGGCGCCGACCCCTACCGGCATGCCGGCATCCCCGCCTGGAACGGCGCCAGCCCGCTGACCGGCAGGCGCCTCCTGTTGTGGGCCGAACAGGGCCACGGCGACACCATCCAGTTCTGTCGTTACGTGCGGCACATGGTCGACGCCGGTGCGCAGGTCGTACTGGAAGTACCCGCCAGCCTGAAGGCGTTGATGCATACCTTGTCGGTGGCGCAGTCGATCGACATCGTCGGCACCGGCGAGCCGCTGGCTGGTGTGCAGTTGCAATTGCCACTCATGAGTTTGCCGCTGGTGTGCAATACGCAGCCCGATTCCATTCCTGCGGCACCGTCCTACCTGCAGGCGGATGGGGCGCGCCGCGCCGCATGGCAGACCGGCATCGATGCGCTGTCGCCGGCCGCGGCGGGGCGTTTGCGGGTAGGCGTGGTGTGTTCGGGCAATGCCGGCAATACCAACGACCGGCGCCGATCGATCGAACTGCAGCGCTTCGCCACATTGGCGCAGGCGCGCCCGGATGTCGATTTCTTCGTCATCCAGCCCGATCTGCGCGCTGCCGACCATGCATGGCTGCAGATGCAGTCCCAATCGCGTTGGCACTGGCTGGGCGAGGGCATTGTCGACTTTGCCGACACCGCCGCCGCGCTTGCCTGCATGGATTTATTGATCAGCGTCGACACTGCCGCCGCGCACCTGGCAGGCGCGCTGGGCATGCCGGTCTGGATTGCCTTGCCGTTCGCCCCCGACTGGCGCTGGAGCCTGAATCGCTTCGATTCGCCGTGGTACCCCGGCGCGCGGCTGTTCCGGCAGCAGCAGGCCGGGCAGTGGGACGACACGATGCTGGCGTTGCGGGCGGCCTTGGCGGTGTGGTGTCGCTAGCCCGTGCCCTGGCGGGGGTCCGCCTCAAAGTCGATTAGGCGCGTCCGCTTCGAAATAGTGGCGGGTGTTCTGATGCACCAGCGGGCTGTTCATCAACTCATCGATTGGCCACCAGCGCAATTGGGCATGCTGGTCATCGGCCAGGATGGCGTAGCCGGGCGCCAGCGTGCAGGCACAGCCCAGCGCCACATAGTGGGTACCCAGATGGTCGCGGCCAAGTGCATTATCGGCATAGAAATGGTCGTACGCGCCCAGCAGCGTCCAGGCTTGCGGGATCACCCCCAGTTCCGATCGGGCGACGCGGTGCAGCGCCGACTGCAAGCCCTCGTTTTTTCGAATACGCCCACCTGGCACGAACCACATGCCCTGCGCCGGACGGTTGCGGCGCAGGCCGAGCAGCACCTGGTCGTGGTCGTTGCGGATGACCAGGTCGATCGATACCAGCGGTGTTGCGCCAATGACCAGCGCGAATTGATTGTCGTCGAGATGCATGCGTTGTCCTGGAAATAACAAGCGCACGGGGAGACCCCCGCAGCGCCCGCTTGCTCGAATAGTTGCGAGTTTTCGTGATTTTTACTTGCCTTCTGGAAATGTCGGAGTATATTTCCATCAGGAAAATAAAATAATTCATGGAGACGAACATGCGTACCTATTTGCCCTGGGTCCTCTGCGCGATGGTCCTCTGCGGTTGCAGCAGGTCACCGGCGGAACAGTTGGCCTACCAGCACGCCGAAGAGCAATCCCAGATCAATCGCGACAACTTCGAGCGCTACCGGCAGGCCCAGGAAGCGGGCGAGGACCGGACATCGGCGCCGGTGGTGCTGACGGCGCGCGGCAGCAACTAGAGCGGCAGCAGGTGGGCGAGCTGATGCACCAGGTGCGACGCGGCCTGATAGAGCGAGACGAGCATGATGTTCTCCTGTCGGGATTCGGTTAGTGAAGGATGCCGCTGAAGGCGTTCATGAGCTGGAAGACGAATTCATTGTTGGCACGCATGATGCCGCGGGTAGCGGCTTCGGCGCCGGCAGATGCCAGCAGGGTGATAGCGGTGACGAAGTAGAAGCAATAGATACGCATGGCTGGCTCCAGGGGTGAGGGTGGTAATGCATTCGGTATGGGTGCATCTTGCCCCTGGCTGGTTACCGCGGCATTTCAGGTCTGGCCATTGATGTTTCAGTTGAAGCTTGTCGGCGAAAAGCCGTCGAGTGCGGCAAGCGCCGCCCGGTGAACAAGCGGGCGGCGTTTTTTTGTACATCGCAGATTTCCCGGGAATGCGGCTTTGATCGACCGGGTGGAGTCGGCAACGAAACAGCGCAGCCGCCGGACGAAAAAAAAGCACCGCGATCGCTCGCAAGTGCTTGATTTTCTACCTACTGAATTCTGGTGGGGCGTCACAGATTCGAACTGTGGACCTACGGATTAAGAGTCCGCTGCTCTACCAACTGAGCTAACGCCCCGTGCTGTACGTGCTGCTGTACTGCAAGAGAGGTCGCATTATAGGTAGGGTTTTTTATCTGCGCAAGCTCTTTTTTAAACTTTTTTAATTTTTTCATTCGGCGGTTGTGGATCGGGCCGATGTTCTTTGGGGGACGCGCTTGAGCAACGGTGTTTGATCTCGTCACAAACGCTCGGTACGGCCACGTCATGTGGTGGTGCAAAGATGTATGGGTCACGGCAGATCGTGCCGCACCCTGAAGCCAGGCAACGGCTTGTAGAAGGAATTATCGAAGACCTGCGCCGATCGCTACGCTCAGAAGATAACGACCGGACCTGACGCCGCGCGCTGGATCAATGGCGTGTGCTGACCGGCTGCGGGGGTCGAAAAATCGACACCGTTGGTGCACACGCTGGTGACCACGGACAGGTTGTCGTGGTCCTGGGTCAATTGGCAGGTGGTCGTGACGACCGCCGATACGGTGAGCGCTTTCGATGACGTGGATGCGTCGGCAGGGCTGATCCAGCCTGCTGCCAGGCAAAGGCAGATTGACGTCGTGATCATTTTGAAAGTTTTCATGGCGCACCATAAGGAAATCCCTGAGATGTACTTTATTTCCTTGGGCCAATGTTGTGCATCAGGATTTATCTGATTGTGTATCATTTGATTTTCA
The DNA here is from genome assembly GCF_000282575.1 of Herbaspirillum sp. YR522. Classification (GTDB taxonomy): domain Bacteria; phylum Pseudomonadota; class Gammaproteobacteria; order Burkholderiales; family Burkholderiaceae_D; genus Herbaspirillum. The sequence continues at coordinate 43,389 of NZ_AKJA01000027.1, read as the reverse complement.
GTTAAGTCCGTCGAAGTCGGGATGTATCGCATGCGCGGCGCCTTGGTTACCGTTGACTGCCCGATGGGCTTGCGCCGGGCAGCGATGCCGCCGATCCTGCTCGGGGATAGGGATGCCAACTCGATAAGTCCTTGACCTTCCAACATTTGCAGGACTAAGGTGGTTACCGGAGTTAGTTGTCTCGCAGGGCAGGGGGCGACGACACGAGGGGGCGGCGCGGTCGGCGGCCGGTTATGACTTAGAAAAGGTGCAATGCTCATGAAGAGAACGACGCTGGCCATGGCCATTCTTGCTTTATTCGCCGCTGACGCGCATGCCGATTCGATCCACCTGGAGGACGATATCGCCTGCGACAGCACGCAGGTGCAGCAGGCACGCGTGCGATTGACACGGGTCATCATGACCACCGATAACGAACAGGCCAAGGATCAGGCCACGCGCGAGATCATCGAAGTCACCAAGCAGCATTGCGTGCCGCTCACCGGCATCTTTACCGTCCATAGCCGCACGCAAGGGCTGGTGAAGGTGTCCACCAAGGACGGGGTGGATCTCTGGCTGGTCGAGTAAGCCCGGATCTCGCCCGGCCGCGATGCCTTGCCGTGGTGCTAGGGCAGTTGTCCGTGCGCATGCTGGAAATCGTTCCAGCTGATGCCGCCAAGCGTGAAGGCGCTCACGAATGATTCGCAGCGGTTGATGCCATAGGCGATGGCCACCGCCTCGGTGGGATAGAACCCGGTCGCGATCGATTGCGAAAACACCAGGTCGCTGCCACGCATGATCCTTATCCCATCCAGCGACCACCCGCTTTCCCGTTGCGTGTACTGCACCTGGTAGAAAAAGCTGCCATCGCTTCCGGTGGTGTCGTAGGTAGGCATTGTGCCTTCTTCGCTGGTGAAGAACTGGGGCAAAAAAAGCCCCCCGTACCGAGGTGTGTGAGGATGGGGCAGGGGGCTCGAGTCCGGCTCGCGCCGGCTAAATGCATGCAGGGTCAACCGCATCGCTTTCACGGTAGCGCACTTATCGGTGGGGGCTCGTGCGGTAGCGCACGTAATGACAAGAAATAACGGTAAAGAATAACGGCAGGCGAGCTCGGCCAAAGGCGCTCACGGCGGCGACCGGGCCGTCGACGATGGCGGGCGGCCATCCGCTGCGCATGCAGTGCCAGGCCACCCCGCCCCGCCCCGCCCCGCCTGTGCGGCAGCGGCCCATGATCATTGCCCCCAGTCTACAGGTTGCACCCTCTACGGTTGTCGACTATGAAGACGTCCGAAGCCTTCGCCTACGCTCGACATTTCTCTCGCTGCTAACGATAGAGACGTCCGGCCTTTCTGTTCCCAAGCCTTCTTGCGAAGGGGCCGGATACTCGGCTTAACGACTATTAGGTGCCGTAAGCAACGAATTGCGGTTCATTTGCAATTATGGATTTGCGCTATTTACGTCGGTCGCCTGACGTGGTGTGTCTCCGGATACTTGTCGCCCTGTCGAAACCAGGTCACCCCCTTCAGATGGAGGAAGGCAGCCGAGCGCCCCTTCCCGCATTTGGTGGAGGTGGGGGGAATCGAACCCCCGTCCAAAACGATTTTCGCCTTCAAGTGCGCGGCCATGCCGCATACACCAATGCTGTATTTATGTCCGCGGCGGCAGCTAAGTTCCATCGGCCCACGTCATTGCGCCGGGCAATGGTTTCATCGCGTCGGCCAAGCGATCGCCTGTCCATGAAAAACACCCCATGCCCGGAAAATTCCTGGCATGGGGTGCGGTCTGGCTTGATGCGACCAACCGTGCAAGCTGCCTTGATCAGGGCTTGTCGGTTGTGGTTGATGGTTCTTGCTCTGTTTCGGTTTTCGGTTCAGCCCGGGTTTTCATTTCAGGCTTCAGGCGCGACGATTGCTGCTTGCCCAGTTCGACGAATGCGCCCAATGCCTTCTTGGTGCTTTTCGAATCTGGGCCGAGCGCACCGCGCAGGAATTCGGCGGTGAACTGCTCGCGCCGAAGTTGCTCCTCCGTCGCCGGAACCACGGGGGCGGTCGGCTTCAGGGCCGATTTGGCCGGTGCTGCCTTGCTTGGATCTTTCTTCGTTTGTAACTCTTCAACGGTGTCATTGAAGTGGGCGCTGGGTGCTGCGCCACTAGGGCCGACGTTGGCCATGTCTGGTCTCCTCATTGTCAGGAATTATTGGGCCGCATGCAATGCGGCTGACAATGAGTGGCTGGCCAGCACCGCTGGTTCCGCTATGGCACCGCAGCCGCCTGGGGCGCCATCCGGGATGGCAGCGTCCGGATGCCGGTTCGTCAGGCCGATCGCCGCCACCGGCGTGGGCTCAGTCGGCTTGTTCCGTCAGGAACAGCCCCTCCAGCCCATCCGAGGCGGGAAATGCCCGAAACGAGATGCGGTCGCGGCCCTGGTGCTTGGCCACGTAGAGCGCCTCGTCGGCCACTTCGATCAGGTCGCGCGGGGTGATCGTCAGGCCGCCCGGCGCCGTCAGCGATGCCACGCCGACACTGGCGGTGACGATGCCACCCACGCCGTGCGCATGGGTGATGCGTTGCTTGCGCAGACGCGCCATCATCGCCTGGGCGATGCCCAGGGCGCAGCTGCTGTCGCAGTCGGGCAGGAGCACGGCAAATTCCTCGCCGCCGTAGCGCGCCACCACGTCATGCTTGCGTTGCGCCGCATGGGACAGGGTCGCGGCAACCTTTTGCAGGCAGACGTCGCCGGCGGCATGGCCATAGGTGTCGTTGAACATCTTGAAATTGTCGACATCGACCATGATCAGCGACAAGGTACCACCCGTACGGCCAAGCCGCGCCAGCTCCGAATGCAAGGCCTGGTCGAAGTAGCGCCGGTTGAAGACGGCGGTCAGGCCGTCTTTCTGTGCCTGTTCCTCGAGCGCCTGGTACAGCTGTTCCAGCTCCTTGCGGGCGCCCACCGCATCGCGCTCGGCGACCTCGCGCCCCCGCACCTGGGCCACCATCCTGGCGCCGCCGTAGCACAGCACCAGCAGCAACAGCGCCACTCCCAGCGCGCGTGCCCACACGTGGCTTCGCCACTCCGCCAGCACTTCGTTCCTGGACATGGCCACCACGACAAACAGGGGATGGTCGGCCAGGTGCTGGAAACTCTGGATGCGCAGGATGCCATCCTGCACCGAGCGGATCTCGACCTCGCCCGAAACGTGGTGCCGGACGTGGTCGCGGAACAGCGGCGAATTGTCCAGGCGCTTGCCGATGCTGTCGGGCAATAGCGGGCGCCGGTGCAGGATCGTACCGTCGAGGTTGCCCAGCATGATGGCGCCTTCGCGCCCGATGTCGAAGCGTTCGTAGAAACGTTGCAGGAAGGCCAGGTCGATGGTGCCCAGCACCACGCCGCCGAAAGAGCCGTCGATCTTGTTGATGCGCCGGCTGATGGTGAGGATCCATTGCCCGTTGGACTTGCTGCGGATCGGCTTGCCGATGAAGGGCTTTTCCGAGCGGTGATCGCGGTGGTAGATGAAATAGTCGCGGTCGGCGTTGTTGAACCGGGTTTCCAGTGTCTGCTGCGAATTGACGATCCAGCGCCCGTGCTCGTCGTAGACGAACAGGCCCGCCAGTTGCGGCAGGCTGCGCACGCGCATCACCATCATGTCGTGGGTACGTTCCAGCCCGGCGCCGGATTGGCCGTCGCGCTCAAGCCGTTCGAGCAGGCCCAATAATACGATGTCGACTTGATTGAAGGTCTGGTCGGCATGTTGTGCCAGCGCCATGGCCACATTCGAGGTGGCGCGCGTCGACTCGGCCAGCTTGACGTCGCGCTCGCGCATGGCCGACCAGGTCTCGAGCAGCGCGATGACGACGCATACGGTCACGACGAAGATCTTCGCCGTGTTCGAAGCACCGTTCTTGGAAAGTCCAAACATCGAGTCCACCCTATCAGGAGATACGGTATTGTTCTCTCATAAATAGAGGCTTGGTATCAGGAATAACCCTGCTTTTGCCGCAAACCGCCCGGGCGTGCGGGCATTCCGCATCCGGTCGTATCGCTGCCGTGCCGTTGCCTGGGAATGGGGCTATCGGTCGGGCAGATCGAGTCTGGTCGAGTCGGTCGATGTGCCCCGGGAAACGACACTGCCTGCGAACTGCCGTCACCGGTGTCGGCGGGCGGGCCGTCATCGAATATTGGCAATGCGCCAACATCCGCCCTGGGAGCCATCGGTTGGGGCAGGCGTGCCGGGCCAGGCGCCTACAGCGCGCTCTTGATGCCGTTGACCCAGGACTTGGCCGGCAGGCGGGTGCTGGCCTCGATCAGTGCGGCGCGCGCATACAGCGTGGGAAAGTCGAACTGCTGGCGTTCCTTGAAGGCGATCGCCACCACATTGCCGTCGTGTACCTCGGGTAGCGAGATCACCGTGTCGAAGGCATATTCCATGGCCCGCAGGTTCTTGGCGTAGCTGGGGTGGTCGCCGAACAGGTTGACCGTCATCACGCCACCCGGTGCCAGGCTGGCATGGCAGGCCTGGTAGAACTCCGGGGTGTCGAGCACCGGACCGCGTGCGGTGGCGTCGTACAGGTCGACTTGCAGCGCATCGATGATGCCGTGCCGGGCTGCGTGCAATACGAAATCCATGGCGTCGCTTTCGATCAGCATCAGGCGATCGTCGGCCGGCGGCAGCTTGAACATGCTGTGGCAGATATCGATCACGGCCGGGTTCAATTCGACGGCGCTCACCTGCGCCTGCTCGAAGTGCCGATACGAGAACTTGGTCAGCGCTCCGGTACCCAGGCCGAACTGCACGATGTGGCGCGGCGCCTGGTTGAACAGCATCCAGGCCATCATCTGCTGGGCGTATTCGAGTTCGATCCAGTCGGGCTTGCGAATACGCATGGCGCCCTGCACCCATTCGGTGCCGAAGTGCAGGTAGCGCACGCCGTCCAGTTCGGACAACGTCACCGGTGCGAACTTGGGTTTGCGTGGCTTGTTGGCATCCGCTTCGAGGCGACGGCGATTGGGACCGGCCTTGGTATTGGCCTGGGCTTCGATGGATTTTCTGCGGATCAGCATGATGTGGGACAAAAGGGCGGACAGGGCACGCGGGTGCGCAATGATACCGTGCTGCCGGTGGCGACTGTGCATTTAGCGCATAAGCACATGCGGATTCATTACTTCTGTGCTGCGCGGGCGCCGTGTGACCATGCTGTCCTCATTCAACCCGGGGACATCATGCAATTCGCTTCCATCGCCAAACTGGCCACCGCACTCACGCTGGCACTGAGCCTGGCACCACAGGGCGCGCTGGCGCAAGAAAAGAACAAGGTCAAGGTCGGTATCTCGGTGGGCAGCGCCGAAGCCATCTTCGACGTGGTCAAGAAGGTCGCCGCCCGCGACGGGCTGGAGATCCAGACCGTGGTCTTCAGCGACTACCTGCAACCCAACGCCGCGCTGGCCGCCGGAGACCTCGACGCCAACGCCTTCCAGCACCAGCCTTACCTCGATAGCCAGGTCAAGACCCGCGGCTACAAGATCGTGCCGGTCGGCCTGACCATCACCGCGCCGCTGGGAATCTACTCGAAGAAGTACCGCGCGATCGACCAGTTGCCCAATGGCGCCGCCATCGGAATCCAGAACGACCCCTCCAACGGCAATCGCGCCTTGCTGCTGCTGCAGAAGGCCGGCCTGATCAAGCTCAAGGCCGGCGCCGGTGAGAACGGCGTCAACGCCACCCCGCTGGACGTGATCGACAATCCGAAGAAGCTCAAGCTGGTCGAGCTGGACGCGGCGCAGTTGCCACGTTCGCTGGACGACCTGGCCGCAGCCTCGATCAATAACGACTACGCCTTCAAGGCCGGCCTGTCGCTGCAGAAGGACACCATCGCCGTGGAAGACCCGCGTGGGCGCTACGCCAACATCATCGCCACCCGCACCGACGACAAGGACAAGCCGTGGGTCAAGAAGCTGGTCGATGCCTATCATTCCGACGAAGTGCGCAAGTTCATCGAGACCGAGTACAAGGGCTCGCTGGTGCCGGCGTTCTGATGGCGGCCTGCCCGGATGAGGCGCGCCGCGCATCCCGGGTAGCCGGCAGGATTTGACGATGGACCCTGCGCAGGCAGGGGTTCCAGCGCGCTTGGCATCGCTTCGGCCTGGCCCCGGCGGTGCATTGGCGACCAGCGCCGGCACCGCAAGCGGTGCCAGGCAACGCCACCGAATCCCATTCCCGGCACGGCCCAGTCGTTATAAACTGCGGGCCATGCTAAAGACACTCATCTTCTGCCTCAAGCTGGCGATCGTATTCGGCGGCATCGTCCTGTTCGGGCGGGCTATCCAGTACCTGATCTTCAATGGCGGATTCTCGGGTGAGTTCTACGACTACCTCTTCATGCGCAAGTAACGGTTGCCGCCCAGCGTGACCGGGCCGCCCCGTTCATCGATGTTATGCTCGACCGGCAATTTCCCCCGCACTTCCCATCGCAGTTCAACATGCAGGACGAACCTGAGGATCCAAGGCAATGAGTCACATCCACTTCATCGGTGGCGAAAAAGGCGGTGTCGGCAAATCGCTGGTCGCCCGTGTGTTGGCCCAGTACTTTGTCGACCGCAATATCGCATTCAACGGTTTCGATACCGACAAGTCGCATGGCGCCTTGCTGCGGTTCTACGGCGACTTCTCGGCGCCGCTGGCGCTGGACCAGCACGACAGCCTGGATCCGCTGATCGAGCGCGCCCTCGAAGACCCGCAACGTCGCATCCTGGTCGACCTGGCGGCACAGACCCAGCATGCGCTGGCGACCTGGATCGAGGATTCCGGCGTGCTCGATTTTGTCGCCGAACAGGGCATCACGCTGACCTGGTGGCACGTGATGGACACCGGGCGTGACTCGGTCGACCTGTTGCGCCAGTGGCTCGACCAGTTTGGCGGGCGTCTCAAGCTGGTGCTGGTGCTCAATGAAGTGCGCAGCGACCGCTTCGATATCCTGGATGCCTCGGGCCAACGCGAACGGGCCGAGACCCTGGGCGCGAGCGTGATGTCGCTGCGCCGCCTGCCGGACGCCACCATGCTCAAGATCGACCAGCAGAGCGCCAGCTTCTGGGCCGCCCTCAATCACCCCGACCGCGCCACCGCAGGCCTGGGCCTGATGGAACGCTCGCGCGTGAAGGTGTGGCTGAACCGGGCTTATGCCGAGATCGACAAGCTGGGGTTGTAGAAATCCCGGGTAACGATGATGCCGCCCGCTGGTCTGGCCGGCATGTTCAATCCTGGGTGGCAGGCAGGTTCGCCAGTGCACCCCATGACGCCAATTTCTGGCTGTAGGAAAGCGATGCATGCGCCGGGCTGCTCGACGGCAACAGCAGGATCCGGTAGTCGCCGGCACGTCCACCCAAGGCTTTCATCCCGATCTTGGCGGCCGTGCCGCCATTGAAGGCAATCGTCCTCAGGTCGGGCAGGGTATCGATCAGCGTGAGCAGGTCATTTTGTGCAGCGTCGCGGATCTCGCTGTCCAGGCTGCCGATGCGCCGGGCGTTGGCGATCACATCCCATAGGCCGATGCGATGCGCCAGCAGCGTCGCCAGGCGTGTCGGATAGTCCAGCTCGACCAGCGCCACGCCGATCGCATCCCCCACCAGTCGCCAGAAGTTGTTGCGCGGATGCCCGTAGTATTGGCTGGCCGCCAGTGATGCCGCCCCCGGCAGGCTGCCCAGTATCAATACCCGGGTGTCGCTGGCCACCACCGGCGCGAAGCTGGCCAGGAGTGGGTCGGCGGGCGTGAAATCGACCGGTTTGCGGCGGGATGCGGAAGAGCTGGGTGAACGGGCGGCCATCTGGATCGGTTTCGGATGAAATTAATTACATGCAGTGCGCCCGGCAACACATCGGGCGACAATACGCCACGATGTTAGCGCACCTGCGCCGATAGCGTCATTCGATCACCCCAACCAGTGGAGACAGACATGGCAGACAAGGTCATCCTAGTAACAGGCGGCAGTCGCGGTATCGGTGCGGCCACGGCAAGACTGGCGGCGCAGCAGGGCTACGCGGTGGCCGTCAATTACGTGTCCAATCGCGAGGCCGCCGAATCGGTGGTGGCCGATATCGTGCGTGGCGGCGGGCGCGCCATCGCGGTGGCCGGCGATGTCTCCAGGGAGGACGACATCATCGGGATGTTCTCGACCGTCGACCGCGAACTGGGCACCCTGACGGCGCTGGTCAATAACGCCGGCATCCTGGGGCGCCAGTCGCGGCTCGACGAAATGACCGCCGAGCGGATCAACCAGGTCCTGCTGGCCAACATCACCGGCAGCCTGCTGTGCGCGCGCGAGGCCGTGCGCCGCATGTCGACCCGCCACGGCGGGCCGGGCGGGGCCATTGTCAACCTGTCGTCGATGGCGGCCAAGCTGGGCGGGCCGGGCGAATATGTCGACTATGCCGCCTCCAAGGGCGCCATCGATGCCTTCACCATCGGGCTGGCCAAGGAAGTCGCGGCCGAAGGGATACGCGTCAATGCCGTGCGGCCGGGCCTGATCTATACCGATATCCATGCCAGTGGCGGCGAGGCGGGGCGCGTCGACCGCTTGAAGGACGCCGTGCCGATGAAGCGCGGCGGTACTGCCGAGGAAGTGGCCAATGCCATCATGTGGTTGGTGTCGGACCAGTCGTCCTATGCCACCGGCACCTTCATCGACGTCTCCGGCGGTCGCTGACTCCACCCGGCCAGCGCCGGTGATGTGCCATGCTTTGGTTTAAGATGGGGGCTGTAGTTCGGTTTCGGCCAGCATGGCCACATTTCAGTTGGAGTATTGGTATGAAAAAATTCATCGCAGTAGCGGCCCTGGGGCTGATGGCGACCGGTTGTGCCGTCACCCCCAATTCGGCAAGCGTCTATAACACCCGCCAGGCGCAGGGCGAACAAACCGTCCGCATGGCGGTGGTCGAATCGATTCGCAACGTCACCATCGACAAGGGCGCCAGCGGCGTGGGCACGCTGGCCGGCGGTGCGCTGGGCGGGATTGCCGCCGGTTCCAATATCGGCGGCGGCAACGGCGCCCTGGCCGCGGGCATCGTCGGTGCCCTGGCCGGTGGCGTGGTGGGTAACCAGGTCGAGTCGCGGGTAGCCAACCGGCCCGGCCTCGAAATCACCGTGCGCCTGGAAAACGGCGAACTGCGTGCCATCACCCAGGATGCCGACGAAGCCTTCCGCGTCGGCGAGCGGGTGCGCCTGCTGTCCAACGGTCGCACCACCCGCGTGACGCACTAGCATCAGTGATCGGTTGCGCCAGGCAAGAACCCGCATCCTTCGGGAGTGCGGGTTTTTTGTTGGGCGCTCACGGTCGGGGGTCGGCAGGCGGCACTTCGGCCGTTTTCTGCTTGCGCCGATTGATTAGCCAGATGTACACCACCGTCTGCAGCAGGGCGACCGTACTGCCGATGATGACTTCCCCCACGCGCATCAACGCCAGGTGCAGCTCTTCGCCCAGGCCGTTGCCGGTAAACGCGGCCGACAGCAGGATCACCACCGTGGCCGGGCCCAGGCGCCAGTTGCTGGGATAGTTCTGCAGCAGCATGGCGACGATGACCGCAGCCGTCAGCGCCACCAGCATGGCCAGGAAGGTCGGGCCGAAGATCACCAGCGCAATGCACGAGACGATGCAGCCCGACAGGGTGTTGATCACCCGCGCCCGGAAGTTTGCCTTGGCCATGGTCATGTCGGGCTCGGTGACGATGATCAGCGAGATCATCGCCCAGTACGGCTCGGCAATGCCCACCGCACGCAATCCGAACCAGAGGATCAGGCAGCCCGACAGGATCTTGACCAGGTAGGCCAAGGCATTCTTGCGCGGGTTGATGAAGTTCAGTTCCATGCAATCGATCGATCGCCTACTTGGCGAGCATGTCCTGCGCCTGTTTCAGCTCGGCCTCGGCGTCCTGCAGTTTTTTCTCTTGCCTGGCGATCTTGTCCTGCTTGCCCTTGGCCTGTGCCTTTTCAAGGTCGGCGCGGCGCTTGGCGACCTGCCGTTCCTTTTTCCTGACGTCGGCTTCGCGCTCGCGACGCAGGCCTTCATCGGTGCAGTTGGCATTCAACTGCCGCTGGGCCAGCCTGAGCTTGGCTTGCTGGGCGTGGTTGCCGTGCGCCTGCGCCTGTGCGAGATGTTCCTGCAGATCGGCCTTCTTGGCCGCGCAGCCGGTCAGGGCCTGGGCCGAGGCGCCGGTGCTGGCCGCGGCGCACACCAGCATCGTCAGTGACAACGTCAGCAACTTGTTCATCCGGTTCTCCTTGGGTGGTCAGGCAAGAGCCGCCACTTTACCGCACCACAAATGAAATCGGCGACCTGCGGGCCGCCGATTTCATTGCACGCCCAACTGCAGCGTTTATCTGGACGCCATGCCCAGCAGCATATCGTTCATGCGCTTGACGAAGCTGGCCGGGTCGGCCAGCGCACCACCTTCAGCCAGCAAGGCCTGGTCGAACAGCAGATGCGACCAGTCGTCGAACTTGGCCTCTTCGTATTTCAGGCGTTGCACCAGCGGATGGTCCGGATTGATTTCCAGGATCGGCTTGGACTCTGGCGCATCCTGTCCGGCCGCCTTGAGCATGCGCACCAGGTTGCCGGACAATTCGTTGTCGTCGGCCACCAGGCACGCCGGGGAATCGGTCAGGCGCGAACTGACGCGCACTTCCTTGGCCTTGTCGCCCAGCACGCCCTGCATCTTGCCGACCAGGTCCTTGTACTCGTTCTGGGTCTGCTCGTGCTGCTTCTTCTCGGCTTCGTTCTCCAGCGAACCGAGGTCGAGACCGCCCTTGGCCACCGAGGCCAGTTCCCGGCCGTCGAATTCGGTCAGGAACGACAGCATCCATTCGTCGACGCGGTCGGTCAGCAGCAGCACCTCGACGCCCTTCTTGCGGAAGATTTCCAGGTGCGGGCTGTTCCTGGCGGCCAGGTAGTTCTCGGCGGTGACGTAGTAGATCTTGTCCTGGCCTTCCTTGAGCCGTGCCACGTAGTCAGCCAGCGACGTGACCTGGGCATCGCTGTCGTTATGGGTCGAGGCAAAGCGCAGCAGCTTGGCGATGCGCTCCTTGTTGGCCGCGTCCTCGCCGATACCTTCCTTGAGCACCTGGCCGAACTCGGTCCAGAAGCCGGCGTACTTGTCCTTTTCGGCCTGTTCTTCGCTGTTGGCCAGTTCTTCCAGCAGGCCCAGCACGCGCTTGGTCGAGCCTTCGCGGATGGCGCGCACGTCGCGCGACTCCTGCAGGATTTCACGCGATACGTTCAGCGGCAGGTCGGCCGAATCGATCACGCCCTTGACGAAGCGCAGGTACACGGGCAGCAGCTGTTCGGCGTCGTCCATGATGAATACGCGCTTGACGTAAAGCTTGATGCCGCCACGCTTGTTGCGGTCCCACAGGTCGAACGGGGCGCGGGTGGGCACGTACAGCAGCTGGGTGTATTCGCTGCGGCCTTCGACCCGATTGTGGGTGAACGCCAGCGGCGCGCCGAAGTCGTGCGAGATGTGCTTGTAGAATTCTTCGTACTGCTCTGGGGTGATGTCGGACTTGCTGCGGGTCCACAGGGCGCTGGCCTGGTTGACGGTTTCCAGTTCGTCCTTCTTGACGGTCTCTTTCTTTTCTTCGTCCCACTCTTCGGCTTGCATCCGGATCGGCAACGCGATGTGATCGGAATACTTGCGGATGATCGACTTGATCTGCCAGTCCGACAGGAACTCGTCCTCGCCTTCGCGCAGGTGCAGGATGATGTCGGTGCCGCGCTTGGGCTTGTTAATCGCCTCTACCGAGAAATCGCCGGCGCCGGTCGATTCCCAGCGCACGCCCTGGTCGGCGGGGGTGCCGGCGCGACGGCTCTCGACCGTGATGCGATCGGCCACGATGAAGCCCGAGTAGAAGCCCACGCCGAACTGGCCGATCAGGGCGGCGTCCTTCTGCTGGTCGCCCGACAGGCGCGAAAAGAATTCCTTGGTGCCGGACTTGGCGATGGTGCCGAGGTGCGAGATCGCCTCGTCACGGTTCATGCCAATGCCGTTATCCGAGATGGTGATGGTGCGGGCGGCCTTGTCCACGGCCACGGTAATGGCCAGTTCGGGGTCGTCCTCGAACAGGGCGCCGTTGTTGATCGCCTCGAAGCGCAGTTTGTCGGCGGCGTCGGAGGCGTTCGAGATCAGCTCGCGCAGGAAGATTTCCTTGTTGGAATACAACGAGTGGATCATCAGCTGCAGCAACTGCGTGACTTCGGCCTGGAAGCCCATGGTCTGTTTGTCGGATGCCATGTTTATTTCCTTAAAGCAATGGTGGGAAGGAGTCGGTGCGCGGCAATCGGCAACGCCGCCGGGCGGCATGCGTATCGCGACTTGCTGGATATAAGGAGACCTTGGCGTTTTTCAACTGCAAGGGTGATGCTTTTCGACCACTTTCGAGATATTTATCGAAATCCTGATAGCCTCCTGGCAACTAAATAAAGATAATTGGGGCGCTGTGATTTCAATCAAAAAGAAGCAAGGTGATTGAAATCAAAGGGGTTTTTCGGTCTTCTCTGTCATTTCCATGCAATGGGCAGGTGCTAAAATTATTTTTGTCAGAATACAAATATTCTCGGCCTTATAATCTGAAATTAGCTAAAAAGAATAAGAATAAGATTGTTATTCCAATAACAATTATCTGATGTTCGGGTAAAAGGCCTGCAAAACGGGCAGTTGATGATGACAACCGGCGATCAGGGGCCGGTTCTTTCTTATTTTTGATTGGGGCAGGGGAGGGCTGGTTGGTGCCGGCCTGACGTGTTGATGATAGTTCTCACAAGCAAACGTATCTTATTGGGCGTTTCGCTCGGCCTGGGCGCCTCGAGCGCCGTCATGGCCGCCGAAGCCGGCTCACCCGAATTGCCTCTGCCGCCGCCGGCCCAGCTCGAGCGGCTCGAAGCCCCGCCGCAGATCCGCCTTGGCAGCGACCCGGCCGGGCCGGCTGCCGCCGATGCCAGGTTGCCCGCGCTGTTGCCGATGGACGCGAAGTCCGGTCCCAGTCCGGACGACGAGATCGTGGTGCTGCTGCGCCAGGCAGATCCCGACTTCAAGAGCAGCACCATCACGCTGCCCCAGATCGCCATCGCCGCCGAGGGTGAACCGGTGCCCAACCTGACCTTGCAGCAGGTGCTGGAGCTGGCGCTCAATAACAGCTATAGCTACGCCGCCACCTCGGCCCAGGCCGACCAGGCCGGCTATGCCGCTCGCGTCGCGGCCGGGCAGCTGGGGCCGACCCTTGATGTGCGCGCCCAGAAAGGCCAGGAATATTCGTCGCCTTCGTCGGTGATCGATCCCAATACCGGCCTGATCCAGCGCGCCTCGGACCACAAGCGCTGGGACGTGACGGTGATCGGTCGCCAGCCCCTGTTGGCGCCGGGTTCCTATTTTGATTTCCAGAAGTCGCGCGCGCTGTCGCAGGCCGCCGACCTGCGTCGCGACGATGCCCGCGAGACGCTGTACTACACCGCCATCAAGTCCTATTACGACCTGATGCGCGCCTATGCCGCCCTGTCGTTTGCCCGCAGCTATTCGCAACGCATGAATGCCCTGCTCGACTACATGCGCAAGCGGGTCGAGGGCGGCGGCGCCAGCCGGATCGATTTCGAGCGGGTACGTGGCCGCTCGCTGACCGCGCAGGCGGCGGTGGCCGAAGCCGAAGGTGCGCTGGAGGCGGCCATGGTGTCGCTGAACCAGGTCACCGGTCGCAAGATCGAGCAGGTCGAGGTGCCCGACCACATGATGCCGGTGGTGCCCGATACGTCCAAGATGGCGCTGCAGGACGTCTACGAGAGCAACCCTGGCGTGCGCGCGGCGCGCCGTGACGTGGCGGCCGCCGACGAGGAACTGAAGGCGGCGCGGGCCAAGTTCTCGCCCACCTTTGCGCTGGAGTGGACGCAGCAGAAGACCCGTGGCGCCGGCGGCGCCATCGATACCACCAGCGGCGGGCTGCAATTGCAGACCGACCGCCGCCTGATGCTGGTGATGTCGATGAACCTGCTCAATGGCGGCTCCGACATGTATTACCAGAAGCAGATCGGCGCCAAGTACGTCGAGAAGAGCAACACCGCGCTGGATGTCGAACGCAAGCTGCGCGAGCAGATCGAGATCAACTATCGCACCCTGGGTGCGGTGCGCAAGCGCATGGAGATCTCGCGCCAGGCCTACCAGACCAATGCCAACGTGGCCGATGTGTTCCTGGAACAGCTCTCGACCGGCAGCAAGCAGTTGCTCGACGTGCTCGATGCCTACCAGCAGGCCTACCAGGCGCGCATGGATTTTGCAACGCTGCTGTTCCAGCAGGCAGACATCAGCTACCAGATCCTGCGCAACACCGGCCGCGCCTCGGCGCCTGGCGCCGTGCCTGCGCAGGCAGTGAAATAGGATTCTCGGGGGATTCATGGAGGGTGGAAAAGAGCAGAATTTCTGGCCGGGCTTCGTGGACGCCTTGTCCAACGTGGTGCTGGTCATGATTTTCGTGGTGGTGGTGTTCGTCGTCACCCTGTTTTATTACTCGCAGAAGCTGGCCCAGATGAAGGTCAGCAAGCTGGTGCAGCAAAGCCAGAGCCAGACCGTGCAAGGCAGCGAGCGCAACAAGAGCGTGCGCATCGACACGCCCGAGGCCAAGGATGCGCGCGTCTCCGAGACCCGCGCCGAACGCGACAGTGCGCAGGAGATCGAGTCGCTCAAGCGCGAGGTGGCGCAGCTCAAGGCCAAGCTGGCGGCGCCGCCGCTGCAGTCCGATGCCGGCAGCCTGCGCAGCAGTGCAGCGCCCTCCAGCCCCAATGCGATCCAGGTCAAGACCGATCCGACCAAGGACGAAATCGCGCCCGGCGTGCGCACCGATGCCACCGACCGTGGCGTGGTGCTCAACTTCAATGCCGATTCGACCCAGTTGTCGGAAGAGGGCACCCGCGCGCTCGACAAGAGCCTGGGCGACTGGGTGCGCCGGGTCAAGGCGCGCCAGGGCAAGATCGTGGTGACGGGCGTGATCAGTTCGGGCGGCTATAGCGACAGTCGCCGTCGTGCCTACTATCGCACCGTGGCGGTGCGCAACTACCTGATCGATGCCGGCGTGGACAAGGAGCTCGTGGTCAGCCGCGTGGCCACCGCCGAGAACAGCGAGACCGACGTCTCGCGCGTGCTGGTGCAATACCTGGCGGGGGCGAAGTGATCGGCTCGGCCAAGCCCGCCGCCGGGCTCGGGATCGCGTCCCGCGGTCGCGGCTTGATGCGCCGCCTGGCACCGCGCCTGGATCGCCGGCTGGGCCAGCTGGGGGCGATGCCGCGCCCGCGCCTGGCGGTGCTGGCCTGCGTGGCGCTGCTGGCACTGCTGGTGGTGTGGTCGATCTTCGCTCCGATCGACATGGTGGTACGCGGCAGCGGTCGCATCGTCGCCTCCGAGCATAACCAGGTGATCCAGCACCTGGAAGGCGGCATCGTGTCGGCCATCCTGGTGCGCGAGGGCGCGGTCGTCAAGAAGGGCCAGACGCTGATCTCGATTGCCGACGTGCGGGCCAACGCCGACCTGGGCGAAGGCCGGGTCAAGATCCTCGGCCTGCGCGCCAAGAGCGCCCGGCTGGCGGCCGAAGCGGCCGGCAGCAACGCCTTGCAGATGCCGGCCGACCTATCGCGCGACGACCCGGCGGTGCAGAGCGAGCAAGCCTCGTTCGCCGCGCGTGCGGCCAAGCTGTCGCAGGAGCTGTCGGTGCTGCGCGAGCAATCGGCGCAGCGCCAGGCCGAGCTGGGCGAGGCGGTCAGTCGCCAGAAGAGCCTGGCCAGCGAACTGGACCTGGCGCAGCGCCAGTACAAGCTGATCCACGGCATGCTGGAACGCAATGCCGCCTCGCAGCTGGAAGATATCCAGTCCGCCGCCCGGGTGCAGGACGCGCAGAGCAAGCTGGCCGCCACCAACGCCATGATCCCGCGCCTGAACGCGGCGATTGCCGAATCGCAGGCCAAGATGGGCGAGGCGTCGTCGCGCTTTCGCTCCGAGGCGCGCTCGGAGCTGACCACGGCCGAGACCGAACTGGCGCGCCTGCAGGAAGAAATCAAGTCGCGCAATGACCGCGTCTCGCGCTCGGAGGTGAGGGCGCCCATGGATGGCGTGGTCAACCGGGTGCTCATCAATACCGTGGGTGGCGTGGTGCGCCCGGGCGACCCGATCATCGAGATGACCCCCAGCGACGACAAGCTGGTGATCGAAGCCCGGATCTCGCCCACCGACCGCGCCCAGTTGATGACCGGCGCGCCGGCGCGCGTGAAGGTCTCGGCCTATGACTACGGGGTGTACGGCGCCATGGATGGCACCGTCACCGAGGTCAGCGCCGACACCGTGCCCGAAGAGCGCGGCGAGCGTTACGAGCGTTACTACCGTGTCAAGATCGAGGTCCAGCGCAATGCCCAGCAATTGCAGCAGCCATTGGCGCTGATGCCGGGCATGACCGCCACCGCCGACATGATCGTGGGGCGCCGCACCGTGTGGCAGTACCTGATGTCGCCGCTGTCGCGTTTCTCGCAGTCGGCGCTGAGGGAGCCACGATGAGCCGCACGCTGCCCAGCCCGTCTGCCACCGTATTGGTCGATACCCGCCAGGTGCGGGCGTCGATTTCCCGTTTCTGTTCTTATCGTCCTGACTGCATTTACCGCATCCATCTGCCCGGAACCCCGCACGTATGAAAAACCTACGCCAATTCTATGCACTTGCCGCCATCCCGACGCTGATGTTGCTGTTGGGAGGCTTCCTGTTCCGGGACTTCGTCCTGCATGCGATCCATATCAATCCCTTCCTGAACCTGTTCATCATCGGCGTGGCCGTGTTCGGCGTGGGCCTGATCATGTACAACCTGTGGCGCCTGAACTGGGAACACGACAAGCTGATGCAGTTCTACGATCGCACCAAGGCCGGCGAGTCGATGGACGAGCTGGTCAAGGCGCCCGAGTTCGCCGGCACCGAGATCGGCCAGGTGCTCGTCAGCGTGGCCAGCACCAAGGGCCGCCTGACTTCGCGCATCGAGCAGGAAACCATCGAGAGCTCGCTGCACGACCTGCGCGCCCATCTCGAGGCCAAGACCGAGTTCCCGCAGTTCCTGACCGGTTTCATGATCGCGCTGGGCCTGCTGGGCACCTTCATCGGCCTGCTCGAGACGCTGGTGGGCACGGCCGCGCTGATCGACGGTTTCGGCAAGGCGACCCAGGGCGGCGACATGGATGCGTCCTTCATGCACCTGGTGGCCGACCTGCAAAAACCGCTGGCCTCGATGGGTACTGCGTTCTCGGCCTCGATGTTCGGCCTGATCGGTTCGCTGGCGCTGGGCCTGACCCTGACGCCGCTGCGCGGTGCCGGCAAGAAGCTGGTGGTGCGCGCCCGCGAATGCATCAGCGACATGGTGCAGCACGTGGTGCACGACATGTCGGGGCCGGCCGCCACCCAGCGCCAGGGTGTGTCGGAGACCTTCCTGGCCGAATTCCTGCAGGACTTGATGGTGCTGCAGCGCGAATCGATCATGGCTTCGCGCAACAGCTCGGAAGCCTCGCTGCAGGCGGGCATCAAGCTGGAAGGCCTGAACGACCGCCTCAACAACATCGTCCAGCTGTTTACCGATAGCATGGAAGAGTCGCGCAGCCTGCGCCAGCTGGTGGCCTTCGGCCCGCGCATGCACGAAGTGGGGCAGCAGACGCTGGAAGAGATCCGCAACGTGGGCCAGATCATCAACCAGAAGGTCACTTCGGCGCGCGACCTGTCGGACAGCCTGTCGCTGCTCGAGGAACGCCTGTCGGTCAACGGCGATATCGCCAACCGCACCTTCGAAGTGCTGCCGCAGATCGTCTCCACGATCCAGGCCGGGCAGACCGCGTTGTCGTCGGCGATGACATCGCTGCAGGCGCAGCAGAGCGAAATCTCGAACATGAACGAACAGAGCGCCCAGAACATCGCGCAGTTGCCGGCGCTGCTGAGCCAGATATCGATTCGCCTGGCCGACGAGATGGGCGCCATCCAGCACCAGGCCGAAATCCACTCCTCGGTGGCTTCGCGCCTGGGCGAACTGGGCAACACCATCGGCGAGAACACCAGCAACATGGCGCGCGATGCGTTGTCGGCACGCCAGTTGCAGATCGACCTGGCCAAGCACATGGCGATGCAGAACGATCGCATCAAGGGCCTGGGCGCCATTCCGCAGTCGCTGACGTCGATCACCGAGGCACTGATGCGCCAGAACATCAACTGGCAGACCGTGATCGACGAAATGCGCTCGGGCCGCCAGACCATGATCAAGGACTTGCGCCTGGAGCTGCGCGAGGCGATTCGCGAGATGAATGCCAATCGTCCGCAGGCCTGAGCCGGGTAGCACGGGAACGCCATGAACGAAAGCGACCAGGTCCACGTCAACAACGCGCCGCCATCCGCGGCGGCGGGCCTGCGCGCGGACCCGACCTACCTGTCGTTGCTGCGCGCCTATGGCGCGCGCTTCGTCGAGATCATCGTGGCGGGAATCGTGGTCAACCTGCTGGGTTTGCTGCTGCCGCTGTATTCGCGACTGATCTACGACAAGGTGATCGGCAATCATATTCCCGAGACCCTGTGGGCGCTGACGCTGGGCATGCTGCTGTTCGTGGCGCTGGAACTGATGCTGCGCATCATCCGCGTGTATTACACCGAACAGCTGGCCGGGCGGCTCGATGTCGAGTTCGACGAGGTCTCGGCGCGACGCCTGCTGAGTTCGCGCGTGAGCGCGCCGGTGGGGGTGGTGCTGGCACGCTACCGTGACCTGTCCGGCGCGCGCGACCTGCTGTCGTCCAATTACATGCTGCTGCTGGTGGACTTGCCTTTCCTGCTGCTGTACCTGGTGGCCATCGGGCTGGTCGGTTCGCACCTGGTGTGGGTGATGCTGGTCGGCGGTGCGCTGCTGGTGGGCGCGCAGTTGCTGTTCAAGGTGCCGTCCAACGATTATGCGATCGCCGCCATGAAGGCCGGCATCGGCAAGACCGACAAGATGGCCAGCCTGGTCTATGGCATGGATACGCTCAAGACCTCGCTGCTGCAGCAACGGCTGCTCAAGGCCTTCCTGGCCGACGCCGCCGACAATGCGGTGGCCCAGGCCAAGAGCCGCTTCTGGACCAATACCGGGTACGCCGTGGGTACCGTCGGCTACACCGCCATGTCGGTGGCCACGCTGGTGGTCGGGGTCTACCTGGTCGAGGACAACGCACTTACCGTCGGCGCCCTGATCGCCTCGTCGCTGCTGATCAGTCGTTCGACGTCGGTGCTGTCGTCGCTGTCGACCTTCCTTGGGCGTATCGAGATGTTTCGCCGTGCCCGGGCCGAGTTCGATGCGCTGTTCGACGACAGTGCCGGCACCGGCGGCGCCGACGTGCTGCGCCAGGAAATGCGCGGCCTGATCCAGGTCGGCAACCTGACCCTGCACCTGGACAAGAACGAAAGGGCGACCCTGCAGCAGGTGGCACTGACCATCCAGCCCGGTGAGAAGGTCGGTATCGTCGGCCGCTCCGGCTCGGGCAAGTCGAGCCTGCTCAAGGTGCTGGCCGGGTTGCATCACGTCGAGCAGGGCCATGCGCTCATCGATGGCGTGGCCGTGACCGCCTATGCCCCCGAGGTGCGCATGCAAAACCTGGGCTTCAAGCCGCAAGAGCCGTTCGTCTTCGATGGCACGCTGGCGGCCAATATCTTCGTCGGCGAACGGGTGCTGGGCAGCGTCTACGAGGCGGCGCTGGGCGTGTCGGGCCTGGACGAGCTGATCGCCCGCGGCGAGCTGCGCCTGGACCAGATGCTCAGGGCGCCCGGCAACCTGTCGGGCGGGCAGCGCCAGATGGTGGCCCTGGCACGCGCGGTGGCCGCCAACCCACGCATCCTGCTGCTGGACGAACCGACCACCGGCATCGACCAGGCCACCGAAGCGCGCATCATCGAACGGCTGATGGGCTTTTCCAGCGGGCGCACGCTGGTGGTGGCCACCCATAGCCCGGCGTTGCTGCGCCACCTGGACCGCATCATCGTCATCGACGGCGGGCGCATCGCAGCCGACGGGCCGCGCGACAAGATGTTGCAGTAATACGGTAGGATTGCGGCTGGAATTG
The DNA here is from genome assembly GCF_000282575.1 of Herbaspirillum sp. YR522. GTDB lineage: Bacteria > Pseudomonadota > Gammaproteobacteria > Burkholderiales > Burkholderiaceae_D > Herbaspirillum. Next base: position 23,298 of record NZ_AKJA01000027.1, on the reverse strand, counting down.
CCGCACGGCAAACAATGATTGACGTAACGACAACCCACACCTGACTTCGGATAGCGAGGCACCATGGCAACCGCACCTTCACCCCAAGCCAACCCAGGCGACAAAGTCACCGGCCCGGTCCGGGTGGTGATGCCCGACCAGGGCGGCTCTTTCCAGCTCAACGCGCCGCGCGGCGCGGTGCAGAAGGTACAGGTGGTCGACGTCGACCTGGTGCTGCACATGGCCGATGGCACCAAGGTGGTGCTGGCCGGTGGCGCCATGGAGGCGATGGACGACAAGTCCAAGGTCAAGTTCAGCGATGGCAGCGCCGATACCGGACGCCTGCTCGATACCGTGGGCAAGATCCCGCTGGCGCCCAACGACCAGTCGCGGGTGCTCAATTCCGATCCGGTGGCCGCGCAGGACCGGACCGGCACCACCGAGCAATACGGCCCGGGCCAGGGCCAGGGCGCCGACCGCAATGCCGCGCCGGTGGCCAGCGACACGTTGAGCCAACTGGCCAAGGTGATTGCCGACAATTCGCATTCGGTCACCGGGGACGCCACCAGCCAGTTGGCCAAGGTGATCGCCGACAATTCCAAGTCGGTCACCAACGGCGCACAGACGCTGTCGATACCGACCCAGCCGACCGCGGGTGATGCCTCCCCGGTGGGCGGGCAGGTGGCGACCAACCCCAACCAGAATTCTTCCGACTCCGAGCCTACCCGGCCGGTCGATGTGCAAGTGCCGCCGGAGCGCCCGCCGACCACGCCCTCCACGGTGGTGACCGGCCCCGGTTCGCCGACCCTGTCGGTGAACCTGGTCAACCTGACCACCATCACCCAGGTGGGCGATGTGCTGTACGGCAGCGGCGGCACGCCGCAATCGGCCAGCGATGGTTCCAACGCGGTGCAGTTCGCGCGCCAGGTGATCACCGCCGGCGATGACGTCCATACCATCTACGCCTCTGGCAACAACAGCAATACCTTCATCAAGGTATTCAACGTCAAGGTCGGCGGCGACGTCACGCTGCTGACGCTGACCGTCATGGGCGTGCCCAGCGACGTGACGCTGCTCAACGGCACCAACATGGGCGGCGGGGTGTACCAGATCACCATCGCGCCGGGCCAGACCGAATTCAACCTGCAGTTCCAGTACAACACCCAGCTGGCCAATGCCAGCAGCCCGGTGCATTCGCAGTTCGACCTGTCGTTCGTCACCACCATGGCGACCTCCAGCGGCGTGCTGACCCTGTCCGATACGCGCCACGTGGCGATCAAGGATGCCACCTCGTCGGCCGACCTGACCTATCTCGATCCGTCCACCGGCGACAACGTGCTGATCTTCCCGGCGCAAGGCGTGCCGCACGAGGTACATGCCGGCAACGGCGGGGTCACCATCTATGGCAGCAATGCCAATGACCTGCTCTATGGCGGCACCGGCAACGACATCATCTATGGCGGCGTCGGCAGCAGCAGCTTCTTCCAGGGCGGGGCCGGCGCCGACCAACTGGTCGGTAGCAGCACCGGCAACAATACGGCCAGCTACGCCGGTTCGACCCAGGGCGTGACGATCGACCTCAATACCGGCGTGGGCACCGGCGGCGATGCCCAGGGCGACCAGCTGACCAATATCCAGAACCTGGTCGGCAGCGCCAACAACGACACCTTCGTGGCCAGCGGCCAGGTCAACAGGTTCGACGGTGGCACCGGCGGCTCGGACACGGTGTCGTATGCGCATTCGGCCTCCGGCGTGACGGTCGACCTGGTCAATAACGTCGGCAGCGGCGGCGATGCCGCCGGCGACACCTACGTCAGTATCGAAAACGTCATCGGCAGTACCAGCAACGACACCTTCATCGCCAGCAGCGCGGCCAACAGCTTCACCGGCAACGGTGGCACCGACACCGTGTCGTATGCGCTGTCGACGGCCGGCGTGACGGTGAACCTGAAGTCCAACCTGGGCAGCGGCGGCTTTGCCGCCGGCGATACCTACAACGGGATCCAGAACTTCGTCGGCAGCGCCTACGACGATACCTTCGTGGGCAACGCCGCGGTCAACAGCTTCGACGGCGGCAGCGGCGGCAACGACACGGTCAGCTACGCCGGCTCGACGGCCGCGGTGACGGTCAACCTGGTGACCGGGCGCGGGTCCAATGGCGATGCGGCAGGCGACACCTACATCCGCATCCAGAACGTGATCGGCGGCGACGGCAACGATACCTTCGTGGTCGGGCTGGACAGCAAGAACTTCAATGGCGGCGGCGGCACGCTCAATACCGTCGACTACAGCGGCTCGTCCTCGGCGATCACGGCCAACATGCTGACCAATACGGTCACCCGCACGTTCGAGCCGGTCAACGCGCTGACCAATATCCAGAAGATCGTCGGCAGTTCGTACTCGGACACCTTCATCGGCGGCGCCGGCGCCGATATCTTCGACGGCGGCCTGGCCGGCTCGGATACGGTCGATTATTCGGCTGGCGCGGCCGTCACGGTCGACCTGTTTACCGGCACCGGCGTGGGCGGCAATGCGCAGGGCGACACCCTGGTGCACATCCAGAACGTGATCGGCAGCAGCGCCGGCGGCAATACCTTCTATGCCAGCGCCGACGCCAACGGCTTCAACGGCAACAGCACCAGCGGCAACACGGTCAACTATTCGCATGCCACCGGCGCGGTGATCGTCGACCTGACCAACACGCGCGACAACACGCTGGCCCAGAACTTCGCCACCGGCGACACCTTCACCAACATCCAGAACGTGGTGGGCAGCGTCTATGACGACCTGATCGTGGCCACCGGCCAGGTCAACCGCATCGACGGCGGGCTGGGCAACAATACGGTCTCTTACGAACAGGCGCTGACGGCGGTCAAGGTCGACCTGGCCACCAACCAGGGCAGCCTGGGCGACGCCGCCGGCGACACCTACCTGAACATCCAGAACGCCATCGGCGGGGCCGGCAACGATATTCTGGTGGGCAATGCCAGCGTGAACAAATTCGATGGCGGCCTGGGTAGCAACACGGTCAGCTACGAGCACGCCACCGCCGCAGTCAAGGTGAACCTGGCCAGCGGCCTGGGCCTGAGCGGCGACGCCGCCGGCGACACCTACGCCAATATCCAGAATGCCATCGGTGGTGCCGGCGACGACATCATCGTCGCCAGCGCCGTGGCCAACGCCATCGATGGCGGTGGCGGCAGCGGCAACACGGTCAGCTACGAGAATTCGAGCGCGGGCGTGAAGGTCGACCTGTTTCTCGGCCAGGGTTTCAACAACGACGCCGCCGGCGACACCTACGTGCGGATCCAGAATGCGCAGGGCGGCAACGGCGACGACACCTTCGTGGGCAATGCCGACGTCAACAACTTCGAAGGCGGCAACGGCAGCAACACCGTCAGCTACGAGCATTCGTCGGCGGCGGTCAAGATCAACCTGGCCACCGGCAGCGGCAGCCTGGGCGACGCCGCCGGCGACCGCTACTACAACATCCAGAACGCCATCGGCGGGCTGGGCAACGACACCATCGTGGGCAGCGCGGCGACCAACGCCATCGACGGTGGTGCCGGCGTCAACACGGTCAGCTACGAGAACTCCACCGGTGCGGTGAAGGTCAACCTGGCCACCGGCCAGGGCTTGCTGGGCGACGCCTTGAACGACACCTATGTGCGCATCCAGAACGTGACCGGCGGTGCCGGCAACGACATCCTGGTGGGCAGCGCCGATGTGAACGTGATCGATGGCGGCCTGGGCAACAACACGGTCAGCTACGAGAGCTCGACCGGTGCCGTCACCATCGACCTCAAGCAAGCCCAGGGCCTGGCCGGCGATGCCGCGGGCGACACCTATTTCAACATCCAGAACGCCACCGGTGGCGCGGGCGACGACCTCATCGTCGGCAGCAGCGCGGTCAACGTGATCAAGGGCGGTGCCGGCGTCAATACGGTCAGCTATGCCACGTCGACGGCCGGCGTGAAGGTCGACCTGGCCAACAATATCGGCACCGGCGGCGATGCCAACCTGGATACCTACGAGAACATCCAGAAGGTCATCGGCAGCGCCCTGGACGACACCTTCGTGGGCAACGGCCAGCTCAATGAATTCTGGGGTGGCACCGGCACCAACACGGTCAGCTACGAAGCCTCGACGGGCGCGGTGACGATCGACCTGGGGCAGCAGATCGGCACCGCCGGCGACGCCGCGGGCGACCTCTACCACGACATCCAGAACGCCACCGGCGGCGCCGGCAACGACCTCATCATCGGCAGTGCGGTGGCCAACCGTATCGATGGCGGCGCCGGCAACAACACCGTCAGCTACGAGAATTCGACCGCGGCCGTCAAGGTCAACCTGGTCAGCAACCAGGGTAGCCTGGGCGACGCCGCGGGCGATACCTATGTCAACATCCAGAACGCCATCGGCGGCGCCGGCGACGATATCTTCGTGGGCAACGGCGTGGCCAACAGGTTCGATGGCCGCGCCGGCAGCAATACCATCAGCTACGAAAGCTCGGGCTCGGTCACGGTCGACCTCAATCTTGGAACCGGCACGGCCGGCGACGCCAACGGCGACATCTACCTCAATATCCAGAATTTCCTGGGTGGCGCGGCCGACGACACCGTCGTTGCCAGCAGCGTGGCCAACGTCATCGACGGCGGCGGCACCTCGCTGCACAACCGGGTCAGCTATGCCGCCTCCACCGCCGCCGTCACGGTCGACCTGAACTACACCGATGGCACCGGCACCTCGGGCGGCTATGCGGCCGGCGACAAGTTGTCCAACATCCAGGACCTGACCGGCAGCATCTACGACGATACCTTCGTGGCCAGCGCAGCGGCCAACCGTTTCGACGGCGGCGGCACCTCGTCGCACAACCGGGTCAGCTACGCCGCCTCCAATGCGGGCGTGACGGTGGACCTGAACTACACCGACGGCACCGGCACCTCCGGTGGCTATGCCGCCGGCGACACCCTGGTCAACATCCAGGACCTCACCGGCAGTGCCTACAACGACTTGTTCGTCGCCAGTGCCGCCAGCAACAACTTCGACGGTGGCGCCGGTTCCAATACGGTCAGCTATGCCGCATCGACCGCGGCGGTGACGGTCAACCTGTCGCCCAGCGTAGGCTCGGGCAACGGCGGCTATGCTGCCGGCGACACGTTCACCAACATCCAGAACGTGATCGGCAGCGCTTATGCCGACACCCTGATCGGTTATGCAACGGTGGGTGTGAGCTCGGTGCTGACCGGCGGCGCCGGCGGCGACACGCTGATCGGCATCGCGGCCAACCGTGCCTATACCACGGCCAGCTACGCAGGGTCTTCGGCCGGGGTGACGGTCGACCTGAATTACTCGGACGGCACCGGCACCTCGGGTGGCGACGCCACCGGCGACCGGCTGTCGTTCATCAACAATCTGATCGGCAGCAGCTTCAACGACACCTTCGTGGCCAATGCCCAGGCCAACAGCTTCGATGGCGGCGCCGGCACCGATACCGTCAGCTACGCCACCTCCACCAGCGCGGTGACGGTGGACCTGTCGGTCACCGACGGCAGCGGCACCTCGGGCGGCTATGCGGCGGGCGACCGCTTCGTCAACATCGAGAACCTGATCGGCAGCGCCTACAATGACGTGCTCAAGGGCGCCGCGGGCGGCAATTCGGTGATCGTCGGTGGTGGCGGCGCCGACAACATCACCGGCGTGGGCACCGGCAACTACGCCAGCTATGTCGGTTCGGGCGCGGCCGTGACGATCGACCTGCGCACCGGCGTGGGCACCGGCGGCGACGCCCAGGGCGACCAGCTCAACAATATCTATAACGTCATCGGCAGCAGCTTCAACGACACCTTCATCGCCAGCTCGCAGGCCAACGTGTTCGTCGGCGGCGGTGGCGTCGATACCGTCAGCTACATCGGCTCGACTGCCGGCGTGACGGTCGACCTGAGCAACACCACCGGCGCCAACACCAGCGGCGGCTACGCCGCCGGCGACTCGTTCAACGGCATCAGCAACATCGTCGGCAGCAATTTCAGCGACACCTTCTATGCCAGCGCGGTGGCCAACTTCTTCGATGGCGGCAGCGGCACCAATACCGTCAACTATGCGCGTTCGACCGCGGGCGTGACGGTGGACCTGTTCCACAATACCGGCGCCAACGGCTATGCCGCGGGCGATACCTACGCCAACATCCAGAACGCCACCGGCAGCGCCTTTGCCGACCTGTTCTATGCCAACAGCAGCGGCAACGCCTTCGTCGGCGGCGGCGGCAGCGATACCGTGAGCTACCAGTACGCTACCGGCAGCGCCATCACCGCCAGCCTGGCCAGCGGCACCGGCAGCGGCGGCGACGCCGCCGGTGATACCTATTCAGGCATATTCAACCTGATCGGCAGCGCCAGCGTCAACAGTACGCTGACCGGCGACGGCAACGGCAACACGCTCACCGCGCTGGGAACCGGCACCACCAACGTGCTCAATGCCGGCAACGCCGCCAGCGGCCAGACCGACATCATCAACGCCCAGCAAGGCGGCATGAACACGCTGTACGCCGGCACCGGTACCAGCACCTTCAACGTCAGCGCCGGCGGGGTCAACAATGGCATCGTCAACGCCAGTACCGGCACCGACAACCTGAACCACGCCTATGGTGCCGGCAGCGCCGGCACCACCACGCTGCACTTCGATAACCTGGCAGCTACGCTCACGCTGTCCAAGTTTTCCGCCGACGCCACCGGCATCAGCGTGCTGGACGTGTCGTCCGGCAGCAATACCAACATGCTGGTGCGCGCCACCGACGTCACCAGCATGGGCGTGAACAATGTACTGACCATCAAGATGACCGCCACGGAATCGATCCAGATCGACACCACCGATACCGCCTACAGCTATCTGATCTTCGGCAACGGTGATTACGTGTTCTACGCCGCTGCCGATACCAACCACGTCAACGAAGTGGCGCGTATCCACATCCAGCTGGCGGCCTGAGCGGCCTGGGCGGCCCGGGTGTCGGGGCCGGCGCTACGCGCGCCGGTCCATCTCCCGTTCGAGGAAGCGCCAGATGCCCGGGTCGCCCATCGACGCCACGTTGATGCGCATGCGGGTCGACGGCAGCTGCGCCGGCGAGAACAGGGCGCCCGGCGCCAGCAGGAAGCCCTGTTCCATGGCGCGTTCGGCCAGTACGTTGGTGTCGCACCCCGCATCGACCCACAGGAACATGCCGCACGAGGGCGGCTCGCCGACGTCGATGCCGATGCGTTCGAGCTGGCGTACCACCTTGTCGCGCACGCCATCGAGCCGTCCGCGCAGGCGCTCCGCGTGCTTGCGATAGTGCCCCTCCGACAGCACCTTGTAGGCCACCCGCTCGCCGATCTCGCCGGTGGTGAGAGTAGCCAGCATCTTGCGATCGGCCAGCTGGCGCGCCAGTTCGGTGGACGTGGCGATGAAGCCCACGCGCAGGTTGGCCGATAGCGTCTTCGACAATCCGCCCAGGTAGATCACCCGCTGCAGCTGATCCAGCGAGGCAATGCGGGTGGCGGCCTGCACCGCAGGGCCGGGATGCATGTCGCAATAGATGTCGTCCTCGACGATGGTGAAGTCGTATTCCTCGGCCACGCGCAGGATCTGGAACGCCTTGGCCGCCGACAGCGAGGTCGAGGTCGGGTTGTGCAGCACCGAATTGATGACATACAGCTTGGGCCGGTGCAGTGCCGCCAGTTCGGCCAGCGAGGCGATATCGGGGCCGTCGGCGCCGCGCGGGATGCCGATCACGCGTGCGCCCAGCGCGGCGAACGAGCCGAACATCAGGAACCAGGCCGGATCATCGACGAAGATCACATCGCCCGGACGCAGGAAGTGACGCGCCACCGTATCGATGCCCTGCGTGACGCCGCTGGTCAACACGATCTGTTGCGGGCCGGCCGCGATCTCGTGCTCGGCCAGCTTGAGCTGCAACTGCTGGCGCAGCGGCAGAAAGCCCTGCGGCGTGCCGTAGCCCAGCAGCAGCGAAGGGTTTTCACGGCTGACCGCGCGCAGGGCGTTGGCGATCAGTTCGCCATCGAGCCAATCCGGCGGCAGCAAGCCGCCGCCCGGCATCTTGTGTGGCGGCAACTGGCGAAACATGTTGCGCACCAGCCAGACCACGTCGACATCGGCCGGCGGCGCCACCGGCGCCTGGTGCGGCGCGCCAAAGCCGGCACCGATGCTGCCGCCGGAACGATCCTTCACATAGAAGCCGGAGCCGCGCCGCGATTCCAGGAAGCCCTGCGCCACCAGCCGGTCGTAGGCCTCGACCACGGTGAAACGCGACACCTGGTGGTCATCGGCAAACTGCCTGATCGAGGGCATGCGCGCGCCGGTGCGCAGGAGCTTGTCGTCGATGCGCGCGCGGATGCTGCGCACGATCTGCTGCACCAGCGAATCGCCGCCCTCGCGCGACAGTATCGGCCAGCCAGAGGCGGGGCCGGCGGGCAGGGCGGTGGTGCCGGCCTGCGCCGGGTCGGAGCGGGTGCGCTTGACTGTATTGGTCATTTTGCCGTGACAATGTTTGGGATTATTTGGATAAGTGTATCGGTGCTGTACTGGTATTGTCGATTACGATGGCTGACATTGCAAGTGCCCCGGCACACCACCCCAGGAGACCGACCATGACCATCGCCGCTACCGCTGATTCGACCGCCAACGTGGATGCCGCCCGCGACCTGTTGCCGGGCCTGGCCGAGATCGAGCGCGCCGCCCAGGTGGTGTATCGCGGCATGGCCCCGACGTCGCAGTTGTCCTGGCCGCTGTTGAATCGGGCGCTGGGCGCCGAGGTCTGGGTCAAGCACGAGAACCACGCGCCCACCGGTGCCTTCAAGGTGCGCGGCGGCATGGTGTACCTGCAGCACCTGGCGCGCCGACAACCGGGCCTGCGCGGCGTGATCGCCGCCACCCGCGGCAACCACGGGCAATCGGTGGGACTGGCCGCGGCCCGCGCCGGCCTGCCGGCCACCATCGTGGTGCCACGCGGCAACATCCGTGAAAAGAACGCCGCCATGCGCGCGCTGGGCGTGACGCTGGTCGAACATGGCGACGAGTTCCAGGAAAGCCGCGAATACGCGGCGCAACTGGCCGCTGAGCGGCAACTGCACATGGTGCCGTCGTATCACCGCGACCTGGTCGCCGGGGTGGCCACCTACTGGATGGAATTGCTGCGCGCCCAGCCCGACCTGGATGTGCTGCTGGTGCCGGTCGGGCAGGGATCGGGCATGTGCGGTGCGGTGGCCGCGCGCAATGCGCTGGGCTTGAAGACGCGCATCATCGGTGTGGTGTCGGCCCATGCGTTGGCCTACAAGCTGTCGTTCGAGGCCGGGCGCAGCATGGCGTCGCCGGTGTCGACGCAGATCGCCGATGGCGTCGCCTGCCGGGTGCCCGATGCCGCCTCGCTGCAAGTGCTGCTGGAAGAAGTCGACGAGGTGGTGGCGGTGACCGATGACGAAGTCATGGATGCCATCAAGCTGCATTTCATCACCAGCCACAACGTGGCCGAAGGGGCCGGTGCCTGTGCGCTGGCGGCAGCGCTGCAATTGCGCGCCCGCCTGCAGGGACGGAAGCTGGGCGTGACGCTGTCGGGGGGCAACATCGACCATGACGTGTTCGCCCGCGTGCTGGCGCGCCGCTGCGAGGTGGCCGATACGCTGCTGCAGCCGGGGGCCTGAGATGGAGGTGCTGTTGCCGCTGGCCGCGTTTGCCTTCGTCTCGTCGATCACGCCGGGGCCCAACAACATCATGCTGACCTCGTCGGGCATCTGGTTCGGCTTTCGCCGTTCGTTGCCGCACATGCTGGGCGTGACCGCCGGCTTCGGCCTGCTGGCCGCGCTATGCGCAATCGGTATGGGCAGCCTGCTGCTGGCACTGCCCGGCATCACGCTGGTGCTCAAGGCGCTGGGCTCGGCCTACCTGCTGTGGCTGGCCTGGCAACTGTGTCGCATGCGTATCGGGGGTGCCGCCGCAGCCGGCGCGCGGCCGATGTCGTTCTGGGGGGCGGCCGCGTTCCAGTTCGTCAATCCCAAGGCCTGGGTCATGGGCATCACGGGCGCGGCCGCCTTCATGCCGATGCTGCATAAGCTCCCCATGGCCTGGGCGATCCTGCTCTACTGCCTGGTGTTCTGCGCCATCAACCTGCCTTGCGTGTCGCTGTGGGCCGGTGCCGGCGCCGCATTGCGCCGCTATCTGGAGCGGCCATTGTGGGCCGCCGTATTTGCGGTGTGCATGGTGGGCGCCACCTTGTACTCGGCGCTGGCAATCTGGGTCTGAAATTCAAACGGAGAATAACAATCATGCAGGGTCAGGGAAAAACGGCGGGCATCGTACCCGTCACCGGCAAGAACAGCAATGAATCGCGCGGCATGTGGCTGGGCCTGGCCGGGGTGGCGATCTTCAGCCTCACGCTGCCGGCCACGCGCATTGCCGTGGCCGAACTCGATGCGGTGTTCTTCGCGCTGGGACGGGCGGTCGTGGCTGCGCTATGCGCCATCGCCTTGCTCGCCTGGAGTCGCGCCCCGCGGCCCACGGCGCAGCAGTGCCGCAGCCTGATCATCACGGCGCTGGGCGTGGTGGTGGGTTTTCCGCTGTTTTCCTCGCTGGCCATGCAGCATGTGCCGGCTTCGCACGGCGCGGTGGTGCTGGGCGTATTGCCGCTGGCGACCGCAGTACTGGGCGCGCTGCGCTTTGGCGAAAGGCCCTCGGCCGGCTTCTGGCTGGCGGCACTGGTCGGTAGCGGCATGGTGGTCGGCTTTGCCCTGCGCCAGGGCGGCGGCAGTTTTCATGCGGCCGACCTGGCCCTGTTTGCCGCCGTGGCCGCGGGCGCCATGGGCTATGCCGAAGGGGGACGCCTGGCGCAGAGCATGGGCGGTGTGCAGGTGATCTGCTGGGCGCTGGTGATCTCGTTGCCGGTGAGCTTGCCGATATCGGCGGCGATGGCCTGGCAGCATGGCTTGTCGGCCGGCCCGCAAGCCTGGATCGCGTTTGGCTATGTATCGCTGTTCTCGATGTTCATCGGCTTCTTCTTCTGGTACCGCGGGCTGGCGCTGGGCGGCATCGCCCGCGTCGGGCAGGTGCAATTGTTGCAACCTTTCATGAGCCTGCTGGGCGCGGCGCTGGTGGTGGGCGAGCCGCTGGACGCGAGCAACCTGCTGTTCGCCCTGGCGGTGATCGCGGTGGTGGCGGTGGGGCGCCGCATGGCGGTCCGGCGCTAGGCGCGTGCCGGCATTGCGAGCCGACCGGCCATATGCCAGCGGCCGCGATTGTCCGGCCAAAGTTGCCGATATTTGCGATAATCGACGTCTATTTTTCAACGGCAAAGTGCCTCCCGGGAGACCCCCGGGCCGGGTGCGATGCAAAAACAGGAGTTCCGTATGTCCGTATATGAAAAGCTCAAGGCGCTCAACATCGAACTGCCGGCCGTGGCCACCCCGGCCGCAGCCTATGTGATGTATGCGCAGACCGGCAATACCGTGTTCCTGTCGGGCCACCTGGCCAAGCAGGATGGCAAGGTATGGGTCGGCCAGCTGGGACGCGACATCGGAACCGACGATGCAAAGCAGGCGGCGCGTGCCGTGGCGATCGACCTGATCGCCACGCTGCAGGCGGCCTGCGGCGGCGACCTGACGCGGGTCAAGCGCATCGTGAAACTGATGAGCCTGGTCAATTCGACCGGCGAATTCACCGAGCACCACCTGGTGACCAACGGCGCCTCCGAACTGATCGGCGAGGTCTTCGGGGACGCCGGCAAGCATGCCCGTTCCGCCTTCGGCGTGGCACAGTTGCCCATGGGCGCCTGCGTCGAGATCGAGATGATCGCCGAGATCGCCTGATCGCCCTGGCGTGCCGGCACCGGTGGCCCCTTGCAAGACCGCGCGACCGCAGCCGTGGCGAGATCGATCTCGCCGGCTGGGCGGTCGCCCCAGACAATTCGTAGGACCGATATGAAACCCGAAAACCCCGCCCCGCTGCAATGGCAGTTCTCCCATCGTGCCGAGCAGATGCAAAGCTCGGCGATCCGCGAAATCCTGAAGGTGACGATGCGTCCCGACATCACCTCGTTTGCCGGTGGCCTGCCGTCGCCGCTAACCTTCCCGGTGGAGCACATGAAGGCGGCCTTCGACCGCGTGCTGACGCAGCAGGGCAAGGTCGCGCTGCAATACGGCCCGACCGACGGCTATCTGCCGCTGCGCGAGTGGATCGCCGATTCGCTGTCGACCGACGGCGCCCGGATCCTGCCCGAGCAGGTGCTGATGGTGTCGGGCTCGCAGCAGGGCCTGGACCTGCTGGGCAAGGTGCTGGTCGACGAAGGCAGCAAGGTGCTGGTCGAGACCCCCAGCTACCTGGGCGCATTGCAGGCGTTCTCGCTGTATGGCGCCAGGTTCGAATCGGTCCCCAGCGACGAGCAAGGCTTGCTGCCGGAGGCGATAGCGCCCATCGCCGCCGGCGCCCGCATGTTGTACTCGCTGCCCAACTTCCAGAACCCCACCGGTCGCACCATCCCTGCCGAGCGTCGCGTCCGGCTGGTCGAGACCTGTGCCCGCCTGGGCCTGCCGCTGATCGAGGACGACCCGTACGGCGCGCTGAGCTATCGCAATGCGCCGTTGCCCAAGATGCTGACGATGAACCCGTCCGGCGTGATCTACATGGGTTCGTTCTCCAAGGTGCTGACCCCGGGCATTCGCCTGGGCTACGTGGTGGCGCCGCGGCCGCTGATCCTGAAGATGGAACAGGCCAAGCAGGCGACCGACCTGCACACGGCGCAACTGACGCAGATGGTGGTGTTCGAGGCGATCAAGGACGGTTTCCTCGACCAGCACGTGCCGACCATCCGCAAGCTCTACGGCGACCAGTGCGATGCGATGCTGGGTGCGCTGCAGGAATTCTTCCCGGCCGGTTGCAGCTGGAGCAAGCCCGAAGGCGGCATGTTCGTCTGGGTCACGTTGCCGTCGCACATCGACAGCGGCGCGCTGCTCAACGAAGCGGTGGAGCAGGAAAAGGTGGCCTTCGTGCCGGGCGCGCCGTTCTTCGCCAACGTGGCCGAGAAGAACACCATGCGCCTGTCGTTCGTGACGGTGCCGCCGGAACAGATCCGGGCCGGCGTCGAACGCCTGGGCAAACTGATCGCTGCCAAGTTGCAAGGCGTGGCCCCATGAAGATCGAGAACCTGCCCTTCGGTACCACCGACTGGAGCACCGTGGCCGCGACCGAGCACGCCGGCGACACCGGGCATGCCACCTGGCGCACCATGCAATTCGGCGACATGCGCGTGCGCATGGTCGAGTACACGCCGGGTTACCTGGCCGACCACTGGTGCGTCAAGGGCCACATCCTGCTGTGCCTGGAAGGCGAACTGCATACCGAGCTGGAAGACGGCCGTACTTTCGTGCTCAAGCCTGGCATGAGCTACCAGGTGGCCGACAACGCCGAGCCGCATCGCTCGTCGACCGCCATCGGCGCCAGATTGTTCATCGTCGACTGAAAGCCCATCGACGGCGCCTGTCTGCCGCCAAAAGCCCGCATCGTCGATGCGGGCTTTTTTTGTTTGCGGAAACGGCCGTCACCATCCGCGATGGTTCGAAAATAGAAAAAATAAGATAAAAAATTGTCCAGGAAGAGAGGCTGGGCCAGGGCGTCGACGAGATTCGCAGGGTTTAAGGGGATCTCGTCGTATTACGATTTCTAATGCAAGGACAGATCGGTAGATTCGCGACTTTTTAACGTCGCCGATAGTCGTCACGACTGCGGCCTGTCAGGAGCAGTCATGGCCCCATTCAGACGAGGTGCCTTGGCCGGCGCCGTGTTCATGTGCTTCATCGCGCCGGTGGGCGCCGTCGAATCGGTGGTGCTGGAAGACCCCCGCGGCGTCGCCCGCATGCGTATCGATTTCCTCAGCGCGGCCGAGTCGCCATTGACGCCGGCAGCCCCGGACACCGCCTGGGATTTCTCGACATCGCAACGCCGGCAGATGCTGGACGCGATGCGCTACTGGAACCGTACGCTGGGCGGGCCATCGCTGCCATTTGCCGCCAACATCACTATCCTGCCTGTCGGCCTGCCCGTGCTGTTGGCCACCAGCGACCCGGCGCCGGACGCCCGCTACTCGACCTTGCAGGCGGTCCTGCTGGGGCGCGCCGCCGGTATCGCTTCCAATGGTAATCACGCCACCATCGTGGTGGGAAACGAGCCCTTTTCCGATGTGCCGCAGGCTGGGGTGTTGCCGAGTGCACCGTCGGGCATGGGCCTGATGCCGGTGTTGCTGCACGAGTTGGCGCATGGGTTGGGCGTCAATGCGACGGTGGTCAACCTGGCCGAAGACCCCACGGCCCCGACGGCGCCTGCTTTCGCCGGTGCGTTCAACGCCTGGACCAGCCATCTGCGCGACGACCATGGTCGCCCGGCGCAGCCGGGACAAGCCATCCTGTGCGGCACCTGTGCCAACACCGACCAGGCCAACGCGTTCGACGTGCGCGCCGAGCGCGGCCACTTCAGCGGTGCGCAGGTAAGCCAGGTGCTCGACGGTGCGATGCCGGGCGTGCCGGTGCGCATGCACTACGAGGACGGCAGGCTCGATGCCAATTACATGTCGCACATGGAACTCAAGAACAGCCTGATGAGCCACCAGGAATATCGCAACTACAGTGTCATGATGGAAGCCGAACTGGCCGCGCTGCAAGACATGGGATACACCATCGACCGCCGCGCGCTGTTCGGCCGTTCCCTCTATCGCAGCGGCGACCAGCTCGTCAACGACGCCGGTTTCTCGCAGCGCAACCGGGAAGGCGCTGGCTACCTGGCCGCGCATCCCAGCACCGTGCCGCTGGCCATGGGGCTGCATGTCTATGGCAGCCGCAACACCATCCACCAGCGTGCGGACCTGCTGAGCGTGGGCGAGGGCGCCGCGGGGGTGCGCGTCGATGGCCGATCCAACACGCTGGTCATCGCGCCGGGCACCCGGGTGATGGCCGACGGCGCCCACGGGCGCGGGGTGTTGTTTGCCTACGGACGCGACCATGTGCTGCAGCAACGCGGCCATGTCCAGGCCATGGGCGAGCAGGGCCTGGCGTTGAGCTTCGACTTCGGCCAGAACGCCCGCGGCAATGCCTATGAAACGCGCGGTTCCTACCAGCGCACTTTCAACGGCGCAGTTGCCCCGCTGCTGGACGAACTCGATGGTCCGCTGATGCGCCAGGTCGAGGTGCATGGCAGCGTGGCCGGTCGCGTCGCGGCCATCGACATCGCCGACAACGCCTACGTCGCCCGCATCGATATCATGCGCGGTGCCGCGCTGCAGGGCGATATCCGTTCGCGCTTCGTCCAGCGCGACGGCACCGGCGCGCCGCGCCTGACGGCACTCAACCTGGGCGTGGGCGCCGACGGTCGCGCCGATACCGGTTTCGCGTTCGGCTATGACGGCAACATCAGCGGCGTCGACAGTATCTCGCTGCGCCTGGCCGGTGGCGAATCGGTGTTGAGTGGCAACCATGCCTTGCACGACGTGACGATCGACCAGGGCGCCACGCTGGCTGGCAATGGCCGCTATCGACTCCACGGAGCCGGCCTGTTTCGCAATGACGGCGTGGTGCTGCCGCAGACCGCGCAGGGGCGGGTGGTCATCGACGGCCACTACCGGCAGGGCAGCGACGGTACGCTGCGCAGCACGATCGATGCCGGCGGCGACTACGGCAGGCTGGTGGTGAGCGGGCGCGCCACGCTGGACGGGACGTTGGTCGTCGATGCGCAGCGCGGCTGGTATCCGAACGACTTCGTCATCGCTGGCCAGCACTGGGTAAGCGCCGGCCAGGCCAGCGGGCGCTTCGCCCAGCTGCGCTCGGCGCTGGCTTCGCCCACGCTGGCCATGACGCTGGCACCCGCTGATGGCAGCGCGGTAACGGTGCGCATGACCCGTTGCGGCAATGCCTATGCGCGTCATGGCGGCAACCGGTACGCCGGCGTGGGCGCCAGCCTCGACGCCATGGCCGCGGCCTCGCCCTCGTCCGACCAGCAGGCGTTGCTGGCCGCGCTCGACTTCTCGGCTGCCGACGGCAGCGGCGTCAGCGCCGCGCTGCGACAGCTCTCGCCGCTGGCATACGGCGCGATGGCCGCGGGGATCCTGCATCGCACCCGCCAGCTGGACGACCTGGTGGCCAACCTGGCGCCGCATGCCACGCAGCCGGGCCGCTGGCGCGCTTTTGCGGCACCCTTCGGCGGCGTCTACCGGCAGTCCGCAGGCACGGAACTGGCCGCCAGCCAGGGCAGCATCAGTGGCGTGGCCTTCGGCATGGACACGGCAGCGCGTCAAGCACCCGGCTGGCGCTGGGGATGGCACGGCGCGCTGGCCAACCGCAGTGCCAGCTTCGATGCCCATACGCCAGGCCGCGGACATGCCTCTTCATTGGAGGCCGGATTGCATGCGCGCTTTGCACAGCATCCCAAGGCCGGCGCGTTTGCCACGATGCAGGCACGCCTGGGCGTGGAAGAAGGGCGTGTGCAACGGCAGGTCGATGCCAATGGCTATCGCGCCGGCCTGCGGGGCGACTGGCGCGCTGCCTGGGTGGCCGCCGGCATCGGCGGTGGCTGGCGTTGGCCGCTGGCGCACAACACCAGCGTTGCCGCCGTGGCCGGGCTGGATGGACAACGCCTGCAACGGGCCGCAGCGCAGGAGAGCGGCGCCGAGGGTGCGCGCCTGCGCCTGGCGTCGAGCAGTGTGAATACGTTGCAGGCGCGCACGGGCGTGCAATGGCGACTGCACCAGGCGCCGCAGCAGGGCGCACATTGGGGTGCCGATCTGGGCGTGCAGTGGATCCAGGCCTGGCATCCGGCGCAGCAGGTGCAGTCGGCCAGCCTGGGCGGCGCGCCGGCCTTCACGACCCGCGCGGCGATAGCACCACGGCGTGGGCTCGAATGGCAGGCGGGGGTGGGCTGGCAGGGCTCGCAGGCTACGCTGGCGGCGGCGCTGTCGGTGCTGAACCGGGCCGGCCAGGGCCCGACGACCGCCTTGAGCGCGACGGCCAGCTGGCGCTTCTGAGGCGCTTCAGGGCGCCAGCTTGACGGTCTGGCCGTGCTCCAGCGTAATGAATTCGTCGGCCGGCAGGTCGGCCTGCCTGAGCGCCTCGGCCAGCACTCGGGGCGGTTCGTCCAGCGGCTCGTCGGCCAGTTCGAAGGTGCCCCAGTGCATGCCGATGGAGCGCTTGGCGCGCACATCCTGGTGGATCTGCACCGCCTGCTGCGGGTCGACGTGCTGGTTCTGCATGAACCAGCGCGGTGCATACGCACCGATCGGAATGAGCGCCAGGTCGAAGCGCTCGAAGCGCTCGCCGATGTCGCGGAAGTCCTTCGAGTAGCCGGTGTCGCCGGCGAAGAACACCGAGAACGGTTCGTGCCCGGCCGGCAAGGCCTGGCCGCGCGCCTGCGCCTGCATGTCGCGAAACACCCAGCCGCCCCACAGCGACTCGGAGCGGTCGAACAGGCCGCGTGCCGACCAGTGCGCGGCGGGCACGAAGTAGATATCGAGGTCGTCCTGGGCGATGCGGTCCCACCAGTCCAGCTCGCGCACGTTGGTGATGCCCAGGTCGTTCATCCAGTCCATTACCCCCAGCGGCACCAGGAACAGCGGCGGGCCGCCGGCCTGGCGGTTCAGTTGCTCCACGCTGGCGCGGTCGAGGTGGTCGTAATGGTTATGCGAGATCACCACCACGTCGATGTGCGGCAACTCGGCGATGGCGACCGGCACCGGCACCTTGCGGCGCGGTCCCACGAACGAGAAGGGCGAGGCCCGTTCCGAAAAGATCGGGTCGGTCAGCACATTCTTGCCACCGATCTGCAGCAGGAAGGTGGCGTGGCCGATCCAGGTCACGCTGGGTTGCCGTCGGTTGGCGTTCAACCAGGCCAGGTCGGGATGCAGCACCGGAAACCGGTAGCCGTTGGCCGGCGGCTTGGGATGCCCTTCGACCAGGCGTTCCCATTGCCACTTCCACAACGAGCCCCGTGCTGGCTGCTCGTAGTTGTTGCGGAAACCCGATTCGGTGCGATTGGACTTGTTCGGATCGTAATATTTGCTGGAAGAAGAACAGCCCGCCAGCAGCACGGCGAGTGCCACGGCGCCCAGCAACAGCGGGCGCGGGCGGGATGGGCGGGTTGGTCGGGACGAGGGGCATGAAGGGGCCGTGGCAGGCGAGGGGGGCATGTGCAAGGCGCGGCTGCGCGTTCAATGGCAAGCCGCCATCGTAGCAGGTCAGCCCGGCCGTCGTTGCCCGAAATGACGAGGCATTGCCCCGCTGTTTCGCGTCACCGGGGGCTTATGTATTGCGCCAGGCCATGTCCGAACGACCAATTGCCCTTGTCGCCCTCGACCAGGCTGATCATGACGTCCTGCGGTCGCACCCCGGGGTCGCGCCCTAGATGAGCGACGATACTGGCATACAGTGCATTCTTCTGGGCCTGGTCGCGGGTGTTGCTGACGGTCAACTGGATCAGCACGAAACCGTCCGAGCGGGCGATGTCCATGTAGCTGCGGCTGAACACCAGTTCCTCGGGGTCGTGTTCGGTCATTACCATGAAGCGGTCTTCATCGGGCACGTTGAAACTGTCGCGCAGCGCCTGGTAGATGCCGTCGACGATGGCAGCGCGGTAGGCGCGGCTTTGGCCGCGCAGCAGCGAGATCCGGACCAGTGGCATGGGGTGCTCCTTTCGAGTGAGGTGATGAAGCATGCTAAGCTGCGCCAGTCATTTAAAAAACATCTCTTTGATTATTTAAATGATTTATTTATCGAATCATTGAGGTTCATTGGGCAGCAGGAGTCGCCATGGAAAAGCCACTCGATCTCGATGCCGTGCAAGCCTTCGTGCTGGCCGCCGACATGCGCAGTTTCACCCGCGCCGCCGAGGCGTTGGACAGTACCCAGTCGGCCGTCAGCCTGAAGATCAAGAAACTCGAGCAGCGCCTGGCGCGGCGCTTGTTGGAGCGCACCCCGCGCAGCGTGCAGCTGTCGACCGATGGCGTGCAGTTCCTGCCGCTGGCGCGCCAGTTGCTGGCGGTGCACGAACGCGCGCTGGGACAGTTGCAAGCCGACCGCGTGCGCTTTTCGGTGGGCATCAGCGACCATGTGGCGGGCAACGATTTTGCCGCCGTGCTGGCCCAGGTCAATCGGCACGACCCGGCGGTGGTGATCGAGGTACGCATCGCCCCTTCGCGCGAGGTCATGCAGCAATACCTGCGGGGCGAGCTCGACGCGGCCATCGTACGGCGCGAGCCGCATGACACCGACGGGCAGCTGGTGATCCAGGAACGCATCGGCTGGTTCGCGGCGCCCGGTTGGCAGCAGCGGCCCGGGGAGCCCCTGCGACTGGCCACCTTCTCGACTACCTGCCGGATTCGCGACCTGGCCTTGCAGCGGCTCGACGAGGCCGGTATCGCCTGGGCGGAGGTGTTCATCGGAGGCGGCATCCATGCCGTGGGCGCGGCGGTGACGGCCGGTCTTGCCGTATCGGCGCTGCTGGTGCGAACGGCGCCGCCCGGTGCGGTCGAGGTGGGTGCCAGGCTGGGGCTGCCGAGCCTGCCGCTGGCCCAGGTGGTATTGCATTCGCGGCTCGACCAGGCCCGCACGCGCGACATGCTGCGGGTACTGGTGGCGGCCATCAAGGCCGCTTAGTTCAGTGGCCTGCCAGCGCCGCCGCCGGTACCAGGCGACCGCTGATGCCGAGCCGGTTCAGCCCGTTCATCAAGGCGATGGCGATGGTCAGGTCGGCATATTCCCGTTGGCTGAAGTGCGCCACGACGGCCTCGTAATCGGCGTCGGCGGCGCCGCCCCGGTCGATGCGGGTGACCACCTCGGCCCAGGCCAGCGCCGCCTGTTGCTGCGGCGAGAACAGCGCCCCCGCTTCATGCCATACCGGCACCAGCACCAACTTGTCGACCGTCATGCCGCCCTTGAGCAGGTCGCGCGAATGCTTGTCGATGCAATAGGCACAACCGTTGATCTGCGACACGCGCAGGAAGACCATTTCCACCAGCTCGCGCGGCAGGCTGCAGCCTGCGAGGTAGGTGTTGACCGCCAGCAGGCTCTGGTATGGCTCGGTGGCGTTCTTGTAGATGTCGATGCGCGTGCTCATGATGTGCTCTCAGGTGACAGGGAAGAGCCGTCATCATGTTGCTTTCTTGGACAGTCGATAAGCGCCAAGAAATGTAATAGGTAATAGGCCATGATGAGCCGGTCACAGCAGTGCGAGGATACGCCGGCCCAGTTCCTGCGCCTGCTCGCGCGAGGTGATGTTGGTGAAACCCAGCATCAGCATCGGTGTCAGGTCGTGGCGTCGATCCAGCGTGCATTCGGACAATGCGCGGCTGAACATGCCGGCGTCGCGCATGCGCTGTGCCAGCAGGCGGTCCGAGCGCCGGCCTTTGAGGCGCATCAGCAGGTGCATGCCGCCGGGCGTGGTTTCCATCTGCACCGCCCGCCCCAGCACATCGGCCAATCCGGCCGCCGCCAGTTCACGCCGCTGGGCATAGAGTCGACGCATGCGTTGGATGTGACGCGCAAAATGCCCATCGGCCATGAAGCCCGCCACCGCCTTTTGCATCAGTACCGGGCTGCCACCCGAAAAGCAGCGTGCGGCGTCTTCGAAACGCTGCACTTCGGCAGCGGGTACCACCAGGTACGCCAGCCGGATCGCCGGAAACAGCACCTTGCTGAAGGTGCCGGCATACAGCACGCGGTCGTCGCGGTCCAGGCTTTTCAGGGAAGGCAATGGGCGGCTGTCGTAGCGGTACTCGCCGTCGTAGTCGTCTTCGATGACCCAGGCGCGGCGCCGCGCCGCCCATTCCAGCAAGGCAATGCGCCGCTGCAACGACAGCGTCACGCACAGCGGGCTCTGGTGGGCCGGCGTCACCAGCGCCGCGCGCGCGTCGGGTGCCAGCAGCAGGCCTTGCTCGACCTGCAATCCCTGGGCGTCGACCGGCACCCCGACCAACTGCATGCCGGCCCCGCGCAGCAGCGATGCCGAGGGCGGATAGCCGGGGTCTTCCATCCAGACCTGCTCGCCCGGCCGCAGCAGCGCGCGCGTGACCAGGTCGAGGCTGTCGCGGTAGCCGGCCGTGACGAAGACCTGTTGCGGTGCGCAGGATATGGCGCGCGACAGTTGCAGGTAGCGCGCGATCTCCCCGCGCAGCGATGCCAGTCCGGCCGGCGGCGGATAGAGCATGTCGATGCTGCGGGTGGCGCGCGCCTCGCGGGCGGCAAGGCGCGCCCATATCTTGCGCGGGAACGCATCCAGCGCCGGTACACCCATCTGGAACGCACGCGGCATGACCGGTGCCGGGCCGCTATCGGCATGCGATTGCACCTCGTGTTGCGGATGCCGCGCAGAGGGGAGCGCTGTCGGCGCATGCGGTCGCACCCCGGGTGCGACGACCGTACCGGCCTGGGCGCGCGCCTCGATATAACCCTCGGCCGTGAGCAACGCGTAGGCGCTCTCGATGGTGCCGCGCGCCAGACCCATCTCGGCCGCCAGCGCGCGCGCAGAAGGAATGCGATGGCCCGGCTTGAGCAGGCCGTCGGCAATGGCATTGCGCAAGCGGGTGTAGATCTGGCGGTAATAGGGCGTATCGGTGCTGGTCTGCAGTTGCAGCAGTGCGTGCGGGAGCGTGGTTTTCATGGTCTAGTCCAAATAACATTTCTTGGCTCTGCCGATTATGCCATTGGTCCCTTACGATGTTCTTTCCGTACCACGACACAAGCAAGGAAAACCATGCATGACCGCCTGCAGGAACTGACCCGGAAACAATGGACCATCACCGACCCGGCGCTGCGCCATGCCGACGACGAAGAGCAGCGTCGCGCGTGCTATGCGGTGATGCGCGAGCTCAGGCCGCACCTGGGCAGCCAGGCCGAATTCCTGGCGCGCATCGCCCGCGCCGCCGACGAGAGCTATCGCATCCTGGGCGCCTGGGAGCGGGGCCAGGTGGTGGCGCTGGCCGGTTATCGCTTCCAGGAAAACCTGGTCTACGGGCGCTTCTTGTATGTCGGCGACCTGGTGTCGGCCACGCAGGCCCGCTCCAGGGGCTGGGGCGAACGGCTGCTGGCCGCATTGAGCGCAGTGGCGGCCGAAGCCGGTTGCGCGCGCTTGGTGCTCGATACCGGCCTGGGCAACGCGCTGGCACAACGGTTCTATTTTCGCCAGGGGCTGCTGAGCAGTGCGATGCGCTTTGGAAAAGCCATCGGAGCGGCGGCATGAAGATCCTGCACATCGCAGCCAGCCCCAAAAGCCAGGACGCCAACGCGTGGTGGCTGGCGCAGCGCATCATCGCGCGCCTGGCCGACGGCCACGTCGCCGTCGAACTGACCGTGCGCGACTTGCATGCCACGCCCGTGGCCCATATCGATGCCGAGTACGCCGATGCGCTGGCGGCACCCGCCGAGCCCGAAGAACAGCCATCGGCAGGCAGTTCGCGTGCGTTGTCGGAACAGCTCATCAATGAGGTCGAGGCGGCCGATTGCCTGGTGATCGGCACCCCCATGCACAACTACACGGTGCCGTCCTCGCTCAAGGCGTGGATCGATCATGTGGTACGGGTGCGCCGCACCTTTTCCATCACGCCCAACGGCAAGGTAGGCCTGCTGCGTGACCGGCCGGTGTATGTCGGGGTCGTCGCCGGTGGCGGCTTGAACGGCGCAAGGGCGCGGCAGCCTGATTTTCTGAGGCCTTACCTGAAGGTCGCGTTGGCGACCATCGGCTTGCACGACCTGAGGTTTTTCACGATGGAAAGACTGGCATCCGGCGCGCAGGCGGTGCTGGCCGAGCGGGAACGGGTCATGGCGACGCTGGGCCCGTGCGATTTTTTTTTGAAAAAAATCTCTTGAAAAGAAAAAAGGACGTCCCTAGATCGGTACCAGCAGATGCTCGAGGTTGAGGTCTGCGACAAAAACATCGCTTACTTTGAAAGGATATTTTTATCATGCGTACTTTTGACATGTCCCCCCTGTACCGTACTGCCATCGGCTTCGATCGCCTGGCCCAGATGTTCGACAACGCCCAGCGCAACGATCAGCCCAGCTACCCGCCGTATAACATCGAACTGGTGGCCGAAGACAAATACCGGATCACGATGGCCGTTGCCGGCTTTGCCCGCAGCGAGATCGAGATCGAGACCGAGAACGAGACCCTGAAGGTGGTCGGCCGCAAGCAGAAGGAAGACCAGCAGGTCAACTTCCTGCACCGTGGCATCGCCGCACGCGATTTCGAACAGCGCTTCCAGCTGGCCAACCATATCAAGGTGGTCGGCGCCAGCCTCGAGAACGGCTTTCT